>DASTPH010000102.1:0-10353 GCA_035762305.1 Anaeromyxobacteraceae bacterium
GACTTCGCGCCGCCCCACACCACCTTCAACGTGGGGATGATCCGCGGCGGCAAGGCCCGCAACATCCTCGCCGGGGAGTGCTTCTTCACGTTGGAGTGGCGCCCCATCCCGGGCCAGCCCCCGGAGCGGGCGCTCCAGCTGCTGGACGAGGCGGCGGCGCGCCTGGCCGCCCGGAGCGACGGCCGCCTGCGGGTGGCGCACACCCCCATGCGCGTCGACAAGGCGGCGGTGACCCCGGCCACGGCCGAGGTGGTGCGCTTCCTCGAGCAGGCGAGCGGCACTCCCTCGCGGTCGATTCCTTTCGGCACCGAGCTGCCCGAGCTCATCGACATGGGGGCCGAGGCCTGCGTCTTCGGGCCGGGCGACATCCGAGTGGCGCACCGCACCGGCGAGTACGTGGAGGTGGCCGAGCTGGAGCGGGCCGCCGCGATTCTCGAAGGGGCCATCGAGCGGTTCTGCTGAACGACGGTTTCGCGATTCGCCATCGCCTCCGGCGTCGCGAATCGCGCCGTCGTTCAGCCAATCGTGACGGGGCGTGCCGCCCGTCATTCTTGCTGGGGGGCCATGCGGCCCCCCAGTCCCCCGCTCGCTCCGGTCCAGCAAGGCTGGACCTCCGCTCGACGAACGGGCCCCATCCCTGCTCCGCTGGAGCCTGGCGCGCTTCGGCTTCGCCTCGCACGCCGTCCGGCGGGGAGGGGCTTCGCCCCTCCCCAGCTTCGCTGGGGCCCCCGAGCGTCTTTCACAGGTCCCGATCCCCCGCCGGCAGTACCGGCCGGCTCGTCCTCACCCCGCCGCCGCCAGGTCGGCCCTTCCCTCCCGCGCCGCGTCCGACTCCGGGTAGCTCTCGAGCAGGTGGTCGAGCATCCGCCTCGCCGTGGCCGGGTCGCCGAGCTTGCGGGCGTAGATCCGGGACATGACCAGGAGGGCCCGCGGCGCCACCGGGTCCTTCGGGCTCGAGGCCGCCGCGCGCAGCGCCCGCACCGCCAGCCGGTAGTCGCGGGCGGCGGCGGCGCCCCGGGCCACGGCGAAGTGCACCCGCGGCTCGAGATCGCTCGCCCGGAGCGACGAGGCGCCGTAGAGGGCAACGGCCCGGGGGAGGTCCTCCTCCTCCACAGCCCGCGCGATCGCCGCCCGGAGGTCGACGGTCTCCAGCACCGGCTCGGCCGGGGCGGGAGCGGCCGACGCAACCGGCGCGACCCGCGCCGCCGCCGGGGCGGGACGAGCCGCGGGGGTCGGCGGCGCTTCCGGCGGAGCGGCGGTCCCGGGCGCGGCGGCATCGGCAGCCGGCGGCGACCCGCGGGGCTCCACGCCCGGCAGCACCGGGTCCTGGTAGTCCTGGGGCAGGCCCACCTCCAGGCTGTCGCCGCGCACATGGAGCAGGAGCCCCAGGACCCGCGACATCACCGCAGGGAAGTACAGGCCGAGCGCGGCGGCGCCCCAGGCGGAGACGAAGGGGACCCCGGTTGCGGCGAACAGACGGCCCAGCAGGCCGGCGAGGAGGTCCCCGAGGCCGAGCGCCACGATGGCGGCCACCGCGACGAGGTAGTCCCGGCCCAGCCTCGCCATGAAGGCCACGCCGGCGACCGGGTTCAGCATCTGCAGGAAGCCGCCGCCCATGGCGGCCATCACGATGGCCATGGGCGCGTAGAGCACCGAGGCGAGCAGGATGAGCCACAGCACCGGATCGGCCGCCAGCCCGGCGAGGGCGGCCGGGTTGGCCAGCGACTCGCGGTCGATCCTGGAGGCGAGGTACAGGAGCGCCGGCACCCACAAGAGGGCCGTGGCCAGAAGGCCGCGCAGGGCGGGGACCACGACGTCGGAGAGGGGGTCGCCGAAGTCGCCCACCTCCAGCTCCTCCGAGCCGCGGGCGCTGGTGCGGATGAGGGAGAAGAAGAAGGCCCAGGAGACGCCGCTGGCCAGGAAGGCCCCCAGGAGGCCGAACCAGCGGAGCGCGGTCACCACCGCCGCCACCGCCGCCAGCGTCAGGAGGCCCCCGCGGGAGAGCGGATAGAGCAGGGCCCGGGGCAGGCGCGACGGGAAGGAGGCCGCCTGGGCCCGGTGCACGGTGAGGGGGGCGGCCACGCCGCCGCAGAGCGAGCAGGCGGTGAGGGTGGTGGTCCCGGCCACGTGCAGGTAGGCGCAGTCCGGGCAGAGCGCCTGGCCGCAGCGTTGGCAGGCCCACCCGGCCGGTGCCGCGCGGTGCCGGGCGCAGCGGGGGGACGGCGCCATGCGCGCCAGCGTACCCGAGGTGAACGGGATCCGGCAAACGAACCCCGGCGCCGCCCCGCGGGCCTCGGCGACCCGGGCGGCCCTGGGCTATGATGCCGGCGTGTCGCTGCGCTTCTGGAAGTACCACGGCCTCGGCAACGACTTCATCGTGGTCGAGGGGCCGCCGCTCATGACCCCGGAGCGGGCCTTCGGCCTGTGCGACCGGCGCCGCGGCGTGGGAGCCGACGGCGTCCTCACCGTGCTCCCGGCCGCGGAGGGCGGCGCGGCGCGCATGCACCTCTACAACTCCGACGGGTCGGTGGGGGCCATGAGCGGCAACGGCATCCGCTGCTTCGCCCGGCACCTCGTCGAGACCCGGGGCCTCTCGGGCGAGATGGCCATCGAGACCGACGCCGGCGAGCGGCGCTGCACCCTCCACCGCGGCCCGGGCGGCGAGATCGAATCCTTCAGCGTGGACATGGGCACGGCCCGCGTCGAGGGCGAGCAGGACTTCCAGGTGGGCGGGGACCGGTTTCACGCCGTGCGCGTGAGCATGGGCAACCCGCACGCCGTCATCTTCCGCGGCCCGGGCCGCGCCCTGGCCGAGTCGGCCGGGCCGGCCATCGAGCGCATGGTCCCCGGCGGCGTCAACGTCGGGTTCGCCGAGCCGCACGAGGGCGGGCTGGACCTGGTGGTGTGGGAGCGGGGGGCCGGCCTCACCGACGCCTGCGGCACCGGCGCCTCGGCGGCGGCGGCCGCCGCCGTGCGCGGCGGCTGGCTCCCGGCCGGCCGGCCGCTGGAGGTGCGGCTGCCGGGCGGCGTCCTGCGCGTCACCGTGGAGGACGACCTGCACATTCAGCTTCGCGGCCCGGCCGAGCGGGTCTTCCAGGGGGAGACCGACCTGTAATGGCGCGCACCAGAAATCCCGAGCGGCCCGGGTGGCGCGCCATGCGGGTGGGGGTCCGGGGGAGGCGGCGCCCCGCCTCCCCCGGTAGGGCCCGCGGGGAGGGCCCGTGCCTTGCCGCTTCTCATGCAAGGCACGGGGCCTTCCCCGCGAAGTGCTGCGGAGCAGGGGGCGCAAGGTGCCTCATGACTGCTGCGGAGCAGCACTGAATGGCCCCCGGCCGCATCCTCGTCGTCGACGACGAGCGCTTCTTCCGCGACCTCTACCAGGAGATGCTGGCGGCCCGGGGCCACGCGGTGCGCACCGCCGCCTCCGGGGAAGAAGCCTCGCGCCTCCTCGCCGGCGAGCGCTTCGACGTGCTGGTCACCGACATCATCATGCCGGGGATGGACGGCATCCAGCTGGTGCGAGAGGCCCGGGTGCGCGACCCCGAGCTGGAGGCGGTGGCCGTCACCGCCCAGGAGGACGTGAGGCTGGCGGTGGGCGCCATGAAGGCCGGCTGCGCCGACTTCCTCACCAAGCCGGTGGACCGCAACGAGCTGGAGGCGGTGGTGCAGCGCGCCCTGGAGCGCGGGCGCCTCCGGCGCGAGCACTCGGCGCTCCTGTCCGAGAACCTCGAGTTCGTGAAGAGCCAGTCCCTCTTCCGGCAGTGCGCGGCGCTGCTGGCCACCCTGGACCTGGAGCGCCTCCAGGACCTCACCCTCTCGGTGATGGCGCGGGTCACCGACGCCCAGGGAGGCGCCATCTGGATCGCCGACGAGCAGGGGCGGCTCGCCCTGCGAGGCTACCGGGGGCTGGTGGACCGGAGCGCCCTCCTCCCCGCCGTCGACGCGCGGGACGGGGAGCTGGCCCCCGGGATCCGCGCCGGCGCTCCCTTCCTGGCGCCAGGGGCGCCCCCGGGGGAGGCCTTCTACGTGCCGCTCCTGGTGGACGAGGAGCCGGTGGGGCTGGCCCTGCTCACCGACCGGGCCCGGGGGCGCTTCGGGTCGGACCAGCACGCCGCGGCGCTGGCGGTGGCCGACTTCGCCGCCATCGCCGTCCGCAACGCCCGCCGCTTCCAGGCGCTGGAGCGCACGGGGCTCCGCGACCGGGAGACCCAGGCCTACAACCTCTCCTACTTCGTGGACTACGCCGGCAAGGAGTTCTACAAGGCGCGCCGCTACCACCGGCAGTTCTCGCTCCTCCTGGTCTCGGTGGACAACCTGGAGCAGGTCCGGCGCGAGGCCGGGCGCGATCTCTTCCGCTCCGTCGGCCGCGACCTGGTCTCCGCCGTGTCGCGCGTGGTGCGCGACGCCGACATCCTGGCCAAGGTGTCGGACAGCGAGTACTACCTGCTCCTCCCCGAGACCGACTACTTCGGCGCGCTCATGTTCCAGCGCCGCGCCGGCGAGGAGGTGCGCAAGGAGGCCTCGGTCCGGGCCCTGGCCGAGAAGGTGCCGCTCCTGCTCTCCATGGGGGCGGCCACCTTCCCCAAGGACGGGGAGGACTTCGACGAGCTGCTCTACTGGTGCCGGTCCCGCGCCGAGGAGCAGCGCGGCTCGCTCCTCAGGCGCCTGCACCTCGAGGACCTGGAGCCGGCTGGCTTCTGGGAGCTGTGCGACATCCTCCTGGCCGACTCGGCCCGGCTGCCGGACAGCTCGGCCTCGGCGCGCCGCCCCTCCGACCCCGAGCTCACCCGCGCCGCCCAGCGCGAGGCGGCGCGCGAGATCGGGCGCGACCCGCGGGCCCGGGGGCTGCTCTACCTGGGCGGCGCCGCGGTGGGCCAGGCGCCGGTCCTGGGGGCGCTCCCGCCGGGCCAGGGCGCCGCTCGCTCCGGCGACAGCCCGGCCAGCGTCTACCTGCTCGGCCCGCGCGGCGGGGACGGCTCGCCCGACCACCCCCTGGTCACCCGGGTCTACCTCGACGGCGAAGCCCGCCTGCGCGACCACGCCTTCCTCCTGTTCTTCAGCGAGGGCTCGGCCTACGCCCTGCTGGAGGGGCCGGGCGGCCGGCTCTTCCACACCGCCGACGTGCCGCTGGTGGACGCGCTGGTGGGCAAGCTCCAGGCGCTTTACGACCTGCGGCCCATATGAGAACCAGGCTTCAGGCCCCGGGCTGCAGGCTGCAGGAAAAGCACGCTGCGGCGTCGTTCCCGAAGCCTGATGCCTGAGGCCCGAAGCCAGAGACCCCATGGCCCAGGCGCGCAAGATCCTCATCGTCGACCCCGACCCGGTGACGGCGCGGCAGCTGGCCCCGGCGCTGCGGCAGAAGGGGTACCAGGTCCACGGGGCCCGCGACGGCACGCGGGCGCTGGAGGTGGCCATCCTGCGCTTCCCGGACCTGGTGCTCTTCGACGAGCGCACCCCGCTCCTCGACGCCCGCACCTTCCTGCGCATCCTGCGCACCAACCCGCGCACCGAGCGCATTCCGGTGGTGCTCACCGGCGAGTCGGGCGACCCGGACAAGGTGCGGGTGGGCGCCTTCCTCAAGAAGCCCTTCAACCAGGACGAGGTGCTGGCCCGCATCGAGCAGGTGTTCCGCAAGGTGGAGGCCGCCCGGGCCGTCTCCGGCGAGGGGCGCGAGCTGGAGGGCAACCTGGCCCAGATCCCGCTCGCAGACCTGCTCCAGATCCTGGCCGTGAACCGCAAGAGCGGGTCGCTGTCGGTGGAACGGGAGGGCGTCCGCGGCCAGATCGCCCTGGCCGAGGGACGGGTTGCCGAGGCGCGAGTGGGGGCCGCCTCGGCGGAGAAGGCCGTCTACCGGTTGCTCTCCTGGCGCGAGGGGCAGTTCGCCTTTCTGCCCGGGCCGCCGCCAGCCGAGCGGCGCCTGGATCGCAAGCTCGACGAGCTGTTGCTGGAGGGATTGCGCCAGTCCGACGAGGCGGCCGTGCTCCTGCCGGCCCTGCCCGCGCCCGGGGACCTGCTCGAGCTCTCGGTGGCGCCGGCGGAGATCCCGGACGGCCTGCACCCGGTCACCGAGGAGGTGGTGGCGCTCCTCGGGCGGGCGCGTCCCTTCGCCGAGGTGCTGGACGGCGCTCGGGCCAGCGACCTCGAGGTCATGCGGGCGGTGGCGGCGCTCCTGGAGCGGGGGTACGCACGCCGCCGGGACCGGCGTCCCGAGCCGCCGGACGCGGCCGGGCTGCTGGCGGCTCACGAGCTGCACGCGCTCCGCGCCCGCATCGCCCGCGGGCGCGCCAGCGGCCACCAGACCACCGGCAAGGTGATCCTGGCCGGCGGCGGCCCGCTGTCGCGCCGCGCCGCCCTGGCCCGCTTCGCCACCGTGCCCGGCTTCGTTCCCGAGCCGGACGGGGAGCGCTTCTTCGGGACGGTGGGCCGGCTCGACCTCGGGGAGGCGCGGGTGGACGTGTGCGCCCTGCCCGGCGACCGCTCGCAGCGCCCGCTGTGGCGCCCCTTCGGCGCCGGAGCGGTGGGGGCGCTGGTGCTGCTCCCCGCCGATGGGATCGACTTCTTGCTCTCCGAGCTCACCAGGGCGATGAAGCTGCCGGTGGTGGTGTGCGGGCCGACCCGGGAGGCCATCCCCGAGGTCTTGCGGCAGGCGCCGGCCGGTATGGCCTTCGGGGGGCCGGACCCGGCGGAGGGGCTGCGGGCGCTGCTCGCCGGGGCGGGGGTGCGCAAGCGGGTGTACTGATGGTCGCTGCCCCGGCGCCGGGGTCGCTCACTGCGCCGGTCCGCCCGCGGCGAGGCGCCTCCGCAGCGCCTTCGCCTCGGCGAGCGCTGGGAGGTCGGGGTCGGCCTGCCCCAGCTCCTCGAGGAGATGATCGAGCGTGGCGCGGGCCGAGGATGTGCGCCCGAGCGCCATCTGGCTCCGGGCGAGCTGGAGCCGCGCCTTGGAGCGGATGGCATGCGGAAAGACCCCGCTGTCGAGCTTGAAGGTCGCGAGGAACCGCTCCAGGGCCCGGGCGGCCTGCTCGTGCTCGCCCGCTTCCGCCTTCATCTCCCCGAGCCAGAAGAGCGCCTGGGCCTGGCTCCCGTCCTTGGCGAGGCCGCGCCCCAGGTGGGCAGCGCCGGCCTGGCGATCCCCTGAGCGCCAGGCGAGGATGCCGCGGTAGAAGTCGAGGCGGAACGAGTCCACGGGCATCTCGCGGGCCACCGTGGCCGCCGCTTCGAGGCTTCCTACGTATGCCAGGGCGGCGGGGCCCCGCAGAGCCTGGGCCCACTCGTCGGCCGCGCCGGCGAGGTCGCCGGACGCGAGGCGCTCGGCGCCGGCGAGATTGTGCGCTTCGACCTTCCACGCCGGCGAGAGGCTGCCGAGGCGCTCGGCGAGGCGCGAGGTCTCGCGGAGGCGTCCCCGCGCCACCTGGATCAGCCCGAGCTCCATCAGCGCGCCTCCGCACGAGGGCTCCGCGCAGTCGCGCCAGGCGTGCAGGGCAGATTCCGACTCCTGCAGGCGGCCGGCCCAGAAGAGGACCCGGGCGATGTCGATGGCGGTGTCCGAGACCCGGCCCGCCCCGAGGTCCAGGGCGCGACGGACCTCGCGGACCGCCTCCTCCCTCTCGCCGCGAGCAGCGTGGGCCAAGCCCAGGGGGGCGAGCGTGTGGGGCCCGGGGCGCGCGGCGACGGCGCGGCGGGCGGCCGCCAGCGCCTCGTCCGTCCGGCTCGAGCCCGCGGCCAGCATGACGAAGTCCACCAGCGCCGGCGCGAAGGCCGGGTCCAGCTCCACGGCCCGCCGGAGGCGGTCGAGCGCGAGATCGGGCTGGCCTTCCTCCCGCGCCAGGGCGCCGGCGAGGTACAGCGCCATCTTGTCTTCGGGAAAGCGATCGGCGAGCTCGCCGGCGCGGGCCCGGAGCTCCTCCGGCCGCTCGGCCGCCACGAGGGCGGCGAGCAGCCGCTCCTTCTCGGGAAGCCGATCGCCCAGGCGCCGGACCGCGGCCAGGTGCTCCTGCCACTCGTCGTCCGTACCCGAGTACGACCGGGCCAGCGCGGCGAGAAGCAGACGCGCCAGCGCGAAGTCCGGGTCGATGGCCACTGCCCGGCGCAGCGCAGCTCGAGCGCGCGGCACGTCCCACGACTCCGCCAGGAGGTTCACCGCCTCGAAGTAGGAGGCGTACGCCTCGACGTTCGGCGTGACTGCGGTGCCTACCTTCATCGCGGCTGTGGCCACTCCCGCCGCCAGCTTGCTCTGGACGCGGGCCGACAGGCGATCGACGGCGGCGAGGAGCCCATCCCGGGTCGCGGCCTCCTCGTGGGCGCCGAAGAGGGCTTCGTCCCTCGTCGGCTCGAGCGCGCGCAGGTCCACGGAGTAGGCAGACCCGGCGCGGCGCACCGTCGTGAGGAGCAGGGCCCGCGCGTTGGCCGCCCGCGCCGCCTCCCGGCCCACTCGCTCGTCGACTCGCGAAGGCTCGTCGCGCCCCGGGCGGCGGGCCAGGTCGAGCATGCGGGGGCGGGTGAGCACGGCCAGCCCCCTCGACTGCTCCAGCGAGGTGATGAGCAGGCCCGAGAGGCCGTCGAGCTCCGGCTCCCCCGTCTGGTTGGAGAAGTCGGCCACCGCGACGACGACGCGCCCATGCACCACCTCCTGGGGCGCCAAGGGAACGCGCCGCCAGACGGCCGTGGCGACCGCGGCGCCGAGCACCGCCCCCGCCGCCGCGAGAACGGCCAGCCTGCGGACCGCCCGCGGCCGATCGATCCGGCGCTGCAGCGCCAGCAACTCCTCCGCCGCCTGCGCGGCGGTCGGCCGTCCGCCGGGGTCCTTGGAGAGGCACCGTGCCACCAGCCGCACCAACCTCTGGGGCAGCTTCCCCCGCAGCGTCGGCGCCGGGTCCGGGTCCAGCGCCGAGCTCCGCTCTTCCTTCACCTCGAACGCCCGCTGACCCGAAACCGCCTCGAACAGGATCGCGCCCAGGGCGAAGACGTCCGCCCGGCCGTCCACGTCCTCTCCTCGCCACTGCTCCGGCGCCACGTAGGCCGGGGTGCCGCCCGTGGGGGACCTCCGCCCCAGCAGGTGCGCCAGCCCGAGGTCCAGCAGCTTCACGCGTCCGTCCTGCCCCAGGTGGACGTTCGCAGGCTTGAGATCGCGGTGCACCAGATGGTGCGCGTGGACGTGCGCCAGGGCGCGCGCCGCCTGCAGCCCCACCTCGACGGCCTCCTCCACGGGGAACGGGCCGCGCCGGAGCCTCGTTTCCAGCGTCTCGCCCCGGAGGAGCTCCATCACCAGATATGGTCCCCGGTCACAGGTGCAGGCCTCGTGGAGCGTCACGATGCCCGGGTGCGAGAGGCTCGCTGCCGCCTGTGCCTCCTTCCGGAGCTGCTCGTCCGCCCACTCGTCTCTCGAGCGGCCCGGCCGAAGCGTCTTCAGGGCGACCCGCCGGCCCAGCTCGCGGTCGACGGCCTCGTAGACCGCTCCGAACCCGCCTCGCCCCACCTCGCGCAGGATCTCGAAGCGATCGAGGACCTCCCCGGGTTGCAGCCCCTGCGCCCAGGAACGTCCCGGCTCGCAGCCCGGCCCCCGCGCCAGCTCCTCGAGGAGCCGCGTCAGCGTCCCTCGCCCGGCACCGAGGGACGCGCCCTTCGGGGCGCCGTCGACAGCGCCTGCTTCCACGATCAACGCCTCCCCCGCAGGCAGGACCGACTCCACGATACACCCGGGAGGCTCGCCAGCACACCTCCGCCGCCGGCGTCAGGGCCCGCGGCGTCTCTCGCCCGTCGCCGCGAGGGACCTCAGGCTTCGGCAGCCGCCTCGCCCAGGGCGGCCCGGACCACGGGGCTCGTGCACAGGAGCCGGAACTCGGAGAGGGTCAGGCTGGCGATGCGCCGCGCGCCGCGCAGCGAGAGCACCAGGCGCACCCCCTGCGGCGTCCGCTCCACCGCGGCCGGGCACCCCGAGGAGAGGTCCCGCTCCAGCGAGCGCAGGTGGCGGTGGATGCGCAGGGCGCGCCGCCCCTCCGGAGAGGAGAGGGCCAGGTAGTGGCGGTTGCGGCTGAAGCGCGCGTCCTGGCGCAGCCGCTGCACCGCTCGCTCGACGAACCCTGCCATCCTCCGAGGGTAGCAGAGGGGCGCGGCGCCAGAAAAGCCGGGCCCCCGCCGAGTCAACTGGACCTGCGGGTTGGCGAGGTGCCGACCGCCTAAGCCCTGGCCGGCTCCAGCTGGACGGCGTGCTGCGGGAGCTGGCTGCGCAGGTACTCGCGCAGCCGGGTGCGGTCCTGGAAGCGCCCGCCGCAGCGCAGGCACAGGCGGAGCGTGAGGTGGATCCCCGCCCCGTTGGGCGCCTTCACCGCGAAGGTCTCCGAGTAGCAGGAGCCCAGA
>DASTPH010000103.1:0-44072 GCA_035762305.1 Anaeromyxobacteraceae bacterium
AGGGGGCGTGCCGCCCCCCTCCGTCGGCAAAGCCGCCGGAGCCTCCCCCCTGCTGCGGCCGGACTCCCGGCCGGGGCCGCTTCGCGGCCTGAAAGCGGATCGATTCGCATGGGTCGCGGCACTACAATTTCCCGCCGGAGGCGCCCCATGCCCGTCGCCCTCACGTTCCCTCGCCCCACCGAGCGCGCCAGGCTCGAGGAGTCCGTGTCGCGGGTGCGCGATCGCGCCGGCGAGTGGGCCCGCCTCCCGCTGCGGGAGAAGACCGCCCTGGCGCGCGCCCTCGCGGCCGGCACGGCCCGGCTGGCCGAGCGCAGCGTGGCCGCCGCCTGCGCCGCCAAGGGGATCCCCGCCGGCTCGCCGCTCGAGGGGGAGGAGTGGCTGGCCGGGCCCTACGTGACCTTGCGCATCCTGGCGCAACTCGCGCGCTCGCTCGAGAGCCTGGAGCGGAGCGGCAACACCGAGGCGCCCCGGCCCGCCCGCACCGCCGAGGGGCGCCTGTCGCTGCGGGTCTTCCCCGGGGACCGGCTCGACTCGATGCTCTTCGTCGGGGCTTCCGGCGAGGTGGTGATGGAGGAGGGCGTCGACGAGGCCGGGCTGGAGGCCAGCCGGGCCCGCTTTTACCGCCAGCCGGATCACCAGGGCCGGCTGTGCCTGGTGCTCGGGGCCGGCAACGTCAACTCCATCCCCGCCGCCGACGTCCTCACCAAGTTGTTCAACGAGGGCAAGGTCTGCGTGTTGAAGCTCAACCCGGTGAACGCCTACCTGGGCCCGTTCCTGGAGGAGGCTTTCGCCCCGGCGGTGGGGCGGGGCTTCCTCTCGGTGGTCTACGGCGGCGCCGAGGAGGGCGCCCTCCTGGCGGGGCATCCGGCGGTGGAGGAGGTCCACGTCACCGGCTCGGACCGCACCCATGACCTCATGGTGTGGGGCCCGCCCGGCCCGGAGCGGGCCGAGCGCATGGCGCGGGGCACGCCGCTCCTCGCCAAGGAGGTGACGAGCGAGCTCGGCAACGTCACCCCGGTGATCCTGGTGCCCGGCCCCTACACCGATCGCCAGCTCGGCTGGCAGGCCGACGACGTGGCCGGGATGGTGACCAACAACGCCTCCTTCAACTGCATCGCCGCCAAGATGCTGGTGACGCCGCGGGGATGGCCCGCCCGCGAGCGCTTCCTCGACCTGGTGATGCGCCACATGGCTCTCGTGCCCCCGCGCCAGGCCTGGTACCCGGGCGCGGCCGACCGCTGGCGCTCCCTCACCGCCGGGCGGGAGCGGATGCGCACCGAGGGCGGCGGCGAGGGGACGCTCCCCTGGACGCTCATCCAGGGGCTCGACGCCGGCGATCCGGCCGAGAAGGCGTTCCGGGTGGAGCCTTTCTGCTCCATCCTCTCGGAAGTCCCCCTCGGCTCCGCAGACCCGGTGGAGTTCCTGGACGCCGCGGTGGATTTCTGCAACCGCCGCCTCTGGGGCACGCTGGCGGCGGCGCTGGTGGTGCACCCCGCCACGCTGTCCGACCCCGGCACCGGCCCGGCGGTGGAGCGGGCCATCGCGCGCCTGCGCTACGGCACGGTGGCGCTGAACACCTGGCCCGGCCTGGCCTTCGCCATCGGCAACACTCCCTGGGGCGGGGCGCCCGGCTCGCCGCTGACCGACATCCAGAGCGGCCGAGGCTGGGTGCACAACACCCTGATGCTGGAGCGAGTGGAGAAGGTGGTGCTGCGCCATCCGGTGACGAGCCCGGTGAAGCTCCCCTGGTTCCCCAGCCACCGGACCGCCCATGTGCTGGGTCGGCGGCTCACACGCCTCGCCGCCGGCAACTCGCTCCAGCTGCCCGGCGTGGTGGCCGCGGCGCTCCGCGGCTGAGGGACACGGCCGGCGAGCTACCCGCCCGAGCCGCGAGCGGGCTTTCCCCGGGCCGGCTCGCGCCGCTCCTCGGAGAACTGCAGCGCCCGGGCCAGGGCCCGGCGCGCCCGCTCCTGATCCTCGGGGGTCAGGGCGAAGCGCACCAGGAGGCGACGTCCCATGTCGCGGTGGTCCGCCTCCTCGGGCCCGATCACCTCGCCCTGGAGGCGGGCCGTCTCCTCGTCCCCTCTCCGCAGGCATAGGTCGGCCAGGATCGCGCCCCGGATCCGGGCCACGCCCTGGCGCCCCAGCAGGCCCGCCGCCAGCCGCTCGGCCGGCGTCTCCAGCGACCTGAGGAAGCGGAAGAGCGGGCTGTGTCCGCGCGCCAGCGGATCGATCCGCGCCGCGCTCGGGTCCAGGGCCTGCAACCGGTCGGCGAGGAGCCGGTAATGGCGGGCCTGGTCGCCGCAGAGCCGCGCGAAGGCCAGCTTGAGCTCGAGGTCGAACTCCCCGGCCATCCACAGCGCCGCCACCTCGGAGGTCTCGACCTTCTCGCGCAGCGCCGCGGCGAGGAGCCCCTCGACGCCTGGAGCCTCCCGGTCGGGCGCCACGGCCAGGCGCGCCGAGGCCTCGGCCAGCTGGCGCGAGAGCTCGTCCACGACGAACTCCGGGTCGGCGCCCCGGCGGGGTGCGAGGGAACCGATTTCCCGGGCTAGGCCCATGGGGGTCATGAGATATGAAACATTAACCGCACCTCTCCGACAGCGTCATCCCGGATTCGTGGGAATCCCAAGTGGACCCGCTCCTGGGTCGTGCGTAAGGGGCCGACCGCCTTCACGAAGACGCTCGAGCCACAAGAGATGGGGGACAGTCTCGTACCCTTTAGGGTCGTACAGCCGTTCGCGCGCGACCCGCCCCTCGTGGGGCTCGCGCTGGGTGGCTGCGGCACCAGGCGGCTCGAGCCCGCCGCCCCTTCCCTCCGGGAGAGGCACTCGGAGGCGTGCAGGCCAAGGAGGGTGAAGGCTCTTCCAGCGCGACAGGGTGAGGGGCTATATCGGCCCCATGCCCCTCGAGGTGATCCTCATCGACTACGCGCGGGACCCGCTCCAGAAGCTCTACGCGGCCTACCGCACCTGCTACAGCCCCAAGACCCCCGCCGAGGTGTGGAGCGAGATCCGGGACGGCACCATCTCGCGGGAGAAGGTCCGCGAGTTCATCGGCGAGCGCCTCAAGACCGGCCACGCCAGCCCGCTCGAGCAGGTGGTGTTCTGGTTCGGCATCTGCGGGGTGTCGCGGTCGCTCTCCCACCAGTTCGTGCGCCACCGCATCGGCATCAGCTTCGAGCAGCAATCGCAGCGCTACGTGAAGTACAAGGAGGACCGCCTCGAGTACGTGCGCCCCAAGACCTGGGAGCAGGCCGGGCTGTCGGACGACTACGACCGCCTCATGAAGGAGGTGACCCGGGTCTACCGGCTGGCGCTCGACCGCGGCATCCCCGCCGAGGATGCCCGCTTCGTCCTGCCCAACGCCACCCCCACCAACTTCCAGGTGATGGTGAACTTCACCGAGCTCCTGCACATCGCCGACCTGCGGCTGTGCTGGCGGGCCCAGTGGGAGATCCGGCACATGGTGGCGCTGATGCGGCGCGAGGTGGTGAAGACCGTCCCGGAGATCGGCGGCTACCTCCAGCCCAAGTGCGGCGAGAAGCGGCTCGGCTACTGCGACGAGCCGCTCTCCGAGTGGGAGAAGTGCCCGCTCGGCAAGGTGCGGCCCCACAAGGAGGCGCTACTTCGAGTCTTCGAGCAGTACCGGGCCGGGAACCTGGTGCCGCTGTCCGAGGCCCACCTGCGAGAGGTCGAGGACGCCGGGAACGAGGAATAGGGGGTCGCCTCGGGTCGCCTCGGGCCTCCCCATCCGGCACGTCCTCGCGCCGAGCATGGCAACCACGGCCGCGACGCGCGGGCCTCGTTGCTCGTGGCGCGCCGGCGAGAGGCGAGCACCGTCCCGAGCTTTTCTGGAGACGTTTCAGGCGCGTGCTCGCCGTCGCGCACCGCCGGGCTCTTGGCGCGTCGCGGCGGCGCGATGCCCGATTGCGGCGCTGCGGATTGTGCCGTCAGGGGAGGCCCGAGGCTCCTGGCGCCAGAGACCGCCTACGTAGCGCCCACACCCGGGTCCGTCGGCGGCGCGGCGCCCCGGTTTTCCACCGTGGCGGCCGGGGCCGCGGCTACAATCGCCCCCATGCTCGCCCGACTCGCCCTCGCCTGCGCCGCCCTCTGCCTGGCGCCGGCCGCGCTGGCGCAATCCAGCGTGGCCGTGGATCGGGCCCGGGGCCTGCCGGTGGGGTTGACGGTCCCGGCCACCGTGGCCGGGGCGGACGAGCCCACCGCGGTGGCGGTGAACCCGGCCGGCTTCGGCTTCGTGGATGGCCTCACCTTGCAGTACGCCTTCGAGGGTTTCCGGGAGGGCTTCACCGGCAACGGGCTGTACCTGGCGGCGCCCCTGGGGCCGCTCGTCCCCGGGCTGACGCTCGAGTGGGTCTCGCCGTCCGGAGCGCCGCGCTACCTCAAGACCACGCTGGCGCTGGGGCTGGGCTTCGGCCAGGCGTTCTCGCTGGGCTACGCCTGGGCCTTCTACTCCTCCCCGGATCCGGCCTGGGGCGACCTCTTCTCCATGGACGCGGGCCTCACCTGGCGCCCGTTCCGCTTCCTCTCGCTGGGCGCCTCGGCGCTGGGGATGCAGGCGCGCCTCGCCGGCCAGAGCCTGCCGGTGCGCTTCGCCTTCGGCAGCGCGCTGCGCTACCGCGACGGGCTGCTCCAGCTCGAGGTGGACCTGAACGCCGACGACCAAGGGCGCGGCGCCTTCATCACCCGGAGCCTCGCCACCACGCTCTCCATGAACCTCAGCTTCGGCCTGACGCTCCAGGCCCAGGCCCTGTTCCCGCTCCGGGAGTCGGAGGGCCCCCTGGGCTCGAACGTCTACCAGCTGGCGGTGGGCCTCGAGCAGCCCCACTTCGGGGCCCGGTTCTCGGCCAACGCGGTGGACGAGCCCGGCTCTCGCGAGTCCTCCAGCCTCGTCGGCCTGCGCCTCTCCACCCGGCGCTACGGCCACTCGATGTTCGGCCGCATCCAGGCGCTCGACCTGGCGCGGGAGCTGGAGCGCCCCTCTCCCATCCTGATCCTCCTCGGGGCCGAGCCCGATCCCTACGGAGCGCTCCTGGCGCGGCTGCGGGAGATCCGGGACGACCCGAGCGCGTCGGCGCTGGTGGTGCGCATCGGCGACCTCCCGCTGCGCGAGGGGCGGATCGAGGAGCTCCGGGAGGCGCTCTTGTCGGTGCGGGAGACGAAGCCGGTCTACGCCTTCCTGGCCGGCGGCGGCACCCGGGAGTACTGGCTCGCCACCGCGGCGCGCGAGGTCCTGATCCCGCCGGCGTCGGTGGTGACCCTGAACGGCCTGGCTTCCACCCGCGTCTTCCTCAGGGAAGGGCTCGGGAGGCTGGGCGTGGCCTTCGAGGCGGTGGCGCTGGGGCGCTTCAAGAGCGCGCCCGAGGCCCTCACACGCTCCGGCCCGAGCGAGGCCCAGCGGGAGGTGGTGGCCTCGCTGCTCGACGATCGCTTCGCGCGGCTGGTCAGGGGCGTGGCCGAGGCCCGGAAGCTCCCCGAGCCGCGGGTGCGGGAGCTGGTGGACCAGGGGATCTTCACCGCCGAGGAAGCCCGCCAGCAGGGGCTGGTCGACGCCACCCTGTGGCCGGACGAGGTGGAGGCGCGCCTCCGCGCCCAGGGGGTGGGGGGGATGATGGCGAGCCGCCTCGACTCCACGGAGCGGCGCGGCGCCGAGCGCTGGGGCCCCCGCCCGGCGGTGGCGGTGATCCGGATCGAGGGGGCCATCGCCCCGGGCAAGAGCCGCATCGACTTCTTCGGCGGCGGCATCGCCGGCGCCGAGTCGGTGACCCGGGCCATCGCCGCGGCCGCCGAGGACGGCTCGGTGAAGGCGATCGTGCTGCGCCTGGAGTCGCCGGGCGGCGACGGCTTCGCCTCCGCCGAGATCTGGCGGGGGGTGCGCGAGGCGCGCCGGCGCGGCAAGCCGGTGGTGGCCTCCATGGGGGACGTGGCCGCCTCCGGCGCCTACCTCGTCGCCTCCGGCGCCGACGCGGTGGTGGCCGAGCCCTCCACCCTCACCGGCTCCATCGGCGTCTTCGCGCTCAAGGCCGACCTCTCCGGGCTCCTGCAGAAGCTGGGCGTGGCGCTCTACTCGGACCAGCGAGGCGAGAAAGCCCGCATCGACTCTCCGCTCAAGCCCTGGACCCCGGAGGAGCGCCGGCTGCTGGAGCGCCAGGTCGAGTCCTTCTACCAGCAGTTCGTGGAGGCGGTGGCCGAGGGCCGCGCGCTGCCGCGCCAGGAGGTGGAGCGGTCCGCCCAGGGGCGGGTCTGGAGCGGCGCCCAGGCGCTGGAGCGCAAGCTGGTGGACCGGCTCGGGTCGCTCGACGAGGCGGTGGCGCTGGCGGAGCGGCGGGCCGGCCTGGCCCCGGGCGAGGCCGTGCTCCGGCGCGTCGACCCGCGCCGCGGCTTCCCCGACGAGCTCGCCGCCGGGCTGGCCTCGGTCGGGGCGGAGGCCGAGCCGCTGCGTGCGCTGGGCGCCAAGCTTCCCGAGGTGCGGGCCGCCTCGCTCCTGTCGGAGATGGGGCCGGTGCTGGCGCTGCCGCCGGAGTGGCTGGGCCAGGCGACCGGCGACTGACGAACCGGGTTCGCGTCCATGCATCCGGCGGCGCAGCCGCCGGCGGGCCACCAGGCCTGCCCGACGAGACGCGGTCGCGCCGCACGCACATCGACTTTCGCGGCGCGCCCGAGTCTGTTATGGATCAGGGGTCGCTCGCGCCGCAGGAGGGTCTGTCGGCGAAGCGGCGTCCCTGTCGCACGGATCCCCACCACCTCGAGAGGCGGTCGCGGCGCGCGACGTGGGGGCTCCCGGACCGACGAAGGACCTCCGAAGACGGCACCGCATACGGGCCACGAGCCGCGCCGCCCCCCGGGCGGCGCGGCGGAACGGGCAACAGATGGCAGAGAACGAGCAGACCCCCGCCGAGGCCGCGCCCCCCGCCCCGGGCCCCGATTCCGCGAGCCAGGCCGCCCCGGGCGCGCCGGCCACCGCGCCCGGGCAGCCAGGAGCCCGCCGGCGCCGCCGCCGGCGCGGGCGCCGCGGCCGCGGCGCCGGTCCGGGGGCAGCGGCTGGCCCGCCCGGGACCGACGGAGCGCCCGCCCAGTCCGAGCCGGCCCCCGCAGGCCAGGGCCGGAACGGCGCCGGCGCGGCGGCCACCCAGCCGGCGGCCGCGGCGTCCCAGGCCGCGCCCGAGGTCACCGAGGAGGTCGAGGGCGTCCTGCAGGTGAACGGCAAGGGCAACGGCTGGCTTCGCGACCCGAAGCGGAGCTACGTGCCGCAGCCGCTCGACGTGGAGGTCCCCCGCTCCCTGGTGGAGCGCACCCATCTCCAAGCGGGGGTGCTGGTGAAGGGCCTGGCCACGGTGCGCAACATGAAGCGGGTGCTGGCCCGCATCGACGCCGTCGAGGGCACCGACCCCATGGCGGTGGCCCGCCGCACCCATTTCCACAACCTCACCGCCACCGACCCCACCGAGCGGCTGGTCATGGAGACGCGCTCCGACGAGATGGTGGGTCGGGTGCTCGACCTGGTGGCCCCCATCGGGCTGGGGGCGCGGGGCCTCATCACCTCGCCCCCCAAGGCCGGCAAGACCATCATGCTGCAGCGCATCGCCCAGGCCATCACCGCCAACCGCCCCGACGTGCAGCTCATGGTGCTCCTGGTGGACGAGCGGCCCGAGGAGCTCACCGACATGCGCCGCAACGTGAAGGGCGAGGTGGTGGGCTCCTCCAACGACCGGCCGGCCGAGGAGCACCTGCACACGGCCGAGATGGCCCTGGAGCGCGCGCGGCGCCTGGTGGAGGGCGGCCGGGACGTGGTGGTCCTGCTCGACTCCATCACCCGCCTGGCCCGCGCCTACAACCGGGAGATCGAGTCCTCCGGCCGCACCCTCACCGGCGGAGTGGACAGCCGCGCCCTGGAGCGGCCCAAGCGGCTCTTCGGGGCGGCCCGCAAGGCCGAGGAGGGCGGCTCGCTGACCATCATCGCCACCGCCCTGGTGGACACCGGCTCGCGGATGGACGAGGTCATCTTCGAGGAGTTCAAGGGCACCGGGAACATGGAGGTGGTCCTCTCTCGCGCCCTGGCCGAGCGGCGCGTCTTCCCCGCCATCGACATCAACGCCTCGGGGACGCGCAAGGAGGAGAAGCTGTTTTCCCCGAGCGAGATCGAGAAGATCCGCAAGCTTCGCGGAGCGCTCGCCTCCCTGAAGCCGGTGGAGGCCATGGAGCGGGTCCTGAAGAAGCTCGCCGAGACCAAGACCAACGAGGAGTTCCTCGCCGGCCTGTGAGCGCGTGTGCGGGCCTGTCCCTCGCAAGTGGGACAGCGTCCCTCGCCCGGGGGGCGCGGTCCCTCGGCCTGGGGGCACGGCATCCCGCGCCGGTCCGCGATATGATTGACGCCGTCCGAAGGGAACCGCACGGGAGGTCGATCATCTCGTCCGCCGCGCCCGAGCGCGTCATCATCGTCGACGACGACGAGCTCATCCTGCGCGCCCTCTCGCGCATCCTGGAGGCCGCCGGCTACGAGCCGCGCTGCTACCTCCAGCCGGAGGAGGCGCTCTCGGCCATCGAGGCCGACAGGCCCACGGTCATCATCTCCGACTACATGATGCCGGGGATGGACGGGGTCACCTTCCTCAACCAGGCGCGCAACCGGGTCCCGGACGCGGTGCGCATCCTGTGCACCGCCGCCGAGGACTTCCGGGTGGCCCTGCAGGCGGTGAACACCGGCGAGGTCTACAAGATCATCTCCAAGCCCTGGCACCAGCAGGAGCTGCTGGCCACCGTCGACCAGGCGGCCGAGGCGGCGCGCCTGCGGCGCGAGAACGAACGCCTCACCGCCGAGGTGCAGCGCCAGAACGCGCAGCTGCGCGACGTCAACCTGAACCTCGAGGAGAAGGTGCGGCAGCGCACCCAGGCGCTCCTGGAGGGGCTCATCGCCGCACTCGACTACCGCGACGCCGAGACCCAATGGCACTCGCGGCGGGTCTCGCTCTACGCCCGCCGGCTGGCGACGCAGCTGGGCGTGGCCGAGCCGGAGCTCACCGTCGTCGAGCAGGGGGCGCTCCTGCACGACATCGGCAAGCTCGGCGTGCGCGACCGCGTGCTGCTCAAGCCCGGTCCCCTCTCCCCCGACGAGTGGGTGCAGATGAAGCTCCACCCGGAGCTGGGCTGGGCGCTCCTGCAGCGGGTCGACTACCTGCGCCCGGCCTCGGTGGTGGTGCTGCAGCACCAGGAGAAATGGGACGGCACCGGCTACCCGGCCGGCATCAAGGGGGAGGCCATCGGCATCGGGGCGCGCGTCTTCCACGTGGTGGACACCCTGGACGCCATCACCAGCGACCGGCCCTACCGCCGCGCCCGGGGGTTCGCCGACGCCCGGGCCGAGATCGTCCGCTGCTGCGGTACCCAGTTCGACCCGCGGGTGGTGGACGCCTTCCTCGCCATCCCCGAGGAGGAGTGGGTGCGCATCCGCCTCGACGTGGAGACGGTGGCGGTGCTGTCGGCCGACCTGGCGGAGAAGCCGCCTGGCCTCGAGGTGCTCGGAGCCCTGCCGGCGGCGCGGGCCTGACGACTGCCGAGCCACCCGAAGGGTGGCGAGGCTGCTTCTGCACCCGGTGTGCACTTCGAGTCCACCTCGGCCTGCGAGAACTCCCGGCCTGCGAACACGCGAAACACCGCCGGGGGCTGCCCCCGCCTGGAGTCCGCGCGCCACGTGGGCTCCAGGCCGGGCACTCACGCGTATTCCATGTCGCGCCGCCGCTCCTCGGGGAACAGATCCGCCAGGACCCGCGCCAGCGAACGCGCTCCCTGCGGATCGGCGAAGGGGCGGAGCGCGGCGCCCAGCTCCGCCGCCGAGGCGGTGCGCGCCGCCGGGTCGGCGGCCAGCGCCGAGAGCACCGCCGCATCGAGGCCGGGGGGGACGGCCGGGTTCCAAAGCGAGGGCGGGGCCGCGGCCGCCTCCGGCCCGAACGGCTGGCCGGCGAGCAGCTCGTGGAGCACCGCTCCCAGGGAGAAGACGTCGGAGCGCGGCCCCGGCGCGCCGCCAGCGGCCTCCTCCGGGCTCAGGTGGCGGGCCCGCGCCCTGGGCCCGGCGAGCCGGGCCAGGCCGAAGTCCAGGAGCTTCACCGCCCCGTCCCAGGCGCAGAGCACGTTCCGCGGCGCGAGGTCCCGGTGCAGGAGCCCCAGCGGCCGGCCCCCGGCCCCGGTGCGCCGGTGGGCGTGCTCCAGAGCGTCGCAGACCTCGCCGGCCACGAAGGCGGCCAGGGCCGGCGCCAGGCGCCCTCCCCGCCCGGCGAGCCGCGCCTCGAGCGCGGCCAGGTCGCGGCCGGGCACCCACTCCATGGCCATGAACCAGCCTGTCTCCTGGCGGCCGGCCTCCAGCACCCGCACCAGGGCGCGGTGCTCCAGGGCCGCTCCCGCCCGCGCCTCCTCCAGGAACAGCTCCACCAGCTCCGGGCGCTCGGCGAGCGTGGGGAGCAGGCGCTTCACCGCCAGCAGGCTCCCGTCCGCGGCGCGGGCCAGGAACACCTCGGCCGTCCCGCCCACGTCGAGGCGCCGGAGGAGCAGGTACCTCCCGAACGGGATGGGGTCTTTCATCGGACCGCCCGCCGTTCCATGATAGCCACATGGCCACCGCCTGCCATGCCTGCGGCGCGGAGCTGCGCTTCCAGGGCGTGGTGGGACGTCGCGCCGAGTGCCCCGCCTGCGGCGTGGACCTGCACTACTGTCTCGCCTGCTGGCACCACGACGAGTCGGCGGCCTTCTTGCCCCCGGTTCGATCGACCCCTACACTCGACCCGTGCGGTTCAGCTGTCCCAAATGCGGGAAGAAGTACACGACCGCCGACGAGCCGGAGCCGGGGCGGGTCTACAGCCTCACCTGCCGCTGTGGCAACAAGGTCGCCCTGAGGGCGGAGCAGGCGCGGTCCCGCGATGCGGCGGAGCCCACCCCGCCTCCCTCGGCCCCCCGGGGATCCGACCCCTTCCCCAGCGAGCGTCGCCGCACGGCGGGCGGCACGCCGGTCTCGAGCATCGACGTCGGCTCGCGCTCCGGCGAGCCGACCCCCACCGCGTCCTGGAGCGCGAGCCAGACGCAGCGCGTCCCGCTGGGGGAGACGACGCCGGCTCTGTCCCAGGCCCGCACCGCCTCCCCCGCCTCGCATGCACCTCCGGCGCCGGCGGCTCGCCCGGCCCTGGTGGCGCCGGAGGCGCCCGCCCCCTCCCCCGACCCCTTCGCCGCGTTCGCCGCGTCCCAGGCGGCGTCGCCTGCCGCGCCGGGGGCCGCTCCGCTCGATCCCTTCGCGGATCTGCCGGATCTGCAGGCGGAGGCGCGCGGCGAGGCCCGACCCCTCACCACCGTGCCCGAGATCAACGGCCCGGTGCCGGAGCCGCCGCCGGGCTTCGACCCCTTCGCCGCCCAGCAAGGGCTCCTGCTCGACCAGCGCGAGGCGCGCTCCATCGCCGGCGGCGCCCCGGTCCCGGCGCCGCCAGCGGGACCCGTCGCGGAGGCCCCCGAGCCCGCGATCAACCCCGCCGAGCCGATGCCGGTGCCACCCGCGCTGCGGGCCCGCGCGGTGGTCCCCCGGGTGGCCTCGCGCGGCCGCGGGCGCCTGGCGCTGGCCCTGGCCTCGGTTGCCGTGGTGGGCGTCGGCGCCGCCGCGGCCTGGTTCTTCCTGGGCCGGACCCGGCCGTCGGCGCCGGCTCAGGCGGTGGCTCGACCCGCGCCGCCCCCCGCGGCCCCGCTCGGCTCGCCGCCCATCCCCGCTCCGCTGCCGACGGCGACCGCTGCTCCGGCTCCGGCCGCCATCCCTGCGGCGGCCGCAACCCCGTCGCCCCCGGCCGCCGCGGCGCCGGGGCCCGCGAAGCCGCCCCCGGCCGAGGCGCGGCCGGAGCCGCGCCGCGAGCCGCCGCGGAAGGCCGAGCCCAGGCGCGCCCAGCGCCAGGTGGCGGCGGCTGCGACGGCAGCGGAGGCCGCACCGCACCGCGAGCCGGAGCGCGCCGACCCGCCGCCCAAGCCCGACGAGCCGGAGAAGAAGCTCGAGGACCCGAAGGTGGCCCCGGAGAAGAGCGCGCCCGCCGTCGTGGCCAACAAGCAGGACACCGGCCCGGTGGCCCCGCCCGGCGGATCCACGCGCAGCGAGCTCACCTCGGCCGAGGTGGGCGCGTCCATCAAGGCCAGCGCCAACGCCTTCGACGCCTGCGTGGCGGAGGCGGTGCGCAACGAGCCGAAACTTCAAGTCCTGGGACGCCGCGTCGGCCTGTACATCACCGTGAACCCGTCGGGCGCGGTGACCGAACCGCGCCTCGACGACGCCGAGGTCGAGGACTCGGTGCTCGGGGCCTGCCTCAAGGCCACCGCCCGCAAGATGGCCTTCCCCGCCTTCCAGGGGGAGGCGTTCCAGGTGCGCATCCCCATGGTGCTGGGGGCCGGCAGGTAGCCGACTCGAGCCGCCCGGAACGGGCGGCGAGGCTTACTGCCGAGCCACCCAAAGGGTAGCGAGGCTGCTTCTCCACCCGGTGTGCATCGGGGTCCACCTCGGACTGCGAGACCCCCGGCCTACGAACACGCGAAACACCCGCCGGCGCTCGACGCGGCTCAGCGGATCGACGCCGCGATCCACTCGAGGTAGGCGGCGTGGCCCGCTTGGACGGGAAGGGCCAGGAGCTCGGGCACCTGGTAGGGATGGAGGGCCAGCACCCGCGCCCGCAGCGCCGGGAAGCGCCGGCGCGTCGTCTTGAGGAGGAGCAGCGCCTCGGCGTCGTCCTGCACCCGGCCCTCCCAGCGGTAGATGGAGCGGAGCCCAGGCACGACGTTGCCGCAGGCGGCGAGCCGCTCCGTCACCAGGGCGCGGGCGATCTCCGCCGCCTTCTCGGCCGAGGGGGCGGTCACCAGCACCACCAGCGCCTCGCCGGGCCGGCCGCGGGCGGGCCGCGCGGGGGAACGGGCCCTGCCGCGGGCGGCCGCCATCCTACGACCCCATGGCCTTGGAGATGATCTCCTTCATGATCTCGCTGGTGCCGCCGGCGATGGTGAGCGCCCGCAGGTCCCGCCAGGCCCGGGCCACGTCGGTCTCGACCACGTAGCCCATGCCGCCGTGGAGCTGCAGGCAGTCGTAGGCCACGTCCTGCGCCAGGTCGCAGGCCACCAGCTTGGCCATGGAGATCTCCTTCACCGCCGCCTCCTTGCGGTTGAAGAGGTCGGCGGCCCGGTAGGTGAGCCAGCGGGCGGCCTCGACGCGCGAGGCGAGCTCGGCCAGCCGGTGGCGCCACACTTGAAGGGAGGCCACCGGCCGCCCGAAGGCCTTGCGCTCCTGGCCGTAGCGCTGGGCGTCCTCCAGGAGGAGCGCGCTCGAGGCCACCGCGGTCAGCGCCGCCACCAGCCGCTCGCCCTGGAAGCCGGTCATGATGTGGTAGAAGCCCTGGTTCTCCTCGCCCAGCAGGAAGCGGCGCGGGATGCGGCACTCGTCGAAGTAGAGCACCGCCGTGTCCGAGGAGAGGTTCCCCAGCTTCTCGAGCTTCTTCGAGACCGAGAAGCCCCTGACGTCGGTGGGGAAGGTGCACAGGGAGATGCCGCCGTACCCCGCCTCGCCGGTCCGGACCGCCAGGGTGAGGAAGTCGGCCCGGGCGCCGTTGGAGATCCACATCTTGGAGCCGTTCACCACCAGCTCGTCGCCGTCGCGGCGGGCGGTGGTGCGGATGGCGGCCACGTCCGAGCCGGCGTCCGGCTCGGAGATGGCCAGGGCGGCGATCGTCTCGCCGCGCAGGGCCGGGGCCAGGAACTCCCGCTTCTGCTCGTCGGTGCCGATCTCGCCGATGATGGGGGTGGCCATCTCGCCCTGCACCAGCATGGCGGTGCCCAGCCCCCCGTTGCGCGACCGGACCAGCTCCTCGGCGTAGGCCACCACGTACCAGTAGTCGAGGCCGGAGCCGCCCCAGGCCGGGTCGTGCCGGATCCCGAGAAAGCCCATCTCCCCGAAGCGCCGGAAGAGCTCGCGGGGGAACTCGCCGGCCTGGTCCCACTCGAGCGCGTGCGGCCTGAGCTCCTTCTCGCAGAACTCCCGGACCGTGCGGCGGAAGGCCTGGTGGTCCTCGCCGAAGGGCTCGAAGGCGACCCGGTGGCTCTCGGGCGCGGCGGCCTCCTGGGCGGCGACCCCGGCGGTCCGGTCTGGCATGCGCAGGCACAAGAGCAGAGGTTCATCCTCCGCGCAACTCCTGCCGAGCCCTATCGCCGAGCCGGCCGGAACGGCCGGCGAGGCATGACTCGAGCAGGCCTGAAAGGCCTGCGAGGCTTCTGGCATCCCTGTCCGTCCCGCAACCGGCAGCCCACGCCCCGGGGGGCCTCGACGCGGCCCCGCAAACGTGGTCAACAGAACGTAATGCGTCCGCCCCTCGCCCTGCTCCTCGCCGCGTCGGCCCTCTCCGCCTGCGCCGGGCCCTCCGGCGCCGGCCGCGGCAGCGGGGCCGAGACGGTCTCGCTGCGCTTCGCCTGGCCGGAGGGGATGCGCCTGCGGGTCTTCATGCGCCACGAGGCCCGCCGCGGCGACCAGCCGCGCCGGGGAGCGCTGATGCAGCACCTGGTGGTGGTGGAGGGGCGCGGCGACGAGCTCTGGATCAGCAACCGCGACTTCCAGGCCCAGGGAAACGAGGAGGACCTGGAGCAGAACATGCGCATCTCCGAGGCGCTGGTGCAGGTGGTGGCGCGCGACGGCGCCTTCCGCCGCGCCGAGGGGCTCGACGAGGGGGTGGCGGTGGTCCAGCCGGACTCCGAGGCGGATCGGGCGCGCCTGCGCGACACGCTGGCCCGCGCCACCGCCGAGGACTGGGAGGCCACGGTGGGCGCCTGGCGGGGGCAGAGCCTCGCCGCCGGGGGCATGCGCCGCAAGCAGGTGGCGGCCAGCCTGCCGCTGGTGCCGGCGGTGCCGGTCAGGATGTCGGTGGAGTACGGCCTCGAGGCGCTGGTCCCCTGTGCCGAGGAGGAGACCGAGCGCCGCTGCGCCGCCCTGGTCTACCGCGGGGAGCCGGCGGCCTCGGACCAGGCCACCGCGGCGGCGCGGCTGCGGGAGCTGCTGAGCCACGGCGAGGGCGCGGTGGAGCTCGAGGACTTCAGCGCCCGCTTCGAGATCACCATGGTGACCGACCCGGCCACCCTCATCCCGAAGCGCATGACCTCGCGCCAGGAGCTGCGGATGCGGGTCCGCCTGGGCGACGGCCGGGTGCGCGAGGTGGTGGAGCGCTCGGAGGACGAGTTCCGGTTCGAGGCGGAGGTGGTGATCTGAGTCCGTCCGCTCACGCCGGCGGCCCGGGCGCGGGCGCTGCCGCCGGGGCCCGGTGGCCGTAGACGCTGCCCCAGGCGACGCCCACCACGCCCAGCAGCACCCCGGCCATCGCCACCGCGGTCACCGGCTCGCCCAGCACCGGCACCGCCAGGACGAACTGGGCGATGGGGGTGAGCTGGAGCCACACCGCCGCCTCCGGGACCGAGAGCGCCCCGTAGGCCTCGGTCATGAGCACCTGGGCCACGAAGGAGGCCAGCCCCATGGCCATCGCCAGGAGCCAGAGGCCGGGCGCGGTGGGCCAGGGGTCGAGCGCGAAGGGCAGCACCACCGGCAGCCCGGCCAGGCAGAAGAAGAAGAAGATGGTGGGAGCGTTGTCGGTGCCGCGCATGCCGCGGATGATGTTGGCGCTGACTGCGGCGAAGACCGAGGCCGCCAGGGCCGCCGTCTCGCCCCATCCCACGCCGAGCGAGAGGCCGCCCTCCCCCAGCACTAGCGCCACCCCGGCGGTGGTGACCAGGATCGCCAGCCACAGGTGGACGGTGGGGCGCTCGCCGAAGGTGAAGAGGCTCATCACCGTGGCGATGACCGGGAACAGGTTGTAGATGAGGCCGGCCTCGCCGGCCGGGATGCGGGAGAGGGCCGCGAAGTAGAGCACCACCACCAGGCCGCCGGAGATCCCGCGCCAGACCAGGAGCCGATAGTTGCGGGGCCGGTAGAGCCCGGGGCGAAGCTGGAACACCAGCAGGCTCACCAGCACCCCCACCGCGAAGCGCACCACCGACAGGTGCCCCGGAGTGAACCCGCCCGGTCCGCGCGAGAGCTTGCGGCCCAGCACCGCCATCAGGGCGAAGCTGGCGCCGGCGCCGAGCAGCTCCAGCCGGGCCAGGGCGCGGCTCGAGCCGGGAGCGGGTGCGGCGGCGCCGCTCACGTCGGGTTCACCGGCGGGATCTCGCCGGCCGGCTCCTCCGCGGCCGCCCCGGCCGCGGCCCTCTGGGCGGGCCGGTGGCCCAGCACCGAGCCGTAGGCCACCCCGGCCAGGCCCAGCGCCACCCCCAGCGCTCCCACCGGGGTGGTGCGCTCGCCGAGGAGCGCCAGCGCCCACAGGTAGCTCGCCACCGGGGTGAGCTGCTGCCACACCGCCGCCTCGGGCACGGTGAGCGCGCCGTAGGCGTGGGTCATGAGGAGCTGGGCCAGGGAGGAGGTCACCCCCACCCCCAGCGCCAGCAGCCACACCGGCCCGAGGCCGGGCCAGGGTCCGAGGGCGAAGGGCCAGGACACCGCCAGGCCCCCCAGGCTGAAGGCGAAGAAGATGGTGGGCGCGTTGTCGGTGGCGCGCAGGGCGCGGATGGAGGTGACCGCGCCCGCGCCCAGGAACGCCGAGGCGATTCCGGCCACCTCGCCCCACGACAGGCCGACCGCGAGGCTCCCGCCCCCGAGCACCAGAAAGACGCCGGCGCTGGTGACGAGCAGGGCCAGGGCGATGTGGATGGTGGGGCGCTCCCCGAGGAGGAAGAACGACAGCACCGTGGCGATGATGGGGAAGGTGTTGTTGAGGAGCGTCGCCTCCCCGGCCGGAATGCGGGAGAGGGCCACGAAGTAGAGGAAGGCGGCCAGGCCTCCCAGAAGACCCCGGGTCGCCAGGAGCCACCGCCTCACCGGCCGATACGTCCCCGGGCGCATCCGGAAGAGCCACAGCGTGAAGATCGCCCCCAGCGCGAAGCGCACCGTCGCCACCTGGCCGGCCGAGAAGCCCTGGAGCGCCGCGGCGCGGGTGAGGACCGCCAGGAGCCCGAAGAGCACCCCGGCCGCGAAGAGCTGGACCCGGGCGCCGGAGCGGCGCAGGAGCGCGTCGCCGCCCCGGATGGCGAGGCGGATCATGCGCCGCCGAGCTCCCCGAGCTCCGCCTCCAGCGCCGAGGCGAACGCCACCAGGGCCGCTCGCGGCACCGGGAAGCGGAACAGGGCCAGCTCCACGCCGGGGCGGGGCGCGACCCCGGCGGCCCCGGCCAGGAAGCCGGAGAGGTCCATGCCCACCTCGACCATCCAGCCGCCCCCGGGCGCTCCCTCGAGCGCGCCCGCCTGCAGCCCCAGCGCCGCCGGCTCCCCCGACTGCCAGCCCAGGCCCGGGGAGGCGCCGCGGACGGCGTCGGCGAGCCCGGCGCACAGGCTCCGGGCCCGCTCCGGGGCCAGGTGGAGCGCCCCCAGCTCCACCAGCGGCCAGTGCTCTCCGTCGCGGAGGTCGAGGTACTCCAGCGAGGCCGCCGCCAGGATCCGCCCCCCCGGTGCCGGCGGGCCGGCCCGCCCTTCCCGGTCCAGGAGCCGGAGGCGGAAGCGCAAGGCGCCGCTGTCGGAGACGAGGTCGGCCACGCGCACCGGTCAGGTACCACCTTTCCGGCCCCCTGGCCATGCCCGGCCCGTTCCGTTAGAAGAAGCCGGATATGAGCGAGCCCGACTTCATCTCGGTGCGCGGCGCCCGCGAGCACAACCTCAAGTCCATCGACGTCGAGATCCCCAAGAAGCGGCTGGTGGTCTTCACCGGCGTCTCCGGGTCGGGCAAGAGCTCGCTGGCCTTCGACACGCTCTACGCCGAGGGGCAGCGCCGCTACGTCGAGTCGCTCTCCTCCTACGCCCGGCAGTTCCTGGGGCAGATGGAGAAGCCGCGCTACGACACCATCCGCGGGCTCTCCCCTACCATCTCCATCGAGCAGAAGGCGGCCTCCAACAACCCCCGCTCCACGGTGGGCACCATCACCGAGGTTCACGACTACCTGCGCGTGCTCTACGCCTCCATCGGCGAGCAGCACTGCCCGAGCTGCGGCCGCAAGGTGGGGAAGCAGACCGCCCAGCAGATCGTGGACGCCATCCTGGCGCTGCCGGAGGGGTCGCGGCTCTTGCTCCTGGCCCCGCTGGTCCAGAACCGCAAGGGGGAGTACCGGGAGCTGCTCGGCGACGCCCAAAAGCGCGGCTTCGCCCGGGTGCGCGTGGACGGGGTGGTGCACGCCCTCTCGGAGCGGCTGGCCCTCGACAAGAAGCTCAAGCACGACATCGAGCTCCTGGTGGACCGGCTGGTGGTGAAGGACGGCATCCGCTCCCGGCTCACCGACTCGGTGGAGACCGCCCTCAAGGAGGGGAACGGCACCCTCGTCGTGGCCGACGCCGACAAGGAGCAGCAGGTCGGGCCGGGCATCGACCCCGAGGCCTACAAAGCCCACGACCGCTTCTTCTCCGAGCTCAACGCCTGCCCCACCTGCAACCTCTCCTTCCAGGAGCTCTCGCCCCAGGTCTTCTCCTTCAACAGCCCGCTCGGCTCCTGCCCCGACTGCCAGGGGCTCGGCACCCGCGCCGAGATGGACCCGGACCTCATCATCCCCGATCCCTCCCTCACCATCCGCGAGGGAGCGGTCGAGCCCTGGGCCAGCGGCATGGAGCGGGGCGAGGGCTGGACCTTCGAGTTCGTGGAACACCTCTCCCGCTCGCTGGGCATCGACCTCGACGTCCCCTGGTCCAGGCTGCCGCCGCGCCACCGGGAGGTGATCCTGCGCGGCACCGAGGCGGCCGGGGTCCGGAGCTGGCGCATCAGCTGGGAAGGGGTGGTGAACCAGCTCGAGCGCCGGCTCAAGGCCACCACCTCGGAGGGGATGCGCCGCTACTACCTGCGCTTCTTCTCCGACAAGCCCTGCCCCACCTGCGGCGGGGAACGGCTCAAGCCGGAGAGCCGGGCGGTGAGGATCCGCGGCCGCGGCATCGTGGAGTTCTCGCGCCTCACCATCCGCGAGGCGCTGGAGTGGCTCGGGGCGCTCGACCTGCGCGGCAACGAGGCGCGCATCGCCGGCGAGCTCCTGAAGGAGATCGTGAACCGGCTCCGCTTCCTGGTGGACGTGGGGCTCAGCTACCTGACCCTGGATCGGCCCGGGCCGTCGCTCTCCGGCGGCGAGAGCCAGCGCATCCGGCTGGCCTCGCAGATGGGCTCCGAGCTCACCGGCGTCATCTACATCCTCGACGAGCCCTCCATCGGGCTCCACCAGAAGGACAACGGGAAGCTGCTCGCCACGCTGAAGCGGCTGCGCGACGTGGGCAACTCGGTGGTGGTGGTGGAGCACGACGAGGAGACCATGCGCCAGGCCGACTGGATCGTGGACTTCGGCCCCGGGGCCGGGGAGCACGGCGGGCGCATCGTGGCCGAGGGGCCGCCGGAGGCCATCGAGCGCCACCCCGACTCGCTCACCGGCGCCTATCTCGCCGGCCGCCGGGAGATCCCCTTGCCGTCGCGGCGCCGCCCGGCCTCGAAGGGGAAGCTCACGGTGGCGGGCGCCACCGAGAACAACCTCAAGGACGTGACCGTCTCCTTCCCGCTCGGGACCTTCGCGGCCGTCACCGGGGTCTCCGGGGCCGGCAAGTCCACCCTGGTGAACGGGGTGCTCTTCCCGGCCCTGATGCGCCTCTTCTACGGGACGCGCGAGGTGCCGGGGCGACACCGGGCCATCCAGGGGCACGAGCAGGTGGACAAGGTCATCGACATCAACCAGCAGCCCATCGGCCGCACCCCGCGCTCCAACCCGGCCACCTACACCAAGGTGTTCGACTTCATCCGCGACGTCTTCGCGCAGACCCCGGAGGCGCGGGCCTTCGGCTACCAGCCGGGGCGCTTCAGCTTCAACGTCAAGGGCGGGCGCTGCGAGGCCTGCCAGGGCGACGGGATGAAGCTGGTGGAGATGCACTTCCTGGCCGACGTGCTCGTGCCCTGCGAGGTGTGCCAGGGCAAGCGCTTCAACGAGGCCACGCTGCGGGTGCGCTTCAAGGACAAGAACGTGGCCGAGGTGCTGGATCTGTCGGTGAAGGAGGCCATGGAGCTCTTCAAGGCCCACAAGGAGATCCAGCGCATCCTGAAGACCCTCGACGACGTCGGGCTCGGCTACATCAAGCTGGGGCAGCCCTCGCCCACCCTCTCCGGCGGGGAGGCCCAGCGCATCAAGCTCTCGCGCGAGCTGGCCCGGGTCGGCACAGGCCGCACCCTCTACATCCTGGACGAGCCCACCACCGGCCTGCACTTCGACGACGTGAAGAAGCTCCTGGCAGTGTTGGACCGGCTGGTGGACGCCGGCAACACGGTGGTGGTCATCGAGCACAACCTCGACGTGGTGAAGTGCGCCGACTGGGTGGTGGACCTGGGCCCGGAGGGCGGCGAGGAGGGCGGCCGGGTGGTGGCCGAGGGCACGCCGGAGGAGGTGGCCCGGGTGAAGGACAGCCACACCGGGCGCCACCTGTCCCGGGTCCTGGCCGAGCACCGCCAGCGGGGCGCGGCGGCCAAGCGCGTCGGGGCGTGACCGGGCGGGCCGCCATGGCCGGAGGCGCACCGTGAACGCCGCCCGTCGCCTCGTCGCGTACCACGAGGCCGGTCATCGGGTGGCGTCGTATCGCCTCTTCCCCAATCGCGTGCGAGGCCGCGTCACCATCGTCCCGGACGGCGACTCCGCAGGTCACACCTTCGAGGAGGGGATGTGGCAGACCGATTCCACCTCCATCGAGAGGCAGGTCGTGATCTTGTACGCCGGCGCGGTGGCGGAGCTGCGGCTCGACCGCTCGCGAGTGGAGGAGATCCGGGCCGGCGCGCGCCACGACGACGCCGTCGCCGAGAGGCTCCTCGGCGGCATCGGGCTGGAGCTGGAGCCGAAGCTCCGCCGGCGCGCAGCCGAGCTCGTCGCCGAGCACTGGCGCGAAGTTCGAGCGCTTGCGAAGGAGCTGCTCCGGCACCAGACGCTCAGCGGCAGGGAAGCCGAGCTCGTCTGCGACGCGGCCGCCGGCGGTCCGAACGCCGACCAGGCTCGCCGCAGGTTGAAGCGGTACCGGGCGCTGTGGAATGCGTCGAGAGCGTCGAGCTCACGGCGGTGGCTTTCATGGGTGTCGAGGCCACGCAGCAGGGCGTGAAGGCGCCGACATCCATCCATTCACGAGCGCGCTCTTCGGAAATACCCATTGGGGTGAATCTGCTACCTCCAAGATCAGCGTTTTCACCCGTTCGGGTCTGACGGCGCATCGCCGGAGGGCCGACGCGTCGAACACCCGAGCAACTGCTTCACCCGCCGCGCCGCCTCTTCCACCCCGGCGGCCACGCCCGGCGAGAGCTGCTCACCCTGGCACTGCGGCGCCGGGCCCACGCCGAGGCCCACCACGGCCGCAGGCGGCGCGGCGCCGAGGGAGCGGGCGAGGGATACTACCTGGCTCAGTGTCAGGCCGTGGGTCGAGAGGCCCTCCTCCTCGGCCGGGAGGTCGTCCGCCCCGAGCACCCTCACCTCCCCCGCCGGCGCGCCGGCCAGGGCGTCGACCACCACCACCGGCCCGCCCGAGCGCAACCACTCCAGCAGCGCCGAGGGGTCGGGCGCCTCCAGGAGCTCGACGCCGGCCGGCGCTAGCGCCCGCAGCCGATCGAGCACCGCCGGGCCGGCGGCGTCGTCCCCCGAGCCGCGGCGTCCCAGGGCGACGACCCGGGCCGTCGCCGCCCGCGCCGCGGCCGGCGGCCCCTCCCGCGGGGCGCTCCGCTCGACGCGCACCCTGAGGAAGTGCGTCGAGCAGGAGATGCACGGATCGTGGTTGCGCACCGCCTGCTCGGCGAGCCGCGTCGCCGCCGCCGGGGGCAGCGCCGCCAGCTGCGGCGCCAGGGCCGCGAGATCGCCCTCCATCGGCTCGAGGTTGTGGGAGGTCGGCACGGCGATGCGCGCGCCGGCAAGGAGCCCATCCCGGCCGACTTGGTAGGCGTGGTGCAGGAGCCCGCGCGGCGCCTCCAGCAGCGCCGAGCCGGAGCCTGCCCGCGGCGGGGCCTCCACGAAGGGCGGGTCGGGAGGCCGGTAGGCCTGGATGAGCGCCGCCGCCTCCTCCAGGCAGTGGACCATCTCCACCAGACGCACCAGCAGCGCCTTGAAGGGGTTGCGCAGCCCCGGGTCCACGCCGGCGAGGCGGGCCGCGCGGCGGGCCCCCGCCGAGAGCCGGTCGAAGGAGAGCGCGAAGCGCGCCAGCGGGCCGGTGAGGAAGGCGCCGCGGCCTCGCAAGCGCGAGTGGAGGGCGTTGGAGCGCGGGACGTGGAACTCCTCGACCTCCCGCGAGAACGCCTCGGCCGGCGCGTCGAGGCCCCCGGTGGACGCGAGCCGCCCCTCGAAGAAGGCGTACTCGCCGGGGTGGACCAGCGCCAGGAGCTCGTAGTCCCGCCGGAGCTCGGGGAAGCGCAGGCGCGAGAGGCGCGGCAAGAGCTCCAGCGCCGCCGCGGCTCCCCAGGCCAGCTCCGGGAGGAGCGCCTCCAGAGCCTCGGCGCGAGGGGCGCTCGCGAACCCGCCCACCCGCACGTTCACGGCGTGGATGGCCCGGCCGGCCACGGCGGCGCAGATGGCGCTCCCGGCACGCCGGAGGCGCAGCCCGGTCTCGACCAGCCGCCGGTGGTCCCGCGCCATGCGCGACGCGTCGGGGTAGCCGAGGAAGCCGGGGAGGTGCAGGGCGAAGAGGTGCAGGGCGTGGCTGTCGATCCAGCTGCCGCAATGGAGCAGCCGGCGCAGGGCGCGCACCTCCGGGCCTGGGTTCACCCCGGCCACCCCCTCCAGCGCCAGTGCGGCTGCCAGGGCGTGGGCGTGGGGGCAGATGCCGCAGATGCGGGCGGTGACGTCGGGGGCGTCGCCCGGCTCGCGCCCTCGCAGGATCCCCTCCACGAAGCGCGGGGGCTCGAAGATGTCGAGCCGCACCTCGGCCGGAGCGCCGTCGCGCAGGGTGACCGCCAGGGCCGCCTCGCCGGGAACTCGCGCCAGGTACGGCACCGAGATGGCGCGGGTCACGGCCGGCGACCTCCCCCGGCGAAGGCCGGCGCCGCGGCGGCGAAGCGGCGGAACTCGCGGGTGGCCTGGTCCTCGGAGAGCCCCAGCGAGACCAGCACCCGCCGCATGGCCTCGGGCTGCGCCGCCTCCATGGGGCCGAAGCAGCCGAAGCAGCCGCGCCCGAAGGCCGGGCAGAGCGCGCCGCACCCGGCCTGGGTGGCCGGGCCCAGGCAGGGCCGGCCGCCGGCCACCAGCAGGCAGGGGTTGCCGCCAAGCTTGCACTCGAGGCACACGGCGTGGGCCGGGAGCGAGAGGCGCCGCCCGTCGAGGAAGGCCGCCAGCGCCGCCTCGAGCTGGCCGGCGTCGAGCGGGCAGCCGCGCAATTCCAGATCCACGTTCACGTGGTCGGCGATGGCGGTGGAGGTCTCCAGGGTCTCCACGTACTCGGGCGCCGCGTAGACCAGCCGCGCCAGCTCGTCCAGGTTCATGAAGTTCCGGAGCGCCTGGATGCCGCCGGCAGTGGCGCAAGCGCCGATGGCCCAGAGCTCCCGTGTTCTGGCGCGCACCTCCTGGATCCGCTCCGCCTCCTGCGGGGTGCTGACGGAGCCCTCCACCACCGCCAGGTCCAGCGGCCCGGGCGACTCGGAGCGGGTGGCCTCCGGAAAGTAGGCCACCTCGAACCGGTCGAAGAGGCCAAGCCCCCCGCCCTCGAGCTCGAGGAGGCGCATCTGGCAGCCTTCGCAGGAGGTGAAGCTCCACACCCCCACCCGCGGGCGCCGCGGCGCGCGCACCCCCGCCGCGCCGCGCCTGGCCGCGGGCCGCCGGGCCGAACCCCGTGTCCCCTTCCGCCTCACGCCTCTCGCACCTCCAGCAGCGGCGCCACCCGGTCCCAGCGCAGCACCGGACCGTCGCGGCAGACGAAGAGCGGCCCGCACTGGCAGTGGCCGCAGCGCCCCACCCCGCACTTCATGCTCCGCTCCAGCGAGACCCAGATCCGCTCCGGCGGCAGCCCGAGGCGGAGCAGGTCGCGCACCCCGAAGCGCATCATGGCCTCCGGGCCGCACAGGAAGGCCGCGGTGTCCCCCGGGTGCAGGCGCAGGTCCTCGAAGAGCCCGGTGACCAGCCCCACCCGGCCCGACCAGCCGGGCTGGCGGCGGTCCACCGTGGTCCGGACGCCGAGGCCGCGCCGCTCCCAGGCCGGAAGCTCGCGCCGGTAGAGGAGCTCGTCCGGCGTGCGGGCCCCGTAGAGCAGCGCCGCTCGCCGCGCCCCGCCGGGGCGGCGCAGGAGCTCCAGCACCAGCGGACGGAGCGGCGCCAACCCCACCCCGCCCGCCACCACCAGGAGGTCGAGGCCGGTCACCGCCTCGAGGGGCCAGCCCGCCCCGAAGGGGCCGCGCAGCCCGAGGACATCGCCCGGGCGCAGGGCGGCGATGGCTCGGGTCACCTCGCCCACCGCGCGCACCGTGTGCTCGACCGTCCCCTCGCCTTGGCCGGCCACCGAGATGGCCACCTCGCCCGCCCCGGGGAGCCACAGCATGTCGAACTGCCCCGGCGCGAAGCGGAACCCGCGCGGCGCCGAGAGGCAGAGCGTGACCGAGTCGCGCGTCTCGCGCCTCACCCGGCGCACCCGCGCCGGAATGGGGATCATCGGGTCCGCAGGCCGGAGCGCGCCCGTCACGGCCCCCCTCCCGACGCCTCCGCCCGCCCCAGCGCCGCCACCGTCTCGGTGAGATCGATGCCGGCCGGGCACCAGGTGATGCAGCGGCCGCATCCGGTGCAGCCCGGGGCCCCGTGCTGCTCCCGCTGCCAGAGGAGCTTGTGCGCCACCCACTGCCGGTGACGCGCCGCCAGGGTGGCCCGCACCGGCCCGCCGTGGACGTAGGAATGGCCGAGCGCGAAGCAGCTGTCCCAGCGACAGGAGCGGCTGCAGGCGCGGCGGTCCAGGGAGAGCTCGTCCTCGGCGGTGGTGCAGAAGCAGGTGGGGCACACCATGGTGCAGGCGCCGCAGGAGAGGCAGCGCCGCGCCACCGCCTCCCAGGCCGGGCTCGAGAGCGAGCGGCCGACGAGCGCGGCCGCTCCCAGATCGAGGGCGCGCGCCTGGGCTCGGGCGCATCCCGCCACGGCGCGGGCGGCGGCCACCCGGTCCTCGACCGGCGCCCTCAAGAGCCCCATCTCCTGCGCCAGGGCCGCGCCGGCGTCGCTCCCCACCTCGACCAGGAAGCGGCGCTCCCCCTCCAGGATCTCGGTGAGGCACAGGTCGAAGCCGCCCCGCGCGCCCGGCCCGGTGCCCAGCGAGGCGCAGAAGCAGGTCCCACCCGGCTCGACGCAGGCGGCGGCGACCAGGAACAGCCCGGCGCGCCGGGCCGCGTAGCGCGGGTCGGCGGGCGCGCCCAGGAGCGCCCCGTCCAGCGCCGCCAGGGCGGCGAGGTCGCAGGGGCGCACCCCGAGGAAGGCCATGCGGGGCGGAGGGTGCGCCTGGGAACGGACGTGAAGCGATCGGCCACGCCGGCTGGCGGCGAGGAACCGCTCGCGCGGCGGCTGCAGGAAGCGCCGCCACCCCTGGGCGGCCGGTCCGTGGGCCAGCACCGCCCCGTCGCCGCGGGGGAGCAGGCGGTAGCGCCCGGGCGCCTGCTCGCTCGAGAGGCCCGCGGGCAGGTCGGCGGCCGAGGAAAGCGGCCCGAGCTCCACCACGCCGTCGCGCCGGCGCGGGCCCACCACCTCGAACCCCCGCGCCAGCAGCGCGTGCAGGAGCCCCGCCATCCCCTCCGCCGCCATGGCGAGCGGCGCTTGCAACTCCCCACCCGCTGTCATACCAACCTGGCCCCACTCTGCTCCTGTCGACGCCCGCCGGCGAGGAGAAAATCCTGGAAGCGCGGCCGCCCTTGACCAGCGTCACCCGCGCCCGGGCCATCGGCCCGGTGCTGAAGGTCCTGTCCGCCGCCGCCCTGTGGGGCATCTCGGGCGTGGTGGCCCGCAGCCTCTTCCAGCGGGCGGTGGACCCCGCCCACCTGGTGCAGATCCGCATGCTGGTGGGAGGCGCCGCGCTCCTGCCCCTGCTCGCCTGGCGCGGCTCGCTCGCCGTCCCACGGCGGCTGTGGCCGGCCCTCGGCGGGTACGCCGCCCTGATGGCGCTACTCCAGCTCAGCTACTTCGAGGCCATCGCCGAGGCCGGGGTGGCGGTGGCGGTCTTCCTCCAGTACACGGCGCCGCTCCTGGTGGCGGCCTGGGAGTCCCTGCGCGCCCGGAGCCTGCCCCCGCGCCCGGTGTCCGCGGCGCTCCTCCTCGCGGTCGCCGGCTCGGCCATGCTGGTTCTCCCCGGCGGCTCGCTCCGGGTCCCGCTGGCGGGCCTGGCCTGGGGACTCGCCAGCGCCTTCGCCATGGCCGCGGCCACGGTGGTCTCGGGCGCGCTCAGGCACCGCGGGATGGGGGCGCTGCCGCTCGTGGCCTGGGGCTTCCTGCTGGGCTCACTCGCCTTCACGGCCCGGCGGACCCCCTGGACCGCCCTGGCCACCGTCCCCGACTGGCCGTACTTCCTGTACGTGGCGGTGTTCGCCACCGCGGTGCCCTTCGCGCTCTACGTCTCGGCGCTGGGGGCGCTCGCCGGCACGGTGACCATGCTCCTCGCCATGCTCGAACCGGCGCTGGCGGCGGCGCTGGCCTGGCTCTTCCTGGGCGAGGCGCTCTCGGCGGGCCAGGTGGCGGGCGGCCTGCTCATCCTGGGCGGGGTGGCCCTGGCGGCGGCGAGCGCTCGGCGCTGAGAAACGATTCGGGCCCCGGGCCTCGGGCTCCAGGCCCTCGGGCGAGTCGCCGCCCGAGATCCGAAGCCTTCAGGCCCGAGGCCCGAGAGAGACTCGCCAGGCTAGGCCGCGCGGGCCTTGGGCTTGTCCTTCCCGCAGTTGGGGCACTTGCACTCGCCCTTGGGGCAGGTGCAGTTCTTCCCGTCCTTGTCGCAGTTGCAGGCGCCGGCGAGGAGCGCCCCGCCCGCAGCGGCGCGAGCCTTGGGCTTGTCCCCCTTCCCGCAGTTGGGACACTTGCACTCGCCCTTGGGACAGGTGCAGTTCTTGCCGTCCTTGTCGCAGTTGCACGCGCCGGCGAGGAGCGTTGAGGCGGGCGCAGAGGCGTCGGCCTTCTTGTCCTGGGCGGCCGGTGCCTGGGGCTTGCTCGCCTTGCTGGTGGCCTTGTCGGCCTTCTTCTGAGTGTCGGCCGTCTGCTTGTGACCGTCGCAGGCCTGGGCTGGCGTAGCGACCGCCAGCGCGAACGCCGCGGCTGCCGCAAAGGCCACGCTGGTGAAGAAACGCCTGGTCATGGTGTCGCTCCTCTTTGGGTTGTCCCCTCCTCGGGGCGGTTTGCGCAGCCTAACTGGGCCAGATCTCGCCGTCAAGCGAGCTTTGACCTCGGTCAAGCGCGGCCACCTCGCCTCGGGCGGCCCGACGGGCTCGAGGCGGGGAACGGCTCGCCCCGCCCCGGAAGCAATGCGTTGAGCGGTACCCCCGCGGCGGGTAGATCTGCCGGCGTGCCCCTCGACCCCGAACAGGCGCTGGCGCTCCTCAGGGATCCGGGCGTCGGCAGCGAGGAGGTGGCAGCCGCCGCCGGCGTGAGCCGGGAGCAGGCAGCCGCGGCGGCCCGCCTGGTATCCGGCATCGCCACGGCGCGCCCGGAGGACGTGGCCGCGCTGCCTCCGGCCCTGGGCGCGGCCGTGGCACGGACCGCCGCCGCCGCCGGCCGCGCCGACCTGCTCGCGGCGCTGGCCGCCCATCCGGTCCGGGAGATCGCCAAGGAGGCGAAGCGCGGGCTCCACCTGCTCCGGAGCCGGGGCCTGCCCACCCCCGAGCCGGCGCGCGCCCCTCCGCCGCGGGCCCCGGCGCGGCCGGAGCCGGACTTCCCCTGCTTCGCCTCGGCCGTGGACGGCCAGGGGGAGCAGGTGGTCTGGATCGCCCGCTCGGTGCCGGGGCGGGGCGTCGAGGTCGGGCAGGCGGTGGTCTCGGACGTGCTCGGGCTCCTCGAGCTTCAGACAAGGCTGCTCGGCCGCAAGGAGTTCCGCGCCCTGGCCCGCGACCTGGCCGAGAAGGGGCGCGACATGTCGGTGGCCGAGGTCGGGGCCGGGCGGGCGCGTGCGCTGGTGGCGCAGGCCCGCGCCCTGAACGAGTCCTCCGGACGTCCCCTGCCGGATGGCGCCGAGGCGTGGCTGGGCCGCCTCGGGCCGCCGGCGCCGCCCGAGGACCTCGGGGCCCGCTTCCCGCCGCTCCCGGACGAGGAGGAGCGCGCCGCCCTCGAGGGCTCGGGCGCGCTGCACCAGCTTCCGGTGCTGCGCGGCTGGCTCGCCGACGAGGACCTCCTGCGCCAGCTGGCCCAGAAGCTCGACGAGATCGCCGTCTCCCCCCTCTACCTGGACGAGCGGCAGAAGGCCGAGCAGGCGGCCCGGGTCCTGTCGGAGGCCATCGAGAGCTGGCTCGACGAGCCGCGCCGGCGCAGGCTCTCGACCCGCCTGCTCGCCACGGCTGCCCATCTGGAGCTCCTCGGCGATCTCGAGAACGCCCGCCTGGCCGGTGCCGCGGCCCGGGCGGTGGCCGCCGGCCTGCCCGCCTCGCGCATCCCCTTCGCGCGGCTCCTGGTGGAGAAGGCCTTCCCGGCGCGTCCGCCCGCGCCTGCCCCCCGGCCCAGCGACCCGCTCATCCTGGCCCCGCGCTGATGCCCGAGCCCCTGAACCCCGCCTCCACCGTGGACGTGGTGATCCTGCTTCCCGGCGACCGGGTGGTGCTGGTCCGGCGCCGCAACCCGCCGCACGGCTGGGCCCTCCCGGGCGGGTTCGTGGACCTGGGCGAGCCGCTCGCCGACGCCGCCGCCCGCGAGGCGCGCGAGGAGACCGGCCTCTCGGTGGAGCTCGGGGAGCAGTTCCACGCCTACTCCGATCCGCGGCGCGACCCGCGCCGCCACACCATCAGCACCGTCTTCCTGGCCCGGGCCTCCGGCGAGCCGCGGGGCGGGGATGACGCCGCCGAGGCGCGGGCCTTCCCCTGGAGCGCCCTGCCCGACCTGGTCTTCGATCACGCCGAGATCCTGGCCGACGTCCGGCGCTACCTCCTCACCGGCGCCCGGCGCCGCCTCTAGCCGGCATGGACCCGCTCTCCCCCCAGGATCGCGCTGCACTGCTCGGCATCGCCAGGGCGGCGGTCCGCCACCACCTGGGCCTGGGGAGCGCCCCGCCCCTGCCCAGCTCCGGACCGCTCGCGGTCCCGCGGGGCGCCTTCGTCACCCTGCGGGTGGAGCGCGCCCTGCGCGGCTGCATCGGTTCCTTCGAGCCCAAGGGGACGCTCGCCGGCACCGTGGCCGCGGTGGCGGTCAGCGCCGCCAGCGAGGACCCGCGCTTCCCGCCGGTGCGGCGCGAGGAGGCCGACGATCTCGGCTACTGCGTCTCGGCGCTGGGGCCGCGCACCCCCCTGCGCGATCCCTCGGAGATCGAGATCGGCACCCATGGACTCTTGGTGAAGAAGGGGTGGCACCGCGGGACGCTGTTGCCGGCGGTGGCGGTGGAGCGAGGGTTCGACGCGGTGGCCTTCCTGCGCCACACCTGCCTCAAGGCCGGGCTCCGCCCCGACGCCTGGCGCGACCCGGAGGCCACGGTGGAGATCTATACCGCCGAGGAATTCGGCGACGCCGGCGAGGATTGACCGGGCCAGGCGCGGGTGCGCCCGCGCCGGACGCGTGCTAGGGATACTCCGTGCTAGGGAATACCCCATGAGCTCCCTCGACGGCGCCGGGCAGTGGCTCCTCACCGCCGCCGCCACAGTCCTCGGCTTCGCGGTCCTCATCGTCATCCACGAGCTGGGGCACTTCGCCCTGGCCCGCCTGGCCGGCATGCGGGTGGAGCGCTTCAGCGTGGGCTTCGGGCCGGTGCTGTGGTCGCGGCGCCGCGGCGACACCGAGTGGTGCCTCTCGGCGCTGCCGCTCGGCGGCTACGTGCGCATCGCCGGGATGGCGCCCGGGGAGCAGATCGACCCAGGCGACCGCGGCGCCTACCCCAACCACCCCGCCTGGCAACGCTTCCTGGTGATCCTGGCCGGGCCGGCCATGAACTACCTCCTGGCCCTGGCCATCGCGGTGACCATGTTCGCCACCCTGGGGCTCCCCCAGCCCGACCCGGCCCCGGTGGCGGGCGACATCGTCGCCGGGAGCGCCGCCGAGCGGGCCGGCCTGCGCGCCGGGGACCGGGTGGTGGCCTTCGACGGGACGCCGCTCGACACCTGGTACGAGCTGGTGGCGGCGGTGCAAGCCAGCCCGGGCCGCCCGGTGGTCCTCTCGGTGCGGCGGGCCGGCGCGCCGCCCGAGGCCCCGCTGGAGCGGGTGACGGCGACGCCGGACGACCGCGGCGGCCTGGGCCAGCTCGGCATCCGCCCGGGCTTGGTCACGGTGCGGGCCGGCGCCGGGGAGGCGCTGGCCCTGGGCGTGCGGCGCACCAACGCCCAGGCGGCGAGCATCCTGGCCGGGCTGGCCCAGGTGGTGACCGGGCGGCAGAAGGCGGAGCTGCGCGGGCCGCTGGGCATCGCCCAGGAGATGGCCCGCAGCGCCCGGGCCGGCCCCCTGCAGTTCGTGATGATGCTGTGGTTCATCTCCATCGTGCTGGCGCTCTTCAACCTCCTGCCCATCCCGGCCCTGGACGGGGGGCGCCTCACCTTCCTCGGATACGAGCTCGTCGCCCGCCGCCCGGTGAACCAGAAGGTGGAGAACGTGGTCCACCTCATCGGCGCCGTGGCCCTCATCGGGCTCCTGCTGGGGGTCACCGTCTTCGGCGACCTGGCGCGGGTGTTCAGACGGTAGGGCGTCCGCACGACGACGAGGGATCCGGCGGCGCCGCCAGTGGCCCCCGCCGCGCCGCCGGGCTAGGATTTCCCGTCGTGGCCCTCGAGGTCCTCTACTTCGCCGCGGCCCGCGAGGCGGCCGGCACCGACCGGGAGACGCTCGACGCGGCGCCGCCGACGGTGGCCGACCTGCGCCGGCTCCTGGTCGAGCGGCACCCGGCGCTGGCGCGCGTGCTCGTCCGCTGCCGCATCGCGCTGGATCAACGATTCGCGGGGGAATCCGACGCGGTGCCGCCCGGCGCGGAGGTGGCGGTGATCCCGCCGGTCGCCGGCGGAGCGCCGCTCTTCCGGGTGGTGGACCGCCCCCTCGACCTCGCCGAGGTGGTGCGGGCCGTGTCCGGCCCGGGCCGCGGCGGGGTGGTCACCTTCACCGGCGAGGTTCGCGGCGAGAGCCACGGCCGGCGAGTGCTGCGGCTGGAGTACGAGGCCCATGGCCCCATGGCCGAGCGGGTCCTGGCCGAGATCGGCCGGGCCGTGGAGGCCGAGCACGGCGCGGTGGTGGCGGTGGTGCACCGGGTGGGGCGGCTCGAGCCCGGGGAGGCGGCGGTGGTCATCGCCGCCGCCGCCGCCCACCGCACCCCGGCCTTCCGGGCTTGCGAGGCGGTCATCGAGCGCCTCAAGAAGGACGCTCCCATCTGGAAGCGCGAGGTCTACGAGGACGGCTCGGAGTGGGTGGGCCTCGGCGCCTGATTCCCGAAAGCGGACCACCCCCGGACGGGGTGGTATCCTCGCGGCGGTGGCCGCCCTCCTCCTCGGGCCCGAGTTCTCGCTCCGTCACGCCTTCCTGGCGGCGGCCCTGGCGACGGCCTGCTCCGCGCCGCCGCCGCCCAGGCCGGCCCCGGCCCGCACCGCCACGCTCGGTCCGGTGAGAGGCGACGTGCGGGTCAAGCGCCCCGACTCGGCCGAGTGGCTCCCGGCCGCAGCCGGCACGCCCCTCGGCCCCGGCGACCGCATTCGCACCGTCGCCGGAGCCTCGGCCCAGGTGGTGCTGGAGGGCGGCTCGACCCTGGCGGTCTCGGAGAACTCCCTCCTGAGCCTGGGTGGTGAGGCAGCCGGAGTGCGACTGGAGCAGGGCGCCGTGGACGTGGACTGGTCGCCCGCGCCGCGGCCCGACGGCGGGGCGCCCGCCGACGTGGTGGTCGAGACCGGGGCCGCCCGGACCCGCGTCTCGAGGGAGATCGTGTTCCAGTGACCAGCGCCCTGCTCATGGCCGCCGTGCTCGCCGCCGCGCCGGCGGCACCGCCGGCCGCGGCCCCCACCGCGGCCGAGGCCGCCGACAGCGCGGTGGCCGCCGCCGAGCGGGCCCTGGGCGAGGCCCGCGCCGCCGGCGCCTCCGAGCCGGACCTCGGCGCCGCCGCCGAGGCCCTGGCCCGGGCCCGGTCGGCCCGCAAGGCGGGGCAGCCGGAGGAGGCGCGGCGCCTCTCGGACGAGGCCTGGACCCTCGCCCGGCGCGCCCGCGAGGCGGCCGCCGGCCGGACCCGCTTCAGCGTCGGGGTGGGTGACGACGAGGCCACCCGGGTGGAAGTGCAGCGGGGCCGCGTCGAGGTGGAGGCGCAGGGCGAGCGCGCAGCCGTCCCGGCCGGCCAGGCGGCCCGGGTGCGGCGCGGCTCAAAGCCCGAGGTGGCGCCGCTGCCGGCGGCCCCGGCCCTGCTCGAGCCAAACGACGGCGCCGCCGTCACGGTCCGCCCCTCGGCGCGCCAGGGCGAGCCGGTGCTGGCCTGGTCGGCGGTGGCCGGGGCCGTCTCCTACGAGGTGGTCCTCTCCCGCGACGAGGCGTTCCGCGAGGTGGCCCTCCGGCTCGCCTCCCCGGCGCCGCGCCTCCACCTGCGCGGCGAGCTGGCGCCCGGGGACTACCGCTGGCGCGTCACCGCCCGCGACGGGCGCGGCTTCGCCGGCCCAGCCTCCGAGCCCCGGCGGATCAAGGTGGTGGAGAAGCCACCCCGCCTCGAGGTGGACACCCCGACCTGGAAGTAGGAGCCGCCCGTGAAGGTGCTCATCGCCGACGACGACCGCCTCATCCGCGCCATGCTGCGAGACGTGCTGGCCGACCTGGGCCACGAGGTGGTGGAGGCCGAGAACGGGGAGGAGGCGGTGGCGCGGGCCGAGCGCGAGCGCCCCGACGCCCTCATCCTGGACTTCCTCATGCCCCGGCTCTCCGGGATCGACGCGCTGAAGCGCCTGCGGGAGCGGGGCCAGCGCCTCCCGGCGGTGCTCCTCACCGCCATCAGCGACGCCAGCGTCCGGGCCGTGAGCGGCGACGACGCCCCGGACGCGATCTTGGAGAAGCCCTTCACCAAGCGCGGCCTGGAGCGGGCGCTCAGCCGCGCCCTGCGCTCCGGCTGAACGTCATGAAGCTCTTCCGGTCGGTGCTGCTGCTCATGCTCTTCGCGAGCGCCGTCCCCACCGGGGTGCTGGGGTGGATGCTGTCCTCGACCAGCCGGGACCAGCTCACCACCGACGCCCTGGAGCTCGCCGCGGAGCGGGTGGAGCGCCTGCGCCTCGAGGCGGCCGGGTGGCTGGCCGAGGCCCGCCGCGCGGTCGAGGACTCGGCCCGGGGCACGGCCTGGGCCGGGCTGGACGAGGCCGAGCGGCGCGAGGCGCTGTCGGCGCTGCTCTCCCGCCGCCAGGAGGTGGCGGTGGTCACCCTGTTCGACCGCTCCGGGCGCAAGATCCGCGGCCTGCAGGGCTTCCCGGCCACGGTGGCCCCGAGCGAGATCGCGGAGCACGAGGTCCAGGCCGGCGTCCTCCTTCGCCAGGGGCTGTCCGCGGGGGGCGCGCCGGCCCGCTGGTCGCCGCCCTACCGGGCCGCGCACCGCGGCGAGGCGGTGATGACGCTCCTGGTGCCGCTCCCCGACCGCGCGGTGGGAGCGCTGGCGGCCGAGCTCTCGCTTTCCCCGCTCCAGCGGCTCGCCGCCCGCACCCGGGTGGGCGCCCGCGGGCAGGCCTTCGTGGTGGACGCTTCGGGACGCTACCTGGCCCATCCCGACCCGGCTCGGGTCCTGGCGGTCGCCGGCGAGCCGGAGGTGGTGCGCGAGCTGGGCCTGGCGGCGCCCTCGCCCGTCGGGGCCGGCGGCGCCCGGGTGGCCCAGTTCCGGGACGCGTCCGGGCGCGAGCTGCTCGGCGCCTGGGCCGCCCTCCCCGAGGTGGGCTGGGGAGTGGTGGCGGCCCAGCCGCGCGACGACGCCTTCGCCGCGGTGGACCGGATGCGCCGCACCGTCCTCTACGGCGGACTGGTCTCGGCGGCCCTGGCCGTGCTCCTCTCCGGCTGGTTCGCCCGGCGCATCGCCCGCCCGGTGAGCGAGTGCGTGCGCGGCGCCCTGGACATCGCCCGCGGGCGCTTCGGGGGCGAGGTCAAGGTGACGGTCAGGAACGAGATCGGCGACCTGGCCTACACCTTCAACCACATGTCGCGCGAGCTCAAGAGCTACGACGAGGAGAACCGCCGCCTCATCGCCAAGCTGGAGGCGGGCTACCTCGACACCATCCGCAGCCTGGCCGGCGCCATCGACGCCAAGGACACCTACACCCGCGGCCACAACCAGCGGGTGGCCGAGCTGGCGGTGGAGATCGGCCGCGAGCTCGAGTGCGACGGGCCGACCATGAAGGCGCTGGCCTACGGCGGCATCCTCCACGACATCGGCAAGATCGGCATTCCCGAGCCGGTGCTGCGCAAGTCGGTGCCGCTCTCCGAGCAGGAGACGGCGGTGATGCGCGAGCATCCCGCCATCGGCGCCGAGATCGTGAACGGGGTCGAGTTCCTGCGCGACGCGCTGCCGGCCATCAAGAGCCACCACGAGCGCTGGGACGGCGCCGGCTACCCCGAGGGGCTGGCCGGCGAGCGCATCCCGCTGGTGGCGCGCATCGTCAACGCCGCCGACACCTGGGACGCCTGCACCTCGAGCCGCCCCTACCAACCGGCCATGGACGTGCGGGCGGTGCTGCGGATCCTGGAGCGCCTCCGGGGGACCCAGATCGACCCGCGGGTGATGGACGCCTTGCTGGCGGTGGTGGACCGCTGGACCGGGGGGGCCATCTCGCGGGCCAGGGCGGGCTGACGCGCCGGGCGCGGCGGGCGCCCGCGCAACCTGCCGTGTCCCGTCGATTTTCTTGCCGGGGCGCTCCCAGGAACGGTACTCTGCCGGGGATGCCGACGCGCCTCCTCGCCGTGGCCGCGGCCCTGGCCATGCCCTGGGTGAGCCTGGCGGACGATCCCTCGGCGAGGGGGTTCGACGCCGACCCCTTCCGCTTCGCCTCCACCATCGACGGCGACTTCTTCGTGGAGACCGCGGCGGTGCCGCCGCGCGGAAGCTGGCACGCCTTCCTGGTGCTGCAGTGGGTGGACGGCCTCATCCCCTGGCGCTCCGGCGACCAGGTGATCGGACACGTGATCGAGCAGCGCTTCGCCACCGTGCTGGGCGGGAGCTACAGCCTGGGCTTCCTGGAGTTGGCCGCCGACGTCCCGGTCTACCTCCACCAGGAGGCGAACCTGGCCCCGCTGACCGACCTCGGCGTCGGCCCGCCGCTGGCCGCCAGCGTGGCCGCCTTCGCGCTGGGGGACCTGCGGCTGCAGGCCAAGGTGCCGCTCTTCGGCCCGCGCGGATCCATCTTCGCCCTGTCGGCCATGGCCGACGTCCGGGTCCCCACCGGCGACCCCGACGCCTTCGCCTCCGACGGGCTCATGGCCATCCCCAGCGCGGTGGCCACCATCCGCGGCTCCCGCTGGCGCGTCGACGGCCAGGCGGGCTACCTCTTCCGCTCGCCCGGGCAGTTCCTGCAGCTGGTGGTGCACGACGGCTTCACCTGGGGCCTGGGCGGCGGCTACGACCTCGGGCCCTGGTGGGAGTTTCGCTCGCTGCGGGCCATCGCCGACGTCTCGGGCCAGATCCCGCGCGGCGCCACCGCCGACTCGGCGCGCTACAGCTCTCCCATCTCGGGCCGGCTCGGGGTGCGCGGCTTCGTCGGCCCACACCTGGCCTGCGAGCTGGGCCTGGGCGCCGGCCTGGGCTCGGCGGCCTGGGGGCGGGAGACCTTCCGGCTCTTCGCCGGCGTGCGCTGGGAGACCATCAAGTCCGACCGGGACGGCGACGGCGTGCCCGACGACGAGGACCGCTGCCCGGACGTCCCGGGGCTCCGGGTGCTGCAGGGCTGTCCCGACCGCGACAGCGACGGCGACGGGGTCATGGACAGCGAGGACCGCTGCCCGGACGTGAAGGGGCCGAAGGAGCTCGAGGGTTGCCCAGACGCCGACGGCGACGGCATCCCGGACATCGACGACAAGTGTCCCAAGGAGCCCGGCCCGGCCCAGAACGATGGCTGCCCGGTGGGCGAGGGCCCAGTCGTCGAGGTCGAGACCGAGCGCCTCTCGCTCAAGGACATGATCAACTTCGAGTTCGGCAAGGCCACCATCAAGCCGGAGTCGAAGCGCATCCTCGACGAGATCGCGGCCGTCCTGAAGGCCCATCCCGAGCTCAAGCGCATCCGGGTCGAGGGGCACACCGACAACGTGGGCGGCCAGGCCTACAACCAGGATCTCTCGGAGCGCCGGGCCCGGGCCGTCGTGGAGGCGCTCGCCGCCCGCGGCATCTCCCGGCAGATGCTCCAGCCCGCCGGCTACGGCTTCTCCCGGCCCATCGCCTCCAACACCACCGCCTTCGGCCGGGCCAAGAACCGCCGGGTCGAGTTCACGATTCTCGCCGAGAAGGAGGGGGAGACCCCCAAGAAGTGATCCGGCTCGCCCTCTTCGACCTCGACGGGACCCTGGTCGACTCCCGCGAGGACCTCTACCTGGCGGTGCGGCACGCGCTGTCCGCGCTGGGCCTGCCGGCGCGCTCGCCCGAGGACGTCATCTCCTACGTCGGCGAGGGGGCGGCCCGGCTGCTCGAGCGCGCCATCGACCCCCAGCAGCACCTGCTGGAGCCGGCGCTCGCCGCCTGGCGCTCCCATTACGGCCAGCACCTGCTGGACCACACCCGCCTCTACCCCGGCATCGGCCCGGCGCTGGCCTCTGCCCGCTGCGCCCTGGCCGTCCACACCAACAAGCCCGGCGCCATGGCCCGGCGCATCCTCGAGGGCCTGGGCGTCCTCTCCCGCTTCGGCGCGGTGGTGGGCGGCGACGAGGCGCCGCGCAAGCCCGATCCCACGGGCACGCTGGAGATCATGGTGCGGCTGGACGCCTCTCCCGGCGAGGCGGTGTTCGTCGGCGACAGCCGGGTGGATCAGGAGACCGCCGCCGCCGCCGGCGTCCGCTTCGTGGCGGTGTCCTGGGGCTTCTCCCCCGCCAGCCCCCTCGCCGCCGGCACCGCCGCCGTGGCTCGCGACGCCGCCGACCTCCTCCCCTGGCTCTCGGGCGGCGACCCGCCGGGCGCGGGCTGACGGCCCGGCCGGGGGGGCTGGCGCGCGGGGCGGGGCTCGACCCCGAAGTCCCCAGCTCGAGCGCTTTGGCGGGAACTGCCAAGGCCGCGGCCGGTGCGGCCAAGAACCCGCGGCGCTCCGGGCGCATGCTGGGGCCCAGAACCGGCCCAAAGTCCCCAGGAGGTGCTCATGTCTTCCCCGGTCGCGAACGACTTCGACGCGGTGGTCGTCGGCTCCGGCATGGGCGGCCTCTCGGCCGCCGCCCTGCTGGCGCGCCTCCACGGGTCACGAGTGCTGGTGCTCGAGCGGCACTGGCGCGCCGGCGGCTTCACCCACACCTTCTCGCGCCCGGGCGGCTGGCGCTGGGACGTGGGCGTGCACTACGTCGGCGCCGAGGCCGATCGGCCGGGCACCATGCGGGACGTCCTCTCCGTGACCACCGGCGGCGCCCTCTCCTGGACCAGGATGCCGGACCCATTCGAGCGCCTGGTCTTCCCGGGCTTCGAGTTCGAGATCCGCTCGGGCCGGGAGCGCTTCGCCGAGGACCTCGCCCAGGCCTTCCCGGCCGAGGCCGGGGCCGTCCGGCGCTACCTGCGCGACGTCGAGCGCGCCGCCAGCGCCACCGCCCTCCTCGGGATGCGCGGCGCCGCGCCCGCCCCCGTCGCCGCCGCGGCGCGGGTGCTCATGGCCCGCCGCTGGCGCCTGGCGCGGCGGACCACCCGCTCGGTGCTCGACTCGCGCTTCCGCGACGAGCGGCTCAAGGCCGTGCTCGGAGCGCGCTGGGGCGACCACGGCCTCCCGCCGTCGCGGAGCGCCTTCCTGGCGCACGCGGTCATCACCGCCCACTACCTCGAGGGAGGCCTCTACCCGGTGGGCTCGGCGGCGCGCATCGCCGATGGCGCCCGGCGGGTGATCGAGGAGGCGGGCGGCGCGGTCCGGGTGCGCGCCGAGGTGGAGCGCATCCTCCTGGAGCGCGGACGCGCCGCCGGGGTGCGCCTGGCCGGCGGCGAGGTGGTCCGGGCCCCGGTGGTGATCTCCGACGCCGGCGCGCGCGCCACCTTCCTGAAGCTCGTGCCGCCGGAGGTCCCCCTCCCGTTCCGGGAGACGGTGGCCCGCGCCGAGCCCGGGATGGCCCATGTCTCGCTCTACCTCGGGCTCTCGGCCTCCCCGGAGCGGCTGGGGGTGCGCGGGGAGAACTTCTGGATCCACGACTCGCTGGACCAGGACGCCCTCTGGGCGCGGCGCGGCGGCGTGGGCGCGGGCGACGTCTCCCACGTCTACCTCTCCTTCCCCTCCCTCAAGGATCCGCAGGCCCGCAGTCACACCGCCGAGATCGTGACGGCCGTGGACGGGGCCGGCTTCGCCCGCTGGGCCGGCACCGCCTGGAAGCGGCGGGGCGCCGAGTACCAGGGGCTCAAGGAACGCATCGCCGACGCCCTGCTCGAGGCCGTGGAGCGGCGCCTCCCCGGCTTCCGGTCCCTGGTCGCCTACCGCGAGCTCTCCACGCCCCTCTCCACCGAGGCCTTCACCGGCCATCGCGGGGGCGAGATCTACGGCATCCCCTGCACTCCGGAACGCCTCGACATGGCGTTCCTCCAGGCGCGGACGCCGGTGAAGGGGCTGTTCCTCACCGGCGCCGACGCCCTCTTCCTCGGCATCGGGGGGACGGCCATGAGCGGGCTCATGGCCGCCGCCGCGGTGGCCGGACCCTCGACCTTCGCCGCCCTTCGCCGCGAGGCCCGGCGCGCGCGCCGTCCCGCGACTCCAGCCACCGCCGAGGCGACGTCCCCTTCCAGCGCCTGAAGGCGCGGTTCCAGGCGGTTTGGTCGGCGAACCCCAGCCTGAGCGCCACCTGGCCGAGCGGCATCCTCCCCGCCGAGAGCAGCCGCTCCGCCTCGGCTTCGCGGAAGTCCTCCACCACCTGGCGGAAGGTGCGACCCATGGCCGCCAGGCGGCGGTGGAGCGTCCGCCCCGAGAGGCCGAGCGAGCGGGCCACCGCCGACACCTCGCCGCGCCCGTCCGGGAGCAGCGTCCGCAGCCGGGCCCGGACGGACAGCTCCAGGTCGCTCTCGGCCTCGCCGAGCCCGATGCGCTCGGCCAGCTGGCGCAGCGTCTGCTGGAGGACCGGGTCGGCCGACTCCAGGCGCGCCCGCCAGGCGTCGGCCGGGACGTCCAGGGCCGCCGCGGCGCACCCGAACACCACCGGCGCGCCCAGGAGCGCGGCGTGCCGGGTCGGCCGCCCGGGGTCGGGCCGGGTGAGCCGGACCTCGGCCGCCCGGAACGGCGGCGCCAGCGGGCGAGTCCGGAAGCGGCCCACGAAGACCGCCACCGTGAACTCGTCGCTCACCTCGGCCATGCGGTCGCGCCCGGAGGGCGGGTGCGCCGGCACGAGCCGCACCGTGCCACCCTCGGGCCGCCGCTCCACCTCGAGCCCGAAGCCGGAGGCCACGTAGCGGAAGTGGCCGGCCAGGGCGTCGAAGGCGGCCTCGACGGTGGGCGAGCTGGCGGCCAGGTAGTCGAGGGCCCCGAACGCTCCAAAGGGCACCGCCAGGCCCACCTCGGTCGGAAGCTCCTCCCGCGGCGCGCGCCGCCACGCCGCTTCCCACAGCCGTGCGAAGGCCTCGACCGGCAGGAGGCCGTCGACCGGCTCCAGCGCCTCGGGCGCGATCGCGGCCGCCTTCCGGAGCGCGTCGCCGTCCAGGCCGGCGGCCCCGAAACCGGCGAGCAGGGCGCGGGCCGTGGCGGCGGGCAGGAACGACATACTCCCGGGCCCGAGCATACCAAAAGCCCGCCGCCGCGCCGGGCCAGGCGGAGGCGGGTGGTGGACCGGGCCACGCCCCGTGTAGCATCGTCGGCGTGAGCGCCGAGAAGGAGATCGCAGCCAGGCTCGACCGCGGCGACCTGCCCGGCGCCGTCACCGCCTTCCTGAAGGCCTATGGGCCGCAGGTCCTGGGCTACCTCACCGCCGTGCTGCGCGACGACGACGACGCACGCGACGTGTTCTCCCAGTTCTGCGAGGACCTCATCAAGGGGCTGCCCCGCTTCCGGCGCGAGTGCTCCTTCCGGGCCTGGGGCTTCAAGCTCGCCTGGCACGCCGCCTCGCGGTTCCACCGGGACCCCTACCGGCAGAGGGGCCGGCGCCTCCTCACCAGCGACGCCTCCCGCCTGGCGGCCTCGGTAGCCCGCGACTCCAGCTTCCGGCCCGGCGGGCGCAGCGAGCGCATGCTGAAGCTCCGCGAGGCGCTCGACCCGGAAGAGCAGACCCTGCTCATCCTCCGCCTCGACAAGGAGCTGCCCTGGGAGGAGGTCTCCCACGTGCTCTCGGGGCGGGGTGAGCCGGTGGCGCCGGCGGCGCTGCGCAAGCGCTTCGAGCGGCTCAAGGAGAAGCTGGCCCGCCTGGCCAAGGAGCAGGGGCTCCTTCCCTGAATGGGAAGGGGAGCCGCTGGCCCTGTCACACCGGGCCGCGCTGGCGTCTCCACTGTGGGGTGGGGGGCAGCTGGGCGGCGGGACGCCCGACCCTGGAGACGGCGCCCGCTTGCCCGGCTGTCACCTGCCTGAGAAGGGAGTTGCGCTGGGCGGCGGCTGCGGGGGATCGCCGCCCGGCGCGCCCGACAGACGCAGGGGATCCTGTGCAGCAAGTAGGTTATTTTACACGTCTTTTCTTGTGTTTGGGCTTCAGGCATCGGACTTCAGCAGGCCTCCCGGTGTCACGGCGCAGGGGCCCGAAGCCTGCAGCCCGTGGTCTGAAGCCTGGTTTCGGGCAGTCACATTCGCCGGGGTGCCCCCTCCACCGGTCAGGCGGGAAGAACGGACCGCCGAACGATACGGAGGACGCCATGACCCCCAGGACCGAGATCGCCTTCCACACCCCCCGCCGTCACGGCTGGAAGGACACGGCCGTCGTCGCCTTCCTGGTGATCGTGCTCGGCGCCTTCGTGGCCCAGCTGGTGAGGGTCCCGGCGCCGTCGCAGGCGCCGGAGCGGACCGCCGCCAGCCAGGTCTGCAGCGACGCGCGCTGCTAGCCTCTCGTTCGCTGCTCACGCCGGCGGCGCCTCCGGGCGCCGCCTTCGGGCGGCGGTTTTCCCCTCGCGCCGACCCCGAAAACTCGACCCACCGCCGCCGGCGTGCTACCCCGGTCCCATGCTGAAGCTGCTCAAGTGGGGCGTGGCAGCGGCCGCGCTCTGGGCGGTGGTGGCCTTCGTGCCCGTGGGCGGCCGCACCGTGCTCGATCGGTGGCGCGCCGCCTCCGGGCCGGGCGACTTCGTCACCCGCACCGCCGCGGAGATCGAGCGAGGCGTGCGCCGTCTCGCGGGTCGCTCCCAGGCCCCCTCGCGAGAAGCACAGGCGCGCTCGACCGTGCGCCCCGCCCCGGCGGCCCGCCCCGGCCAGCCGACCCCGCCCGCCGAGCACCACACCGACGCGGACCGCAAGGCGCTCGACGCCATCGTCGCCGAGCACGCCCGCTAGTGCCGCGACCGGAGCTCGTCGCTCCGGGCGGCACTAGCCATGTTTGTACGGGGGCGTGCCGCCCCCTCCGTCGGCCGAGCCGCCGGAGCCTCCCCCCTGCTGCGGCCGGACTCCCGGCCGGGGCCGCTTCGCGGCCTGAGAAGCCGATCACTACGCATGGGCGCGACACGAGGCCTCCGGCCCGCGGCGCCGGAGAGAGGGCTCCGGCCGAGACGTCGGGGTTGCCTTCCGGTCCCGGCTCGGGTTATCTAGCGCGGCCCGCGCCGGCCCCCCTCTCCGGCGCCCCCCTTCCACCCGAGCGAGCGAGCGCGATGGCCGAGACCACCAAGAAGGCGAAGGCGAAGAAGAAGGCTCCGGCGCCCAAGGCCGGCGGAAAGAAGGCCTGCTCCGTCGCTGGCTGCAAGCGGGCCTATCGCGCCAAGGGGCTGTGCTTCTTCCACTACAAGAAGTGGCGCCGCGGCGAGATCGAGGGCCGGCCGGCGCGCTTCAAGACCTGCTCCAAGCCCGACTGCAAGAGGAAGGTCGTGGCCCACGGCCTGTGCCAGGAGCACTACGACGCCTGGAAGAAGGCCCGGCTCTCGGTGAAGCTCTCCGCCGCCGCCGCCCCGGCCGAGCCCGCCGCCGAGGCCAAGCCCGCCGAGGCCCCGCCCGCATAGGACAGGAGAGCCTCCCCTCACCCCGCGCGGCCCGCGGGGCCTCCACGCGGCCCTCTCGCCGGAGGGGAGAGGCCCATCGATGCCCCTGATCCGTCGTAGGGTGAGGGGGCTCACCGCCCCCGCCGCGTGAGCGTCATTGGCTCCGGCGGAGCCGCAGCGCGCGCTCCAGCGCCCGCGCCGCGGCGAGGAGCAGCTCCACCTCGCGCTGGGTCGGCTCGGCGCGGTCGAGGAGGCGCCGCCACTCGGCGAGGATGTGGTCGGGGTTCTGAGGGTTCAGGTAACCGGCAGCGGCGAGGAGCGCGCGCAGCCGCTCCCAGAGCGCCTCGGCGGTGGCGCGCCGGACCGGCTCGCCGCGCCGGGCTTCGCCCGGTCGTCCGCGCAAGGCCTTCTCCGGCGCAGCGGTGGGCCTGCGCCGGGCCGCCTCCCGTGCCACGGGTCGACCCCGTTCCGGCGAGACGCCCCGCCCCGCCGCCAGGTGCAGCTCGTAGCACAGCACCGCCGCCGCCTGCGCCAGGTTCATCGAGTCGTAGCCGGCGTCGGTGGGGATGGTGCACACCGCCTGGCACAGCTCCAGCTCGGCGTCGGAAAGCCCGCGCCGCTCCTCGCCCAGCACCACCGCCACCGGACCGCGCCGGGAGCGCCGGGCCGCCTCGGCGGCGAGCTGGCGCGGCGAGAGGGCCGCTCGCCCCTCCACGGCCCGCGAGGTGGTGCCGCAGGCCCAGGTGGCCGAGGCCAGCGCCGAGGCCAGGTCGGGGGAGAGCTCGACCCGCGACAGCACGTCGCCGGCGCGGCGGGCGGTGACCCGGGCCCGGGAGAGCACGTCCTCCCTCGCCGGGCCGCCTCGCCCCGACCGCGGCCGGCCGCTCCAGGCCGGCGGCTCCACCACCAGCAGCCGGGTGAGGCCGAAGTTCTTCATCACCCGGGCCACCGCCCCCAGGTTCTCCGCGCTCGACGGGCGGTGCAGCACCAGGAGGACGCGGGCGGGGTCCACGGCGGCAACCTACAGCACCGAGGAGAGGCTCGCGAGTGCACCCTCCCGGCCCGTCGCCGCCGACAGGCCCGAGTGCTAGTCTCCGCGCACCATGATCTCCGACCAGAACCTGCGCGCGCAGCTGGCCCACACCCTCCGGGAGCTGGACCTCCCGGAGCTGGGCCAGCTCTACCGCGGCAAGGTCCGCGACAACTACAGCCGCGGCGACCGCATGGTGATGATCACCACCGACCGGGTGAGCGCCTTCGACCACGTGCTCGGCACCATTCCCTTCAAGGGCGAGGTGCTGTCGCGGCTCACCATGTTCTGGTTCGACAAGGTGAAGGACATCGCCCCCACCCACGTCGTCGACGCGCCCGACCCGAGCGTCATGGTGGTGAAGAGGGCGAAGCCGCTGCGCATCGAGGTGGTGATCCGCGGCTACATCACCGGCTCGCTGTGGCGCGACTACCAGGCGGGCAAGGCCGGGGCCTACGGCATCGAGTGGCCCCGGGGGCTCAGGAAGGACCAGAGGTTCGACCGCCCCATCGTCACCCCCTCCACCAAGGCCGAGTACGGCAAGCACGACGAGCCCATCAGCGAGAAGGAGATCCTGGCGAAGCGGATCGTGGAGCCCGGCGTCTGGCGCGAAGCCACCGAGGTGGCCCAGCGCCTCTTCGCCCGCGGCCAGGAGTGGGCGGCCCAGCGCGGCC
>DASTPH010000104.1:0-17371 GCA_035762305.1 Anaeromyxobacteraceae bacterium
CCGGGCCCAGCTCGCGCCGGAGCGCCTCCACCAGCGCCGCCCTCCGCGCGCGGTAGAGCACCCGCATGCGGCGCAGGTGCCGGGCGAAGTGGCCCTCGGCCACGAACTCGGCCAGCGCGGCCTGCTGCACCGGGGCGGGGAAGATGTCCATCGCCTCCCTCGCGCGCACGAAGGCCGGGACCAGGTCCGGCGGGACGACCAGGTACCCGATGCGCAGGGCGGGGAAGAGCACCTTGCTGAAGGTGCCCACGTAGATCACGCGGCGGTCCGGGTCGAGCGCGTGCAGCGCCGCCACCGGGGGGCTCTGGTAGCGGTACTCGCTGTCGTAGTCGTCCTCGACGATCCAGGCGCCGGCGCGCCGGGCCCACTCCAGGAGGCGCAGCCGCCGGGCGGCGCTCATGGTTGCGCCCAGCGGGAGCTGGTGCGAGGGCGTCACGCAGGCGGCGCGGGCCGCCGGGGCGCGCGCCAGCCCCGCCTCGACGTCGAGCCCCTCCTCGTCGACCGGGACCGGCACGATGCGGGCGCGGGCGAGCTCGAAGGCGGCGCGCGCGCCGGCGTAGCCGGGCTCCTCCACCCACGCCGGGGCGCCCGCCCCCACCAGCACCCGGGCGCACAGAGCCAGCGCCTGCTGCGAGCCGCTGGCGATCATGACCTCCCCGGGATCGCAGCGCACGCCGCGCGAGGCGGAGAGGTACCCGGCCAGCACCTCGCGCAGGGCCGGCAGGCCGAGCGGGTCCCCGTAGGCGCAGGCGCGCCGGGAGAGCCGCCGCGCCTGGCGCGCCAGGAGCGCCGACCAGGTCTCGAGCGGCAGGTGCTCCAGGGCCGGGAGGCCCACCCGGAAGGCGTCGAGCGCGCGAGCCCAGGGTTCCGGCTCGCCCGCCCCGGCCAGGTGGAACGCGACCTGGCGCGGACCGGGCGAGGGCGGACGCGGTGGCCGGGGGGGTGGCCTCCCGGCCGGGAGGGCGGGGGACACGTAGCTGCCGGCGCCCACCCGGCCCTGGATGAACCCCTCGGCGAGGAGCTGCTCGAACGCGGCCACCGCCGGCGTGCGCGAGAGGCCGAGCTCCGCCGCCAGGCCGCGGGTGGAGGGCAGGCGCTGGCCGGGGCGCAGGCGCCCGGCCGCGATCGCCTGGCGGAAGGTCTCGTAGAGCTGGCGGTGGAGGGGCCGCGAGGACCGCCGGTCCACGGAGACGGCGGGCAGCCTCCCCGGGTCGAAGGGGCGCTTCATGCCGGTGCCTGGATCATAATGGATATCTCCAGATCGAGAATAGTGGCCATTGATGAGGACCACCGGCCGGGCCAGATTCCATCCATGTCCTCGAACGCGACCGGGCCGGCCGGGGAGCTGCGTCGGACGCTCGGGCTGTGGCACGGCGTGGCGCTCTACGCCGGGTCGGTGCTGGGGACCGGCGTCCTGGTGCTGCCCGCCGTCGCCGCCGAGACCGCCGGCCCGGCCTCGCTCCTGGCCTGGGCCGGGCTGGTGGCCCTCTCGGCGCCGCTGGCGCTCACCTACGCCGCCCTGGCGGCCCGACGCCGGCGGGTTCTGCGGCGCCATCGAGCGCGCCTTCGGGCCGCGCTGGGGCGCGGTGTCGGGATGGCTCTTCCTGGCCCAGAACCCCACCGGCTCGGTGGTGGCCTCGCTCATCGCCGGGCATTCGCTGGCCGGCGTCCTGGGCGGCGGCGAGAGCCTGGCGCTGGCGCTGGGAGGCGGTCTCCTGGCGGCGGCCTACTGCCTCAACTCGCTCGGGCTGCGGGTGAGCGCCACGGCCCAGCTCGCCGCCCTGGCGGCGATCGCGGCCGGCCTGGTCCTCATCGTGGTCCGCGCCCTTCCGGAGGTGGATCCGGCGGCCTTCACCCCGCTCTTCCCGAAGGGTCGCGGCGCGGTGGGGCTGGCCGCGGTTCAGCTCTTCTGGGCCTTCGTGGGATGGGAGGCCATCACCCCCCTGGCCCGCGAGTTCCGCCGGTCGCGCGACATCCGGCGGGCCAGCCTGGTGGCGCTGGTGGCGGTGGGCGCCATCTACCTGGCGCTGGCGGTGGCGGTGGTGGGCACGCCCATGCCCGCCGCCTCGGCCGGCGCGCCGCTGGCGTTCCTCGCCGGACGGGTGTTCGGCCCGGGGGCCTCCTCGGCAGTGGGGGTCGCCGGGTTCCTGCTGTGCTTCATCCCGGTGAACGCCTACGTCGCCGGAACGAGCCGGCTGGTGCACGCCCTGGCGGCGCGCCGCCAGCTCCCGCCGCCGCTGGCGGCGCTGTCCGCCTCCGGCACGCCCCGCCGGGCCATCCTGGCCCTCGCCGGCGCCTCGGCGTGCGCGCTGGCGGCGGCCTACCTCGGCCGCCTGGATGCGGCCGACCTGCTGCCCGTCTCCACCTCGTCGTTCCTCGCCACCTACGTGCTCTCCATGGCCGCGGCGACGAAGCTGCTCCGCCCGCCGCTCCGCTACGCCGCGCTGGTCTCCCTGGCGGCGTGCCTGGCGGTGCTGTGGTTCGTGGGCCCGCTGGTCCTCTGGCTGGGCGCGGTGGCGGCCGCGGCGCTGCTCTACCAGTGGCTCGCGAATCGTCGCCCGGCCGCGCCGGAGTCCGCCGCCAGCGCGGGGCTCGCGACCCGACCGGGCTCTGCCAGTTGACGGACCAGCAGTCGGGCCTCCATCGCCGCATCGCCGTGGCGTGCAGTTCTCGTGGGAGAACTGGCGTGGCCTCGGCCGCCTTCCCGATGATCACCGCTGACGGCGTGCTGGAATGCGCAGCCGCTGGCCTGGAAAGATGAGGTCCGGGTCGGCCACGCGGTCGCGGTTCTCGCGGTAGAGGCGGCGCCACTGCATGGGGTCCTGGTAGTAGCGCGCCGAGATGTCCCAGAGCCGGTCGCCCGAGCGGACCCGGTACGCAATCGAGGGGCACTCGCAGACGATGGCCTCGCCGGGACCGGTGGCGGCGGCGAGGAGCGGCGAGGGTGGGACCGGCGTCGAAAGGATCTCCGGCGGCGGCGCCGGGATGGCGGGGACGGGCGCCGCTGGCGCGGCTGCAGAGGTGTCGGGGGCGGGGACCCCCGCCACGGCCGGGGGCGCCTCGCCCGGCGGCGCGGCGGGACCGGCTTCGCCGCGCGCGGCGACCGCAGACAACGGCGCCTTTCGGCCCAGGAGGAGCGTCAGGGCGAGGAGCAGCGCCGCCCCGGCGCAGAGGCCCGCCGCGAGGCGCCAGCGCCGGAGCGAGGCGAGCGCGGGCCCGGGTGGCGGCTCGGCGGCCCGGGCCTCCGCGCGCTGCGTTCGCTCCGCTGCCAGGGCCAGCTCCCGTTCCAGCCGGGCCAGGCGCTCCTCGCGATCGGTCAGCCGGGCGGCCAGCTCCCGCCGCTCCACGTCGATCCGTTGCGTCGTCACGGCGTCCCGCTCGGCGGCCTCCCGGCGCAGCCGCTCCAGCTCGGCGCCCCGAGCCTGCAGCTCGCCCTTTCTCGCCAGGAGCTCGGCGTTTCGGGCCGCCAGCTCCGCCCCGAGCCGGGCTGCCTCCCCGGCGGCGGCCCGGGCGCTGGCGCCCGCCTCCTCGGCGGACAGGAGGCGCTGCTCGATCTGATCGCGCTCGAAGCGGACGGCCTGCAGATCGGCCTCCAGGGCGGCGGCTTGCGCCTCGGCCTCGCCGGCGGCGCGGGAGGCTCCGGCGGCCAGCTGGCGGGCCTCCGCCAGGTCGCCGCCCTCGGCGCCGAGGCGGCTCACCTCGTCGCGCAGGTGCCGCAGGGTCGCCTCCTGGGCGTCGATGGCCTGGGAGAGCCGGGCCTCCTCGGCCGCGCGCATCCTGGCTTCTCCGGCCGCCGCCTCGGCTCGCTCCTCGGCCGCGTCGGCCCTGGCCTGGGCGGCCTCCGCCCGCCGCGACGCCTGCGCCAGGCGCGCCTCCACGTCGCGGCGGCGCGCCTCCTCGTGCGCCTGGCTCGACTCCAGCCCGGCGAGCCGCTCCGCGAGCGAGCTCCGGCGAGCCTCCGCCTCCCGCGCCCGCTCCAGGGCCTCCGAGAGCCGGGCCTCGGCGCCGTCGGCGCGGGAGCGCTGCGCCTCGGCCTGGCGCTGGAGATCGTCCAGCCGGGCCTCGCTCGAGGCCGCGCGCTCCTCCGACGCCGCGGCGCGGGAGCGCGCCTCGGCCAGGGCCGCCTCCGCCTCGCCCATCCGGTCCCGCTCGGCGCCGCCGGCGGCGAGGAGCCGCCGCGCCTCCTCGGCCGCGTCCTCGGACCTCGCCTTCCAGCGCTCCGCCTCGCCGCGGGCCGCCTGCCCCTCGGTCCGGGCCGCCTGCGCCTCGGTCCGCGCTGCCTGTGCCGCGGCCCGGGCCGCTTCGGCCTCGGCCTGGGCGGCGGCGGCTGCTTCCCGGGCCCCGTCGGCGCGGGCCCGCGCCGACTCCAGCTCCGCCCGCGACGCTTCTCCGGCGCCTCGCGCCTCCTGGGCCTCGGCCCGGGCGCGCTGCGCCTCGCCCCGCGCCGCCTCGGCCTCGGCCCGGACCGCCTCCATCTCCGCCCTGACGCCTTCCAGCTCCGCCCGCGAAGCCTCGGCCCGCCCGCGCGCCTCCTCGGCGTCCGCCAGGGCCGCTCCGGCGTCGGCCCTGGCTGCCTCGAAGGCCGCGCCGGTGGCCCCGGCCTCGGCGCGGATGGCCTCGGCCTCCGCCCGGGCCGCGTCGGCGTCGGCCCGAGCCGCGTCCGCGTCCGCTCGCGCCGCCTCGGCCGAGCCTTCGGCCTCGAGGCGCCGGCTCCGCTCCGCCTCCAGCCCGGCGGCGGCCTGCGCGCGCTCGGCCCCGGCGCGCTCCAGCTCCGCACCCGCGCGCTCCAGCTCCGCCCCGGCCCGCTCCCGCTCGGCGGAGAGCGCCGCCAGCTCGGCGCGCGCCGCCTCGAGCGCTCGCTCCGCGCCCTTCCTCCGCTGGGCCTCGAGCGCCTCCTCCGCCTGCTGGCGAGCGGCGCGTTCCGCGGCAGCCTCGGCGGCCAGGGCCTCGGCTCGCCCGCGGGCAGTCGCCGCCTCGGCCTCGAATCCGGCCAGGCGGGCCTCCTCCTCGGCCAGGCGCGACTCCCAGGCGGCGATGCGGGCCCGGGTCTCCTCGGTGGTGTCCGCCTGGCGGTCGGCCAGGGCGCGGCGCAGGTCGGCCACCTCGGCCCGGAGCGCCGGCAGCTCCGGGGGGGTGGCCGCGCTCCGGGCCGCCTCGGCGGCGGCCACGGCCGCATCCGCCAGCGGCCGGGGCGGCAGCCCCACCAGCGTCACGCCCGAGAGGCGGGTGGCCCGCTCGCCGCACAGCGCCAGGTACCAGGCCGCCTCGGGCGGGCCGGCCAGCGACCCGTCCAGGATCACCTCCGGCTCGCGCCCCGCCTCGCTGGCAGGGCCGAGCACCCACCCCACCATGGCCGACTGGGTGCAGAGCTCCACCACCGGGAACTGGGCGGCCAGGGCCTCGATGAACGCCCGCCAGGGCGGGACCTCGCCGTCGCCGGGAGGGCGGGTCCCGTGGAGCGCCGACAGGCCGGCGCCGCCCGCGGCCGGAAGCGGCGCCACCAGCACGCCCAGCCGGGCCAGGAGCGCCTTGAGCTCGGCCACGGCGTCGGGCCGGCCGGCGAGGTGGCTGGCGTCGGCGAGGAGGACGAGGTCGAAGGCCCCCCGCGCCAGCTCGGGGATGCCGGCGCGGAGGAACTGGACGAAGGGGTGGAGGCACTCGGCCTTGGCCCGCGCCAGGGCCTCGGCGTCGGAGTCCACCGAGACCACCGCCGCCGCGCCGTGCTCCACCAGGTACATCGCCGACGCTCCTGCGGTGGCGGCGGCGGCGCCGAGCTCGAGCACCCGCCGTCCCCGAAGCAGCGGCTCGAGGAAGCTGTAGCGCGGCAGGAGGTCCGCCGCGCCGCCTGGCGCGTAGAAGGGGCGGATGCCACGACGAAATCACCCTTGTCCCCAGCCGTCGAGAGGCGGCGGTGGGCGCAGGTGGTCTGGCGTGGGATGCGCGCTAGCGCCGCTCCCGCGGCCCGACCTCGGCGCGCGCCAGGAAGAAGCGGGCCATGGTCTTGTCGATGCTGGAGACGTGCTCCACCAGCCAGTCCTCGAGCCAGCGCGCCAGCGCCCGCGGATCCACGCCCGGGCCGCGCCGCTTTTCCTGATCCTTGGTCATGCGGAGGATGTCGCGCATGAAGCGGTCGTGCTCGGCCTTGTGGCGTTTCAGGCCCGGGTACAAAGCCGCCCGCATGGCCTCCTCCTCCTCGTCGAAATGGGTCACCGCGTAGGCACGCAGGTACGAGAGCAGGATCCCGACGTCCTGCCGCGACCGCCCCTGGAGCCCGTCGGCGAAGGCGCGGGCCCGGCGGAACAGCTCCTTGTGCTGCGCGTCGATGTCGGCGAGGCCCACCGACAGGGCCCTGGTCCAGCGGATGGCCATGCGATTCCCTCCGGCAAGCGGAGCGTGGCACGACCCGGGCCGGCCGGGAAGAGCCGCCGTCCCTTTCGGGGCCGTGTAGGCCGTTCCCCTTCCACCGCCTCGGAGAAAGGTGGTCTCCTTCGGCTCCTCCGGGGAAGTCCCCTCGCGCCCTTTTACAGGAGGTCAACCATGAACAGGCTGCTCCTCGCATCCCTCGTCTCCCTCGCCGTGCTCGCCGCCGGGCCGCCGGTGCGGGCCGCCGAGGGCACGCTCAAGATCGGCGCGCCGCAGCCCATGACCGGCCCGGACGCCCCCTTCGGCGACAAGTTCAAGAAGGCCTATTCGCTGGCGGTGGAGGAGATCAACGCCGCCGGCGGCGTGCAGGGCAAGAAGCTGGAGGTGATCCTGGAGGACCACCAGGCCAAGAACGCCCTGGCCGCCACGGTGGCCGAGAAGCTCATCACCCAGGAGAAGGTCCTGATCCTCACCGGCGGCCGCGCCTCGGGCCAGGCGGTGGAGATCGCCTCGGTGGCGCAGCGCCTCAAGACCCCCTACCTGGTCGACCACCCCTCGGCCGACATCATCACCGCCAAGGGCTTCGAGTGGGTGTTCCGCAACAACCCCACCGGCTCCATCTACCCCCAGGCCTTCAACAAGTTCATCTCCGAGGTGCCGGGGGCCATGCCCAAGTCGGCGGCGGTCATCTACGACAACACCGTGTTCGGCAAGACCATCGCCAACTCGGCCATGACCTTCCTCAAGTCCAAGGGCGTTCCCATCGTGAACGACGAGGCCTACCCGCTGAACACCCTGGACTTCAAGCCCATCGTCACCAAGGTGAAGGCCAACAACCCCGACTTCGTGCTCATGGTGGCGGTGGCGACCACCGACGCCATCCTGCTCACGCGCCACGCCAAGGAGATCGGCCTCAAGCCCCGCGCCTACGTCGGCTTCGGGGGCGGCTTCGGGGTGGCCGACTTCGCCGGGCAGCTCGGGCCGCTGGCCCAGAACGTCTTCTCCTCGGCGGCCTGGTCGGGCAACCCCAACGACGGGGCCACCAAGGCCTTCTACGACAAGTTTCACGGTAAGTACGGCATCTACCCGAAGGAGCACGAGGTGGAGGGGTACGCCGCCATCTACATCGTCGCCGACGCGCTCAAGCGGGCGAAGCTCACCGGCAACGTCGAGGCCGACCGCGAGGCCATCCGCCAGGCGCTGCTCAAGACGGACATGACCACCGTCTTCGGCAAGGTGAAGTTCGGCAACTACAAGGGACCGCTGGGCGACGAGTACACCAACCAGAACGTCTACTCGCCGGAGCACTCGGTGCTGGCCCAGTGGAAGGACGGCAAGCTCCAGAACGTCTGGCCCAAGCAGAACGCCGAGACGGCCTACACCTTCCCCGACGTGATGTGAGGCGGGAGGGAGGGGCCCGGGGCGGGTGGAGACCTTCGTCCAGAGCCTGGTGAGCGGCGTGCTCACCGGGTCGCTCTACGCCATGATCGGCGTGGGGCTGACGGTCATCTTCGGCGTCATGCGCATCATCAACCTCGCCCACGGCGAGATGGTGATGCTGGGGATGTTCGGCGCCTACTGGTCGTGGACGCTGTGGCGCGTCGACCCCTTCGTCTCGGGAATCCTGTGGGTGCCGGTCCTGTTCCTGGCCGGCATGCTCGCCTACCGGTTCCTGGTCAGGCCCATCGTCCCGGGCGGCGAGCTCAACACCCTGCTCTACACGGCCGGCCTCTCCCTCCTGGTGGCCAACCTGGCGCTGCTCCTCTGGACCGGCGACTACCGCACCCTGAACCTCCCCTACGCGGCGCAGCCGCTGCGCCCGCTGGGGATCTCGGTCCCGGTGCCGCTCTTCGTCGCCTTCGCGCTGGCGGCGCTGCTCACGCTGGGGCTGTATCTGTTCCTGGCCCGCACCGACCTGGGGCGCGCCGTGCGGGCCACCAGCCAGGACCAGGAGGCGGCGGCCCTCATGGGCATCGACGTGGACCGGATCGCCACCTTTACCTTCGGCCTGGGCACGGCGCTGGCCGGGGCCGCCGGGGTCCTGCTCGTCCCCTCGCTCTACCTCTACCCCACCGTCGGCGAGATCCTGGTGGTGAAGTGCTTCGTGGTGGTGGTGCTGGGCGGGCTGGGCTCCATCCCCGGCGCCATCGCCGGCGGGGTGCTGCTCGGCCTGGTGGAGTCCCTGGGCGCGGTCTACGTGTCGGTGGCCTACAAGGACGCCCTGGGCTTCCTCATCTTCCTCTCGGTGCTGCTCTTCAGGCCCCAGGGCCTGTTCGGGACCCGCGCATGATGGCGCGACCCACCCGGATTGAGCTGCTGCGGCGCACGATCCCTGCCTGCGGCGGGGGCGCGCCATGAGGCGCCTCCTTCCCGCGGCCGCGGCCCTGCTGCTCTTTGCCTTGCCGCTCCTCACCTCGAACCAGTTCCTGCTGCACCTGGGCGTCTCGGTGCTCCTGTGGACCACCCTGGGCGTCGCCTGGAACCTCCTGGGCGGCTACGCCGGCCAGGTCTCCTTCGGCCACGCCGCCTTCTTCGGGGCCGGCGCCTACACCACCATGATCCTCTACCTCTCGCGCGGGGTGTCGCCGTGGTGGGGGATGCTCGCCGGCGGCGCGGTGGGGGCGGCGCTGGCGCTGCCCATCGGGCTCACCTGCTTCCGGCTGCGCGGCCCCTATTTCTCGCTGGCGACCCTGGCGGTGGCGGAGATCGTGCGCCTGGTGGCGCTCAACTGGGAGAGCCTCACCGCCGGACCGGTGGGCCTGCTCATCACCGCCCTGCCGCGGGTGACCCTCCTCGGCCGCGACCTGAACTGGGAGCGCAAGGAGCCCTTCTTCGCCATCGCCGCCGCCATCGCCGTCGGCGCCATGCTGGCGGCTCGCTGGGTGAGCCGGTCGCGCCTGGGCGGGTCCCTGCTCGCCATCCGCGAGGACGAGGACGCCGCCGAGGCCATCGGCATCGACACCACCCGCGCCAAGGTGGCGGCCCTCATGGCCTCGGCCTTCCTGGCCGGCGTCGCCGGCGGGTTCTACGGGCTCTACTACCGCTATGTGGACCCGGACGCGGTCTTCCCCATCTCGCTCTCGGTGGAGATGGTCTTCATCGCCGTGGTGGGAGGGCTGCGCACCGTGGCCGGGCCGGTGGTGGGAGCGGTTTTCCTGGCCACGGTGGCGGAGCTGTTCCGGGATCGGTTCACGGTTGGTCACCTGATCTTCTACGGGCTGTTCATGATGATCGTCATCCGCTGGCTGCCGGAGGGGATCTGGGGCCGCGCCCTCCGCCTTCTCCCTTCCCGGCGGGAGCCCTGACCGTGGCGCTGCTCGAGCTGTCGGCGCTGACGCGCGACTTCGGCGGCCTCCGGGCGGTCTCCGACCTCTGGCTGGAGGTCCGGGAGGGCGAGATCCTCGGGCTCATCGGCCCGAACGGCGCCGGCAAGACCACGGTCTTCAACCTGGTCACCGGGTTCGTCCGGCCCAGCGCCGGCGAGGCGCGCCTCGACGGCCGCCCCCTCACCGGCCTCAAGCCGCACCAGGTGGTGCGCCGCGGGGTGGCCCGCACCTTCCAGATCGTGAAGCCGTTCCCGCACCTCACCGCCCTGGAGAACGTGTCCCTGGCGGCGCTGGTCCGCACGGGGAGCCGGGGCGCGGCGGCGGCGGAGGCGGAGCGACGCCTGGCCGAGGTGGGCCTCTCGGCGCGGCGCGAAGCGCCGGCCTCGGAGCTGACCCTCTCCGACCAGAAGCGCCTCGAGATCGCCCGCGCCCTGGCCACCGGCCCGAGGCTCCTGCTCCTCGACGAGCCCATGGGCGGCCTGAACCCCAGAGAGGTGGAGCAGGCCTGCGGGCTGGTGCAGCGCATCCGCGACTCGGGGGTGACGGTTGTGCTGGTGGAGCACGTGATGCGGGCCATCATGCGCATCTCCCAGCGGGTGGTGGTGATGCGCCAGGGGAAGAAGATCGCCGACGGCCCGCCCCAGGCGGTGGTGGCCGACCCGGCGGTGATGGCCGCCTACTTCGGGAAGCGGGCGACCTGATGGGCCCGGCCGCCGAGAGCCTGCTGCGCGTCGAGGGGCTGGAAGTCGCCTACGGGAAGATCCAGGCGCTGTGGGGCCTGTCCTTCGAGGTGCGGGCTGGCGAGGTGGTGGCGCTGGTGGGCGCCAACGGCGCCGGCAAGACCACCACCCTGAAGACCATCTCCGGCCTGCTCCGGCCCTCCGCCGGCGCGGTGCTCCTCGGGGACCGGCGGCTCGACCGCTGCACCCCCGGCGAGGTGGTGGAGGCGGGCCTGGTGCAGGTGCCGGAGGGGCGCAAGCTCTTCCCGCAGATGACGGTGATGGAGAACCTGCTGCTCGGGGCCTACACGCGTGGCGCCCGGGCCCGGCGCCGGGAGCGCCTGGAGGAGGCCTTCGGGACCTTCCCGCGCCTCGCCGAGCGGCGGCGGCAGCTGGCCGGCACCCTCTCCGGCGGCGAGCAGCAGATGGTGGCCATCGCCAGGGGCCTCATGGCCGGGCCGCGGCTGCTCATGCTGGACGAGCCCTCGCTGGGGCTGGCCCCCATCATGGTGGAGGAGATGTTCCGGGTGGTGGAGGACATCGCCCGGCGCGGGGTGACGGTGCTCCTGGTGGAGCAGGACACCGAGCACGCGCTGCAGCTGGCCCAGCGGGGCTACGTGCTCGAGTCGGGGCGGGTGGCGCTGTCCGGCACCGGCTCCGAGCTCCTCGCCAACGAGCGGGTCAGGCAGGCGTACCTGGGGCTGTAGCCGAGCCGGCCCGAAGGGCGCGAGGCGGCTTCTAAGGCCGCCGCCGCGCCGCCTTCCTGGCCGGGCGCCGGGCCTTCCGGCGCGCGGCGGGCCGGCGCTTCGCCGGTACCGGCCGGTGGCACACCGCCTCCACGTTGTGGCCGTCGGGGTCGAGCACGAAAGCCGCGTAGTAGTTGGGGTGGTAGTCCCGGCGGATGCCGGGGGGGCCGTTGTCTCGGGCGCCCGAGGCCAGGGCCGCCGCGTAGAAGGCGTCCACCGCCTTGCGGTCCGGCGCCGTGAAGGCGAAGTGCACGGAGCGGACGTTGTCCGGGTCCTGGGAGAGCCACAGGAAGGGCTTGCCCTTCGGGCCGAAGCCACCCATGCCCTCGAACTCCATCACCGCCAGGTAGCCGAGGGGGCGGAGCGCCCGGGTGTAGAACTCCCGGCTCGTCCGGTAGTCGCTCACCTTCACCGTGAAGTGGTCGATCATGGGGCGCAGGGTGCACGGAGGGATCGGCGCCTGCAAGCAGAAGTGAGGGGTGACCCCGCAGGGGGCGCCCGCCTCGTGTCACTGGCTCGAAACCGCAGGCCTCCCCAAAGCAGCCTCGCCGCCCTTGCGGGCGGCTCGGCGGTTTCTCGCCGCGCGTTCCGCGCGGCTCGGCAGTTTCTCGCCGCCCTGCTGGCGGCTCGGCGGATCAGGGCACCGTCTGCGCCGTCACCCGCCGCGTCTGCCGGGCGACGAAGCGACCGCCCTCGCCGAAGGCGGGGTCCACCGTCCCCTCGCGCACGCGGGTGAGCTCCAGGTCCATGGTGCAGCTGGCGAGCGGATCGTAGACGGGCTGGATGGCGCCGGTCGGGACCACCAGCCCCGAGGCCCCGGGCGAGGCCGCGAACGACGCCAGCCGGATGCACGGGCCGCTGACCAGGAGCGCCATGGGATCCTGGCTGGCCGGCGTCCAGCTCACCGTGAACGAGGCGGAGCGCCGGAGCGGGGTGCCGGCCGCCGGAGCGGTGACCGAGAAGGGGGCGGGCAGCGTCACCGCCGAGTCGGGGGCGTTGGGCCCGGGCGCGCTGCAGCCGCCGGCGTCGGACCGGAGGAAGGCGATGCGCAGCACGGCGCCCGCCGGCTCGCCGCCGAAGATCGCCTCGTACCAGACGCGCCCCAGGATGTCGTCGCGCCGGGCCATGACATGCCCCTCGCCGCCGAGCGTGGCGCTGAGCTGGTCGCAGGGGCCGAGGTCCACCGAGACGTTGGAGAGATCGCCGCCGGCGCGCAGCTCGGCGGAAACGTGGGTGACGCCGGTGCCGTAGCCGTCCGACTCGAGGTCGGCGTAGAGGCCGTGGGTGGCGATGTCCTGCGACTGGATCGTCTCGCAGCCGGCCAGTGCGGCTGCGAACAGCGCCGTGGCGCGCCGCATGGACGCCTCCTCTCCGGTCTCGAAGAGAGCCAAGCAGCCTGCGTGCCAGCCGGGGGTGAATCGATCCGGGGGCTTGCGCTCAGCGCCTGCCGCCGGGGGCGCACCGGTGGGGCGCCGGCGTCATAGCTCCGCCCCCCTCCATGCTCCGCCTATACCCCGCCGCCGGAAGGGGCCGGGGCCGGGCCCGGGGGCGTCTCGGCGCCACCCGGCGGTCTGTCCGGGCCACCGGGGCGAGGGCCGCGGCGTCGCCGGCGGCGGCGGCGCCGGCGGCGCTCGCCGTCCGGGGCGGCGCCCATGGGGGCGGGAGCCCCGGCGGAAGGGGACGGACCGGTCGCGCCCGCGAGCGCCACGGAAGCGGCGCTGGCCCCGAGGGCCTCGCGGCTCGCTCCCGCCTCGCCGGGGAGGGCGGCCGTAGCGGCTCCTGCTTCCGCAGATGCCGGCTGAGGCGCGCCTTCGGGGCGGGGTGCGGCGGGAAGCGGTCCGCCGGGCAGCCCGTCGCGGCGGCCGCGGCCGCGGCGGCGCCGCCGGCGTCGCCGGCGCCCCTCGCCGGGGGCGCCCGGGACCCCACCGGCGGCGGATGCCGGCGCCGCGGCGCCGGCCTCCGGGACGGCTCCCGTCTCGGGCGCGGTCGCTCCGGGCACCTGCGGGGCGCGCTCGCCCCGGGCGCGTCGGCGGCGGCGCCGCCGGCGGCGGGCCGGCCCTTCGGCCTCCGGCGCCGCCTCGGCCACCGCTCCCTCGGCCTTGCAGTTGTCGCAGCGGCCGCAGCGCTCCTCGCCGGGCTCGCCGAAGTAATCGAGCATGTAGCGGACCCGGCAGCCCTTGGCGTCGGCGTAGCCGATGAGGGCGTCGAGGCGGCGGCGGTCCTCGACTCGCTTCAGATCGAACCACTTGGCCGCCTGCTCCAGGAGGTTCTCGGGGACGTCGCCGGCCGCGAGCCAGCGTCCGTCCTCGGTCTCCTCGGCCCAGCCGTTCTCTTCCAGGAAGTTCAGCACCACCCGGGTCCGCTTCTCGCCGACGTCGGAGGAAAGGGCCAGATCCTTGAGCCGCACCTCGCGCCCCTCCTTGGTCCAGGCGCCGAGGGCGTTCATGACCCACTTCACCTGCTTGGAGGTAGGGTAGCTCCCCTCCTGGAAGAACTCCTGGATGGCCACGTCGTCGCGCGACCAGAGCAGGATGCAGCGCGAGGGCTTGCCGTCGCGGCCGGCGCGCCCCGCCTCCTGCACATAGGCCTCGAGCGAGCCGGGCACGTGGAAGTGGGCGATGTAGCGGATGTCTGGCTTGTCCACGCCCAGGCCGAAGGCGTTGGTGGCCACCATGATGCCGCGGCGCCCGGCCTTCATGAACCGGTTCTGGGCCTCCTCGCGCGCCGCCTTGGCGAGCCGGCCGTGGTAGGTGTCGGCGGGCAAGCGCAGCTTGCGGAACACCAGCCCCAGGTCCTCCACGGTCTTGACGGTGGCGCAGTAGACGATCCCGGGCCGCGGCAGCCGCCGCACCAGCCGCTTGTACAGGACCCGGAGCTTCTCCTCCTCCGAGCCGCAGGCGATCACCTGGAAGCGCAGGTTGGGCCGGTCGAAGGAGAGCACCACCTGCTCGGCGTCCTGGAGCCCGAGCTGGAACAGGATGTCCTCGCGCACCTTGGGGGTGGCGGTGGCGGTCAGGGCCAGCACCGGCGGGCGCTTGAAGAGGGCGATGGCCTCGCGCAGCCCCAGGTAGGAGGGCCGGAAGTCGTGCCCCCACTGGGAGACGCAGTGGGCCTCGTCCACCGTGAAGAGCGAGACCGGCCGGCTCCCCAGGCGCTCGCGGAAGGCGGCCGAGGTGGCGGTCTCGGGCGTGGTGAGCACCAGCTTTCCCTCGCCGGCGGCCAGGCGCGTGAGTACGTCCTCCCGCTCGCTCTGCTTCAGCGAGGAATCGAGGCGGAACACCGGCACCTGGCGGGCGCGCAGCTTCTCGAACTGGTCCTTGATGAGGGCGATGAGGGGCGAGATGACGATGGTGAGGCCGGGGAGGACCAGCGAGGGAAGCTGGTAGGTGAGGGACTTGCCCGAACCGGTGGGCATCACCGCCAGGACGTTGCGCTCGGCGAAGACGTGCCGGATGACCTGCTCCTGCCCCGGCCGGAACGACGGGATCTGGAAGGTGGAGCGCATCTGCGCCGCCGCCTGGCGGAACAGGTCCTCCACCTGGGTGTCCGACCTCGGTGCCGTGATCACGCTTCCCTCCGCACTTGAAGCCCGGCCGCGCGCGGAAGCGGCCCCCCGGCCGCCCCGCCGATGCCCGCCCCCTTCCGCCGAGCGGACGCGAGGGGACGCGCCGCGAGACCGAGAACGGCGCCGCACGGGTCCGGCTCGCAGCGGGTGTCGCGCCGGGCCGGCCCCCCGAAAGGACCCGGCGGCGCGAGCGGCGCCCAGAGAGAGTCTATCTCAGCCGCGGCTGGCGTCCAGCCTTTCTGCAGGTCGGGCGCCCGGCGGCGGATTTGACGGGACCGGGTCCGGCCGCTAACACCATCGGTCACCGGGAGGCCCATGGCTCGAGCGACTCGGTCCAGGCAGGGCGCGCGGCGCGCCGCGAGGCGGCCGGTGCGAAAGAGTTCCCGGCCGGCGCGTCCGGCCCGCACCGGGTCGCTCCGGCCCGACGGCGGCGCGGCCGCCATGTCGCCCTGGGTGCGGCGGTCGCGCGGCGGCCGCAAGGCCGAGGCGGCCCGGAGCCAGTCCGTCCCCTCCGGCAAGCGCTGGGAGGGGACGGGCAGGGCGGTGGCCGCTCCGTGATGGCGCGTCACCCGCCATGAGCGGCCGGCCGGCGCCGGGCGGCCGCGACGTCCGGCTGCTGTTCGCGGCCCGGTCGGTGCGGCTCTTCGCCTACGGGCTCGTCTCGGTGGTGCTGGTGCTGCACCTCTCCGAGCTCGGGCTCTCGCAGGGTCGCATCGGGCTGCTGCTCACCCTGACGCTGCTAGGCGACACGCTCATCTCGCTCCTCATCACCACCCGCGCCGACCGGGCCGGGCGGCGCCGCATGCTGCGGCTCGGCGCCGCGCTCATGGTCGTGGCCGGGGCGGTCTTCGCGCTGGCCGGGAGCTTCTGGCTCCTCCTGGCCGCGGCCACGGTGGGGGTCATCTCGCCGTCGGGGAACGAGGTCGGCCCCTTCCTGGCGGTGGAGCAGGCGGCGCTGGCGCAGCAGGTCCAGCCCGAGCACCGCACCCGCCTCTTCGCCTGGTACCAGCTGGCGGGGGCGGCGGCCACGGCCCTGGGGGCGCTCTGCGGCGGCGGCCTGGCGGAAGGGCTGCAGCGGGCCGGCCTCGCGCCGCTCCAGAGCTACCGGGCGGTCGTCGCCGCCTACGGGCTCCTGGGGGTGGCGCTCTTCGGGATCTTCTCCGCGCTGGGGCCGACCTCGGAGGCCTCGCCGGCCGGGCCGGGGCCGGGCTCGCCCCGCCCCGCGCTGGGGCTCTCCCGCTCGCGGCGAGTGGTGCTGCGCCTCTCCGCCCTCTTCGCGGTGGACGCCTTCGCCGGCGGCTTCGTGGTGCAGAGCCTGGTGGCCTGGTGGTTCCACCAGCGCTTCGGCGTCGGCGAGGCCCTCCTGGGGGCCATCTTCTTCGGGGCGAATTCCATGGCGGCGGTATCCGCCCTGTCGGCGGCGGCCATCGCCCGCCGCATCGGGCTCGTGAACACCATGGTGCTGACGCACCTGCCCTCCAACGTCCTCCTCTTCCTGGTCCCCCTCATGCCCACCCTGCCGCTCGCGGTGGCGGTGCTGCTCTGCCGCTTCGCCATCTCGCAGATGGACGTCCCCACCCGCCAGTCCTACACCATGGCGGTGGTGGACCCGGGCGAGCGCAGCGCCGCCGCCGGGGTGACCGGCATCGCCCGCACCGTGGGCGCCTCGCTGGCGCCGATCGTCGCCGGGCCGCTCTACGCCTCGGCGGCCTTCTCCGGCGCGCCCTTCCTGGTGGCCGGCGGGCTCAAGATCCTCTACGACCTCTTCCTGTGGCGCGCCTTCCGGGGGCTGAAGCCGCCGGAGGAATCCCGCTGAACGAGCGATCGCGATTCTGAAAGAGGCGCGGGGAGGGGCCCGCCTTCGGGTTAGGAGGGGCAGAGCCCCTCCCCGCGGGGCGGCGCGCTAGGCGATAGCCGAAGCGCGCCGGGGCCCCGCGGAGCGGGAGTGGGGCCCCGGCGAGCTTGCTCGACGGGGCGAGGGCGCAGCCCTCGTTCGATCATGGCTAAACGACAGCATGATTCGGGTCGCCGAAGGTGATTACCGAATCGTGCACTGTCGTTTAGCGTCACGGCACCCAGTGCAGGATCATCATGGCGATGCCGACCAGGAGGGCCAGGGCCAGCACCAGGTCCTCGTAGCGGCGCACCGGCTCGAGGAACGCCCCCAGGCGCCGCAGCCGGGCGCGCCGGCCCTCACCCTCTCTCTCCCCCCGGGGGAGGCCCGGGGGAGGCGGCTCGGGCCCGGCGGAAAGCTCGAGCAGGGTCTCCTTCACCTCGGAGAGGAACGCGCCTTCACCGTCGCCTGGCGGGGCCGGGGACGGAGCGTCCGCCCGGGCGCGCGCGCCCGGCGCACGGGAGGAATCGTCGGACGCGCCGCGCCCGCCGCCGGGTGCGGGCCCGCCGTTCGCTGGGAGGCGCCCGCCGCGGGCGGCGCGGGCCAGCGCCGCGCCGAGGCGGCGCAGCGCCGCCGCGGCCCGGAGCAAGAGGGCCCTGGAGCTAGAGCGCATCCCATAACCCCCTGCCTACTGCGGCGAAGCATTCCTGCCTGCGGGCGGCGGCCTCGTCGCTGCGCTCCTCGAAATACCGTACAGGTATTCCTGCGGTGCTCGCTCCTCGGGCGCCGCCCTCGCCGACGGACTGCTTCGCCTCGCT
>DASTPH010000105.1:0-2084 GCA_035762305.1 Anaeromyxobacteraceae bacterium
GCCAGGGTGCGGGAGTCGAGGGAGGAAGGGGTCTTCGCAGTCATGAGGCCTCCGAGCGTGATGACCCTTGGTAACACGGGAATCCGGGCCCTCGTGGAGGGCCCTGGGAGGCCCGTTGAGGCGCGTCCGTCGAGGGGGCGCGCCACCCCTCGGGCGATCCGCCAGCGCGCTCAAGGTGGCGCTCCGTGCGCCAGGGGCGGCCTTCCGGAGCGACCCGATCCACGCCGGCGAGATCCGGCATTTTCGATGTCAAGGGGTTTCGTCGAATTTCGGTTTCGTCGAATTTCGCGCAGTGAACCCAACCGGGATGCACTGCAAGCGAAACCGCACCCGCCGGTCCCTCGACTGCCCGCGCGCCGCCGCCGCCGTCCCCGTCGTTGCCGAGAAACGGTGCCTGCATCACATACGCTGCGGGTCTCGGGATGGTCACCGGAACGGCACCGAGGTGCGACCAGTGCTCAGGGTTCTCCGGGGAGAGGGCACCAAGCGTGGGACCGCTGGCGCTGTGAGGGCCGGCTCACGCGCCCGGCGCGGCCGGGTCTCCCCGCCGCCGCAACGCCTGCCACACCTCGGAGAGCTCCGCCACCCCGAGGAGCCGCGCCGCGGCGAAGTAGACCGCGGCGCCGAGCGCCACCGGGCCGAGCGCCAGGGGAAGCCAGCGGGCCAGCCCGCCGGCGGGCAGGAGCGCCCCGAGCCCGAAGGCCGCGGCCCACGTCGCGGCGGCCATCACCGATGCCGCCGCCAGGCAGCGCAGGAGCTGGCCGTAGATCCCGGCGCCGGGAAGTCCGCCGTGCCGCCGCTTCCAGGCCAGCGCCAGCACCGCGAAGTTGGCGGTGGCGGCGAGCGAGGTGCCGAGGGCCACGCCGCGGAACCCCATCACCGGGAAGAGGAGCGCGTTCAGGAAGACGTTCGACCCCATCCCGGCGAGGCTCCCCCAGACCGGCAGCCGGACCTCGTCGAGGGCGTAGAAGGCCGGGGCCAGCACCTTCACCCCCGAGTATGCGTACAGCCCGAGCGCGTAGTAGAGCAGGGCCTGGGCGGTCGCCGCCGTGTCGTCCGGCCCGTAGCGACCGTGCTGGTAGATGAGGGCGATGATGGGGTGGGCCAGCACCATGAGCCCGACCGCCGAAGGCACGTTCAGGAAGGCCACCAGCCGCATGGCCGAGCCGAGCGTACGCCGTACGCCCTCCAGGTCCCGAGTGGCGGCGCGCTGGGCCACGCCCGCCCCGGCCACGGTGGCGATGGCCACGCCGAAGACGCCTAGCGGAAGCTGCATCAGGCGGAAGGCCATCTGCAGCCAGGTGTTGGCTCCAACCTCCTGCGAGGCGAACCAGGTGTTGACAACGATGTTCACCTGGGTGGCGGAGAGCCCCAGCACCGCCGGCCCCATGAGGCGGGCGATGCGGCGCAGGCCGGGCTCGGCGAGCGCCTCGCGGCCGGACAGCCGGGGCCGCCAGCCCAGCGACCACAGACTCGGCAACTGGACCGCGAGCTGGAGGAGCCCGCCCAGCATGGTGCCGAGCGACCAGCCCACCACCGCCGCGCGCGGCCCGGCCCCGGCCGCCCACAGCCCGGCGCCCACCGCGATCGCTCCAACGTTGAAGAGGGCCGGGGCCAGGGCTGGCGCTGCGAAGCGCCCTTCGGCATTGAGCATCCCCATGGCCACCGCCGAGAGCGACACCAGGAGCAGGAAGGGCATCATGAGGCGCGTCAGGAAGGCGGTCAGGTCCGCCTGCTCGGCCTCGAAACCGGGGGCGAGCAGCGACACGATTCCGGGGGCGAAGACCAGGCCGACGAGGACCACGGTCCCCACCGCCATGACGATGGCTCCCACCACCGCGTTGGCCAGCCGGAAGGCCGTTTCCGGGCCGCGGTTCGCCCTGTGCTCGGCGAAGGTAGGGACGAAGGCGGAGGAGAGCGCCCCCTCGGCGAAAAGGTCGCGTAGGAGGTTGGGGATGCGGAAGGCGACCACGAAGGCGTCGGAGAAGCGGTTGGCGCCGACCAGGGCGGCGAAGAGCTGGTCGCGCACCAGCCCCAGCACCCGCGACGTCATGGTGGCCGCGGAGATCCGGATCGCCCGAGCC
>DASTPH010000106.1:0-58967 GCA_035762305.1 Anaeromyxobacteraceae bacterium
CCGCTTGACGCGCCACGTCAGGACCGGCATCCTGTATTGACTCCCGAATCAACCCGAGGAGCACGCCATGGCCCAGGCAACCGACACCGCCCCCCTCCAGCCCGGAGGCGGGTTCCTGCTCGCGCCGGTCGGCTCCGAGCGCATCCTCGCGCCGGAGGACTTCACCGACGAGCAGCGGGAGTTCTATCAGGCCGCCCGCAAGTTCGCAGTGGAGCGCGTCTACCAGAACGCCAGGCGCATCGAGGACAAGGACTTCGCCCTGGACCGCCAGCTCATGCGCGAGGCCGGGGAGCTGGGCCTGCTCGGGATCGACGTGCCCGAGGCCTACGGAGGGCTCGACCAGTCCAAGACCACCAGCGCCCTGGTGGCCGATGCCATGACGGTGCTCGGGTCCTGGTCGGTGATCTACGGCGCCCAGGTGGGGATCGGCAGCCTCCCCATCGTCTACTTCGGCACCGAGGCCCAGAAGCAGAAGTACCTGCCGAAGCTGGTCTCCGGCGAGTGGGTGGCGGCCTACGCGCTCTCGGAGGCCTCCTCGGGCTCGGACGCCATGGCGGCCCGGACCAGGGCGGTCCGATCGGCCGACGGGAAGCACTGGATCCTGAACGGCTCCAAGCAGTGGATCTCCAACGCCGGCTTCGCCGACGTGTTCATCGTCTTCGCCAAGGTGGACGGCCAGCACTTCAGCGCCTTCATCGTGGAGCGGGAGACCCCCGGCTTCAGCGTGGGCGCCGAGGAGCACAAGATGGGGATCCGCGGCAGCTCCACCTGCGCCCTCGTCTTCGAGGACGCCCGGGTGCCGGCGGAGAACCTGCTCGGCGAGCTGGGCAAGGGACACCGCATCGCCTTCAACATCTTGAACATCGGCCGCTGGAAGCTCGGCGTCACCTGCGTCACCGGCTGCCGCAACGTGACCGGGCTCGCCATCGGCTACGCCCGGGAGCGCAAGGCCTTCGGCAAGCCCATCGCCGACTTCGGCCTCATCCGGGACAAGATCGCCCGCATGGTGGCGACGACGTACGCCGGCGAAGCCATGAGCTACCGCACCACCGGGCTGGTCGACCGCCGCGTGGCCGCCTCCCCCGCCCCGCGCGGCACGGCCGCCCACGACGCCGACGTCATCGCCGCCGTCGAGGAGTACGCGGTGGAGGCCTCCATCCTCAAGGTGTGGGGCTCGGAGGCCCTGTTCCAGGTGGCTGACGAGGCGCTGCAGATCCACGGCGGCTACGGCTTCGTCGAGGAGTACGACGTGGAGCGGGTCTTCCGCGACAACCGCGTGAACCGCATCTTCGAGGGCACCAACGAGATCAACCGCATGCTCATCCCCGGCACGCTCCTCAAGCGCGCCGCCAAGGGGCAGTTCCCGCTCTTCGAGCTGGTGAAGCTGGCGAGCTCGCTCGTGGACCTGGCCGACGTGCCGCGCCAGGACGAGGGCGCGCCCTTCGCTCGCGAGAAGCGGCTGGCGCAGCTCAGCAAGGGGCTCTTCGGCGCGTCGGCGATGGCCGCGGTGGACGCCTTCGGACCGGAGATCGGCGAGCACCAGGAGGTGCTGGCGGCGCTGGCCGACGTGGCCAGCGAGGCCTTCGCCATCGACAGCGCCGTGACCCGGGTGCTGCAGGCGCGGAAGCCCGACCCGGTGGCCGAGGCCTGCGTCAAGCTCTACGCCCACGAGGCGCACGAGCGGGCCTGGCTCAAGGCCAAGCGGGCGGTGGAGTCGGCGTTGCGCGACCCAGGCAGGGCCAGGGCCAAGCTCGAGCAATTGCACAAGCTGGTGGACGAGGAGCCCGGCGACCCGGTGGCGTGGCGCGAGACCATCGCCGCCGCGGCCATCGAGGCGGGGAGGTATCCCATCCCCTTCGCGTGATGCGGAGGCCTCCGGCCTCGGGGGAGGCGGTCAACCGAGGCCCGACGCCTGCGGAGCCCGCCGCGCCGGCAAGAGACCCACGAGGGTGGGGGGTTCCCCGTCGGCGCGCCGGGCGTGGGAGGCGATTCTTCGTGCGCCAGCAAGAGACCCACGAGGGTGGTAGGGCGGGGGCTCGTCCCCCGCCGGGGTGCGGGGCGTGGTAGACGATCGCCATGACCTTCGCCTTCGTGCTGGTGAAGTGCGAGCCCGGCCGCCTCGAGGACGTGGCCAACGCCATCATGGAGATCGACGGGGTCTCCGAGGTCCACTCCGTCACCGGGCCCTTCGACCTCCTGGTGAAGCTGTACGCGCCGAGCTACCAGGACTTCGGCGACCTCATCCCGGGCAAGCTGCAGAAGGTGAAGGGCATCCGCGACACCGAGACCCTGCTCGCCTTCCGGGCCTTCAAGGCCGGCGGGTAGGGAGCACGGGGCCCGCGAGCGAGGATGGCACGCGCCACGCGGCCGTGCCGCCGGCCGAGGCTGCCAGCTAGTGCCGCGACCGGAGCATTCTGCTCCGGGCGGCACTAGCCTCATTTGCAGGGGGCGTGCCGGCCCCTCTCCGTCGGCGAAGCCGCCGGAGCCTCCCCCCTGCTACGGCGAGCGACGCCACTGAGCGGTCAGTCGTCCTCCTCGTGCTCGTCCTCGTCCTCGCTACCCCCGCCCGGCCGCAGCTGGCCGCGGATCTCGCCGCTCGGGTACGTCGCGTTGTGGACGTTCACGTAGGTGACGCCGGCCCGCATGGCGCGCACCAGCTCCTCGAGCTCGCCCGCGGCGAGGCCCTGCCCGGCGGGCCCCACGACATTGTCGGCGCCGAAGGTCCCGGTGATGGTGGCGGGGGACGGGGGGCACGGCGCCGTACCGCCGCCGCCACCGCAGAGGTGGACGGCGACGCCTCCGGCGACGCCCCGCTGGCCGAGGTGGATGTGGGCAGCGGTCACGGCTCCGTCCATGCCGCCCTCGAGGTCGGCGTAGCTGAGCTCGAACTCGAACGACTGGCCGTCCGGCGCCATGGCGGCGCGGAAGCGGCCGCTTCCGGCGCTGGAGATGGCGGGGGTCTCCTCGTAGCCCGTGAGCCTCGCCTGGACGCGAATGGCGCCGCTCCGGTTGCCGCTGGAGCCAGTAGCCTGGGTGGCCGAGGCCGGCTTCTGCCCGCATCCCTGGGGAGGCGCAGCTCCGACCAGCGCTGCGAGTCCGAGCAAAGCGGTGAGTGCGATGAATGTGTGTTTCATGGCCTTCCTTCCTTTCCGTGCAGGTGGTGACAAGAAGTCGACCCGCGAGCATCCAGCGGCCCGCCAACCCTTTTGGGGTTGCCTCGGGACACGTGAGGGCTTGGATGATCGTACTCCTCTCCGTCTGGGCGAGCGCCGATGACACCCATCTGCGGCGGCTGACGGTCGAGCCGAAGCCACCCCGCCGCCCACCCCTTGTGGGGGCAGCGCTGAATTTCCCCTAACGACTTTTCGTCGCCCCGGTGTGAATCGGTGGAACCCGGTGTGAATCGGCCTTCGTGCTCCGGAGGGGGGCCCATGCGAGCGATTATCAATACGGCGCTGACCGCGGCAGTCGCCCTATCGTCCATGGTGGCCGGCTGTGGCGAGGGCGACACGTCACCCATGTGCGACCCGACCAACGACCCCCGTGTGCTCACAGTGAATGCGGTCGACTCTACGTGCGGGGTGGTGGCATACGAGGGCACGTACAGCTACACGTTCGCCGCCGTTGCGGCGGCGCAACATACGGTTTCCGTCGTCAGCAGCTACGGCAACGCCAATCTGTGCTTTCCCGTGATCTCGCCCCCGCTTTCGGGATCGTTCGCCTGTCCCCTCAACGAGGGCTCGGAGTACGACGTGCTCGTCTTCATGGCCCAGGCGGGGGCGACCTACGAGGTCACGGTCGTGGGCGGGCTGGTGACTTCATCTTCGCCGCCGTCGGGCGAGCCCGCCGCGACCTCGAGCTACGGCATTCGCGTGACGAGTCCCTGACCCGAGGGCTGCCGAGCGCCGGGACCGCCTGCCTTCAAGCGAAGGCGTCGATCCCGGTGGCCGCCTTCCCGAGGGCCAGGGTGTGGATGTCGTGGGTGCCCTCGTAGGTGTAGACCGCCTCCATGTTCAGCATGTGGCGGATGACCGGGTAGTCGTCCACCACCCCGTTGGCCCCCAGGATCTCACGGGCCACCCGGGCGGCGTCGCGGGCCATGCGCACGTTGGCACGTTTGGCCATGGAGACGTGGAGGTGGGTGACCCGGCCCTCGTCCTCCAGCTCGCCCATCCGCAGCGCCAGCAGCTGTCCCTTCACGATCCCCTCCCAGATCTCCACCAGCTTGGCCTGGGTGAGCTGGAAGGCTGCAATGGGCTTCCCGAACTGGATCCGCTCGACGGCGTAGCGGCGGGCGGCCTCGAAGCAGGCGATGGCCGCCCCCACCGCTCCCCAGGCGATGCCGAAGCGGGCCTTGTTGAGGCAACTGAGCGGCCCCCGCAGGCCGATCCCGTCCGTGCCGGGCAGGGCGTTCTCGGCGGACACCCGCACCCCGTCGAGGTGCAGCTCCGCGGTGGACGAGGCCCGCAGCGAGAACTTGCCCTCCACCTCGCGGGCAGTGAAGCCGGGCGCCCCCCTCTCGACCAGGAAGCCGCGGATGGAGCGGGCGTCGCCGCCGTCCACCTTGGCCCACACCACCGCCACGTCGGCCAGGGTGCCGTTGGTGATCCAGGCCTTGCTCCCCGAGAGAACGAAGCCCTTGCCGTCGCGGCGGGCCACGGTGCGCATGCCGCCGGGGTCGGAGCCGAAATCGGGCTCGGTGAGCCCGAAGCAGCCGATGACCTCGCCTCGGGCCAGGCGCGGCAGCCAGCGCTCTTTCTGCGCCTCCGAGCCGAAGGCGTGGATGGGGTACATGACCAGCGCCCCCTGCACCGAGGCGAAGCTGCGCAGCCCGGAGTCCCCCCGCTCCAGCTCCTGCATGCAGGCGCCGTAGGCCACGCTGGAGAGGCCGGCGCACCCGTGGCCGCGGAGGTTCATGCCGAAGACGCCGAGCGACCCCATCTCCGGCACCAGCTCCACCGGGAAGGTACCGGCCCGGTGGTGGCGCCTCACCACCGGAAGGAAGCGCTGGTCGACGAAGCGGGCCACGCTGCGGCGCGCCAGGCGCGCCTCCTCGGGCAGGCGCGAATCGACATCGAAGAGGTCGACGGGGGCCAGGTCGGGGGCGGTCATGGCGGGAGGGTGCCGGGCGGGGCGCCCCGCGTCAAGGCGCCGGGCCTCTAATGGGCGCCGGTGTAGTCGCGCCGGTAGAGGCGGACCACCGCGATGAGGAAGGACACCGCCAGCGGCCCGAGCAGCAGGCCCACCGGCCCGAAGGCGGCCATCCCGCCGATGAAGGCGAAGAAGATCACCACCGGGTGGATCGCCAGACCGCGGCGCATCAGCAGCGGCTTCACCACGTTGTCGATGGTGGACACCACTCCCACCGCCCAGGCGGCCAGGAAGATCCCGGCCACCAGATGGCCGGTGGCGATCTTCAGGACCGCCAGGGCGACGACCACCAGGGTGGCGAGGCCGATGGGCACGAGCGCCACCGCGAAGGTGACCGCCGCGAAGAACAGGGCGTTGGGGACGCCGGCCACCAGGTAGCCTGCGAGCGCCAGCACCGCCTGGGCGCCGGCGGTGGCGATGGTCGAGGCCAGCACCGCCACCGTGACCCGCCGGAAGTCCTCGAACAGCTCGGCGGCCTGTCCCGGCTTGAGCGGTACCGACTTCTTGATCCACTCCACCAGCGCCGCTCCGTCCACCAGCAGGAAGAAGAAGGCCACCAGGAAGAGGATGGATTGCAGGAGTGCGCTGCCGGTGGCGGAGACCACGCTGCCGATGGCGGAGGCCGCGCGCGCCCCCTCTTGCTCCAGCAGGGCCTGGATCTCCTGGGCCCCGCGGGGGAGGCTGGCCAGCCATTCCGCGGCCGGTTGGCGCAGGAACTGTGGCAGGGTGGCGACCAGGCCCTCGATCCCCTGGCTCTGCATCGCCTCGCGCGCCCACAGGAGCCCCTGCCCCACCTGCCCCACCAGCATGGCGACCAGCGTCCCCACCGGGCCCACCACCGCCAGGACGAGGAGCAGGGTGACCAGCCCGGCCGCCAGCGAGCGGCGGCCGCGCAGGAGCCGCGCCAGTCGTTCCATGAACGGGTACAGCGTGGCCGCGAAGACCGCGGCCACGAAGACGGCGCCGGCGAAGGGGCGCACCATGAGCGCGGTGAGCAACAGCGCCAGGGCCGCCATCACGGCCAGGGTCAGGCGGGCGGTGTTGCGCGCAGCCATGATCAGAAATTCACGTGGACCCGGGCCGGCGGCACCCCGGCGCGGCCGAGCACGGCGCGGACGTCGTCCACCATGGCGTGCATGCCGGAGACGAAGGCCACCGAGTCGCCGGGCGACGACCCGCCGAAGGCCAGAGTCCGGGCCACCTCCTGCACGTAGCCCCGCACGCCCTCCCAGGCGTCGTCCTCGCGCGAGGGGCAGAGCACCACTCGCACCCCGCCGCGTTCCCAGGCCGGGTGCTCGCGGCGGTAGGCGAAGTCGGCGCCGTGCCGCTGCCCGTAGAAGAGGGTGATCCGGCCGAAGCCCTCGCGCCGGGCGAGGAAGTGCTGCACCAGCGAGCGGATGGGGGCGATGCCGGTGCCGGCGGCGAAGAGGAGCACGTCCCGGTCCTCGGCCTCGTCGACCGGGAAGCCATTGCCGAAGGGGGCGGTCAGCTCGAGAAGCCCGCCCGGCTGCGAAGCGGCCGCGGCGGCGTCGGCGATGCGGCCGCCTCGCTTCAGGAGGAGGTCGGCGCGCCGGTCGGGGGCCGGGGCGCTGGCGAGCGCGAAGTATCCCTCGCCGGCGCTGGTGCGGATCTTCACCACCTGCCCGGGGACCCGGTGGTGCTCCCCCAGGCCGCCGAGATCGACGCGGATGGCGCGCAGCAAGGCGGTCTCGTCCCGGGCGTCGAGCACCGGGACGCGCTGGTACTGGCGTGGCCCAGTCACGGACGGAAGCTACCATCAAACCCGCCGGGAAACTCCCTGGGGCCGGCTCCCGGAAACGCGGGCGCGACCGCCGCGGCCGGCCTGGCCGAGCGTCGCCAGCGCAGTGTCCGCCCCGGCCTCCTACCTGCGGGCCAGGTCGTCGAGGAGCGTCTCCGCGGTCCTGGCCTCCATGGTGCCCGGCTGGCGCTTCCGCACGCCGTTCAGGGCTTCGCGCCCCAGGCGGCGGAAGTGCGCGCGTCTCGCCTCCCCCTTCGCCATGGCCAGCCGGTAGTAGTCGACCGCCAGGAAGAACCTCACCCTCGCGGCCCTCTCGTCGTCCGGATGGCGCTGCAGGAAGCGCTCCTCCTCCCCGGCCGCCCGCGCGATCGCGGCGACGTCCGCCGACGCGAGGTCGCCCGGATCGCCGCCGGCTCTCTCGTGAAAGGAGCGGTCCAGCAGCCGGTACCAGGCCGCCGCCGCTCGCGGCCCGGACGGGGCGCGCCGGAGGTACTCGCGAAAGGCCCCCAGGTCGGAGGCGTAGCGCCGCTCCGGCTGCGAGAAGCGGAGCTGCAGTCCGTATGCCCGGAGGCGCTCGGCCACGAGCCGGCTCAGCAGGTCGCCCTCGCCGTGGGCGCCGGCCTGCTGGTTCAACAGGTCGACCGCGGCCTCGACCTTCTCGCCGAGGCCGTAGAAGGCCTCGGCGTCCGCGCCGGGCGCGTGCGCCTGGCGCTGCGCGCGGGCCACGTCCACGAGCGCCTGCTGGAACCGCTCGGGGTCGACCACGTCGTGGGCGCGCGGCGCCAGCGGCAGGCACGCCAGCGCGGCGGCGATCAGCCGGGCGGGCGCTGGCACGGCGGGCCTCCTCACAGTGCCCGCTGGGAGAGCCAGAACAGGCCCATGGCCAGGATGAACGCCGACGCCGAGGTCGCCACGGTGCGGTAAGCGCCGCCCCGCCTCAGCAGGGCGAGTAGCGGGAGGACCGCCGCCACCACCGCGACCTGGCCCAGCTCCACCCCGCCGTTGAAGGCCAGGAGCGACGAGAGCAAGTTGGCCCGGGGCAGGCGCATCTCCGCGAGCGCCGCGGCGAACCCGAACCCGTGGACCAGGCCGAACCCGAAGCTCAGCAGCCAGCGGCGATCCAGGCCGCGGCGGAGCAGGTTCTCCAGCGCCACGAAGACGATGCTGGCGGCGATGGCCGACTCGACGAGGCGCGAGGGCAGATGGACCAGGCCGAGCGCCGCCAGCGAGAGGGTGAGGCTGTGCGCCGCGGTGAAGGCGGTCACGATCTTCACCACCTCGAGGAGCGTCCCGCCGGCGATCAGGAGGCCGAGCAGGAAGAGGAGGTGGTCCGTTCCCGTGAAGATGTGGAGGATGCCGAGCCTCAGGAACTGGAGGAAGTGGCCGCCGAGGCTCGCCTGGGGCACCTGGAAGATCGCGCCGCGCTCGAAGGCGAACTCGGTCACGTCGCCCCCGCGCGCGATGCGGGCCAGGGTGCGGTGGTCCGGACCGAGGTCGGACAGCGGCTCGCAGCGGACGGAGACGTCCGCCAGGGGCCGGGCGTCCCGGAACCGGAGGTCCGCCTCGAGGGTGGCGCGGCCGTCCGCCGACCGGCCCGGCCGGACCGCGGCCAGCTCCGCCGGGACCGGTGCGCCGCGCGAGGACACCGATACCCGGCGCGCCAGGTACTCCGCCAGGCGTGGCCGCGCCGACTCGATCTCGGCGGGGGACACCGTCCCGTCGCGGTCGCGGTCGATCGAGAGCAGGAGGTCGAGCTCGAACAGGTTGACGCTCAGCGACAGGTCGACCTGGCGCTCCTGGACCGCGACGGCGGCGTAGGCCACGGTCATGGGGTGGGCCAGGGCCGGTGGCGCGCCGAGGGCCAGAGCGGCCGGCAGGCCCGCGGCCACGATCCTGGCGGCGGAACGCACTCAGCTCCTCGCGGGTGTGGGCGGAGGCGACCCCGCCGCCCCCGGATGCATCGGAACCGGAGCCGCGGACGAGCTGACGGGGGGCGCACCCTCGGGCCGCTGCTCGGCGAGGGCGCGCGCGATCTCGGCGGCCCTGACCTCGGGGAAGTCGTCCAGGACCACCAGCCGGTACGGCCCCACCGCCGCCAGCGCGCGGAGGGGCAGGGGTGGCTCGCCGGCGAAGAGGCCCCGGCCGAGGAGGGCGTCGGCGGCGTCGTCGGCGAGCAGCAGGCCGAGTCGTAGCTGGCGGCTGCGGAGGAGCCGGACCGTTTCGGCGGCGCTGTGCGCCTCGGCCGCAGCCGCCCCGCTCCTGGGCAGGCTGGCGGCGATGACGCGGACCACCGCCTCGCAGCTGGCCGCCGCTCCCGCCGCGCTGCCGTCGGCGACGATGAGGAGATGGGTCTCGCGGTAGACCGCCCACTGCCGGTAGGGCGTGTGTCCCATCAGGACCAGCGCCGCCGAGCCCACCAGCGCGGATCGAAGAAGGCTTCTCGCACGCATGGCTCGTCCCCGCCGAGACGGCGACCGGGTCAGTGGAAGACGTCCAGGTCGAGGAAGTTCGAGACCACGTAGTTTGGAACGTCCACCATGTTCGAGATGTGGAGGTCGCAGACCACGCTGCAGAGGATGTAGGCCTGCTCGCGGCTGAGCGGTACCGAGGACGGTGACGTGGGGCCGGTGAGCAGGTCGATCATCTTGAGGAGTGCGTCGCGTGCGGCCAGCGTGGTGTCCTCGGACTGGTTCGTCAGCGGGCCGAGGACGTCGCCGTCGATCCACCTTTCCGGGGCGATGACCACGTCGACGGGCTTCACCGGCACGCCCTCGGTGGCGACGAAGTGGTTCGGCGCCAGCTCGCGGAGCACGCCCCCGCGGTTGCTCTCGAAGCGCGGCCAGTTGCCGATGAGGGCCGCCATCCCCCGCCGGACGTCGACCCGCACCGTCACGATGGCGTTCATCTCGATGGCGGTGCCCGCCACCTCGCCGTCGCCCTGGGCCCAGTGCACGTCGCCCATGGAGAGCAGGCAGCCGTCGACGAAGCACGGGAAGAGCAGCGTGGTGCCCTTCACCATCTGCTTCACGTCGGTGTTGCCGCCGTTCTCGCGCGGGGGGATGGTGCGCAGGCAGCGCTCCTTGACGCTTCCGTTCGGGCCGCACAGGTTGGCCGGCACGGCGTCTTGGGGCTGGGGCGGAAGCACGAAGCCGCCCGCCAGCCGGAGCTGCTCCTCGCGCTGGAAGGCGGTCTCGACCTCGTCAGGGCCGAGCTGGACGCCGATGGTGCCCGCGAATCCGTGGAGGGGCACGCGGACGCCGGGGAGATCGGGGGAGGTGGCGAAGTGTCCCTCGGATGGAGACCCCACCTGGCCCTGGTGCAGCTCCCAGTGGACGATGTAGGGGTTGGTGAAGACGTCGCGCAGGAAGCCGAAGCCGGGGACGGCCACCGTGTAGCCGAAGTGATCGGGGCCCGATCGCACGTCGAGCATGCTGACCGCCAGCACGTCGCCGCGCTTGGCCCCGGCCACGTAGAGGGGACCGGTGAGCGGGTGGATGAGGTTCAGGTTGGCCGCCGCCACCGTCGCCGGCGTGGAGCCCCGGTTGAACGGATTGTCGAAGGCGTCGCGCGTCTCGAAGACCACCGTGTCGCCGGGATTGGCCGTCGCCGCCGGCGGGATGAGCGGGTTCCACCGGTTGTGGCAATTGGGATCGCTGGCGCACGGCACCGGGACCGTCCCGGAACGCTCGACGGAGATGTGGACCGTTCTGGCCTGGGAGAGCGCGGGTGTCGCGAGCGACAGGGCGAGTCCCGCCGCGAGAGTGGCGTGCCTCATGGGTGTACCTCCTTCAACTCTGGGTGGAGCGCACGGTTTCACCTCGCTTGATCCAGATCAAGCATGCCGGAGGGGTCCGCCTCCGATCGGGACGGGCAGGGACCCGCCGTCGGTCGAAACGACCCCAAAGTGACCGGGTACGCGGCCGGCCCCGCGGTCACTCCCACCCGGCGGCCCGCTCGGGGGGGAGGTCGCCGAGGCGAAGGCAGCCCGCTCGCAGGGTGGCCAGCGGGTAGAAGGTCCCGCGCCAGCGCACGCCGCCGCGCGCGGTGGTGGCGACGGCGGAGAGCGGGAAGACCGCCGCCAGCGCGAGGCCACAGACGGGGAGGAGCAGGCCTTCGAGTCCGGTGCCACCGCCGAGGCGGCGGGCCACCGTGCCGTGCACCCCGGCGGAGACGGCGAGCGCCAGGAGACCCAGGGCCCTCGCCGCCGGCGCGGGCGCGAGCAGGGCCGTGACCAGCGGCACCGCGGAGAGGAAGGCCACCGCGGCCGAGAGACGCAGCGCCAGGCCCCAGCGGTACTCCATGGCGGCGAAGGCGTTCTTGACGAGGCCGAGCACCGAGGGGAAGAAGCCCACCTGCCAGCGCACCGCGACCAGCCCGCCCGAGTCCACCGCCCCTTGGGGCACGCCGCTGCGGCGCAGCAGCGCTCCCAGCTTCACGTCGTCCACCACCTCGAGGCGGAGGCGCTCGTGCCCGCCGGCCCCGAGCCAGGCGTCGCGCCGCACCAGGTTGAAGGCGCCCACGCCGATGAAGGCGCCACTGCCCGGCCGGCGCAGCTCCCAGGGGCGGAAGGCCGCCAGGGCCATGGTGGCGAAGGCGGCCACGAAGCCGCGCTCCCACATCCCACGGGCCAGGAGCCGCGGCAGCGCCACCAGGTGTCCCAGGCGGTGGCGCTCGGCGTAGGCCACGGCCCTTCGCAGGGCGCCCTGGGCGTAGACCACGTCGCCGTCGGTGAAGAGGAGCCAGCGCCCGCCCGAGCGGGCGGCGCCGGCCTGGCAGGCGTGGTTCTTGCCGAGCCATCCCTCGGGCAGGGCCGACAGGTGGAGCACCGCCAGGCCCTGGGCCTCGCGCGCCAGCCGGTCCAGGATCTCGCCGGTCCCGTCGCCGGAGCGATCGTCGACCGCCACAACCTCCAGCTCCGGGTAGTCCTGCGCCAGGAGCGACCGCACCGCGGCCTCCACGTGCCGGGCCTCGTCGCGGCACGGGACCACCACCGAGAGCCGCGGCCATCCGCCGGCGGGCGGATCGGCGTCCTCCTCTGGGAGGCGGGCCAGCTGTCGCCGGGTGCGCAGCCCCTGCCACGCGAACCAGCACCACCCCATGGCCGCGGCGGCGGCTGCGGCCAGCCAGAGGGCCGTCGAGAGCGTCACCTCCGGCATTCTCCGCCGCCGCCGCCTCGCGGGGTGGGCGCCCCGCGGGCGCCCGAGCCGATCACGCCGCGTCCCGGGAGGTTTCCTGTGCCACCGGCACCGCGGCGCGGTGTTCGCGGGCGATGAGGAGGTAGATGGCCGGGACGAAGAAGAGCGTGAAGGCGGTGCTGATCGTCAGGCCGGCCACCAGCACCAGGCCGATGCTGTTGCGGGCCGCCGCCCCGGGGCCGGTGACCAGGGTGAGGGGGAAGTGGCCGCAGACCGTGGCCACGCTGGTCATGAGGATGGGGCGCAGGCGGGTCAGCGCCGCCGCCCGCACGGCGTCGATCTTGGATCGCCCCTGCTCCTGCAGCTTGTTGGCGAACTCGACGATGAGGATGCCGTTCTTTGCCACCAGCCCCACCAGCGTCACCAGGCCCACCTGCGAGTAGACGTTCAAGGTGGTGGTCCAGCCGCTGGTCCAGAAGGGGATGTTGGGGTTGGGCATCTTGAGGAAGGTGAGGGTGAGCGCGCCGAACATGCCCAGGGGCACCGAGCCGGCCAGGATCACGAAGGGGTCGCGGAAGCTGTTGAACTGCGCCGCCAGCACCAGGAAGATGAGGACGATGGCGAGCACGAAGGCCGGTAGGAACTTGTCCCCCTCGGTCCGCAGCTGGCGCGACTCGCCGGTGTAGTCGACGACGTAGCCCTTGGGCAGGATGGTGGCGGCCTGGTCCTCCAGGTACCGGAGCGCCTCGTCGAGCGGGCGGACGGCCACGCCGGAGATCTTCACGGCGTTGAGTTGCTGGAACCGGTTGAGCGAGCGGGGCGCGACGCGGTCGCGCAGGGTGGCGATGGTGCCGAGCGAGACCAGCCGTCCCTCCGGCCCGGTGACGTAGACGTCCTTGAGCTGCTCCGGGTTGAGCCGCTCGGCGCGCAGGAGCTGGGGGATCACCTTGTAGCTGCGGCCGGCCACGCTGAAGCGGTTGACGAAGTTCCCGCCCACGGCCGCGGAGAGATCCTGTCCCACCGACTGGAGGTTCAGGCCCAGCTCGGCCACCTTGTCCCGGTCCAGCTCGATCTGGGACTCGGGCTGGTCGATCTTGAGGTCGATGAGCGGCGGGAAGGCGAAGAGGCCGCTCTGGGCGGCCTTCTCCTGAAGCCGCTGGGCGAAGCCCAGGATCTCCTGGGCCTCGGCGGTGGAGGCGATGACGATCTCCACCGGGAAGGCGCCGCCGCCGGGGAGCGCCGGGGGCAGCACCGGGAAGGTCTGCACTCCGGGGATGACCGCGACCTTGGCCTGAGCCTCCGGCATGATCTTGAACACCGAGCGCTGGCGCTCGGCCCACGGCTTGAAGACCACGCCCCAGAAGCCGCCGGTGGGGAAGGTCACCTGGAAGGTGTAGGACGACTCCGGGATCGACATCACCGCCTGGTTGATGGCGCGGGTCGATGGCGTGAGCTGGTCCAGCGTGGAGTTGGACGGGCTGTAGACCACCCCGAAGATGAATCCCTGGTCCTCCGGCGGCGCCAGCTCCTTGGGGGCCATGACGAACATCCCCAGGGCCAGGAGGCCCACGGCGACCCAGGCCACGTAGATGGGACCGCGATTCGCCAGGGCCAGGTCGAGATGGCGGGCGTAGGTGGCCCGGAGCCGCTCGAAGGCGCGGTTGACGATCCGCGGCAGCCCCCGCTCCTCGCCCCCGGCGCGCAGGAGCGCCGCCGACATCACCGGCGACAGGGTGAGCGCCACCACCCCTGAGAGGGTCACCGCGCCCGCCAGGGTGAGCGCGAACTCGCGGAAGAGGGACCCGGTGAGGCCGCCCTGGAAGGCGATGGGGGTGTAGACCGCCGCCAGGGTGATGGTCATGGCGATGATGGGGCCGACCAGCTCGCGCGCGCCGGTGAGCGCCGCCTCGAAGGGCCGCTGGCCCTGCCGGAGGTGGCGCTCCACGGTCTCCACCCCCACGATGGCGTCGTCCACCACCAGGCCCACCGAGAGCACGATGGCCAGCAGGGTGAGCAGGTTCACGGTGAACCCGAAGGCCTGCATCAGGAACACCGCTCCCACCAGCGAGACCGGGATGGCCACCACCGGCACCAGCACCGAGCGCAGCGAGCCGAGGAAGAGGAAGATCACCACCACCACGATGAGGAGCGTGTCGCGGAGGGTGCGCACCACCTCGTCGATGGCGTTGCGGATGTATGTGGTGGCGTCGAAGGCCACCCCCGCCTGGAGCTGCTCGGGGAGCTCCTTCTGCAACGCGTCCATCTCGACGCTGATCCGCTTGATGACGTCGAGGGCGTTGGCGTTGGGGAGGGCCCACACCCCGATGAACACCGCGGTCTGCCCGCTGAAGTTGACGGCGGTGTCGTAGTCCTCGGCGCCCAGCACCACGTCGGCCACGTCGCCGAGCCGCACCATGGCCCCGGCCCGCTCCCGGACCACCAGCTGCCGGAACTCCTGCGCCGTGCGCAGGTCGGTGTTGGCGGTGAGGTTCACCTGCACCAGGGAGCCCTTGGTCTGCCCCACTGCCGCCAGGTAGTTGTTGGCGGCCAGGGCCTGGCGCACCTGGGCCGGGCTCACGTTGAGGGCCGCCATGCGGTCGGGCTTGAGCCAGATGCGCATGGCGAAGGTGCGGGCCCCCAGGATGTCGGCCCGCTGCACGCCCTCCACGGCCGAGAGGCGCGGCTGCACCACGCGGGTCAGGTAGTCGGTGATCTCGTTCTGCTTCAGGAACTCGGAGGAGAAGGAGAGGTAGGCCGAGGCGAACTGGCTGTCGGCCGACTCGATGTTCAGGACGGGGACCTCCGCCTCGGGCGGGAGATCGCGGCGCACCTGGTCCACCTTGGAGCCGATCTCGGCCAGGGCCCGGGTGGCGTCGTAGTTGAGCCGGAGGCGCGCCCGGATGGTGGAGAGGTTCTGCTTGCTCTCCGACTCCAGGTAGTCGACGCCGTCGGCGGAGGCGATGACGCGCTCCAGCGGCGTGGTGACGAACCCGCGCACCAGCTCGGCGTTCGCTCCCACGTAGGCGGTGGTGACGGTGATGGCGGCGTTCTGGCTGCGGGGGTACTGGCGGACGTTCAGCGACCGGATGGCCTGGACCCCGGCGATGACGATGACCAGGTTGACGACGATGGCGATGACCGGCCGCCGGATGAAGAGATCGGTGAACCTCATCGGGCGGCTCCGGTTACCGGTCGGTGGGCTTGGGGGCGACCTCGACGTCGGGGGCGAGCGCGTTGTTCACCGCCACCGCCATGCCGTTGCGGAGCTTGAAGGCTCCCCCGCTCACCACCGTCTCCCCGCCGGTGAGGCCGGTCAGGACCTCGACGAAGTCCCCGCGCCGCTCCCCGAGGCGGACCGAGCGCTGTCGCGCCACCTCGCCCTGGGCGGGGCCGTCCGCCTTGCCCTTGGCGGCGTCTTCCTTTCCCTTGGCGGCGGCGTCTTCCTTGCCCTGGGCGGCGCCGTCGCCCTTGCGCTCCAACACGAACACCGAGTCCCCGTAGGGCGCGTAGATCACGGCCGTGACCGGCACCACCAGCGCCTGGCGCTTCTCCGAGGAGACCACCTCCACGTTGGCGAACATCCCCGGCTGCAGGCGCCCGTCGGCGTTCTCGAAGGTGGCGCGCGCCCGCACGTTGCGGGTGGCCACGTCCACCTCGGGGTTGATGGTGGTGACCTCGCCCTCCCAGCTCGAGCCCGGGAAGATGTCGACCCGCATGGTCACCCGCTGGCGCAGGCGGAGCTGCGCCAGGGCCTGCTGGGGCACCCAGAACTCGGCGTGGATGGGGCTCACCGACTGCAGCGATGCGATGGGCGTGCCCGGCGAGAGCACCTGGCCCAGCTCCACCTGGCGGATGGCGATGCGGCCGTCGAAGGGGGCGCGGATGGTCTTCTTGGCGACGGTGGCCTGGAGGTTCTGCACCGCCGCATCGGCCTGCTTGGCGCGGGCCTCGGCGGTGTCGAGGTCGGCCTGGGTGTTGGACTCGGCCCGGCGCAAGGCCTGGGCTCGCTCCAGGTTGATCCTGGCCAGGGAGGCCTCGGCCGCGGCAGAGGCCAGCTGCGCCTCTTCGGCCGAGGTGTCCAGCTTGACCAGCGGCGAACCCTTGCGCACGAAGGTTCCGGACTGAAACCCGATCTCGCGGACCGTCCCGGGGAGCTCGGCGCTCAGGGTGACGCCCCGGATCGCCACCAGGGTGGCCACGGCGGCCCGGGTGGCGGCCCACTCGACCGCCTCCACCTTGGCCGTGGCCACCGACTCGGGCGCGGGCACGAACGACTTGCCGGCCTTGATCATGGAGCCGATCTGGGCCGCCTTCACGGCGCCCAGGGTGCCGACCACCAAGAGCAAGCCGGCGACGATGCCGATCCAGAGCTTGGTCTTGATCTTCATAGGGGACCGCGCCCGACCCCCGTCGGGGGGCGCGACCTGACTCCTAGCGCCACCCTTCCCGGGACGCCCGCGAAAACGAAGGACCACGCTCGGGGCGTCAGGGCGGGCCGAGCACCGAGAGCATGGCCTTCGCGAAGGCCGGGAGATCGGCCGGGACGCGGGCCGAGACCAGGTTCCCGTCCACCACTGCGGGTGCGTCCACCCATTCGGCGCCCGCGTTCACCAGGTCGTCGCGGATGCCCACCGTGGAGGTCATGCGGCGACCGCGCACGATCCCGGCCGAGATCAGCACCCACGGACCATGGCAGATGGTGGCCACCAAACGGCCGGCGGCGTGAAGCTCGCGGACCCGCTCGAGGACGGTCGTGTCGCGGCGCAGCTTGTCCGGCGCCCAGCCGCCGGGGGCGACGATTCCGGCCAGGCCGGGAGCGGGGAAGTCCCCGACCTTCCCGTCCACCTCGCAGGGGTAGCCGTGCTTGCCCAGGTAGCGCCGCTCGCCCAGGCCGGCGAGCTTCACCGCGAAACCGGCCTCCTCCAGCCGGAGCTTCGGGTACCAGACCTCCAGGTCCTCGTACTCGGGGCCGACCAGCACCAGCACCGTCCGCGGCGCGGCCATTGGCGCCTCCTTCCGCAGGGATGCTAAGAGGCGCGCACCTGAGATCCCGAACCATCCGGGTGGCGCGCCTGGCGGGGCGCCCTTCCCCAAACACCCCAGGGGCCGGCACCCGCCCCGCCGGGGTACCGCCCCGCGTGCGCCCTCGCGCTCGCAGGGCCTGGTGGTACGAGGGTGTGGATCGGCAGCGCCCTGCGGTCTAGATTCAGCCCCGACGGCAGAGGGCGGTTCCATCCACCCGGCGTGCGCCAGCGGCCATCGCCGAGGGAGATCAACGAGATGATCCGCAAGGACGTTCTGGAGAGGTTCCCGGAGCTCTTCGGCAAGAAGAAGGTGAACGGCCGCGAGGTCGACGTCGAGGAGACCATCGCCGCCCTCAGCCGCGAGGTGGAGCCGGAGATCGCCGCCGCGCTCACGGCGCGCCGGGCGCTGCTGCAGTCGCCGGCCCCGGTCCGGGAGAAGTACGCCTGGCCGCGATGGAACGAGTCCTTCGACGATCCCGCGGGGGGGAGCCCCTGGACCTACCGGCAGATCGTGCAGGGGCTCGTCGACAACTTCCTCGGCCGCGATACGCCGTGGCGCTGGCGCCTCAACGACGAAGTGCCCATCCCGGAGCACGTCCACCCCTGGCGGAAGCCGGGCCTCGAGCTCACCGGCCCCTGGCACCCGCTGGACATGGCCTTCAACGCTCTGAACAGCGCCGCCGCCATGAACATGCCGGACTTCGAGGACGCCTCGCCACCCCACTTCCGACCCGAGGGCGCGCCCGCCGGCGAGCCGGTGGGAGTCTTCGCGGCCATGCAGAACGCCAGGGAGATCCAGGAGGGGCGCTGGGCCGACCGCCCCTACGAGGTGGTGAAGAAGGGAAAGACGCGCGCCTACCGCATCGAGCGGCCACCCGACCGGTGGCCTCCGCGGCTGGCGCGGCCGCCCGGCATCCACCTGCGCTACGACCACGTCACCGTGGACGGGAAGCCGGCGCCGGGGCTGGTGGTGATGGCCACCCTGTGGGCCCTCGCCAACTTCGACGCCCTCACGCGCGCGGGAAGCGGCGTCTACTACTACCTGCCCAAGATCCAGACGGCGCGCGAGGCCCTCATCATGGAGCGGGTCCTCTCGCGCCTGGAGGGGGTGGTGGGCGTCCCGGTCGGCACCTTCAAGGCCAAGGTGCTCTACGAGGAGGGCAACGCCGGACGGCAGCTTCCGGCCATCATGTGGGTGCTGCGCCGGCGGCTCCTGGGCACCAACGTGGGGCGCTGGGACTACCTCGGAAGCATCATCGAGATGTTCAAGGACGATCCCAGGGGAGTCTTCCCCGATCCGCAGTCGGTGGGGATGGCGACGCCGGGCATGATCGCCTACCAGCGCTACAACGCGCTGCTCATGCTCATGGCCGGCATGAAGGGCGGCCAGCTGGAGACCGGCGCGCCCATCGGGGGGATGGCCGCGGTGATGATCTACCAGCGGGCCGATCCCTACGGCCGCGCTCGCTACAACCCGGTGTCGCTCCGCGCCATCGCCATGGACAAGCTGCGCGAGCGGCTGCTGGGCCTCATGTTCGTGCCGGAGCGAGCGCTCCCCGCCGGGGCCCGCCCGACCCTGGCCGAGATCCTGGCCGGGCGCGTCGAGGGCCGGCTCTACGACGCCTACCGGCAGAGCTGGGTGGCAAGCCCGGAGCCGGAGTACGTGGCGGCGGGCAACGCGCCCCTCGAGGCCAGGGTGGAGGACCTTCAGGCGATGGTGGACGCGCCGCGCGCCCACGTGGACGTGAAGGGGAAGGCCATCCCCACCGTCGCCAGCGGCCTCGACGACGCCGAGCGCGAGATGCTCCGGGCCCGCGATCTCCTCGACGCCCAGGGCCGGATCACGCCCGCGGTGGTGAGCCGGGAGTCGCTGGACGCGCCGGAGAAGCTCTTCACCGGGGCGCTGTGGGACGCCCTCTACGGCGTGCCCAAGGGGGAGGTCACCATCGAGCACGTCCAGCACTCCTTCTACATGGCGGCCAACTACGGCTTCCAGATCCTGAACGGGAACTTCGCCGCCGCCATCGACGACTACGAGCTGAAGCAGCGCTTCATGAACGACCTGGCCACCTACCGCATCTACGTCTCGTGGCTCTGGTCGCTGGTGCACCACCAGGCGGCCATCACCAGGGAGGGGACGCTGCAGCGGCAGGCGCTGACGGAGGACGGGGTGGTGCTGGCCCCCAGCGCCGAGAAGGTGCCGGCCGGGACGCGCTTCACCCGCGAGCTGTTCAAGAAGGTCTGGGACTACCACTACGAGTGGACGAGGGCCTTCTTCGCGGAGCAGGATCGCCGCGGCGATCCGGCGCGCTTCGACCGCTCCAAGGCCGGGGTGATCATGGAGCTCCTGGAGCGGCAGCTGCTCTCGCCCCGCTACATCCAGCACAGCGCCCGCGCCCTGTTCGTGGTGGCGCCCGCCACCGCCGAGGAGCGCGCCCAGATCCTGGACGCGGTCTTCGACCTCCCGCGCGAGGAGGTGAAGCGGCGGGTCGCCGCCGGGACCATGAAGCCCTCGGCCCTCGCCGCCCACGACTACCTGAACGACGTGGTCGCGTAGCTCAGGGCGGTGCTCGGTTGCCGCGATGGGTAGGGCGGGGGCTCGCCCCCCGCCGGCGGCGCAGCCGCCGGATCGAGGCGTGGGCCCATGGGCATCAGTCCGCGTCCCGCTCCGGCAGGCGCGGCGCCGGGCGCCGGGTCGGCGGGGGCTGCTGCGCCTTGCGCGCCAGGGCCTCCAGGTCCGAGAGGTCGAGCGCCATGCCGTCGCGCGCCGCCAGGGTGGGAACCCCGGTGCGCTCGGAGATGGCGAAGGCCACCGCCTCGGGGCGCGCCCGGATCATCTGCATGCCGAAGTGGGTCAGCACCGCCAACCGCGGGCGCACCGACGCCACCAGCCGCTCGGCGTCGTCGGCGCCGAGGTGGAGCAGGCGCCGATCGCCGCCCTTGAGCCGCGTGCAGTTCACCAGGAGGAGATGTACCCCGCCGTAGGCCTCGGGGAGGGCGTTCATCCAGAAGGTGTCGACCACGTGGGCGGCGGTGAGGCCCGCGGCCGCGAGCCGGTAGCCGTAGGTCTCGACGCCGTGGTCGTGGCCGAGCGGCGTCGAGAGCCGCAGCCCGGGCCCGAGCTCGACCTCTGCGCCTTCCTGCAGCACCACCCGCCGGGCCGGGAAGGCCTGGGCGTAGCGGAAGACCACCGGCTCGGTCTCGAGGGCGTCCAGGGGCGCGAGCAGGGTGCCTCGCCGGTCGAAGCCGCCGCCGGTCATGGCCTCCACCACCGCGGTGGCGTCGCCGGCGTGGTCGAGGTGGCGGTGGGAGACGAACAGCGCATCCACCTTGGAGGGCTCGACGGGAGGGCGGGCCGAGAGAGCCCGCACCAGCGCCCCCGGCCCGGGGTCCACCCACAGCCTGAGGCCGCCCAGGCTCCACAGGAGGCCGCCCGAGTGGCGGAGCTGGGTGGAAACCGCGAAGCGGGCCCCGGCGGTGCCGAGGAACTTGAGGGAGGAGGCGGCCGCCGTCATGGGCGGACCATAGCGCCGGCCGACTCGAGCCGCCCGGAACGGGCGGCGAGGCTGTTGGGAAACCTCGGCTCGTCGGGTTCTCCAGCCGTGCGGCGCCGCACCGGCTGCAGAAGCAGCCTCGCCACCCTTCGGGTGGCTCGGCAGTATGTAGGGCGGGGGCTCGTCCCCCGCCGGCGGCGCAGCCGCCGGATCCACGCCTGCGGCCCCGCCCATCAGTACCTCACGAGCGCGTGGACCTTGTCGGGGCCGAGGCGGCGCGCCCCGTGGAGGAAGGAGAGCTCCACCACGAAGGAGTACCCGGCCAGCTCGGCGCCCTGCCTGGTGACCAGCCGCCCCACCGCCTCGGCGGTGCCGCCGGTGGCGAGCAGGTCGTCCACCACCAGGACCCGTTCGCCGGGCCCGACCGCGTCCACGTGGAGCTCCAGCGAGTCCTCGCCGTACTCCAACGCGTAGACCTCGCGGATCTTCTCGTAGGGGAGCTTCCCCGGCTTGCGCACCACGGTGAGGCCCGCCCCGATGGCGTAGGCCAGCGGCGCGGCGAAGAGGAAGCCGCGCGACTCGATGCCCACCACCTTGTGAATGCCCGCCTTGCCCCACCGCGCCGCCAGCTCGTCCACCACCTGCCGGAAGAGGACGCGATCGGCGAGCACCGGGGTGATGTCCTTGAAGACGATTCCTTTCTTGGGGAAGTCGGGTACGTCGCGGATGCGGGCCCGGATGGCGTCGCTCACCTGGCTCATGAGGCTTCCTCTTTACGACGGCGCGGGGCCTGGCCTCAAGGGAGATAGAAGAGCGGGTTCCGGGGGCGGGTGCCCTCGCGCACCTCGAAGTGCAGGTGGGGGCCGGTGGTCCGCCCCGACTGCCCCACCTTGGCGATGGGCGTGCCGGCCGCGACTTGGTCCCCTTCCTTCACCAGCACCGCGCTGTTGTGGGCGTAGAGGGTGACGAGCCCGTCGCCGTGGCGCAGGATGACGATGGCGCCGTAGCCGGCTTGCCGCCCGGTGTAGACCACCGTCCCGGCTGCGGCGGCGGTGACCGGGGTGCCCTCGGGCGCGGCGATGTCGATGCCGTCGTGGCGCTGCCCCTGGCGCACGCCGAAGCGGCTGTAGAGCACGCCCTGCAGCGGCCAGCGCAGGGTCGGGTCCTTGGGCGGAGCGCGGGGCAGCGCCTGCGGCTCTGGCTCCGGCTCGGGGATGACCCCGGGGGGCAGGGACGGCACGTCGAGGGGTCGGACCGCGCCCGGGACGAACAGCTCCATCCCCACCTTGAGCTGGCGCGCGTCGGCCAGGTCGTTCACCTCCATGAGGTCGCGCACCTCGATGCCGTAGGTCTTGGCGATGCGGTAGACGGTTTCGCCCTTCTTGACCACGTGGACCGAGCCGATGAGGTCCGGCTCGAGGTGCGGCTCGGCGGTAGTGAGGGGCACCGGCGGTGGGCGCGGCGCCGGCGCCGAGGCGCAGCCGAGGAGGAGCGCGGCCGCCAGGGGCGCCAGGCCCCCCTGGGTCACGGCGCGCCCCACCCGGCGTGAGCGTCGCGAGGCGCGCGAGCCCGTCCGGCGCAGGCAAGGATCGTCCGCCAAAGGAGCTCGAGTCGGGTGGGTCGCGCCGTCATGGCGGCGCTCGGTTGCCATGGTCTGTAGGGCGGGGCTCGTCCCCCGCCGGCGGCGCAGCCGCCGGATCCAGCCGCGCGGCCACGGCCGTCACAGAGCGGGCTCCTTGCGGTAGCCCTCCAGCGTCCAGTTGCGCATCTCCGACAGCATGGCGTCGTGGGTGGTGTCGAGGTGGAGTGGCGTCACCGAGGCCAGCCCCTCCTCGAAGACGGTGGTGCAGTCGGAGTTGGGGACATCCTCCCAGCTCGACTCGCTGCCGATCCAGTAGTAACGCCGACCGCGGGGGTCGAGCTTCTCCACCACCTCCTGGCCGTAGGTGCGGCGGCCGAGCCGGGCGAAGCGGTAGCCCTTCACCGGTCCGGGCGGGACGTTGACGTTGAGGAGGGTGGGGGCCGGCGGCGGGTAGGCCGCAATCCGCCTCGCCAGCGCGGCGGCGAAGGCGGCGGCGTCCTCGAAGGCGACCGGCGGAGCCGTGGAGGCCAGCGAGACCGCGATGGCGTTCACGCCCAGCAGCGCCGCCTCCCGCGCCGCCGCCACCGTCCCGGAGTAGAGGACGTCGTTGCCGAGGTTGGGGCCGTGGTTGATCCCCGAGAGCACCAGATCCGGACGCTTGCCGCGCATGACGTGGTTCACGGCCATGTAGACGGCGTCGGTGGGCGTGCCGTCCACCGAGAAGCGGCGCGGGCCGACCTCGTGGAGCCTCAGCGGCCGGTGCAGCGAGATGGAGTGGCTCGAGGCCGACTGCTCGCGGTCCGGCGCCACCACCCACACCTCGTCCCCGGGGAAGGCGGCCACCAGCGCGCGCAGGCCGGAGGCGTGGACGCCGTCGTCGTTGGAGAGGAGCAGCCGCACCGGCTCGACAATCTACCAGCGGTCGTCCGGAGTCGCCACGCGCCGGCCGGTGGCTCGCATGCCGCCGGGGCTCCGGCGACCCGATCTCGCCTCCGGCGGCTGGTCCTCGGCGCTGACGGCGGCCCGGTCTCGCCGGAGGCGGCCTCCGCAGCGAGCAGGCGCGTCAAGCCGGGTACGCGTGGCTCGACGAGCCGCTCTTGCGGCGAGCAACCGTCGTGGAGCGCCAACGCGTCGCGCGACCCCTGGGCTGCGCGACCGACGTTTGCGAGCCGCCGCGCTGCCCGCGAGTACGCGCGGCTCGGCTGCCGGGCGGGCGAGCGAGGACCAGCCGCCGGAGGCGAGACCGGGCCGCCGAAACCCCCAGGGACGCGCGGAGGCGGGCCATGGGCGGCGGGCCCGCGGGGGCCCGGTCACAGCGCGAGCCGCCACCCCGCCGAGAGGAGGAAGCCGCCCAGCTCCAGCATCCCCGCCGGGCCGGCGTGGGCCGAGGCCACGCTCCAGCCCGCTTCCAGGAATGGGCCGCCCCCGCCCAGACTCCACTCGGCGCCGGCCCGCAGCGAGGCGCCCGGGCGAGCCTGGGTGGAGGACCACGGGGAGCCGAGCCAGGTCACCTCCACGCGGGCCAGGTGGAGGGAGAGCCCGATCCACCCGTAGGGCGTGACCGGCCCAAGCGCTCCCTCGCCTCGCCAGGCGAATGCCAGCTCGAGCGCGAGGTCGTCTGCCGAGGCCGACCACCCGGCGGTGGGCAGTCCGATGAGGCTCGCGGGCGCGCCCGTCGACGGCGAGGCGAAGGAGAGCTCGACCGCGAGGACCAGCCAGCCTCCGAAGGAGGCCGGCGACCACGCCCCCTCCAGCGCCGGCCGGAACGCGGGCCCGAGAGAGGAATCGGGCTCGAGGAGGCCCACCTTGGCGGCGAGCCGCCAGCCGTCGGCGCCGTCGGGCAGCGCGAGGCTCGAGGCGAGGAGCAGGGCCGCGGCGGGTGACACGCCCCGTTCGTACCGCAAAAGCCGGCGGCGGCGAAGGCCTCGGCCAGACGGCCCGGCTACCTGAGCCCGGTCACCAGGAGCAACAGCGTGGCCACGCTCGCGCCCATGAAGGTCCAGCCGACGCGCTTGAGCTGCCGGGGCGTCACCTGGAAGAGCGCCAGCGCCAGCGAGACCGCGGTCATGGGGGTCACCGCCACCGGCACCGCCACCGGGACCAGGTCGGCGGCCCACAACCCGAAGGCCGCGGCGGCGATGCCGACGGCGAGCGCGGCCGCCACCGGTCCGCGGTCCGGGCCGGTGGGGCGGCCCCGGGAGATGAGCACGTGCACCGCCACCACCGCCGCGGCGAAAGCCAGGACCCAGGCCAGCCAGGCGGCGGTGGCCGCCGAGGGCTCGGCGCCGGCGGCGATGGCCACCGGCAGACCGCACGAGGAGAGCGCCACCGCCACCATGACCTCGCCCAAGGCGGTGCGTTCCAGGTCGGCGGCCACGAGCAGCCCCACCATGGCGGCGAGCCCGGGCGGGAAGAGCGAGGCCAGCTTGGCCACCGGCGGAGCCAGGATGAAGCCGGCGAGCCCGAGGATGAAGCAGGCCGCGCCCAGGACCAGAACCCAGCGCCTGGCCCGGCGGCCGTCCTCGGCGCGGGCGCGCTCACCGCGGTGCCCCGAGGCGACCAGGGCCGGCTCGTAGGCCATGAATCCAGCGAAGGCGGCGAGGGCGATGAGGAACGCGGCCGCTCCCGGCCGCCCCAAGAGCAGGCCGGTGAAGAGCGGCATGAGGATCTGCCCGTAGGCGCCGTGCTCGTGGGGGATGAGGTTGCGTGGCGCGCTCACGCGGCCCCGATTGTAGCCACCCGGCGGCCGACCCGCACGGGTACCCCGGCAGGCGGCGCCATCGCCTATCATCACCGGATGTCACTGGCCATCACCTCGACTGCCTTCCCGCCGGGGGGCGAGATCCCCGCGGCGTACACCTGCGAGGGAAAGGACACCTCGCCGCCGCTCGCCTTCTCAGGCGTTCCAGCCGGGGCGAGGAGCCTGGCGCTGGTGGTGGACGACCCCGACGCGCCCGACCCCAAGGCGCCGCGCATGACCTGGGTGCACTGGGTGCTCTACGACCTGCCGGCGTCGACGGCGGGCCTGGCCGAGGCGGTGAGGGAGCTGCCGCCGGGGACGCGCGAGGGGCAGAACGACTGGAAGCGGACCGGCTGGGGCGGCCCCTGCCCGCCCATCGGCCGGCACCGCTACTTCTTCAAGCTGTACGCGCTCGACGCCGCGCTGGGCGACCTCTCGAAGCCCACCAAGGCCAAGCTCGAGGCGGCCATGAAGGGGCACGTCCTGGCCCAGGCCGAGCTCAAGGGAACCTACCAGAAGCGCGGGCGCTGACCGTGGACCAGAGCCTCGACTCCCTCGTCCGCCAGCTGGACCTCGAGCCGCTGGAGGTGAACCTCTTCAGGGGCCAGTCGAGGGACACCGGAACGCGCAGCGTCTTCGGCGGCCAGGTGATCGGCCAGGCCCTGGTGGCCGCCGAGCGCACCGTCGACGGCCGGGCGCCACATTCGCTCCACGCCTACTTCCTCCTGCCCGGGGACGTCGCGGCGCCCATCGTCTACCAGGTGGACCGCATCCGCGACGGGAGGAGCTTCTCCGCCCGCCGGGTTCAGGCCATCCAGCACGGCCGCCCCATCCTCTCCATGATCGCCTCGTTCCAGAAGGAGGAGCCGGGACTGGAGCACGCCGCGCCCATGCCGGAGGTGCCGCCCCCGGAAGCGCTGCCCGAGCCCGGCGAGTCCCGCGCCTTCGAGGCCATCGAGTTCCAGCGGGCCGGGCCGCGCCAGCCGCGACGCCCCGGGCTCGAGCCGAGGCAGGCCTTCTGGTTCCGCGCCGTCGACCGGATCCCCGACGCCCCGCAGCTCCACCGCTGCCTGCTGGCGTACGCCTCGGACTGGGCGCTCTCCGGAACGGCGCTCCGGCCGCACGGCAAGCGCTGGGACGACCAGGGGATGGTGATCGCCTCCATCGACCACGCGCTGTGGTTCCACCGCCCGGCGCGCGTGGACGAATGGCTCCTCTACGCCATGGACTCGCCCTCGGCCCAGGGGGCGCGGGGGCTCACGCGCGGGCAGATCTACGACCGGTCGGGCCGCCTGGTGGCGAGCGTGGCGCAGGAGGCGCTGATGCGGGACGTGAGCCTGTCGGGCCCGCAGCGGTGAGCGGAGCCGCTCATCGGCCCGGCGACCGACCCATCACCCGCGCCAGCAGGTCCGGCCGGTCGCTCATGAGGCCGTCCACGCCGAGGTCGAGGAGCGCCCGCATCTCGGCCTCCTCGTCCACCGTCCACACGTGGACCGGGATGCCGAGCCGGTGGAAATGGGCCACGGTGAGGGCGTCCACCACGGTCAGGCCGTCGTCGGTGCGCAGCGGCAGGTCGGCGACGTCCCAGCCCTCCGGGCAGCCGGTGGCCTCGCCGCCGGCGTGGGCAGCGAGGACGTGACAGGTGGCCGCGCCGGCGGGCATGAAGTGGCAGGCCTCCGGCAGCAGCGCCCGCAGCCGCTCGCCCTGCTCGTCGTGGGTGGAACCCAGGCACACCTCGTCCACCCGGCCGGCGCGCCGGACCGCCGCCACCAGCGCCTCCGCCAGCGCCGGGTCGGGCGACTTGGCCTCGGCGTTCACAAGCATCCCAGGGTAGCGGGCCAGGACCTCGGCCAGCGTGGGCACGGTCAGGCCCCGCCCGCGCCAGGGGAAGCTCCGGCCGCCGTCGGGCGTGAAGCTGCGGCCGGCGTCGAGGCGGCGCAGCTCGGCGAGCGCGCGCGCCTCCACGCTCCCGGGCTCGCCGCAGGTGCGCTGGGTGCTCTCGTCGTGGAACACCACCACCACCCCGTCGGCGGTGAGGCGGACGTCGAGCTCGAGGCCGTCGGCCCCGAGGCGGGCCGCGCCGTCGAAGGCGGCCAGGGTGTTCTCGGGCCAGAGGAGCGCCCCGCCCCGGTGCGCCACGAGGTAGGGGCCAGGCCGCGACAGGAAGGGCTTCATGCCTCCCTCGTCCCCCGCGCCGCGCTCGCGGCGAGCGGCCGGCCGTCAGTGCGCGGTGAGCCCCAGGCCGGGCACGGGGTGGACGGACTCGGCCTTCATCCAGGCCCGGGTCTCCACCTGGATCGAGTCCTCGTGCGTCCCGCCGCGCATCACCAGGAACGGCTCGTGGGCCAGCTCGGCGTCCACGTAGATGGGCATGCCGAACATCCCGAGGGGCGGCTCGGCGCCGGGCTCGCAGGGCCAGAACTTCTCGGCGAACACCGCCTCGGGCACGAGCCTTACGTCGCGGGCCCGGGTGGCGCGCGAGAGGGCCTCCAGGTCCACCTTCTGCATCGCCGATACCACGGCGATGCACTGGTGGCCGTCCAGCGACACCACCACGGGTTTCGCCACCCGGCTGCCGCTCACGTGCTCGGCGGCGGCGAACATCTGGGCCGGGATGGCGCGGGCGTGAACGTGGTGCTCGAAGGGCAGATGGTGCTCGCGTAGATACGTCTCGATCGGGGCCGGGATCATATGGGCGCACCTCCGCAACAGTAGCTGCCCCAGGATGTGACATCCCCTTTCGAGATGCTAGGCCCCCCTTGAGAGGCGCGTTCGACCGCGCCGGAGGGGGTAGCATGCCCCCCGAGAGGGGGTACAGCGTGGCGTCCGGGGAGGTCTCTCAGCGCTGGAGCGAAGCCGGGCTCGACCCGGACGAGGCTCGCCGGCGACTCGCCGCTCATGGGCCGAACCGGCTCGTCGAGCCCAGGCGGTGGGCCTGGCTCCGCGAGGTGGTCCGGGTCGCGGCCGACCCCATGGCGCTCATGCTCCTGGTGGCGGCGGCGGTGTACCTCGCGCTCGGGCAGCGCCGCGACGGGGTCATCCTCCTCGCGGCGCTGGTGCCGGTGCTGGGCGTGGACGTGCTCTTGGAGGCTCGTTCGCGCAGCGCCCTCAAGAAGCTGGCAGCGGCGGTGCGTCCCCTGGCCCGGGTGGTGCGCGGCGGCGCCATCGCCGAGGTCCCCACCGAGGCCATCGTGCCCGGCGACCTCTTGGTCCTGGGGGAAGGGGACGTCCTCCACGCCGACGGCCTGGTGCGGCGGTCGCAGAACCTGTCGCTGGACGAGGCGCCGCTCACCGGCGAGTCGGAGCCGCGCCCCAAGCGGGCGACCGAGGGGAGGCCCGGGCCGGACGCACCCGAGGAATGCCGGTTCTGGGCCGGCTCGCGGGTGCTGGCCGGCCACGGGCTCGGGGAGGTGACCGAGACCGGGGGCCGGACCCGCTTCGGCCACATCGCCCGCCTCACCGCCGAAGCCGCCCCCGAGCCCACGCCGCTGCAGCGCCGGACCGCGCGCATGGTGCGCCGGCTGGGGCTCCTGGCCATGGCGGCGGCGGCGGCGGTGTTCGCCCTCGATTTCCATCGGCGCGGCGACGCGTTGCAGGCGCTCCTCACCGCGGTGAGCCTCTCCATCGCCGCCATCCCGGAGGAGTTCCCCCTGGTCGTCACGCTGTTCCTGACGCTCGGCGCCTGGCGCCTGTCGCGCCGCGGCGTGCTGGTGCGGCGCCTCGCCAGCGTGGAAACCCTCGGCTCGACCACCGTCATCTGCACCGACAAGACCGGGACGGTCACCGCCGGGGAGTTCGTCCTCGACGCCCACCAGGTCCTGAGCCCCTCGGTCTCGGAGGCGGAGCTCCTCGAGGCGGCGGCGCTCGCCTGCGAGCCCGACCCGCAGGATCCCATGGAGCGGGCGCTCCTCGGACACGCCCGCGAGCACGGGGTCAAGGTCGCCGAGCTCCACGGCCGCTGGCACCTGGTGCACGACTACGACTTCGACCCGGTGGGCAAGCACATGTCCCATGTCTGGCGCCGGCGGGAGCCCGGGCCGGGGCTCCCCTTCCGCATCGTGGCCAAGGGGGCGCTGGAGGGGGTGCTGGAGCACTGCCGCCTCGGGCCGGGCGAGCGGGAGCGGGCCGAGGCGAGGAACGCGGCGCTGGCGGACCAGGGGATGCGGGTCCTGGCGGTGGCCGGGCGGGAGGCCGAGGTCCTCACCGGCGATCGCGGCCGCGACGAGGGGGAGCTGCGGCTCCTGGGCCTCACCGGCTTCCGGGACCCGCTCCGGCCCCAGGTTCCGGCGGCCATCGCCGAGTGCGGGCGGGCCGGCATCCAGGTGAAGCTCGTCACCGGCGACCACGCCCTCACCGCCCACGCCATCGCGGAGGCGGCCGGCATCCCGCACCAGGAGGGGCTCGTCGTCACCGGGGAGGAGATCGACGCGCTTCCGCCCGAGGCGCGAATCGAGCGCTTCCGGCGCGCCGCCATCTTCGCCAGGGTGCGGCCGGAGCAGAAGCACGCCATCGTCGACGCCCTGGCCCGCGCCGGCGAGGTGGTGGCCATGACCGGCGACGGCATCAACGACGCGCCGGCGCTGCGGCGGGCCGACATCGGCATCTCGCTCGGCATCCGCGGCACCGCCGTGGCCCGGGCCGCGGCCGACCTGGTGATGCTCGAGGACGACTTCGCCTCGCTGGTGGCCACGGTGCGCGAGGGGCGCGCCATCTACGCCAAGATCCAGCGGGCCTTCCTGTACCTGCTCGCCTTCCACCTGCCCATCGTCGGCCTGGCGCTGGCGGTGCCGCTCCTGGGCCTGCCCCTCCTCCTGCAGCCGGTGCACCTGGTCTGGCTGGAGCTCATCGTCCACCCGGTCTCGGCGCTGGTCTTCGAGTCCGAGCCGCCGCCGCCGGACCTCATGGACCGCCCGCCGCGCGACCCGCGCGAGCCACTGGTGGCGGGCCGCCTCGCCTGGCGCTCGCTGGCCTCGGGCGCCATCCTCACCGCCGCCGCCCTGTGGGCCTACGCGGTCCATCTTCCCGAGGGCGTCGCCTACGCACGGAGCCTGGGCGTGGCGGTGGTGGTGGCCGGGAGCCTGTTCCTGGTGTGGGCCGAGCGCTCGCCCGAGGGCCCCTGGCTCACTGCGCGCTTCCCGCGCAGCGTCACCTTCTGGCTGGTGTGGGGCGGAGTGGCACTCTCCCTGCCCGTGTTCATGCACTGGCCGGCCGCCGCCGAGGTGTTCCAGATCCAGCCGCTCACGGCTTCGGACTGGGCTCTGGTGGCCGGACTGTCGGTGCTTCCGGTCGCCTGGCGGGCCCTGCCCTGGCGGCGCGAGCAGAAAGGGGCTTGGCGGCGCGGCAGAAGCGACTAGGATGGTGAGGGGGAGCCGCGATGGTCGCCAAGAGCTTGCTGGTTCGACTCGACGGGAGATTCGATCTCGCCGCAGCCGGGGAGGTCCGGCGCGCGCTGCTGGAATCGCCCGATGGAACGGAAGTCTACGTGGACATGTCCCAGGTCCGGGAGTTCCACGACGGCGCCGTGGCCGTCCTCGCCGACGCGCTCAAGGCCGCGCGGCGGGCGGTCTCGGTGAGGGGCCTCCGGCAGCACCAGTACCGGATGCTGCGCTACCTGGGCGTCGACGCCTCCTCGCTCGATCCCGGCCTCGCGCCCCGCCGGAGGGCCGTCTCCAGCGTCGCCGACTCGGACGGCTAGTGCGCGGGCGGCGCAACGCGCCGTCGCGCCGCGGGTAAGCGACCGCTTACCGGACGAGGCCACCCCTCGCCATGGGGCTTCTCTCCGGCCCGGGGACGTGCCAAGCTTCCATGGACGAGGCAGCGCAGTCGTCCCGCGCGGCCGACCGCGCCGGAGGGTGGGATGATCGAGGCGGGTGAGGGCAACCTGACCGAGATCCGCCTGCACGGACGGGGCGGGCAGGGGACGGTGGTCTGCTCGCTCATGCTGGCGCGCGCCGCGATGCTGGAGGGGCGCGGCGTTCAGAGCTTCCCCGAGTTCGGGGTGGAGCGCCGCGGCGCGCCAGTGAACGCCTACCTCCGCGTCTCCGACCGCCCCATCCACCTGCGCTGCCGGGTCTACCGGCCGGACCACGTGATGGTGCTCGACCCCCAGCTCCTGCGCCAGGTCGAGCTGCCCGCCGGACGCGCGGGTTGGCTGGTGGTGAACACCCCCGCCGACCCGGCCTCGCTGCCGGTCCCCGAGCCCTGGCGGGCGGCCACCGTCGACGCCACGCGCATCGCCCGTCGCTGCGGGCTGGGCGGGGGCGCCTTCCCAATCGTCAACAGCCCCATGGCCGGCGCCTTCGCCCGGGCCACGGGCCTGGTGGGCCTCAAGGCGCTCCTGGCGGCCATCCGCGAGTTCGCCCCCTCCGGCGCCGAGCAGAACGCCGAGGCGGCCCGGGAAGCCTGGGAGGCGGTGCGCCTCTCCCGGGGGCGGCGCGGCGAGGGGACATCCCGGGACCTGGGAGGGGCCGCGTGAAACGCCTCCCCGACGGGCGGATCGAGTTCGAGTCCGCGGCCGAGGTGCCGCCGGTGGCCCGCAGCTTCGGCTCCACCGCCTGGAACCGCACCGGCGACTGGCGCTCCCGCGAGCCGGTCTTTCGCGACCTCACCCCGCCCTGCGCCGCCGCCTGCCCGGCCGGCCAGGACGTGGTGGACCAGCTCCGGCTCGTCGCCCAAGGGCGGCTGCGGGAGGCGGGCGAGGTGATCCTCTCCGCCAATCCCTTTCCGGCGGTGACTGGCCGCGTCTGCCCGCACCCGTGCCAGGGGACCTGCAACCGCGGCCACCTCGACGGCGCGCTGGACGTCCCGGGCGTCGAGCGCGCGCTCGGGGACGCGCTCCTCGCCGAGCGGGTGGAGCTCGTCCCCGCGGCTGGCGGCGGGGGGCGGGTGGCGGTGGTGGGGGCTGGCCCGGCCGGCCTCACCGCCGCCCACTACCTCGCGCTCTCCGGTCACGCGGTCACGCTCTACGCCCGCGAGGATCGGCCGGGCGGGCTGCTCTCCACCGGCATCCCGCCCTACCGGCTACCGCGGGCGGTCCTGGAGGCCGAGGTGGAGCGGGCCCTGCGGCCGGGGGTCCGCTTCCAGGGCGGGCGAGCCCTCGGGCGCGACCTCGACCTCGAGTCGCTCCGGCGCGAGTTCGACGCGGTGCTCCTGGCCCTGGGGCGCCACCGGGCGCGCCGCCTGGGGATCCCGCGCGAGGACGCGCCAGGGGTGGTGGACGGGCTGGCGCTGCTCACGGCGCTCCACCGCGGCGAGCCGGCGCCGCCGGGCGAGCAGGTGGTGGTGGTGGGCGGCGGCAATACCGCGCTCGACTGCGCCCGGAGCCTCCTGCGCCTGGGCCGGCGCGTGACGGTGGCCTACCGGCGCGGGCGCGAGGACATGCCGGCCTTCGGCGACGAGGTGGCCGAGGCGCTGGAGGAGGGAGTGGCGCTCGAGGTGTGGCTCCTGCCGGTGGCGGTGCGCCTGCTCGACGGGCGGGCCAGCTCGGTCCAGTTCGTGCGGGCGCGGCCCGGCGACCGCGACGCCAGCGGGCGGCCCCGCCCGGTGCCCATCCCCGGCTCGGAGTGCCTGCTCCTCGCCGACCTGGTGGTGGCGGCGGCCGGGGAGGGCCTGGATCCCACCGGCGTCCCGCCGGAGCTCCTGCGCGACGGGGCGGTGCTGGGCAGCGGCGCCGTCCTCTCCGCCGGCGACTGCTCCGGCGGGGGCGGCACGGTGGCCCACGCCATCGGGGAGGGTCGGCGCGCCGCCGCGGAGCTGACGGCGCGCCTGGGCGGCCGTTCCCCGACGGTCGACCTCCTCTCCGCCCGCGGCGCCCGGGGCGAGGTGGCCGGGTTCGACCGCATGCGCCCGGCCTACTTCCTGCCGGCGCCGCCGCGCTCGCGGTCGCGGGCCGACGCCGCCGAGCGCCGGCACGACCAGCGCGAGGTCCGCGCCGGCTTCGACGCGGCCGAGGCGATCGCCGAGGCGGCGCGCTGCCTCGCCTGCGGCACCTGCACCGGCTGCGACAACTGCTACCAGTTCTGCCCGGACCGGGCGGTGGTGCGGGGCGCGCCGGGCGGCTACGCCTTCGACCCGAGCCGCTGCAAGGGGTGTGGCGTCTGCGTGGAGGAGTGCCCGCGGGGCGCCATCGGGCTCCGCGAGCTGGGAGGCCCATCGTGAGCGGCGAGCGGCTCCTCACCGGGAACGAGGCGGTGGCCTGGGCGGTGGCCCGCGCCGGGGCCCAGGTGGTCTCGGCCTACCCCATCACCCCGCAGACCACCATCATCGAGACCGTCGCCCAGCTGGTGCAGAAGGAGATCTGCCGCGCCGAGTTCGTGCCGGTGGAGTCGGAGCACTCGGCCCTGGCCGCCTGCATCGGGGCGGCCCAGGCCGGGGCCCGGACCTTCACCGCCACCAGCGGCCAGGGCCTGGCCCTGATGCACGAGCTCATGCACTGGGCGGCCGGGGCGCGCCTGCCCATCGTGCTCGCCGACGTGAACCGGGCCATGGCGCCGGGCTGGAACATCTGGTCGGACCAGAACGACTCGCTGTCGCAGCGCGACACCGGGTGGATCCAGCTCTACTGCGAGGACGGCCAGGAGGTGATGGACACGGTGCTGCAGGCCTTCGCCCTGGCGCCGCGCCTGTCGTTGCCAGTGATGGTGGTCCTGGACGCCTTCTTCCTCTCCCACACCGCCGAGGCGGTCGCGGTGCCGGACGAGGGAGAAGTTCGGGACCTCATCCCGCCCTGGGAGGCGCCCTGGCGCATCGACCTGGAGCGGCCGGCGGCGCTGGGGTCGCTGGTGCCCTCGGCCGAGTACTCGGAGATGCGGCGGCAGCTCGCCGAGGCCCACCGGCACGCCCTGGGCGCCATCGAGGACCTGGCCGCCACCTGGCGCGAGCGGTTCGGGCGGGGCGCGGGGCTGCTGGCGTGTCACGCTTGCGAGGACGCCGAGGAGATCCTGGTGGCCAGCGGGACGGCCGCCTCCACCGCCCGGGCGGTGGTGGACGGCCTGCGCGCCCGCGGCCGGCCGGTGGGGCTGGTCAAGGTACGCACCTTCCGCCCCTTCCCGACCGAGACCCTGCGCAAGGTGCTGCGGGCGGCGCGCCGGGTGACGGTGCTCGACCGCAACTGCTCCTACGGCGCCTCGGGCGTCTTCTTCCAGGAGGTGCGCGCCGCCCTCTACGGCCTCCCGGGCGCGCCGCCGGTGCACGGCTTCATCGCCGGCATGGGCGGGCGCGATGTGACCCCCACCACCATCGAGGCGGCGCTCAGCCGCGCGGCGGCCGAGGCCCCCCGGCCGGAGAGCACATGGCTGACGGAGTGACCGCCTTCCCGCGCCCGGCCGCCGAGCCCAGGCTCGACCTCCCGGCGGAGGAGATCTTCCAGCCGGGGCATCTGGCCTGCCCGGGCTGCGCCGCTCCCATTCTGCTCCGCACCTTCCTCAGGCTGGCGGGACGGCGCACCGTGCTGTGCATGCCCGCCTGCTGCTGCTCGGTGATCGACGGGCCGTTCCCGTACTCGGCGGCGGGGGTGAACGTGGTCCACTGCGCCTTCGAGACCGCGGCGGTGACCGCCGCCGGCGTCAAGGCCGGCCTGCGCGCCCGCGGCATCGAGGACGTGCTGGTGGTGGCCTGGGCCGGCGACGGTGGCACATTCGACATCGGGTTGCAGTCGATGTCGGCCGCGGCCGAGCGCAACGAGGACATCCTCTACGTCTGCTACGACAACGAGGCCTACATGAACACCGGCGTGCAGCGCTCCGGCGCCACGCCGGGCGGGGCCTGGACCAACACCACCGCCGCCGGGAAGAAGCAGGAGAAGAAGGACCTGGACGGCATCATGGCCGCCCACCGCATCCCCTACTTCGCCACCGTTTCGCCGGGCTTCTTCGAGGACATGGTGGCCAAGATGCGGCGGGCCATCGCCGCCGGCGGATTCCGCATGCTCCACTGCTTCTCCCCCTGCCCGCCGGGGTGGAAGATGGACGAGCGCAACACCCTCAAGGCGGCGCGCCTGGCGGTGGAGACGCGGATCTTCCCCCTCTACGAGGTCTTCGGCGGCGTGGAGTGGCGCATCACCCAGGCCCCGGCGCCGCGGCCGGTGGAGGAGTACCTGTCCTTGCAGGGGCGGTTCGGGAAGCTGACGCCGGAGCAGATGCGGCACGTCCAGCGCGAGGTGGAGGACGACTACGCGCTCCTGGCGCGCCGCTGCGCCGACGCGGCCTCGGACTGGCCGCTGGACCCGATCTAGCAGGCGCTGCTGGGGATGCCAACTCGCCTGGGGAGCCACTTGGCCCTCGAGGGCCGGACCCTCCTGGGGCGCCTGCGACTGTTCGCGGCGAGTGATAGGGAAGTCTCCGTGGTTTCGGAAACGGCGAGGGAGCTATGACCCAGCGTGGAATCACGGCCTTGCTCGCCGCGGGCCTCGTGGCCGCGTGCGTCCATTCGCCGGGCGGCCCCCCGGCCCAGGAGGCGGTGGCGGAGATCATGCGGCTCGACGCCCTCGGCGGCCAGGCCGCGGCGAGGCGGGACGCGGCCGAGACGCTCGCCAACTACGGGGACGACATCGTCTACACCGGCTCGCGCGGCGCGGCGCTGGGCCAGGACGGGATCGCGGGAGCCTGGAAGCCCTGGTTCTCGCCGGACGGGCCGCTCATCACCTGGGCGCCGGCGGCGGCCGGGGTGGCGACCTCGGGCGACCTCGGCTGGAGCACCGGCCGCTCGCGCGCGGAGGTGAAGGACGCCGAAGGACGCCCGAAGGTGCTCACCAGCGAGTACGTCACCGTCTGGTCGAAGGGGCCCGGCGGATGGAAGGGCGTGCTGGACCTGGCGGTGAGCCGCCCGGCCGCCGAGCTCGGTCCGGGCGAGCGGCACGAGGTCCGCGCGCTCCGCTCCGCGGCGGGCGACCTGGAGGCGGCCATGGGGCTATGGCGGCGGTCGCCCGGGGAAGGGCCGCGCGCGGGCGGCTACCTCACCGTTCGCCGCAAGGGCGCTAGCGGCGAGTGGGAGGTGGTCGAGGATCGGATCTCGCCCTTCTCAATCGAGGCGTTGCCTGGCGAGCTGGTGCTCCTCGATGCGGCCTGGGCATGGACCATGGCCCGTGGCGACGCGGAGGGATGGCGCGCCCTGGTGGCGGAGGACGCGCTCTTCGCCGGTGCGATGCTGCGCCGAGGGCGGGAGGACGTCTGGCAGGGGTGGAAGGCCTTCTTCGCCCAGGGTGGGCCGACCATTCGCTGGACGCCCGAGGCCGGCGGAGCGGCGGGATCGGCCGACCTCGCCTGGACCACCGGGCGCTGGCGGCTCACGCGGAAGGGAGCGGACGGGAAGCCGGCCGCCTCCGAGGGGCGCTACCTCACCGTCTGGGCCCGCGACGCCGGACGATGGCGCGTGGCCATGGACTGCGGCCTCGAGCCGCCCGAGGCGCTCGGCCCCATCGAGCGCGCCACCGTCCAGACGGTCGCCTCCGGGGACGGGACGCTCGAGGCGGCCATGGGGACCTGGACCAAGGACGGGCCCACCGGCCGCCGCGGGGCCTGGATCACCGTACGCGAGAAGGCCGGGGGGGAGTGGCGGACGCTCCGCGAAACCGCCGTCGAGTTCCCTCCCGCGCGGTAGCGGTCATCCGCGGGGCGGCTCCAGGTCCTCGCGCGACCCCATGAAGTAGCGGGCGTCGAACTGCATGCGCAGGAAGACCGCCCAGGACGGGTCGAACCAGACCGCCTTGGCGCCGGCGGGGGCGACAACGTCCAGGCTCACCGGGATGTCCACCGCGAAGCCGAGCTGGATCTGGTAGGCGAAGGAGAGCTGGGTAGCGAAGGTGCGGAAGGGCGTCCACTCCAGCACCGGGAACTCGAGCGCCACCGACTTGAACTGCATCACCCCCAGCTGGGTGGTTCCGTCGGCCAGGGTGACGTCGCCGATGAAGAGGGGCATGTTCTTCTTCCCCATGTAGCCGTACAGGATGGCCTGCATCTCGCGCCCCAACACCAGCTGGAAGACGCCGGCGCCGGTGCGGAAGCTCCGCTGCCAGGGGATGAGGCCGCCGCTGGCGGCGGCCACCGCCACCTTGGCCGCGGCGTCCTGGGAGGTCAGGGCCAGCACCGGGAGGAGGAGCAGCGTGTCCCCCGGGATGAGCCAGAAGGGGAGGCGCAGCCCCAGGCGCAACCCGGTCCGGGACGGGACGCGAGGGAAGAGGGTGTTGGTGCCGAGTACGGCGCACTCGGTTCCCTCGCACGGGTCCACCTGCGCCATCTGCATGTTGAGCCCCACGTCGACGAAGGCCAGCCCGGTGCCGACGGAGCCGGTGAGGCTCTCGGCGCCGAAGCCCAGGCGCAGTCCCGCCGTCAGACCGCCGCTGCCGCGGGTGGTGTTGGACTGGTAGCCGCCGAAGACCAGCCCGCCGCCGAGCGAGCCGAATCCCCCCACGAAGGGTCCCAGCTCCTCCCGGAAGCGCGGCAGGTGGGCGTCGTCGGCGCCGCGCCCGGGCCGGGGGGTGTTGAGCATGTGATCCCAGACCTTGCGCTCGACCAGCTCGGCGTTCTTCACCGACGGCTGGGTCATCTCCTTGCAGGAGTCGAAGCCCAGCATGATTCCGGGCCCGGGCCCGAACCGCTGGGCGGAGGCGCCGAGCGCGTCGCCGGGCCGGAGCGCCGCGGCGAGCTGGCCCAGCGCGGCGGCGAGCGCGGTGGAGGCCCGCTCGAGGTCGGCCGGCTTCATGTAGGCGTCGCCGTAGGCCACGATGGGCTCGTCCCTCCAGGTGGAGGTGTCCATGCCGAACTCGCAGTAGTAGTCGTGCGTCCCCTTGCGCCAGGCGGCGCTGCCCCAGGTCCCGGCGGCGTGGCCGGACGCGTACAGGTCCTCCACCCAGTGGAAGGCGAAGCCCTCCAGGGCCACCACCTGGCGCGCCAGCTCGGCTCGCTCCGATCCGGCGGCCGTGGCCGCGAGCCGCTGGGCGTGCGCCAGCGCCGCCAGGTGATACTGGATGTAGAGCCCGAGGGCATTGAGCGGCGCCCCTTCGCCGGCGGAGAGCCGCAGGAAGTCACCCGGGTCGTTGCCGGTTCGGGGGAGGAGGAAGTGGGCGTTGTTGGCGCCGGCGCGGGTGGCGTAGTCCTTGTCCACGCGCTGCAGCTCGATGTTGGAGGTCGCCCAGCGCTGGAGCTTCTGGGGGCGGCTCTCGGCGGTGGCCAGGGCCTCCTTGGTTTCGGCCGCCACCCGGGCCACGCCCATGATCCAGTCGCTCTCGAGGGCGGTCTCCATGAGCTGGCGCGGGGAGCAGGCGTGGTCCCCGGAGATGGCCGGCAGCGCCGCGAAGTCGAGGCACTTGGGAGAAAGGCCCTGATCGCCGGCCGAGAGCGTCTGGCACAGGCGCGCCTCGTGCCCGGCCCGGGCCTCCGACCACAGGCGTTCCAGGGCCTCCCGCTCGGCCGGCTTCAGCTTCGCGACCGCGGCCACCGCGATGTCGCGATGCTCCGGGTAGATCCAGGCACGGGCGGCGGCGGGGAGGAAGGCCGAGAGGAGGGCGGCGAGAAGGGCGCGGCTGGGCATGCGCGCATGGTGCCAGCGGAATCGCCGCCGGTCGAGCGGCTTCCCACTCCCGGCATTGCGGCGGCCCCGGCCGGCGCGTAAGAGTCGCGCCATGCTCGGCTTCGACGTCCACGTCCGCGACGCCATCGCCGACGTCTCCGCCCTGGAATGGGACCGGCTCTGGGCCCACGAGCCGGCGCGGGCCACGCCCTTCCTGCAGCACGCCTGGCTCGACGCCCTGGAGCAGTCGGGGGCGGTGGCCGCCCGCACGGGCTGGGTGCCGCGGCACCTGACCCTGCGCCGCGCCGGCCGGCTGGTGGCCGCGGCCCCGGCCTACGCGCGGTCGGACTCGGACGGCGATTTCGGGCGGGACTGGGCCTGGGCCGAGGCGGCGGCGCGGGCGGGCATACCCTACTACCCGAAGCTCGTGCTGGGCGTGCCCTTCGCGCCGGTGACCGGCCGGCGTGTCCTGGTGGCCGAGGGGGAGGACCGGATTGCGGCGGCGCGGGCGCTGGTGAGCGCCGCCCGGGCCGTGTGCCAGGAGGAGGGCCTGCGCTCGCTGCACGTGCTCTTCCCGGCGGCGGACGAGACCGCGGCGCTGGAGGCGGCCGGCCTCGCCCTGCGGGTGGACTTCCAGTACCACTGGGTGAACGAGGGCTACCGCTCCTTCGACGACTTCCTCTCCCGCTTCCCTTCCAAGCGCCGCAACGCCATCCGGCGCGAGCGGGCCGAGCCCGGGCGGCAGGGGCTCGAGATCCGCACCGTGCGCGGCGACGAGCTGGGGGACGACCCGGCCGGCTGGGCGCGGGAGGTTTCCGCGCTCCACCGCGCCAGCGTGGACCGCATGCCATGGGGGCGCCGCTTCGTGGATCGGGCCTTCTACGAGCGGGTCTTCCGGACCATGCCCGGGAGCCTGGAGGTGGTGGGGGCGCACCGCGGCGCGAGGCTGGTGGGCATGGCCTTCAACGCCGCCTCCACCGAGCGCCTCTACGGCCGCTACTGGGGCTGCCGCGAGGAGCACCGCTTCCTGCACTTCAACGTCTGCCTCTACCACTCGGTGGAGGACGCCATCCGCCGCGGACTCCTCGCCTTCGAGCCCGGCGCCGGCGGCGAGCACAAGCTCGCGCGCGGCTTCGAGCCGGTCGAAACCTGGAGCGCCCACGCCTTCCTCGACCCGCGGCTCGACGTCCCGGTGCGCCGGCATCTGGAGATGGAGCGCCGCGAGCGCAGCCGGGCGCTGGCGCGATGGCGCGAGGCAACGCCGGTGCTACGGCCCGTGGACGGGGCGGGGTGATCGGCCCGCTCTACCCCCGCGCCCGGGCCCAGGTGAGCGTGATCTCCCGCTTCCACACCGCGCCGCCATGGGCGGCGGCGAGGCGGCGGGCCTCGTCGAGGAGGGCCGCCACGTCGGCTGGCGAGAGGGCCGGTCCGAGGTAGGTGAGCGACCGCAGCACCGCGTCGAGGCGCCCGGGGCCGAGCTTCTCCTCGTGGCGGAAGCGCTCGGCCGCCAGCGGCCGGCAGCCGGCCTCGGCGAAGAGCTGGGTGAGCCGCCCGGGCGGCTGCGGGCCGGCCTTGCCGTTGACGCCGGCGACCAATCGCACCAGGGCGTCCAGGAACGGCGTGGCGGCCAGGCGCGGCTCCACCACCGCCAGGACGCCGCCGCGCCCGAGGAGGCGGGCCGCCTCGCGGCCGGTGCGCTCCGGGTCGACCCACTGCAGGGCGTCGGCCAGCACCACCAGGCCGCACCCGCCGGCGGGGAGGCCGGTGTCCTCGGCGGCCGCCTCCACCGGCACCACCGCGCTCTGCCCCGCATGCGAGGCGAGCACCCGCAGCATCTCCCTGGCCGGCTCGACCGCCAGCACGCAGGCGCCGCGGCGCGCCAGCGGCAGCGCCAGTTGTCCGGCGCCGGCCCCCAGGTCGGCCACCCGGCAGCCGGCGCCACCGCCGAGGTGGAAGAGCCGCTCCACCAGCTCGGGGGGATACCCGGGCCGCTGCGCGTAGTCCTGGGCCAGGCGGTTGAACACCCAGCGCTCCTGGTCGGCGACGCGGACGGCGCGGCGGCCCGTGCCCATGTCCTACGATCTACCACCGACTGCTGGTCGCTGTTATTGCTTTGGGTCACGGCGGAATGAGGGGCGATCCCCCCGGGATTCGGGTAGATTCCGCGCGTGCCCGAGCCGGTCGTGTCCGTCAGTGGAGTCTCCAAGCGGTTCGGGGGACTCACCGCCCTCGACCGGGTGGACCTCGACATCCACCCCGCCGAGATCTTCGCCCTGCTCGGCCCGAACGGAGCCGGGAAGACCACGCTCATCAGCATCGTGGCGGGGCTCCTGCGCGCCAGCGAGGGGACGGCCCGGGTGCTGGGGCGCGACGTGGTGCGGGACTACCGCTTCACCCGGCGCGCGCTCGGGCTCGTGCCCCAGGAGCTGAACTTCGACCCGTTCTTCACGGTGGAGGAGACCCTCCGCATCCAGGCCGGCTACTTCGGGGTGCGGCTCTCGCCGGCGCGCCTGGACGAGATCCTCTCTGCGCTTGGGCTGGCCGAGAAACGGCACGTCAACAACCGAGCCCTCTCCGGCGGCATGAAGCGACGGCTCCTCATCGGCAAGGCGCTGGTCCACGAGCCCAAGGTGCTCTTCCTCGACGAGCCCACCGCCGGGGTGGACGTGGAGCTCCGGCAGCAGCTGTGGAGCTACGTGCGGCGGCTGCGGGCGGGAGGCACCACCATCGTACTCACCACCCACTACCTCGAGGAGGCCGAGGAGCTGGCCGAGCGGGTCGGGGTCATCGACCGGGGGCGGCTGCTGGTGGTGGAGGAGAAGGAAGCGCTCATGCGTCGCTACGCCGGGCGGGCCCTGCGCCTCTCGCTGCGCTCGCCGCTGGACCGGGTGCCGGCGCCCCTCGAGGCCCTGGGGGCGCGGCTCGAGGCGGGTGGCCACACCCTCTCGGTGACGGCGCCTCCCGGCGCCTCCTTCGGACCGGTCGTGGCGGCGGTCGCCGCCGCCGGCCTCCCGGTCGACGACCTCGAGACCGCCCGCATGCGGCTGGAGGACGTCTTCGTCTCGCTGGTGCGCTCGGGGGGGGAGGGGCGGTGATCGGGCTCGGTCCGAGGACGCTCTTCCGCAAGGAGGTGCGGCGCTTCCTGCGGGTGCCCGGACAGACGCTGCTCTCGCCGCTCGTCACCACCACCCTCTACTTCGTGGTCTTCGGCTGGTCGCTGGGCATGCGGCTCCGGGAGGTGGAGGGGGTCCCGTACGCCCGCTTCATCATGCCGGGACTGGTGGCGCTGGGAGTGGTGACCAATGCCTACGCCAACACCTCCTCCTCCCTGTTCGTGATGAAGCTTCAGGGGACCGTGGTGGACCTCCTGGTTTCGCCGCTCGGCTACGGCGAGATCCTGGGCGCCTTCCTGGCCGCGGCGGTGGTCAGGGGGCTGATGGTGGGGGTGGTCATGTGGCTCGTGGCCGGCACCTTCGCCGGCTACGGCCTGGCCCACCCGCTCTACGCCCTGCTGCTGACGGTGCTGGTGGCGACCGCCTTCGCCGCCCTGGGGTTCATCACCGCCGTCTGGGCCTCGTCCTTCGAGCAGGTGAACTTCTTCCCCACCTTCATCATCACCCCGCTCACGTTCCTCGGCGGCGTGTTCTACTCGGTGCAGATGCTGCCCCCGGCGCTCCGGGCGGCCACCGTGGCCAACCCGGTCTTCTACCTGGTGGACGGCCTGCGCTTCGGGATGCTGGGGATCTCCGATGCCTCGCCGCTGGCCGCCCTCGGCATCGCCGCCGCCCTGTGCCTCGTCTCGGTGGGCGTCGCCTGGACCATGCTTCGCACCGGCTTTCGCTTGCGGGGCTGACAACTCGGGGATGGACTTTGCCCGCCGCTTGGTTATGCTACGGCCCCTTTTTTGTGAAATCCCGCTTCATCTGGAGGTAGTTCCATGCGTTACGCGTCGGTCCTGGCCGTCGTCCTCGCCATCACCGCCTGCAAGAAGTCCGAGCCGCCGGCACCACCGCAGCAGCTGGCCCAGGGCGGCGTCCCGGCCCAGCCCCCCGACATCAAGGGCAAGGTCGCCGAGCGCATCGACGCCGCTCCCTACAGCTACCTGCGGCTCACCACCGGCCAGGGCGAGATCTGGGCGGCGGTGCCGCAGACCAACGTCGCCAACGGCGCCGAGGTCACCGTGGAAGGGCCCATGCAGATGGACGGGTGGGAGTCGAAGACCCTGAACCGGAAGTTCGACAAGCTGGTCTTCGGCACGCTGGCGGGGCAGCCCAGGATGGGTCCGGTGGGGGGTCCGGCCCAGGCCGGCGGCCCGGCGGCGCAGCCCGGCAGCCCGGCGGCGCAGCCCGGCAGCCCGGCGGCCCAGCCCGCCATGCCTCCTGGAATGCCACCGGGCGCCGCTCCCGCCGGCATCGCCGCGCAGCACGCCGCCGCCGGGGCCGGCCCCACCGACGTCGGGAGCGTGAAGGTGGAGAAGGCCGCCGGCCCCGACGCCCGGACGGTCCTCGAGATCCACAACCAGCGCGCCCGGCTCAAGGAGAAGAAGGTCGCCGTGCGCGGCAAGGTGGTGAAGTTCACCGCCGGCATCATGGGGCGCAACTGGGTCCACCTGCGGGACGGGACCGGCGTCCAGGACAAGGGCACCAACGACCTCACCGTGACCACCGGCGACACCGCCGCGGTGGGCGACGTGGTGGTGGCCAAGGGCGTGGTCCGGATCGACAAGGACTTCGGCGCCGGCTACGCCTACCCGGTGATCGTCGAGGAAGCCAAGCTGTCCAAATAGGGCGGGGCCGACTCGAGCCGCCGGGAACGGGCGGCGAGGCCCGACTCGAGCCGCCCGCAAGGGCGGCGAGGCCTTTGGGAGACCTCGAGGTCGTCGGGTTTCCCTGCCCAGCTGGACCCGGAGTGCACAGCGGCTGCAGAAGCAGCCTCGCCACCCGTCGGGTGGCTCGGCAGTAGGGCGGGGGCTCGTCCCCCGCCGACGCACAGGGCCCGAGTCGAGTAGCCCCCATCTGGAGTCCATGGGAGCCCCGTTTGGGTTCCTGGGCGTATCCAGTTACGTAACTACGTGAGGCCAGGAGTGTTGCAACTAGCCGTGCGCAGGTTACATTCTACATATCTGGACCTATCCAGTCCAGATAGGCTCAAATGAGGGCGACGAGGCGCCCAGCGCGATGATCCGGATGAGCAAGCTCACCGACTACGGGATCGTGCTCCTCACCAACATGGCGATGGGGCCGGCGGGCAAGGTGTACGCGGGGCAGGACCTGGCCGAGGCCTCCCGCATTCCACTGCCCACCGTCGGCAAGATCCTGAAGCAGCTGGCGCGGGCCGGGCTGGTGATCTCCCACCGCGGGCGAAACGGCGGGTACGCCCTGGCGCGCTCGTCCGACGAGATCTCGGTGGCGGAGGTCATCAACGCCATCGAGGGGCCCATCGGAATCACCGAGTGCGGGACCGAGGTGGCCGGCTCCTGCAGCCTGGAGGCCGTCTGCGCGGCCCGGAGCCGCTGGGGCCCCATCAGCCGCGCGATCGCCCAGGCCCTGGCCGGGGTCCGGCTCTCGGCCATGCGGCCCGGACGGGCCTTCCCCGCGGGTCCCGCGGACACCGGAGCGACGACATGAGCGAGCAGCTCCGCGAGATCACCGAGCAGAAGTACAAGTACGGTTTCGTCACCGAGATCGAGGAGGACCGGGTCCCGAAGGGCCTGTCCGAGGAGATCATCCGCCTCATCTCGCGCAAGAAGGGCGAGCCCGAGTTCATGCTGGAGTGGCGCCTCAAGGCCTACCGGCACTGGCTGGGCATGGCGGAGCCCAGGTGGCCCAACGTGAAGTACCCGCCCATCGACTACCAGGACATCGTCTACTACGCGGCCCCCAAGCCAAGGAAGGCGCTCGCCTCCATGGACGAGGTGGACCCCGAGCTGCGGAGCGCCTTCGAGAAGCTCGGCATCCCGCTGGTGGAGCAGCAGCGGCTGGCGGGGGTGGCGGTGGACGCGGTCTTCGACTCGGTGTCGGTGGCGACGACCTTCAAGAAGAAGCTCTCGGAGATGGGCGTCATCTTCTGTTCCTTCTCCGAGGCGGTGAAGGAGCATCCCGCTCTGGTGGAGAGGTACCTGGGCTCGGTGGTCCCGCACACCGACAACTTCTTCGCGGCGCTGAACAGCGCGGTCTTCTCCGACGGCAGCTTCGCCTACGTCCCCAAGGGCGTGCGCTGCCCCATGGAGCTCTCGACCTACTTCCGCATCAACGCCCAGGACACCGGCCAGTTCGAGCGCACCCTGATCGTGGCCGACGAGGGGGCGTACGTCTCCTACCTGGAGGGCTGCACCGCCCCCATCCGCGACAAGAACCAGCTGCACGCAGCGGTGGTGGAGCTGGTGGCCCTGGACGGAGCCGAGATCAAGTACTCCACGGTGCAGAACTGGTACCCGGGCGACGCCGAGGGGCGGGGCGGCATCTACAACTTCGTCACCAAGCGCGGCAAGGCCGGGCGCCGCTCCAAGATCAGCTGGACCCAGGTGGAGACCGGCTCGGCCATCACCTGGAAGTACCCCTCGGTGATCCTGCAGGGCGACGACTCGGTGGGCGAGTTCTACTCGGTGGCCCTCACCAACCACCGCCAGCAGGCCGACACCGGCACCAAGATGATCCACATCGGGAAGAACACCCGCTCCACCATCATCTCCAAGGGCATCAGCGCCGGGCGAGGCCAGAACACCTACCGCGGGCTGGTGAAAGTCCTGCGGGGGGCCAGCGGGGCCCGCAATTACTCTCAGTGCGACTCGCTCCTCATCGGCGACCGCTGCGGAGCCCACACCTTCCCGTACATCGAGGTGAGGAACCGCAGCGCCAAGGTGGAGCACGAGGCCACCACCTCCAAGATCAGCGAGGACCAGCTCTTCTACTGCCGCCAGCGCGGCATCAAGGAGGAGGACGCGGTCTCGATGATCGTGAACGGCTTCGCCCGGCAGGTGCTGAAGGAGCTGCCCATGGAGTTCGCGGTCGAAGCGCAGAAGTTGCTCGGCATGTCGCTCGAGGGAGCGGTGGGATGACCATGCCGAGGAGCTTCGGAGCGTTCCGATCGACGGCCTTTCCAATGACCCGCTGCACGAGCACCAGCCTAGAGGGGAACGTCGGATGAGCCAGAACCGGACCAGCGACGCGGGGGCGGAGCCGCTCCTGGCGGTGGAGGCGTTGAGCGCCTCCATCGGCGACACGCCCATCCTGAAGGGAGTGGACCTCTCCCTGCGGCGGGGCGAGGTGCACGCCATCATGGGGCCGAACGGGTCGGGGAAGAGCACCCTGGCGCAGGTGCTGGCCGGCCGCGACACCTTCGCGGTGACCGGCGGGTCCGTGCGCTACCGGGGCCGCGACCTGCTGGCGCTCCCGCCCGAGGAGCGGGCGGTCCAGGGCGTGTTCCTCGGCTTCCAGTACCCGGTGGAGATCCCGGGCGTCGGCAACCTCTACTTCCTCCGCACCGCCCTCAACGCCGTCCGCAAGGCGCGCGGCGAGGAGGAGCTCGACGCCATGGACTTCCTCTCCCTGGCCAAGGAGCGGATGAAGCTGGTGCAGATGGACCCGGCCTTCATGAGCCGGTCGGTGAACGAGGGCTTCTCCGGCGGCGAGAAGAAGCGCAACGAGGTGCTGCAGATGGTGGTGCTGGAGCCCACCCTGGCCATCCTGGACGAGACCGACTCCGGGCTCGACATCGACGCCCTGCGGGTGGTGGCGGCCGGCATCAACGCCATGCGCTCGCCGGAGCGGGCCATCCTGCTGGTGACCCATTACCAGCGCCTCCTCGAATACGTGGTCCCGGACCACGTCCACGTCATGGTGGGCGGTCGCATCGTCCTCTCGGGCGACCGGGAGCTGGCCCTGGAGCTGGAGCGGAAGGGCTACGCCTGGGTCGACGAGGCGGCCGCCCGGGGCGCCTTCGCCGAGGCGCGAGTGTCCCCATGACCGGAGCCACGCCCAGCGCCGCCGCCGAGTCCCTGGTCCGCCTGGCGGGGCGCGCCGCCCCGCCGGGGCCGGCCTTCCTGGCGGAGCTGCGCCGCGCCGGGCGGGAGCGCTTCGAGGCCCTGGGGCTGCCCACCACCCGCCTGGAGGACTGGCGCTACACCAGCCTCTCGGGCCTCCTGCCGCTGGCCTTCGCCCCGGTCGACCCGGAGGCGCCGCTCGCCGAGGACACCCTGGTGCGCCTGGCCGGGCCTCCGGCAGGGCCGCGCCTGGTCTTCGTGAACGGCCGCTACCGGCCGGCGCTGTCGAGTGTGGGCGCCCTTCCGCCGGGCGCATTCGCCGGGAGCCTTTCCCAGGCCCTTCGCGAGCGACCGGGTGAGGTCGAGCCGCACCTGGGGCGCGTCGACGCCTTCCAGGACCGCGCCTTCGCCGCCCTGAACGCCGCCGCCTTCGAGGACGGCGCGGCCGTGCTCTGGCCGGAGCGCGCCACGCTGGCCGAGCCGGTGGAGCTGGTGTTCGTCACCGCGTCCGCGGGGTCCGCGCCGGCGGCGGTTCTGCCCCGGGTGCTGGTAGTGGCCGGGGCCGGGAGCGAGCTCTCGGTGGCCGAGAGCCACCTGGGCCAGTCCGGCGGCCCGACGCTGGCCGCGGCGGTGACCGAGGTGGTGGTGGGGGAGGGCGCCCGCGTCGACCACTACCGCATCCAGGACGACGCGCCGCAGGCCTTCCACCTCGGCTCGCTGGCCTCCCGCCAGGCCCAGGGGAGCCGCTTCTCCACCCACGCGCTGGCGCTGGGCGCGCTCCTGTCCCGCAGCGAGGTGCGGGCGGTCCTCGCCGGCGAGGGGGGCGAGGCCCGCGTGAACGGCCTGTACCTGGCCGGCGGACGGCAACTGGTCGACAACCTGTCGCTCATCGAGCACGCCCGGCCGCGCTGCGTGAGCCGCGAGACCTTCAAGGGCGTGCTCGACGGCGAGTCGCGCGCAGTCTTCGGCGGCCGCATCCGGGTGCTGGAGGGGGCCCAGAAGAGCGACGCCTATCAGCTCAACTCCAACCTGCTCCTCTCCGAGGGGGCGGAGGTGGACACCAAGCCGCAGCTGGAGATCTTCGCCGACGACGTGAAGTGCGGCCACGGCGGCACGGTGGGCCAGCTCGACGAGGAGGCCCTCTTCTACCTGCGCACGCGGGGCATCGCCCGCGAGCGGGCCCGCGGCCTGCTCATCTACGCCTTCGCCTCGGAGATGGTGGAGCTGGTACGACCCGGCGCCCTGCGCGACCGCGTGGCCCGCCTGGTGGCGGCGCGGCTGCCCGAGGGCGAGCGCATCCTGGAGGCGGCCTGATGACCACCATGAGCTTGCCCGCCGGCGTCGCCCGTCCCCAGCCGTTCGAGGTGGAGCGGATCCGCCGGGAGTTTCCCATCCTGCGCCAGAAGGTGCGGGGGAAGCCGCTCGTCTACCTCGACAGCGCCGCCACCGCGCACAAGCCGCAGGCGGTGCTGGACGCGGTGATCCGCTTCTACGCGGAGGACAACGCCAACGTCCACCGCGGGGTGCACGCCCTCTCCGAGCGAGCCACCGCCGCCTACGAGGCGGCCCGGGCCAAGGTGGCCGGCTTCCTGGGCGCCTCCGACCCGCGCGAGGTGATCTTCGTCCGCGGCACCACCGAGGCCGTGAACCTGGTGGCCCAGGCCTTCGGGCGGGCCCGGGTGGGCCCGGGGGACGAGGTGCTCCTCACCGAGATGGAGCACCACTCCAACATCGTCCCCTGGCAGATGCTGTGCCAGGAGCAGGGGGCGACGCTCCGGGTGGCGCCGGTGGACGACCGGGGCGAGCTGGTCCCCGAGGAGCTGGAGCGTCGGATCGGGCCGCGCACGCGCCTGGTGGCGATGGCCCACGTCTCCAACGCCCTGGGGACGGTGAACCCGGTGAAGCGCATCGTGGAGATGGCGCACGCCCGCGGGGTGCCGGTGCTGGTGGACGGCGCCCAGGCGGTGCCCCACCTCCCGGTGGACGTGAACGCTCTGGGCTGCGACTTCTACGCGCTCTCGGGCCACAAGGTCTTCGGGCCCACCGGGATCGGGGTGCTGTGGGGCAAGGCGGAGCACCTCGAGGCCATGCCGCCCTGGCAGGGCGGAGGCGACATGATCCTGTCGGTGAGCTTCGAGCGCACCGTCTACAACCACATCCCCTACAAGTTCGAGGCCGGCACGCCGCACATGGCGGGGGCGGTGGGCCTCTCGGCGGCGCTGGAGTGGCTGCAGGGGCTGGACCGGGCCGGCGCCGAGGCGCACGAGCGCGACCTGCTGGCGTACGGGACGGCCCGGCTGCTGGAGGTGCCGGGGCTCAGGCTGGTGGGGACCGCCCGCGAGAAGGCGGGAGTGCTCTCCTTCGTGCTCGACGACATCCACCCCCACGACGTCGGGACCATCCTCGACCGCGAGGGAGTGGCCATCCGCACCGGCCACCACTGCGCCCAGCCGGTCCTGCAGCGCTTCGGCCTCCAGGCGACGGCGCGCGCCTCGCTGGCCCTCTACAACACCCGCGAGGAGATCGACGCCCTGGTGCGCGGCCTCCGGCGCGTGAAGGAGATGTTCCGGTGAGCGGGGAGCTCGAGGACCTGTACCAGGAGGTGATCCTGGACCACGGCCGCCGGCCGCGGAACTACCGGGCGCTGCCGGACGCCACCGCCCGCGCCGAGGGGTTGAACCCGCTCTGCGGCGACCACTACACGGTCTACGTCAAGCTGGAGGGAGACCGCATCGCGGACGTCACCTTCGAGGGGGCCGGGTGCGCCATCTCCAAGGCCTCGGCCTCGCTCATGACCAGCGCCCTCAAGGGGAAGACCGTGGCCGAGGCCGAGGAGACCTTCCGGCGGTTCAAGGCCATGGTGGTGGAGGGGGACCGGGACCAGGCCGCGGCGCTCGGCAAGCTGGCGGTGCTGCGGGGCGTCTGCGATTTCCCCACCCGCGTCAAGTGCGCCAGCCTGGTGTGGCACACGCTCCACAACGCGCTCGCCGGCGAGCGCCTCACCGCCAGCACCGAGTAGCCATGGAGCGCAGGGAGCCGGTGGCGCTCGGGCGCGCGGTCGAGGCGACCCAGATCCCGAGCGGGTTCAAGGTGGTCCTCCCCCAGGGGGCCCGAGTCACCGTGGAGCAGGTGCTGGGCGGGAACCTCACCGCCATGACCGACCAGGGCGGGCTGGTGCGCATCGCCCAGGAGGACGCCGACGCCCTCGGGCCGGAGTGGGTGGAGGCCTCGCGGAAGGCGGCGGCGGCCGCCCGGGCCGCGCCGGCCGATCCCGGCGCCCCGGTGGACGAGGCGCGGGTCCGCGAGGTGCTGGGGACGATCTACGACCCGGAGATCCCCGCCAGCATCGTGGAGCTGGGCCTGGTGTACCTGGCGCACGTGGAGCGGCTGCCCGAGGGCGACCACAAGGTGGTGGTGCGCATGACCCTCACCGCCCCCGGCTGCGGCATCGGCGGGGTGCTGCTCGACGACGTGCGGCGCAAGGTGGGCGCCATCCCCGGCGTGCGGGAAGTCGACGTGGAGCTGGTGTTCGACCCGCCCTGGGACCCCTCCATGATGAGCGAGGCGGCGCGGCTGCAGCTGGGCCTCATGTAGCCGCGGTCGCTCCGCAAGCGGTGCGCTGGCGCGCCAGCTCGCGGAGCGCGCGCTCGTCGAAGGGCTTCGCCAGCACGGCGCGCCGGCCCGAGACCAGGAACTCCTGGGCCCCCGGCGTGAAGGCTCCGCCGGTCATGAAGACCATCCGGTCCGCCGCCGCCGGGTCCAGCTGCGCCAGCTGGCGGTGCAGCTCCATCCCGGTCATCTCCGGCATCGCCAGGTCGCACAGCACCAGGTCGAACCGCTCGCCGGCGGCGAGCCGCAGCAGCGCCTGGCGCGGGTTGGTGAGCACCTCCACTTCGTGATCGCCGCCGAGCACGCGCCGGATTCCCTTCCCCACCAGCGGCTCGTCGTCCACCACCAGCACCCGCCCCCGGCTCTGGCTGCGCCGCTCGGCCGCGGGCGGCGGCGCCGGCGACCGCGGCCCGGGCGCGGCCGGCAGCAGCACCCGGAACAGGCTGCCGCGCCCCACTTCGCTCTCCACCTCGATGTCTCCGCCGAGGCTGGAGACGATGCCGTGGCAGATGGACAGGCCCAGGCCGGTGCCGGCGCCGAAGGGCTTGGTGGTGAAGAAGGGCTCGAAGATGTGCGGGCGCACCCCCGCCGCGATCCCCACGCCGGTATCGGCCACCTCCACCGCGGCCCGCCCGTCCCGGGCGGTGAAGCAGGCCACCCGGATGAGGTGGCGCTCGGCCTGCCCCTCGGGGACGGCGTGGGAGGCGTTGACGAGCAGGTTGAGGAACACCTGGCCCAGCTGGGAGGGGGTGGCCTCCACCGGAGGCGCCGGGTCGAGGCGCACCTCCAGCCTGGCCCGGCGGCGGAGGTCGTTCTGGGCCAGGCTCAGGGCGGTCCGAATCTCCTCGTGCAGGTCCACCTCCGCGCGCTGGCGCCCCTCGGCGCGCGAGATGCGCCGCAGGTCGCGCACGATGTTGCCAACCCTTCTCGCGCCCTCGGCCGCCTCGCCCAGCGCCCCCAGCGCGTCCGCCACCTCCGGCCGGTCGGCGAGCGGGGCCAGCCCCTCGCTGGCGAAGGCCAGGTTGGCCACCACGTAGGAGAGCGGGTTGTTGATCTCGTGCCCGATGCCGGCGGCGAGCGTGCCCAGGCTGGCCATGCGCAGCGACGCCTCGGCCCGCCGGCGGTCGGTCAGGTCGCGGGCCGCGTAGATGCAGTACTCGCGGGCGCCGAAGGCCAGGTGGGCCAGACCCACCTCGACCTCGCGTCGGCAGCCGTCGGGGGCGAGGAGCGAGCCCAGGCGCACCACCGCGGAGCGGGCGGTGAGCTCCTGCCACCGCTCCGCCCATTCGGCCTGGTGGAACGCGGCGTCCAGCTCCCAGACCGGGTGCCCTGCCAGCTCGTCGCGCGATCGCCCCAACAGCCGGCCGGCGGCCTCGTTGGCGTAGCTGGCCCGCCCCTCCGGGTCGAGGAAGAGCACGGCGTCGGAGGCGTGGTCGAGCGCGAACTGGGCCAGCCGCTGCGCCTGCTCGGCAAGGCGCTGGGCGGTGACGCTCTCGCGCAGCGCCCGCTCGGCGCGCCCCCGCTCGGCCAGGGCCGCCGCCAAGAGCAGCGTGGCGGCGATGGTGACGCCCAGGAAGCCCTGCACCGTCCGGACCGGCGCCGGCAGGGCCCCGGCCGCCGGCAGGCCCGCCGACCCGGCCCAGGCGGCCAGCCCGGCCAGGATCACCGCGGAGAGCGCCGCGCCGCGCACGCCGAAGCGCAACGCGGCCCACAGCAGGGCCGGCAATACCAAGTATTGGCGCCACAGCGTGACCTGCTCGCCCGCGCCGAACATGAGGAAGGCGCCCAGGCTCAGCAGGGCGAAGAGGCCGCCCGCCTCGAGCCACGTGCCGCGCCGCCCCGGCGGGGACGGCTCCTCCCGCCCCGCCCAGGAGAGGAGGAAGGGCGCCACCACCAGGATGCCGAGCGCGTCGCCGATCCACCACTCGAGCCAGGTGGCGGGGTACCCGCGGCTGGGGTACTTGGCCCAGACCATGTAGGCGCCGCCGAGGGCGAACACCCCCGCCGAGAGGACGGCGGAGAGGCCGAGGAAGCCGAGCACCTCCTTGACCGAGCCGAGGGTGGGGCGCTGAGCGACGAGGCGGCGCACCAGCCACGCGCTCAAGAACGCCTCGCCTGGATCGACGAGGGCGTTGACCGCCGCCATGGCCGGCCCGCGGCCGACCAGCGCGCTCACGAGGAGGCTGCCGGCGGCCGTCAGGCCGAGCAGCCACGGCCACTCCCGGACGGGAGAGAGGAGCAGGGCGGCCACCACCAGGCCAGCCGGCGGCCAGAAGGTCCCGAAGTCGCTCTGGACGTCGGTGAGCCACTCGCCGGTCCAGGCGAGGAGCAGGTAGGCGGCGCCGAACGCGGCCAGTCGTACCCAGCGTGGAATCTCGACCGGTCCCAAGCCGTCTCCCTCGGTTCCCCCGACGCGCAGCATACCGTCGAGCCGCCGCTCCGGGCCAGCAGGGGGACCCTGGGACGGCCCCGCTGCCGCGGCGCGCGGCGAGTCGCGCAGCGCCGCCTGGAAGGCGAGCCGCGTGAGGCGCCGAGGTGGGGCGAGGACGCACATGCCCGCACCGATTCGCGGGAAATCCGTAGCGACGCCGCCGCCCGCGGCGGTACATTCCACGTCGCGAGCGGCGGGTCCGCCGCCTTGCGCGTGAATGCCCTCCCTCGCTTGGTGGCTTCCCGCCGCTCGCGTTTTCGAGTGTACGGGCTTCGCGACCGGCCGACCGTCCCGCGATCGCGGGACGGCGGGCGCGATCAGCGGTTCGCGGCCTCGACCAGCGAGTAGCGGAGCACCGTCGAGCCCACCCGGATGACGTCGCCGTTGCGCAGGGTCTGCTCGGCGACGGCCTTGCCGTTGAGGAGGGTGCCATTGGTGGACTCGAGGTCCACCAGCACGTGGGCGCCGCCGGAGGCGAAGATGCGCGCATGCCGGCGCGAGGCGCTCTCGGACGGCACCACCACGGTGTTGGACCGGTCGCGCCCCAGGGTGACGTCCTCCTCGCCGAGCGAGTAGCGCCGCCCCTGCTCGGCGGGGTCCTGGGCGTGGATCACCATGAGCTCGGCCTGGGGCGGCTTGGACCGCGGCTGCCCCTGCGGGCTGACGATGCGAGTCTGATCGTTCTCCATGACGTCCCTCGAGAGGCGAGGCCGAGGATAGCAGAGGGAGCGGGCCGGCGCGCCCCCCGCGAGGCGTGGCGGGGGCGGCCGGCCCCGGGTAATGTCGGCGCAGCCCGCCGTGGGCGGCAGCGAGCCCGAGCGCCATGCGCTATCGCAAGCTGGGAGCCAGCGACCTCGTCGTCTCGGAGATCAGCCTCGGATCGTGGCTCACCTACGGCGGAGGCGTGCCCCGGGACCGGGCGGTCGCGTGCGTCGAGCGCGCCTTCGAGGCCGGGATCAACTTCATCGACACCGCGAACGTGTACGCCGGCGGCGCCGCCGAGTCCTTCCTGGGCGAGGTGCTCGCGGGACGGCCGCGCGACCGTTACCTGCTGGCGACCAAGGTCTTCTTCCCCATGCCCGACGGCGGCCAGGGGCTGTCGGCCGCCCAGATCCGCAAGCAGCTCGACGCCTCGCTCAAGCGATTGCGCGTCGATCACGTGGACCTCTACCAGTGCCACCGATACGACCCCGACGTGTCGCTGGCGGAGACCATGCAGGCGCTCACCGAGGCGGTGCGGCGGGGCAAGGCGCGTTACCTCGGATTCTCCGAGTGGACCCCCGACCAGGTGCGCGCCGCGCTGGCCCTGGCCGGCGTCGAGCGCTTCGCCTCGAGCCAGCCCCAGTACTCGATGCTGGAGCGCGGCCCGGAGGCCGAGCTCTTCCCGCTGTGCGCCAGGGAGGGCATCGGCCAGATCGTCTGGTCGCCGCTGAAGCAGGGCATCCTCACCGGCAAGTACCTTCCCGGCCGGCCGGTCCCGGCCGACTCCCGCGCCGCCAGCGCCACCATGGGCGGCTTCATCCAGAAGCGGATGGACCGGGCGGTGCTGGCGAGGGTGCAGTCGCTCAGGCCCATCGCCGCGGAGCTGGGCCTCACGGTGGCGCAGCTGGCGCTGGCCTGGGTGCTCCGGCGGCGGGAGGTCTCGTCAGCCATCATCGGGGCCACCACCCCCGAGCAGGTGGCGGAGAACGCGAAGGCTTCGGACGTGAAGCTCGGCGAGGACGTGGTCCGGCGCGCCGAGGCGGCCCTCGCGGGGTGAGCGAGCAGACCTGTGTCCCCGGTTGGGCCGAGCGAAGCTCGGCCAACAGGGCGCCGGGGGGCGCGCCGGCGGGCGGCATTGCGGAGCGGCGCCACGCGTTCCGCGGGCGCCTCGCCGTGCCGCGGGGCCCGGGTGGCGCGCCGGCCCATGTCCGAAGCCGGCGCTCCGCGAAGCGGAATGCGCCGGCAAGTTTGGGCCGGTCGCGCCCGAGTGACCCACGCTGCGCGGCGAGGCCACGCCCTCCTCGTCGCCGCGCAGCACCGGCCGCCCGCGGCGCGCCCCCCGAGCGCCCCCCCCGGCGACCTCACTAGCCGCGGACCAGCCGCCGCCACACCGTGACCTCCGAGGGCGCACCGTCCGGGCCGCGGCGGACCCGCAGGGTGACGGTGGAGCCCTCCGGTCCGCGGATGGCCTGGGCCGAGCCCTCCATCCCGAGCTCGGAGACCGGCCGGCCGTCCACCGCCAGGATCTCGTCCCCCACCAGGAGCCCGGCCTCGGCGGCGCCGCCCCCCGGCAGCACGGCCATGATCCGCAGCGCCTCGCCGCGCGGCGTGAACTGGACGCCGATGCCGGCCAGCTCCACCCGCGGCTCCTCGCCGGCCTCGACCGGCGAGAGCTCCACCGTCACCGGCCCGAGCACGCCTCCCTCCGGCGGGACCAGCCCCGAGAGGATGCGGGCGTGGTGCCCCTCGGCCTGGACCAGGATGGAGAGGGGGCGGGAGGGGAGGCCGTTGAGCTCGAAGCGGCCGTCCGGCCCGGCGGCGGCCTCGCCGCGGAGGGCGATCACCGATGCGCCGGCGCCGGCGCGCCCCTCGAGCTGGACCAGCGCGCCCGGCAGCGGCGCGCGGCTGACCCGGTCGATCACCAGCCCGGCGACGCGCCCCCCGGGCCGCAGGTCGAAGTCGGCGGTGGCGGCGCCGGGCGGGTCGGGGATGGTCACCTCCAGGTCGTCGGAGGGGGCGTGCAGCGGGGCGCTGGCCGAGACGATCACCGGCCCCGGGGGCAGGTCGTCGAGCCGGTACTCGCCGGAGGGGTCCACCACCGAGACGGTCCTCGGCGGGAGCCAGCGCAGCGGGCCGGAGGGGCGGCGGACCGCAACCGCGAAGGGGACGAGCGGCGCACCGGTCGAGCGGTCGCGCACCCGGCCCCGCAGCGCCCCTCCCGCCTGGAGCTCGAGCGTCACGTCCGAGGCGCCGCTCTCCACCCCCACCGCCCGCGCCGGGGCGTGGCCCGCGCGGGAGGCGGAGACGAGGTAGCGGCCGGGCTCGAGGTCCGGGACCCGGAAGCGCCCTTCGTTTCCGGAGATCGACTGGGCCGAGGCAATCTCTTCGGCCGAGCCCGGGCCGCGCCCGCGCTGCCGCCGGGCGGTCACCAGGGCCCCTTCCACGCCTGCGCCCGCGGCGTCCACCACCCGGCCGGCGATGGCCTCCCGCGGCGCTTCGGCCTCGCGCCGCTCGCCGAGCCGGATGACGAGGCGGCGGCTCACCCGCGCAGCGAGCTCCAGCTCGGCGCGTCCCGGGGCGTACCCCGCCAGCCGCGCCTCCAGCGTCGAGCCGTCGGGAGCCTGGAACTCGAACTCGCCGCGCGCGTCGCTCCGGAACCGGTCGGCCAAGGGCACGAGCGCCGACTCGGCCGCGCCCAGGAGCCGCACCTCGGCGCCCTCCGCCGGCCGGCCGTCCGGCAAGAGCACCACGCCGCGATGGACGACCGCCCGGCGCAGGTGGACGGCGAGGCCGGTCACGCGCTCGCCGGCGCGGGCGGTGAGGGCGATGGGGCTGTGGCCCCACTCGGGCGCGAAGGGGAGGTAACCTTGCGCCGAGACCGCCCCCAGCTGCCAGGCGCCCAGCGCCGGCGGCTCGAAGCGGAAGGCGCCGTCCCGGCCGCTGCGGGCGCTGGCGGCGGCGCCGACCCGGGTGAAGACCAGCTCGGCACCGGCGATGCCGGCCCTGGTCTCGAAGTCCAGCACCCTGCCCTCGAAGGCGGCCGGTCCGCCGGCCGGGTCGCGGGTGACCGCCGGGCCCGCCGGGGGCGCCGCCTCGGGCAAGACAGGGGGTGCCGGCACCGGGGGAGCCGGCGCCGCCGGAGCCGACGCCTGCGGGGCCGGCGGCGGGGCCCGTCCGGGCCAGAGGAGGACGGCCACCGCGGCCAGGAAGGCCGCCAGGGCGGCGGCGAAAGCGAGGCGGCGCCTCGACATGGGGCGGGATCCTATGGCCAGCCGGGGGGCCGCGCCACGCCAGGGCGTTGACGCGGCCCGGCGGACAAATTATCCTATCATCCGGATTAAGGGATGATTACTCCAGCCGCTCGCCCCACCGCCCCCGCCCCGCCCGAGGACCTGCTCGGGCAGCTGGGAGCCCTGGCTGACCCGACCCGGCTCCGGCTGTTGCACCTCCTCGAGCGCCAGGAGCTCGGGGTGGCCGAGCTGTGCGAGGTGTTGCGCCTGCCCCAGTCCACCGTGAGCCGCCATCTGAAAACTCTCTCGGGCCCGGGCTGGGTGGCGAGCCGGCGCGAGGGGACCGCCAACCTCTATCGCCTGGCCGAGGGGCCCGGCCCCTCGGCGCGGCGGCTGTGGCGCGTGGCCCGGGCCGAGAGCCAGGCCTGGCCGGCCCTGTCCCAGGACCGGCTTCGCCTGGAGCGCCGCCTCAAGGCCAGGCGCGACGAGGCGCAGCGCTTCTTCGCCGGGGCGGCCGCGGAATGGGACCGCCTGCGGGCCGAGCTCTACGGTCGCGCCTTCGGCGAGGCGGCGCTCCTGGCGCTCCTGCCGCCCGGCTGGACGGTGGCCGACCTCGGCTGCGGGACCGGGGCGCTGGCGGCGGCCCTCTCTCCCTGGGTGGGGCGGGTGGTGGGGGTGGACCAGTCGCCGGCCATGCTGCGCGCCGCCGGGAGGCGCACCGCCGGCCTCGGCAACGTCGAGCTGCGGCGCGGCCGGCTCGAGGCGCTGCCGCTCCGCGATGGCGAGTGCGACGCGGCGCTCCTGGTGCTGGCCCTCACCTATCTCGCCGAGCCGCGCTCGGCGCTCGCCGAGGCGGCCCGGGCGGTCCGGCCCGGCGGCCGCCTGGCGGTGGTGGACCTCCTCGCCCACGGGGACGAGTCCTTCCGCCGCCGCCTCGGCCAGGCGAGCCTGGGCTTCGAGCCCGCCCGGCTGGAAGCCCTCCTCGCCGAGGCCGGCTGGGCCTCGCCCGCCGTGCGTTCCCTGCCGCCCGATCCCGGCGCCAGGGGCCCCGCCTTGCTCGTTGCCCGGGCCCAGAGGCCGGGCTAGGTCACCCCCACCCCACGGAGTCCGCCATGCCGAGCGCCGCCCGCGTCACCCGCCTCGCCCGCAAGCCCCAGAAGAAGGAGCTCGGTAGGGCGGGGGCTCGTCCCCCGCCGGCGTACCACGTGAAGGATCTCTCGCTGGCGGAGTGGGGGCGCAAGGAGATCGAGCTCGCCGAGAAGGAGATGCCCGGCCTCATGGCGGTGCGGCGGGAGTACGCGGCCCGCAGGCCGCTCAAGGGGCAGCGCATCACCGGCTCGCTCCACATGACCGTGCAGACGGCGGTGCTCATCGAGACCCTGCGCGAGCTGGGGGCCGAGGTGCGCTGGGCGAGCTGCAACATCTTCTCCACCCAGGACCACGCCGCCGCGGCGGTGGTGGTGGGCCGGGACGGGACCACGTCGGACCCTCGCGGCGTGCCGGTCTTCGCCTACAAGGGGGAGTCGCTCGAGGAGTACTGGAGCTACACCGAGCGGGCTCTCGATTTCGGCGGCGGCCTGGGTCCGACCCAGATCGTCGACGACGGCGGCGACGCCACCTTGCTCGTCCACAAGGGGGTGGAGTTCGAGACGGCCGGGAAGGTGCCGTCCCCCGCCAGCGCCGACTCCGAGGAGCTCGCGGTGGTGCTCAAGGTCCTGGCCCGCGAGATGCGGAAGGACCCGCGCCGCTGGCACCGGGTGGCCGCCGCCTGCGCCGGGGTCACCGAGGAGACCACCACCGGCGTGCACCGGCTCTACGAGATGCAGAAGGCGGGGACGCTGCTCTTCCCGGCCATCAACGTGAACGACTCGGTCACCAAGTCCAAGTTCGACAACCTCTACGGCTGCCGCCACTCGCTGGTCGACGGCCTGAACCGCGCCACCGACGTGATGCTGGCCGGCAAGCTCTGCGTGGTCTGCGGCTACGGCGACGTGGGCAAGGGGTGCGCCCAGGCGCTGCGCGGGCAGGGGGCCCGGGTGGTGGTGACCGAGATCGACCCCATCTGCGCCCTGCAGGCCTCCATGGAGGGCTATCAGGTGGTGCGCCTCGAGGACGTGGTCGAGACCGGCGACCTCTTCGTCACCGCCACCGGCAACCTGGACGTCGTCACCGTGGAGCACATGAAGCGCATGAAGGACTGCGCTGTCGTCGGAAACATCGGCCACTTCGACAACGAGATCGACATGGCCGGGCTGAAGAAGGTGCCCGGCATCCGGCGCGTGAACGTGAAGCCCCAGTACGACGCCTGGGTCTTCCCCGACGGACACCGGGTGCTGATCCTGGCCGAGGGGCGCCTGCTCAACCTCGGCTGCGCCACCGGCCACCCCTCCTTCGTGATGTCCAACAGCTTCACCAACCAGACCCTGGCCCAGATCGAGCTGGCCCAGAACCGCGGCGCCTACTCGAAGAAGGTTTACACGCTGCCCAAGCACCTCGACGAGAAGGTGGCCGCCCTGCACCTGGACCAGATCGGGGCCCGGCTGACCAAGCTCACCAGGAAGCAGGCCGACTACATCGGCGTGCCGGTGGGCGGGCCGTACAAGAGCGAGCACTACCGGTACTAGGG
>DASTPH010000107.1:0-6890 GCA_035762305.1 Anaeromyxobacteraceae bacterium
AGGGCCCGCGGCCCCTCGGCGAGCAGCCGTTCGCGGGGCCTGTCCGAGCGCTGCTGCGCTGGAGCGGCGCTCGTCGCAGGGGGTTCGGGCGGTGAGACTTCCGAGGGCACGGCCGGGTTGCCCAGCAACGGGCGTGCCGGAGCCGCGCGCGCCCTGGCAGGCCGGCTGCGGCGGCGCAGAGCAGGCTCGCCATCGCGACTCGACGGGGCCGAGCCGCGGACGGCGGTCCGTCCCGGGCCGCCCCTGTGGCGCTCGTACGAAGGGCCCGCCGGAGCGGGCCTTCGTCAGGTGCGCTCCTGGTGGGGACAAGCCCCCGCCGTACCTGCTTACTGCCGAGCCACCCGAAGGGTGGCGAGGCTGCTTCTGCAGCCGGTGCGCACCACACGGCTGGAGAACCCCATGAGCCCGAGGTTTCCCCAGAGCCTCGCCGCCCGTTTCGGGCGGCTCGAGTCGGGCGGGGGACGAGCCCTCGCCCTATTTGGCCTTGATGAGCTCGGCCTCGATCTCGATGGCGATCTCGTCGCCCACCACTGGACCGGCCTCGATGACCTTCGAGTAGGTGAGGCCGAAGTCCTTGCGGTTGATCCGAGTGGTGGCCGAGACGCCACGCCTGGTGTTGCCCCAGGGGTCCTTGATCTCCGCGGTCGGGCCGGCGACGTCGAGCGTCACCGGCTTGGTGACGCCGTGCAGGGTGAGGTCGCCGGTGACCTTCAGCTTGGCCTCGCCCGCCTTCTCCACCTTGGTGGACTTGAAGGTGATGGTGGGGTACTTGGCGACGTCGAAGAAGTTCGGCGAGCGCAGGTCCTCGTCCCGCTTCGGCTCCCGCGTGTTGATGCCGGCGACGTCGATGGTGGCCTCCACCCTGGACTTGGCGATGTCGGCGTCGTCGAGCACCGCGGTGCCGGTGACCTTGCCGAGCTCGCCCTTGACGGTGCTGATGACCAGGTGCTTCACGCCGAAGATGGCGTGGGTATGGGCCGAGTCGATCTGCCAGTTGCTCGCGGCGCCTTGGGCCAGGCCCGGGAGGGCCAGCGCCACGGCGGCGGCGATGCGTGCGATGCGCTTCATGTGGTCTTCTCCTCGTCGTCTCACTGCGGGTTGGCGCCCTCCCGGAGCTCGAAGCTCCGCATCCCCAGGCTCCCGTAGTGGAAGCCCTCGAAGACGGGGACGGCGTTCTCCTCGTCCGCGGCGGCGCCGAGGACGGGGAAGATGGGGTCGAAGTGCTCGCTGGTGGGGGCGGCGAGATAGGCGTGCGGTGCCCGCCGGCGGTAGGCGAGGAGCGCGGCGAAGTCGCGCGCCTCGAGGCGCTCCGCCACCCAGCGGTCGAAGGCGGCGGCCCAGGGCTCGGGCGGGCGCTCCTTGCGGGAGAGGTCCACGAGCTCCAGGTTGTGCACCATCCCGCCGCTCCCGAGGAGGAGCACGCCCCGCTCGCGCAGGGGCGAGAGGACCCGCCCCATGCGCCACAGCTCCTCCGGCTCGGCGTCGGGAAGCGAGATCTGGACCACCGGGACGTCGGCCCCGGGCCAGGCGAGCCGCAGCGGCACCCAGGCGCCGTGGTCGAGGCCGCGATCGGGGTCGGCGCCGGCGGGGATGCCCGCCGAGGCGAGCAGGTCCACGATCCGGGCCGCCAGGGCGGGGTCGCCCGGCGCCGGGTACTGGATGCGGTACAGGGCCTCGGGGAAGCCGCCGAAGTCGTGGATGGTGCGGGGAAGCGGGCTCGAGGTCACCACCACCGCGCCGTGGGTCTGCCAGTGGGCCGACACCACCGCCACCGCGGCCGGGCGCAGTCGCCGACCCAGGGCGGCCATGGATGCCGTGTAGCCATCCCGCTCCAGCGCCACCGTGGGTGCGCCGTGGGAGACGAAGGCCGCCGGGGTCCAGCTCACGACCGCGCCTCCCGCCACGCCGGCCCCAGGGCGCGGGACAGGCTCCGGTCGTAGGCCCGCAGGCCGACCGGGCGGATCCGGAAGTAGTGGAACTGGCCGGCGCGCCGCGAGGTCACGAGCCCGGCCTCGGAGAGGATGCCCAGGTGGTGGGAGACGGTGGCCTGGGAGATCTCGAAGATCGAGGTCAGATCTCGGCAGCAGATCTCGCCCCGCTCGGCGATGCAGCGGAGCAGGTCGAAGCGGGTCGGGTCCCCGAGAGCGCGGGCCACCCGGACCGCGTCGCGGCTGCGGCGATCCACGGGCATATAGACGGGCGTCTATCTAAGAGCGGGGCGCGGCGGTGCAAGCCGAAGCGCGATCGACCCGGACGGGGAGTCACGCGGCGCGCCGGGCGCGATGCCAATTGCCCCGAATTGGGGCCGGCCCAGAATCGAACCCGTCGCGCTGGGGCAGCCGAGTTGCTAGGGTGCAGGCCATGCTCCGCATCGTGCCCGTCGCCCTGACCCTGGTGGCGCTGGCACAGCCCTCCCACGCCCGCGCCGCGCCGCCTGGCGGCGAGCCCCTGGCCGTCGCAGCCGCGGCCAGCCTGAAGCCCCCCCTGGAGGAGCTGCGCCGGGCCTTCGAAGCCGAGCATCCGGGCGCCGGCGTGGCCGTGAGCTACGGCGCCTCCGGCGCGTTCCTGAGCCAGATCGAGAACGGCGCGCCCTTCGACCTCTTCTTCTCGGCCGACGTGGACTACCCGCACAAGGCGGTGGCCGCCGGGCTGGCTCGAGCCAAAGACCAGGCGGTCTTCGCGGTGGGAAGGCTCTGCCTGTGGCTGCCGGAGGGAGCGCCGCCGGAGCTGCGCCAGAAGGGCCTCGCCGCCCTGGCCGATCCCCGCATCCGCCGCGTCGCCATCGCCAACCCGGCCGTGGCGCCCTACGGGCGCGCCGCCGAGGCGGCGCTCCAAGCGGCTGGGCTCCTGGACGGTGTCCGGCCCAAGCTGGTCCTGGGCCAGAGCGTGGCGCAGGCGGCCGGCTTCGCCGCCGGCGGCGCCGTCGACGCCGCGCTCATTCCCCTCTCGCTGGCGCGCGAGCCCGCCCTGGCGGCCGGCGCGGCCCTCGCCCTCCACGGACCCGAGGCCCGCCTTCCCCATGCGGCGGTGGTGCTCGTCCGGGCCCGGGATCCGGCGCTGGCCCGGGCCTTCCTGGACTTCGTGCTGGGGCCCTCCGGGAGGGCCGCCTTCCGGCGCCACGGCTACGAGCTGCCGTGATCGATCGCCACGCGCTCCGATTGAGCCTCGAGCTGGCCGCGCTCACCACCGCGGCGCTGCTCGGGCTTGGCCTGCCCCTCGCCGCCTGGCTCGCCCATTCCCGCCGCCGCTGGAAGTTCCTGGTGGAGGCGGTGGTGTCCCTGCCGCTGGTGCTTCCACCGACCGTGCTCGGCTTCTACCTCCTCCTGGGCCTCGGGCCGAAGAGCCCGCTGGGCCGGGCCTTCGAGTCCATCGCCGGCCACCCCTTTCCGTTCTCCTTCGAGGGGCTGCTCGTGGCCTCGGTGCTCTACAGCCTCCCCTTCGCGGTCCAGCCCTTCGCCGCGGCGCTGGCGGGGGTGGACCACCGCCTCCTCGAGGCCTCCTACACGCTGGGCGCCTCGCGCCTCGCCACCTTCTTCCGGGTGAGCCTGCCGCTGGCGCGACGCGGCGTGGTCTCCGGGGCGGTGCTGGCCTTCGCCCACACCCTGGGCGAGTTCGGGGTGGTGCTGATGGTGGGCGGCAACATCGCCGGGCGCACCCGCACCCTCTCCATCTCCCTCTTCGACCACGTCGAGGCGCTCGAGTACGGCGCCGCCCATCGCACGGCGGCGCTCCTCCTGCTCGTCTCCTTCGCGGTGCTGGTCTCGGTGCACGCCCTGCAGCGCCGCCCCTTCGCTCCCTGGAGCGGTCGATGAGCTCGCTCGGCGTCGACGTCGAGCGGCGCTTCCTCGGCGCCCTGGTGCGCGCTCGCGCCGAGCTTCCTCTCGACGGGGTGGCGGTGCTCTTCGGCCCGTCCGGCGCCGGCAAGACCACCGTGCTCCGGCTGGTGGCCGGGCTGGAGCGGCCCGACGCCGGCGCGGTGCGCTTCGGGAGCGAGACCTGGTCGGACCCCGCTCGCGGGATCCACCTCAGGCCACAGGAGCGCCGGGTGGGCTTCCTCTTCCAGGACCACGCCCTCTTCCCGCACCTCGACGTGGCCGCCAACGTGGGATACGGGCTCTACGACCTGGGGCGCGCCGAGCGAGAAGCGCGCCTGCGAGAGGTGGCGGCGTGGCTGCATCTGGGCGACCTGCTCGGGCGGATGCCGGGGGAGCTCTCCGGAGGCCAGCGGCAGCGGGTGGCGCTGGCCCGGGCCCTGGCGCCCAGGCCGCGCCTGCTGCTGCTCGACGAGCCGCTGTCGGCCCTGGACGCGCCCACCCGCGAGGCGCTCCGCGGCGAGCTGAGAGGCTGGCTCAAGGAGTCCGGCATCCCGGCGGTGGTGGTGACCCACGACCGGGTGGAGGCGCTGGCCCTGGGCGACCGGCTGGTGGTCCTCTCCGAGGGCGGGGTGCACCAGGTGGGGCCGGTGCTGGAGGTGTTCGGGAGGCCGGCCGACGTGGTGGTGGCGCGCCTGGTGGGCACCGAGAACGTGCTGGCGGTGGAGCTGCTCCGGCGGGAGGACGGGGTGGCGGTGGTGCGCGCCGGGCCGCTGGAGCTGGTGGCCATGGACCCGGGCGGCCTGGGCCGGGAGGCCTTCGCCTGCGTCCGGGCGGAGGAGATCATCCTGGAGGAGCCGGCCGGGGCCGCCACCTCGGCGCGCAACCGCATCGAGGCGACGGTCGGCGACCGCGCCGAGGAGGGGCCGCTGGTGCGCATCGGCCTCGACTGCGGCGGCGTGCGGCTGGTGGCGCTGGTGACGCGCCCCAGCGCCGAGCGTTTCTCGCCGGGCCGGCGGGTGGCGGCGCTGGTGAAGGCCCCGGCGGTGCGGCTCCTCCCGCGCTGAGGTCCCGGCGTTTCCATCGGCTCCCCACTCCGACCAGGCCGAGGCCACGCCGGTTCACCCAGTAGAACCGAATCATCCCTTCGAGTCAGGCCGGCGTCAGCTCCACGGGGCCGGGGTGCTTCGCTCCGGGCGTGTGGCGAGCCGATCGGGCGAACGGATCCACTCCCGCGAGGCTCACGCGGCGGTCACCCCGCGCAGGAGCGAGAGCAATTGCCGCCTGGTGAAAGGCTTGAAGAGGACCGGCGACGGGCTCAAGGCCTCCCGGACGACGGGCAGGGAGAGCCCGGTCATGAACAGGACGGGAATCGACCCCAGGCCTCGACGCAGCTCGCGTGCGACCCCGAGCCCTCCCGAATCGGGCAGGAACACGTCGATGAGCGCCACGTCGGGCCGCTCGTCCCGGCAAGCCTTCAGGGCTTCGCCGCCGGTGCCGGTGGGCGTCACCACGAATCCGGCCTTCGACAAACTGCGGGCGATGGAGTGGCGGAGCATCTCGTCGTCCTCGACCAGCAGCACTTTGGTCGGGGCGTTCGAGTGGCGGTCCATGAACACCTCCCTTCGTGCTCGCAAACATTCCCGGGGCTGCTCGAATGCCCGCCTCGTCCAGGAAACGTGGGGCGTCGCGAGCGGGGTTTGGCAGTTTGTCAGCTGCCGCGGCCCGCGTGCGCCGGTTCTGACAACCTGTCACGCCGGCGGCATGCCCGCGGCCCTGGAATCGGGGCACTTGCAGCCTGGCGCGGCCGATGCTTGCGAACCGGGAGAGGAGCGCCCCGATGAGGTTTCTGGTTGCCGCCAGCTTCGCAGCCAGCGTGGCCAGGCTCGATGGCCAGGCCCAGACCAGGGTGAAGCGCGCTGCGTTCGACTTCCTCACCAGTCCCGCGAGCCCGGGTCTCCATCTGCACCGGCTGGTGCATGCGGCAGATCGCGGTTTCTGGTCCCTGCGCGTCAGCCGGGACTTGCGGATCATCGTGCACCGCGGACCGGGGGACGCGGTCTTGTGCTACGCGGGCCACCACGACGAGGCCTATGCCTGGGCCGCTCAACGGAAGCTCGAGAGGCGTGGGCTCGAGGGATCGCCGGACGAGCTCGAGAGCCTGGATGTGGCCCGGGAGCGAGCGCATGCGGGAGAGCGGGGAGTCGAGCCCGCCAGGGAGCCGGAAGTGCCGTCGGGCGCCCCGGCCCAGAGCAAGGTCTGTGCCGCCTCCCGCCTCGAGCGACGCCTCCGGTTGCGCGTTCGCGCCGCCGGGCCGCTGGCGGCCAGCAAGACGGCCCCGACCAGCGCCGGTGCGCCGGCTCCTCTGCTGGCGCTGCTCGGCGCCTTCGTCCGCTCCGGGGGAGTACGCAGCGAGGCGTCCTCACCCGATGACCGGCCCCGCAGCCCGGAACGCGACCCGTCTCGAGGCGACCCTTCTCAGGGACCCCGCCACGAGGCACGGCGTCGGGTCGGGAACATCCCGCCGGCCGCGGCCTTCGCTGCCGTTGCCGTCTTGCCGGGCCTTGCCGCGTTCGTCCTGCCCCTTGGGGCGCGGCTCACTGGAGCAGGCGGCCAGGTCCTGGTCGCCGCCCTGCAGGCCGCTGTCGTCGCATTGCTGGCGTGCCTCCTGCGCTGGGCCCACGCGGCGGCTAGGGCGCGCGCCCAGGCGCAGATCGCCCGCCTGGCCGAGGCGATCCGTCTGGGCCGCCCGGACCGGAGGCTCCATCCCCTCTCCGCCGGCGCCGAATTCCGGCCCCTCGTCGAGGAGGTCAACCGCGTCCTCGACGCGCTGGCGGTCAGTCGCCGGGAGGCCACGGCGCCGTTGACCCGGCTCGTCGCGTCAACGGCGAGGAGTCGCTCCGAGGACCCCCACGACGGCTTGCGGGAAGAGCGGGCCGCCATCCGGGCGCTCGCCGACTTCTTCGAGCTTCGACCCGACGACATCCGCTCGCTCGTCGACTCGCCGCGGGGGACCGCAGGCAATGGAGCCGAGGACGCGAGCACCGAGCGCGACGGTCTCGCCAGAGTCCGCTAGGC
>DASTPH010000108.1:0-79750 GCA_035762305.1 Anaeromyxobacteraceae bacterium
GGGGGGAGGCTCCGGCGGCTTTGCCGACGGAGGGGGGCGGCACGCCCCCTTTCGAATGAGGCTAGTGCCGCCCGGAGCAGAATGCTCCGGTCGCGGCACTAGGCGCGGTGCGCCTGCTCCACCGGCTTCTTCGGGGCCGCGCCGGCCAGGGCGCCCACCGCGGCGCCGAAGACCGCGCCGCTCACCGCGAAGAGCGAGCCGACGCCGACGGCTCCGAGCACCATGCCGAACACCACCAGGGCGCGGACCAGGAAGGTCGCCTGGACCGGCGTCCCGAAGATGCCGCCGGCGAGGAGCACGCCGGCGTAGCCGCCGTAGACCAGCGAGGGGAGCAACCCCACCGCGAGGAAGAGGGCCAGGCCGGCTGCGGCGCCGATGAGGGTCGAGGTCTTGCGGGTCATGACAGGTCTCCGTTCGGGTTTTGGGTTCGGGCGCCGCCACCATGGTTCGGCCGCCCGAGCCTCCCTACTGCAGGGCCGTTGCCAGGCCAGCGCCACGTGAATTCGCGGGGTTGGAACGTGCCTCTGTCGGGCAATGCCGACGGGCGGCGGGAAGGGGCGACGGATGCCGCCTGGTAGCCGGGCCAGGCGCGGAGAAGCCGCGCCCGCGCGCGAGTGCGCGCGGAGCAGGGGTGGGACCCCGACGGCTATGCCGGCGGGGCGGGGCGGTACGCCCCGTGACGAACTGACTGAACCATGGCGAATGCCATGGTTCAGTGCCCCGTGACCTGCCGGAGGATGTCGATCTCCTCGAGCGCCTTGCCAGCGCCGATGACCACCGCCGAGAGCGGGTCCTCGGCCAGGAAGACGGGGAGGCCGGTCTCCTCGCGCAGGAGCACGTCCAGGTTCTTGAGCAGGGCGCCGCCGCCGGCGAGCACGATGCCGCGGTCGGCGATGTCGCCGGCCAGCTCGGGCGGGGTGCGCTCCAGGGTGACCTTCACCGCCTCCACGATGCCGTTGATGGGCTCGGAGAGGGCCTCGCGGATCTCGCTGGAGCTGACGGTGAGAGTGCGGGGCACGCCGGCCACCAGGTCGCGACCCTTGATGTCCATGGTCAGCTCGTCCTCGGTGGGGTAGGCGGTGCCGATCCCCATCTTGATGAGCTCGGCGGTGCGCTCGCCGATGAGCAGGTTGTACTTGCGCTTGATGTGCTGGATGATGGCTTCGTCCATCTTGTCGCCGGCCACCCGCACCGAGCGGCTGTAGACGATCCCGCCCAGCGAGATGACCGCCACGTCGCAGGTGCCGCCGCCGATGTCGACGATCATGTTGCCGCTGGGCTCGGTGATGGGCAGGCCGGCCCCGATGGCGGCGGCCATGGGCTGCTCGATGAGGTAGACCTCGCGGGCGCCGGCGCTCTCGGCGGCCTCGCGCACCGCCCGCTTCTCCACCTCGGTGATGCCGGAGGGGATGCCGATGATGATGCGCGGGCGGGCGAAGGTCTTGCGGTTGTGCGCGCTCTGGATGAAGTAGCGCAGCATGGCCGCGGTGATCTCGAAGTCGGCGATGACCCCGTCCTTCATGGGCCGGATGGCGACGATGTTGCCCGGGGTGCGCCCGAGCATCTCCTTCGCCTCCTTGCCCACCGCCAGCACCTTGCGTCCGCCCCGTGCGTCCTGCTGCACCGCCACCACCGAGGGCTCGTTGGAGACGATGCCCATGCCACGGATGTAGATGAGGGTGTTGGCAGTGCCGAGGTCGATCGCCAGGTCGCGCGAGAGCGCGTTGTGAAGGAAGTCGAGGAACGCCACGGCGCCGGGACTATAGCAGCATCCTTTTCAAAGACAATTGGCTCTCCGAGCGATTCCCGGGGGTTGGCGCGTCTGGTCGCGGTGGGAACGGGGGGCAGCCGCGACCACATCGTCGGGCGTTCCAGGGGCTTTGGCAGGCTGACGGATCGCGGTACCCTCGACTCGCTCCCGAATGTCGGACCCTGCCGTCGCTCCTCGACCCGTACCGTGCGCCAAGTGCGGCTACCTGGCCGATGCCTCGGCCGGTCACCTCAATTTCTGTCCGAAGTGCGGCGGGGACCTGCGGGGCGGCGACGACGAGGAGCGCACCCTGACCCATTCGCTGGTGGGGCAGGTCATCGCCGACCGCTACCGGCTCATCGCCCTCCTGGGCGAGGGGGGGATGGGCGCGGTCTACAAGGCCGAGCACATCCGCATGGGCAAGGCGCTGGCGGTCAAGGTGCTGCGCGGCGCCTTCGCTGGCGAGGAGGACGCGGTGGCGCGCTTCCGCGCCGAAGCCCAGATCGTCTCGCGCCTGTCCCATCCCCATACCATCGCGGTGTTCGACTTCGGCGAGATGGGGGCCGACGGCGGCTTCTACCTGGCCATGGAGTACGTGCCGGGGAAGGACCTCGCCACCGTGCTCCGCGAGCAGCGCCAGCTCCCGGAGTCGCGCGCGGTCTCCGTCGGGTCCCAGCTCCTCGGCTCCCTGGGCGAGGCGCATGACGCCGGCATCGTCCACCGCGACGTCAAGCCCGGCAACGTCATGCTCATGGAGACCCGCCAGGGCGGGGACTTCGTGAAGGTGCTCGACTTCGGCATCGCCAAGCTCCGCGACCAGCCCGGCGGGTCCATCAGCGAGACCAGCGTGGGCTCCATCGTGGGCACCCCCAACTACCTCTCGCCCGAGCAGGCCCGGGGCGAGCCGCTGGACGCCCGCAGCGACCTCTACTCGGTGGGCGCGCTCCTCTACGAGCTGGTGGCCGGGCACCCGCCCTTCGTGGCCCCGAACCCGGTGGCGGTGGTCTCGGCGCACCTCACCGATCGCCCCCGTCCCCTGGCCCAGGAGGCGCCCGGGATCTCGGCCGGCTTCGCCGCCGTGGTCCATCGCTCGCTGGAAAAGCGCCCGGACGACCGCTTCCAGTCGGCCGACGAGATGCGGGCCGCCTTGCTCGGGGTGGGCGACCTCGTACCGCGGGTCACGCCGGCCCCCGGCATGAGGATCCCCGGCGTCCCCGACGTCACCGGCGATCTGGCCATCGCCAGCCGGCAGGACTTCGCCGACTTCGAGCGCCAGATCCAGGCCCTGAAGCGCAGCCGGGTGGCGGCGCCGGCAGCGGTGGCGGCCGCATTCCTGACGGTGGCCTTCCTCACCTGGCGCTGGGCCGACATCTATGCCGTGCTGCGGGAGCGCACCCCGGCCCTGGCCGAGGCGCTGCCGGCCGCCCTCCGGCCCGCCGACCTCTACGACGGCACCGAGCACGAGCCCAACGACACCTCGGCCCAGGCCAACCCCCTCCCCATTCCTCCCGGCCCGGACGGGCGGCGCGGCGGCGGCGTGGCGCTGATGCGCGGCCACATCGGCGCCAAGCTCGCCGACACCACCGGCGACGTCGACGTGTACCGTGTCGAGGTCCCGGCGGTGGACCGCCCGCGGGTGCTGCGGGCGGAGTGGAGCGGCGAGAAGGAGGGGGAGGGTATCCGCGGCCTCGACGTGGCCCTGACCCTGAACCGCGACCGGGGCGGCGAGGGTCGGCGCTCGGCGCCCCTGGTGGCGAGCGTGGACCGGGCCGGCCCGGGCCGCCCCGAGGAGCTGGCCGCCGGCGTGGCCCCGGGCGTCTACTACCTGGCGGTGCGGGAGAAGCACCCCGAGGACGCGCCCCCGGTCGAGAAGCCCTCCGACTGGTACCAGCTCAAGCTGTGGCTGGCCGAGCCGCAGCCCGGCGAGGAGGTCGAGCCCGACGACGCGCCCGACGCGGTCGTCCACCGCGAGCTGCGCTACCCGGAGTGGAAGGCGGTGGGCGAGCGCAACCCCCTCGGGGAGGGGAAGGCCATCCACGGCACCACCTCGCCCGAGGACCCGGACACCTACTCCGTCGCCCCCCGCGGAGCCGCGGACGCGCCCGAGCTCCTGGCGCTCGTGCCCGAGGCCCGGTTGGGGCTCGGGGCCCTGCTCTGGGTGCCGGACGAGGTGGACCTGGCCCCGCCCAAGCCCAGGGACCGGGTGCGCTTCGAGAAGGCCGGAGAGGGCGCGCCCGGTCAGGTGCTCTTCGTGAGGCTGCCCGCGGCGCCCCGCGGCGACGCGGCCCTGCTGGCGCAGGTGCGGGCCGTCGCCGGAGAGGGGCGCTACGCCGCCGTGGCGCTCGGGCCCGGGAGCGCCTCAGGCGCGGCGCTGGTGAAGCTCCTCGAGGACCTGCCGCGCGACGGACGCGGGCCCCAGGCCCTGGAGCTGGCGGCCGGCTACGTCAAGCACGTTCCCGGCTCGCTGGCGCGCACCGACGTGCTGGTGGCCGCCGGAAAGCTCGCCGAGCGACTCGCCCCCACCGGCCGGGCCGACCTCTTGCCGGCCACGGCGCGGGCCTCGCAGCTGCTCGGGGACGCCATCTTCGAGACCCAGGGCGGGAAGGTCCGCTACGCCGGCGCCTTCGAGGCCCAGGTGGAGGGCCTGGGGCGCCTCGCCGAGGAGGCGAGCTTCCGGCTCATCTCCCGGGCCACTCCCTGCGGCCCCGCCGAGGTCGAGCGGCGGGCCTCCTACTTCCTGCAGCGCTTCCCCGAATCGCGCTTCGCGCCCGAGGCGCACCTGTGGCTGGGGCGGGCGCTCGAGGACGCCCACTGGGCCAAGCCCTCCAGGGTCGCTCTGCAGCGGGCCCAAGAGGCGTACCGCGGCGCCGCGCGCGGCAAGGGCGAGGTGGCCCAGGAGGCGAAGCAGCGCCTCCACCGGCTCGGCGGCAAGAGGCCGCAGCGGCCGGCCGGCCCGCGCGTCGTGTGCCGGTAGGGCGGGGGCTCGTCCCCCGCCGGGGAACCGTGGATCGCGGGCGGGGCACAAGGCCCCGCCCTACGGTCCCTGGGAACCGAGGCCTGCCTCACTCCGCCTCCACCTTCACCTTCACCCGTCCCGCCACCTCGTGGTGCAGCTTGACCGGCACCTCGAACTCGCCGACCGTCTTGATGGGCTCGGCGAGGTCGATGGAGCGGCGGTCGATGGAGAGGCCCCGCTGCCCGAGCGCTTCGGCGATGTCCATGGCGGTGACCGAGCCGTAGAGCTTGTCCTGCTCGCCCACCTTCCGCTTGAGCGAGACCGGCGTGTCGGCGAGCCGCTTGGCCAGGGCCTCGGCCGAGGCCCGCATCTTGGCGGCCTTGGCGGCCGCCACCTGCTTCTGGTGCTCGATCTCGCGCAGGTTCCGGGGGTTGGCCACCACCGCCAGGCCGCGCGGGAGCAGGTAGTTCCGCCCGTAGCCGGGCTTGACCTCGACGAGCTCTCCGCCCTTGCCGAGGTGGGGGACGTCTTCGCGGAGTATGAGCTTCATGGCGTCTCTCTCAGGCGGCCGTGACCGTGTAGGGCAGGATGGAGAGCAGCCGGGCCCGCTTGATGGCGGTGGCCACCTCGCGCTGGTGCTTGGCGCAGTTGCCGCTGATGCGCCGTGGGATGATCTTGCCGCGCTCGGTGAGGAAGTACTTCAAGTTCCCCTGGTCCTTGTAGTCGACCTTGAGGTTCTTGTCGGCGCAGAAGCGGCACACCCGGCGCCGGCCGAAGCCGCGGCGCCCGGCGCCCTCCTCGCCGCCGCCGCGCCCCTCGCCGCCGCCGCGCGGTCCGTCTCGCCCTTCGCCGCGGCCAAAGGCCGCCTTGCCGCCGCCCATGTCAGGACGCGCCATGACTCACTCCTCCCCTCTGGAATCGCCCTCGCCCTCGAACTCCTCGGTCCGCTCGCCCTCGTCGCGGGGGCGCTCCTCCTCGACCGGGGCCACCTTCACGTCGGCCTCGACCGCGCGAGCCTCGAGATCCACGTCGTCGGCCAGCCGGACCGACTGGAAGCGGGTGACGGCGTCGATCATCTTGAGATTCCGCTCGAGCTCCTGCACCAAGCCGGGCTTGCCCAGGTACAGGCAGTGCATGAAGAGCGCCTTCTGCTGCTTGGCCACCGCGTAGGCGGTCTTGCGCTTGCCCTGGTTGGTGAACCGGATCACCTTGCCGCCCTCGCGGGACACCACTCCGCGGAGCCGTTCCTTGATCTCCTCCACCTGGTCGTCCGGGGTCTCCGGCTTGAGCAGGTAGATGGTCTCGTACTCGCGCACGAGCCGCTTCTGTGCTTCGGGCATCGTTTCGCTCCCCTCGGGTCGTAGAGCGGCGGTTCGCCCGCCGCGAGGAGACATCGACTTCGGTTCCACGCCCCGGGGCCCCATGCCCCGGGGGCTCCTTCATCCCGCCTTGCGGCGGTTGAACTGGTTCATGGCCTTGACGGCCCCGTCCACGGCCGCGGTCCAGGCCGCCTCCGAGGCGGTGTGGACCACCTCCTCGAGCAAGGCCTCCTCGCCGCGGGCGAAGCGGCCCAGCACCCAGTCTGCCGGGTCCACCGCCTGGGGCGGGCGCCCCACTCCCACCCGGACGCGGACGTAGTCGGGGGAGCCGACGTGGGCGTTCAGGCTGCGGAGGCCGTTGTGGCCGCCGTGGCCGCCGCCGATCTTCACCTGCACGCGGAAGGGCTCGAGCTCCAGGTCGTCGTGAACCACCACCAAGTCGTCGGGCGAGAGCTTCCAGAAGCGGAGCGCCGGCCCCACCGACTCGCCCGAGTGGTTCATGTAGGTCTGCGGCTTCACGATCCAGACTCGCTGGCCCTGCGCCTCGGCCTCGGCGATCTCCGCGGCGAACTTGCGGAGGGTGAACCGGGCTCCCCTCCCGCGCGCCACCTCGTCGGCGACGAGGAACCCCACGTTGTGGCGGGAGCGCGCGTAGTCCGAACCCGGGTTGCCGAGGCCGACGAGGAGCTTCACCCGAGGCCCCTACTTCTTCGGGCCCTTGGCCTCGCCGCCCTTGGCCGGGGAGGGAGCCGCGCCCGGAGCCGGGGCCGCGGCGGCCGGGGCGGCACCCGGGGCCGGAGCCGCGCCCGGGGCCGGAGCCGCGCCCGGGGCCGGGGCGGCGCCAGGCGCCCCCGGAGCCGCGCCCTCGGCCGGAACCGCGCCCGGGACGGCGACCGGGGCGACCACCTCCTCCTTCTCCGGGACGGCCACGAAGGCCACCACGTAGTCGGTAGTGTGCTTGAAGGTGCAGCCCTCGGGGGCCTTGAGCTCCGAGATGTGGATGGACTGGCCGATCTTGAGCTCGTTGACGTCGACCTCGATCCGGACCGGGATCTTGGTGGGCAGCGCCTCGAGGAGGATCTCGTGGGCCGACACCGAGAGGATGCCGCCCTGGGTGACGCCCTCGGCCTTGCCGATGGTGGCCACCGGCACCTCCACCCGGACCGGCTTGTCGAGGTCCACCTCGAGGAAGTCGGCGTGGAGCAGTCGCCGCGACACCGGGTCCACCTGCCACTCCTTGAAGAGGACCCGCTTCTCGCCGGAATCCAGCCTCAGGGTGATGAGGGTGTTGAACTTGTGGGGGGTCGCGATCGCCTTCTCGATGGCGGCGGGATCGACGGCGATGGGCGTGGGCGCGTGCCCGCGCCCGTAGACCACGGCGGGGATGAGCCCCTGGCCGCGCAGGCGGCGCGCGGGCCCCTTGCCCTTGGTGTCGCGGGCCTTGGCGGTGACGACGCTGGAGGCGGTGTCGGCCATGCTTCCTCCCAACGGACTCCCCCGCGGAGCGGGCGAGGGGACGGTGGCGGAACGCCCCGGCCCTGGGTGGCTTCGAAAATGGAACCGCGCCGATCTAGCCGGAAACACCGCCGCGGTCAAGCCGCGGCGGCGGCCTGCCGGTCACACGAACAGGCTGGAGAGCGAGTCGGCCTGGTGGATGCGGCGCACCGCCTCGGCGAGCAGCTTGGAGACAGTCACCACTTTGATCTTGGGGCACGCCGCCGCCGGCGGGGCGAGGTCGATGGTGTCGGTGACCACCACCTCCTCGATGGAGCTGCGGGTGAGCCGCTCCACCGCGGGCCCGGAGAGGACGGCGTGGGTGGCGTAGGCGAAGACCCGGGAGGCGCCCTTGTCCACCAGGGCATTGGCGGCCTGGGTGAGGGTGCCGGCGGTGTCGATCATGTCGTCCAGGATGACCGCCACCTTCCCCTGCACCTCGCCCACCACGTTCATGATCTCGGTCTCGTTGGGCTTGGTGCGGCGCTTGTCGATCATGCCGATGGTGGTCCCGAGGCGCTTCGAGTAGGCGCGGGCCCGCTCCACGCCGCCGGCGTCGGGCGAGACGATGACCACGTTCTGGGTGTGGCCGTCGAAGCGACGGCGCATGTGCTCCAGCATGACCGGCGCGGCGTAGAGGTGGTCGAAGGGGACGTTGAAGAACCCCTGGATCTGCCCGGCGTGCATGTCCATCGAGACCACCCGCGTCACCCCGGCGGCCTCGATGAGGTCGGCCACCAGCTTGGCGGTGATGGGGCTGCGCGAGGCCACCTTCCGGTCCTGGCGGGCGTATCCGTAGTAGGGCATCACCGCGGTGATGGAGGAGGCCGACGAGCGCTTGAGCGCGTCGGTCATGATGAGCAGCTCCATGAGGTGGGTGTTGGCGTCGGGCGAGGTGGACTGGAGGATGAAGGTGTCGCAGCCGCGCACGTTCTCGCCGATCTCCACCTGGATCTCGCCGTCGGAGAAGCGGCTCACCGCAGCCGCCGACAGCGCACGTCCGAGGTGGGCGCACACCGCCTTGGCCAGGGTAAGGTTGGAGTTGCCGGCGAAGACCTTGTAGCCGTTGCCGCTGCCGTGGCCCATGTCCGTCTCCTCGGTGGCGGGACCCTCGAGGCCCCGCTGCGGAAACCCACCGCGTCCAAGACACCGTTGCCCGAAACGCCGTCCCCCGGGCGGCGGGCACCTTATACCCGAGCGATCTGTCAGCGTCGACGGGGGGCCTTCAGGCCTGGGCGTTGGTGCCGGTGGCGCTCGCCGCGGGCGGGCCCTTCTTCAGCTCGCGGTCGTACTCGGCCAGGATCACCTTCTCCATGCGCTCCCGCGTCTCGGAGTTGAGAGGGTGGGCGATGTCCTTGAAGGTGCCGTCCTTGCGCCGCTTGGCCGGCATGGCGATGAACAGCCCGGTGTTGCCGTGGATCACCTTGAGGTCGCGTACGACGAAGCAGTGATCGAGCGTGATGGTCACGTAGGCCTTCAGCTTCTCTTCGTTGACCGGGAAGACACGGACCTCGGTGATTTCCATGGAGAGACCCCCGGTAGGCGCCGCAGCGTGCGCGTCACGATCGCGTCGACGGCTTCACCTCCGGCCCGCTGCCGTAGGGTCCTCTGCGCGGCGCGGGCCGCGCTGGGCCCGGCAAAGATCGCGAAGAACGTCGGGCCGCTTCCCGACATCATAATACCACCCGCCGCCCCGCACCCTTCAAGCCACCCCCGCACGGCGGCGAGGCGCGGCAGGCGGTCCAGACAGGGGGCCATGAGGTCGTTCGCCAGGTCGGACGGGCGGAAACGGCGTTTTGGACGCCTGAGGGTTCGGAGCGTCATCCCCGAACGGGTATGGTCGAGCCACCGGTAGGCGTCCCCGGCCCGGATGGCCAGGGTCGGGTCGCGCGGGTGGACGAGGAGCAGATGGAGCGGCGGCACCTGAGCCGCTCGCAGCCGCTCCCCGCGCCCCGAGGCCCAGGCCGGGCCCGACCCGAGGAAGAAGGGCACGTCGGAGCCGACCGAGGCCGCCACCTCGAAGAGCGCGCGGCGGTCCCGCACCCGGATGGCCCTCGCCAGGCAGCGGATGACCGCGGCCGCGTCGGAGCTGCCGCCGCCCAGGCCGGCCGTCACCGGGATGCGCTTGCGGATGACCACCTCCACGCCGTCGTCGACCGCGAAGCGGTCGCGGAAGGCCTCGGCGGCGCGGGCCGCCAGGTTTCCCGGCCCGTCGAGGTCGGGCCGGCCCGGGCAGCGGCAGGACACCGGGCCGGGCCGGCCCAGGCGAACCCCCACCCGGACGAGGTCGGCGAGCTGGAGCGGGACCATGAGGCTCAGGATCCGGTGGAAGCCGTCGGGCCGCCGGGGCCCGACGCGCAGCACCAGGTTCACCTTGGCCGGCGCGCGGGCGACGAGGCGGAGCACCGGCACCGTATAGCAGGACCTGGAGCCCGCCGGATCGATCACGGCCGCTCCCTCCGGCCTTGCCCCGGGCCCGCCCCGGTGGCAGGGTAGCGCGGTGGCAGACCGGCTCGGCGGCGAGGCGATGGACGTGCTCCTTCCGGAGGCGGCCATCCGCGAGCAGGTGGAGGCCATCGGGCGGCGCATCACCCGCGACTACGCGGGACGCGCGCTGTGCCTGGTGGGGGTCCTCAAGGGGAGCTTCGTCTTCCTGGCCGACCTGGTCCGCGCCATCGACCTCCCGCTCACGGTGGACTTCATCGGCATCTCCTCCTACGCCGGCACCAGGTCGAGCGGCGTCGTGAAGATCACCAGCGACCTGGTCCGGCCCATCGAGGGGCTGGACGTGCTCCTGGTGGAGGACATCGTGGACACCGGCCTCACCGTCCGCTACCTGCTCGACAACCTCTCCACGCGGCGCCCGGCGAGCCTCAAGGTCTGCGCGCTCCTGGTGAAGCCGTCGCGGGCCCGGGTGGGGGTCCCGGTGGACTACCGCGGCTTCGAGATCCCCGATCGATTCGTGGTGGGCTACGGCCTGGATCACGACGGCCGCTTTCGCAACCTGCCCTTCGTGGCCGCCCTCCGGAGGGAGCGGTGACGCAGGCGGGGGAGGCCCCGGCGCGGCCGCGCGGCTCGCCGGCGAAGCACCTCCTGGCCTGGGTGCTGGCGCTGGGCCTGGGGGGGCTCGCCTTCTGGCTCGCCTCCGAGCGCAACGCCCGCCAGTGGCTACTGTCGCCGGAAGGCGGGCAGCTGGTGGTGAAGAAGGGCCTGGGTTTCCCGGCGGGCAGCGCCCGGTTCAAGACCGACGACCCGGCGCTGGCCCAGACCTACGCTCCGGTGAAGCCGCCCGCCGGCGTGCCCCTGCCCGCGGAGCAGTCCTTCGACGATCGCGGCGGGCTGGACCAGGCGCTCTACGAGATGCTCTCTCGCTGGGCCCGCGAGGACATCGCCAGCGAGCAGCCGGAGCGGCTGGAGCGGGGGCTCTCCTTCGTGGCCCGCGCCGAGCGGCTCCCGGGCATCTCGACGGCCCAGCGCGAGGACCTGCGCGCCCTGCGGGGCGAGTCGGGCTACTACGAGGCGCTCTGGCTCCTCGAGCGCGGCGTCGAGGACCTGCGGCTGGCCCGCGACAAGCTGAAGCTGTCCGCCGACTCCTCGACCCGGCGCGCCCCCGAGGCCGCGGTGCTCCTGAAGACCGTGGAGTCGCTCATGGAGCGCGCCCTGCAGGCGACCCGGAACGCCGCGGCGCCGCGCACGGCGCGGCCGGAGCAGTCCCCGGCGGCCCCCGCGGCCCGCGGCCCCGCGGCGGGCGTCCACGACGCCGGCGGCCGCTGACGGCGGTCTGGCGCCCCTGGTCGAGGGTTCTCCTTTCCGTGTGCCGTTCGGTCGCCACCAGCTCCGCCCACGCGCCGGCGTGGCGAGGCGCGGGTGTCGCAGTTCACTCGACCCAGTCGGCGATGAAGACGTTGGTCTCGCCCGGGCGCGACCCGTTGCGGTTCGAGGCGAAGACCAGGCTCCGGCCGTCGGGCGAGAACATGGGAAACCCGTCGAAGGTCTCGTTGACGGTGATCCGCTCCAGGCTGGTGCCGTCGTCGTTGACGAGGTACAGGTCGAAGTTCCGCCCCTTGGGGTCTCCGACGTTGGAGGCGAAGACGATGCGGCGGTTCCCGGGCGCGAAGAAGGGGGCGAAGCTCGCCGCGCCCAGGCTCGTCACCTGGCGCACGTTCTTCCCGTCCGCGTCCATGACGAAGATCTCCAGCTGGCGCGGCCGCACCAGCCCGCGGGCGAGCAGCGCCCGGTAGTCGGCGAGCTCGGCCTCGGTGCGGGGGCGGCTGGCGCGGAAGACGATGCGGCGGCCATCCGAGGAGAAGAAGGCCCCGCCGTCGTAGCCCGGCACGTCGGTGAGGCGGGTGAGCCCCGACCCGTCGAGCCGCATCTTGTACAGGTCGAGATCCCCGTCGCGGGTGGAGGTGAAGACCACCCAGCCGCCGCCGGAGACAGTGGCCTCTGCGTTGTAGCCACGGGCGTGGGCCAGCGGCTGGAGGTCGCTCCCGTCGGGCCGGACCGTGTAGAGCTGGTACGGGTGCAGCGCCCAGACGTACCCCTGCGACATGTCCGGCCGGGGCGGGCAGTCGGGGCTCGCCTCATGCGTCGAGGAGAAGAGCAGGCGATTCCCGTCCGGGAAGAAGTAGCCGCAGGTGACCGCCCCCTTCCCTGTCGAGACCATCCTGGGGTGGGACCCGTCAACGCCCATGACGTAGAGCTGGTCGCAGCCCCGACCCTCCCGGGTCGACTGAAGCACCAGCTCCCGGCCGTCGAAGCTGAAATACGCTTCGGCGTTCTCGCCCCCGAAGGTGAGCTGCCGGACGTTCCGGAGGTGCCGCTCCCCTGGCAGCTCCAGCCCTGGAGGGCTTGCTGCCGGGGGCGCGGGGCGAAGGCACGAGGTGGCGGCGGCCAGGGCAACGGCGGCCAGGGAGTGGCGCATCTCGAAAGCATAGTCCTTTCGGGGAGAAAGGGGAGTGGACCGGCATGCCGGGGCGCTGGATGTGGACGGCCCGGAGACTGTGCCGGGGGCATGGGTGCGCGCCGACCCGACCGGCCTGGCGTGGACGGCCATTCGGGGTGAGGGCCCCCCGCGCGATGAGGAACCGGTCGACCTGGGGTCGAACCCAGGGTTGAGCCCGTCGTCACCCGGCGGTGGGACTGTAGAAAGACCGTTTCCCGTGAGACAACGAACTTGCGTCCAACCGTGAACTCGGTTAATTGAGGCAGCCCTCGCGATGCTCGCAGTACTCTCGGCCATGCTGGTGATGATGGAGTCGGGCTCGGTCCCGGCCGCTCCTCGGCTCGATCTGTCCGCGGACGCCCAAGCGGCTCGCCTCGAGGCGTCGCTGCCGTCCCTGGTGACGCAGACCGCCGAGGGTCCGGTACGGCTGGCGCGAGCGCTGACGGACTGCGATCCCGGGATCGTCGGCATCGACCCCGGCGCCGATCGCCTGGCGGCGAGCCAGGACCTCCTCGTCTGCCAGGCCACCATGCTGAAGGACGAGCCGGTGGGCCGGGCGGTGCTGTGGCTCGGGAGCGGCGCCGGCTTGCAGGCGTCGGTCTCGACCTCGCGGGTCTACCTCAACTTCCGGTTCGCGCCGTAGCGCGGGCCACGGCCGCGGCGAAGGGCCGTACCTGGCTCGAGGCGCGCTCGCCGCCCTGGAGCGCCGCCCTGAAACGGTTGCCGCGCCACCAGCCCCGTGGTACTCGAGTCGGAGCCATGTGGGACACGAATCCCTGGGCCCCCTGGGGCATCACCTTCTCGACTCGCGACGGGTCGCCCATCGTCACCGAGACCGGGCTCTGGTTCCTCATCGCCCGCCACCCCGAGGCGGTGGAGCGGATCAGCGACGACGAGTTCTGGCTCTACCTGGAGCGCCCCTACCGCGCCCGGCGGATGCCGGACCGCGCCTTCTACGCGCTGACGCCGGCGCCGTATCGCAAGAGGGCCGCCGCCTAGCCTCGCCGAGTCCGCGGCGGCCCGGTTTCGCTGGAGGGCGCCTTCGGAACGAGCCGCGGCCGTCCCGATACGCGCCACCCCGGGCCCGCGGCCGGCGGCGAGCAACCGTCGTGGAGCGCCAATAGCGCTGTCAGGAAGCCACCTTGCGCAGGAACTCCGCCGCCTCCTCGGGTGGGACCGGGTTGATGTAGAACCCAGAGCCCCACTCGAAGCCGGCCACCTGGGTGAGGGCCGGCATCACCTCGAGGTGCCAGTGGTAGGAGGCGCTGGGCGCGTCCCGCAGCGGATTGGTGTGCACCATGACGTTGTAGGCCGGCTTGCCCAGCGCCACCGAGATGCGGCGCAGCGTCGAGCGCAACGCCGCCGCGGCCAGCGCCAGCCGCTCCCGCGACTCGGCCTCGAAGTTGGACTCGTGGCGCTTGGGCATGATCCAAGTCTCGAAGGGGCCGCGCGGCGCCCAGGGGGCGAGCACCACGAACTCCTCGTTCTCGTAGATGAGGCGGGAGCGGTCCTTGCGCTCGTGTCCCACGATGTCGCAGAAGATGCAGCGCTCGCGGTGGTCGTGGTGGCGCTTGGCGCCCTCCAGCTCGATCACCACCTGGCGGGGCGTCACCGGCAGGGCGATGAGCTGGCTGTGGGGGTGCTCGATGGAGGCGCCGGCGGCCTGCCCGTGGTTCTTGAAGAGCAGCACGTAGCGGAAGCGCAGGTCATTGCGCAGGTCGAGTACCCGCGCCTTGAAGGCCCACAGCACCTCCGCCACCTCGCCGTCCGGCAGGTCGGCGAGGTCGCGGGCGTGGTCGGGGCTCTCGATGATGACCTCGTGGGCGCCCACCCCGTTCATGCGGTCGTAGATCCCCTCGCCCTGCCGGTCGAGGTCCCCCTCGATCATCAGGGCCGGGAAACGGTTGGGCACCACCCGCACCCGCCAGCCCGCCGAGTCCTGCGGCGCGGCCGGGGACCGGCCGGAGGCGTAGACCTCGTGCGGCGTCTTGTCCTCGTGCCCGGGGCAGAAGGGGCACAGGCCACCCTCGGGGGGCTCCGGCCGGCGCTGGGAGGGGTTCGGGCGCCGCGCCCGCTCGGTGGCGATGATGACCCAGCGTCCGACGATGGGATCCCGGCGAAGTTCGGGCATGGAAAGGCACTATCCGTTCCCGGGCCGCACTTCAAGCCTGCGGCCGCTGCCGCAGGGTGGCCGCCACGAGCGCGGCGCCCAGCATGAGGGCGGCCCCGGAGAGGTAGGGGAAGGCCATGGAGACCTGGGCGAAGGTGAAGGTGCCGGCCTCGGGGCCGACGATGCGCCCCACCGCTGCCGCCGACTGTCCCAGCCCCAGCGTGCCGCCCTGGTCCTCGGCCCTGGCCTGGCGCGAGAGGAGCGCGCTCATGGCAGGGGAGGCCAGCCCGTTGCCCACCGCCAGGGGCGCCGAGGCGGCGAGCAGCCCCCCGAGGCCGTCGGCGCTGGGGAGGAAGAGGAGCGCCGCCGCCTGGAGCCCGAGCCCGATCCACAGGAGGTGCGCCTCGCCCAGCCGGCGCGAGAGCGGCCCCACCAGGCCCCCCTGCACGACGGCCACCAGGACGCCGATGTAGGCGAAGACCCAGGAGACGTGCGCCACGTCGAGGCCGTAGCGCCGGTTGGCCAGGAAGGCGAAGGTGCTCTCCATGGCGCTGAAGGCCAGCGAGGTGACGAGGTAGATGACCAGGAGGCGGCGCACCCCCTTGCGCGACAGCTCCTCGGTGAGCGCGGGCAGCCGCGCCGCTCCGGCCCGACCACCGGCGTCGCTGCGGCGGAGCGGCTCGGGCAGCACCAGGAAGGCGGCCACACCGTTCAGGGCCGCCAGGCCCGCCGCGGCGAAGCCAGGCGTGGAGATGGAGATGGTGGAGAGCAGGCCGCCCAGGGCCGGCCCCAGGACGAACCCCATGCCGAAGGCCGCGCCCAGCACACCCATGCCTCGGGCGCGGTCCTCCGGGGCCGTCACGTCGGCGACGTAGGCCTGAGCGATGGCGATGTTGGCGGTGGCGGCCCCGGCGAAGAGGCGGGTGGCCAGGAGCACCGGGAAGCTCCACGCCAGCGCGTAGGCCAGGAAGGCCAGCGCGGTCATGACGATGGAGACGAGCAGCACCGGCCGCCGACCCACGCGATCCGAGAGCCGCCCCCACACCGGCGCGAAGAAGAACTGCATCGCCGAGTAACCGGTCGCGAGGAGACCGGTCCAAGTCGCCGAGCCTCCCAGCCGCTCGGCGTAGAGGGCCATCACCGGGATGACCATGCCGAACCCGAGCAGGTCGACGAAGACGATGACGAAGAGGATCGCCAGGGCGCGGTTCTTCACGGGGTCGCACCATAGCGCATGGGACGCCCGGGATCTCGGGCTTCAGGCCTCACACGCGCCAGTGGATGCGCTCGAAGTCCGGGCCGGGGACGGTGAAGGCCAGGAAGCCGGAGCGGGGCAGCCGCTCCACCTCCACCTCGCCGCGCATCACCTGGACCGCCAGCGCCACCTCGTCCCCCTGGCGCAAGCCCATCTCGGCGAAGGGGAGCGCCGCCTCCCACAGTTGCCGGAAGGCGGCGACCCCGACCTCGAGCCCGTCGGCCCGGCCGCGGCGGGGCTGGCCGTCGGCCGTGAGCTCGTAATCGACGCGGCGCTCGCGGCCGCCGGAGAGCAGCACCAGGCGGACGCGGTCGGCGGCCTCGGCGGCCCTAGCCGCCGAGTCGGCGGGATCGAGGCGCAGGAACAGGGACTCCAGACTGAACCCCCAGTGGAGCTCGGCGAAGGCCTGGTCGCCCCCGAACATGGTGCCCCGCTGCTGGCCGGGGCGGTAGCGCCCGGCCCCGTGCCACTCGAAGTAGGTGGGGTCGCCTCCGTCCACCGCGGGGTGGATGAGCTCGGTGGGCAGGCGCAGGGGCCGCTGCTCCAGGCCGACCGCGGCCCCGGCGCGCTTGATGGGCTGGAGCGCCTCGAAAGGCGGCACCACCCCCAGGAGCTGGCAGGCCTTCACCAGGTGGCCGCGGAAGAGGGCGTCGAACTCCGCGGCCAGCTCGGTGGAGAAGTCGTCGCCGTACCACCAGTACCAGTCGGAGCCCTCGGCGGCGTAGAGGTGGGCCCGGGCCCGCTCCAGGGCCTCGGCGGGCACCGCCCCGGTCCGCGCCTCCGCCGCCAGCGCCTCCCGGGCCTTGCCCAGCGCCGTCCAGGCGAGCCGGTCCTCGAGGTGGCCGATCCAGATGCGGAACGACGACTCGATCCACGAGCCGGAGTGGATCGCCGGCAGGACCGGCCCCTCGGCCCCGGCCACCGCCTGGGCCACGGTGGCGGTCTCGAGGCCGGGCTCGGCCGAGAGCGCCCGGTGGAGCCCGTCCAGGAACTCCCGGCCCGACTGAGGGAAGTGCTCCCACGGGTTCTCCCCGTCGAGGAACACGCCGACCGTGGCCGGCCCCTCCCCCCCGGCGTCCCGCCAGACCTCGCCGGCCCGGCGCAGGCGCGCCAGGAAGTCCGCCACCGCCTCCTGGGCCGGGGTGCGGGCGTAGCTGAAGCCGATGAGGTCGGCCAGGTTCCGGTCGCGGAAGAGCATGGCCAGGTCGCGCCCGGGGCCGGCGGCCACGCGCCAGGGCCGGTAGAGCGAGGCCGCCCGCGAGGCGCCCGGGCCCAGCGAGCGGAGCAGCACGCCCTCGTCGGACGCGGCCCAGCCCACGCCCTCGACCGCCAGCACCTCCAGCGCTTCCGGCGACACCGAGCCCTCGGCGGGCCACATCCCCGCCGCCGGGCGGCCGAAGTGGCGCCGGTGGCTCTCCAGAGCGGCGCGGACGTGCCAGTGCGCGTCCTCGGGCCAGGCGAAACGCGGCGGCAGGGGGAGTTCGGGGAGGGCGCGCGCGGCGGAATCGCTGTCGCAGACCAGCGGGAGGATGGGGTGGTGGTAGGGGGTGGTGGAGAGCTCCACCTGGCCGCGCTCGGCCAGCTGCCGCCAGCGCGGCACGACCTGGCGCACGATGCGGCGCTGGGCCTCGAGCAGGTAGGCCACGTCCTCGGGGCCGTAGTCCCGCCCCTTCTCCACCAGGGCGCGCACCTCGGGGTCCTCGTCCCGGGCGGCGAAGCCCATCCAGGCCAGGTTGAAGAGCGCTTGCAGATCCGTGAGCTCCGCGTCCGAGAAGGCCCGGGCGGCGCGGCCGAGGTCCACCCTGCGCAGATCCTGGCCGCGCTTCAGCAAGAGCTCCCAGTACCTGGGAAAGGGCCTGATCTGGTAGTCCCAGTCCACCATGAAGAAGGCGTTGAGCAGGAGCCGGCGATCCTCGGCCGACAGGTCGGCGGCGCGCCGCGAGGAGAGGTCCACGAAGCGATCGCTGGCCCCCGCGGCCTGGTCCTCGAGCTGCTCCAGCAGCACGGGGGTGAAGTTCACGGTGCAGCGCACGCCCTGGTGCCGCTCCAGCACCGCCGCCATGTCGTTGTAGGCTCGGGCGGAGTGGAGGCGCACCCAGGGCAGGAGGTGCTCGCCGGTCTCCGGGTCCCGGTAGAGCGGCTGGTGCATGTGCCAGAGGATGGCGAGCCGCACCGGCGTCATGGCGCGACGGTTCATAGCAGCCAGGCCGGGCCCGGTCGAGCCGGACGAGACCGCTCGCGGTCCGCTAGAGCCCGTAGGGCGTGGAAGGCGTCCCGCTGCGGACTCGGCGGCGGGTGCGGATCCGGCTGCGGAACCGGTTCCGGAGGCGGAAACCGCTGCCGCCTGCGGCAGCGGCGGAGCTACTAGGCGAGGTCGCGCGATCCCGCGGCCGCAGCCGGAACCGCAACCCGCAACCGGGGCCGCTGCCGCATCTCGCAGCCGCAGCCGATACCGCGCACCGCGGAGCGCGCCAGTGCGGAGCGGGGCCTACGCCCCACGGGCTCCTAACTGGCTCCCATACGACCGATCGTGATTCTGCACCGGTCGGCGGGGAGGGGGCCCACCGGAGGTGGGGAGGGGCGGAGCCCCTCCACGCCGGACGGCGCGCGAGGCGGAGCCGAAGCGCGCCCGGCTCCGGCGCCGCGGGGGTGGGGCCCCGACGGGTTCGCCGGCGGGGCGGGGCGGCACGCCCCGTTACGAACGGACGCGCGCCTTCCGGCGCGGGACCATGGCCGCCGGCCGGACCGGCGCCTCACCGTGCCCCGGTGGCGGGGGCGCTCCGGTGGCAGTGAGCTTGGGCCCGCCCTCGGCGCGGATCTTCCACTCCTCCCACAAGTTCAGCACCAGCGAGACGTCGCGCAGCGGCAGGTCCTTCTTGAGATGGGGGAACTCCTCCACGAACGCCTCGTAGAAGCGCTCGTAGCGGACGGGCGTGAAGTAGCGCAGCAGCGTCTCGCGCCCGTGCGCGTCCACGTCCAGGAACTCGATTCCCATGCCGCTGGGGTGCTCGCGATCGTCCAGGGCCACCACGTGGGCGACGCGGGAGCGGATGGCCAGCGCGCCGTCGGGGAGCCCCAGCTCCACGAACAGCTCGAGCCCGGTCTTGAGGAGGAAGGAGCTCTGCACGAAGATCCCGCCCAGGCCGAGGTTGCGCGAGGTGGTGAAGGCCTGGAAGTCGAGGCCGTCCCGCCCCGGGATGAAGAGCCGGCAGGGCAGGTCGATGTCGATGCGCTCGTAGCGACGATTGTGCTCGGCCACGTCGGTCCCTCCTCTATCGCGTGAAGAGCTTGCCCAGCCCCTTGGACTTGAGCTCGCCGACTTCCTGGGCCAGCCGCCCCAGGCGCTCGGTCTTGTCGCTGAGCTCGCGCTGCAGCCTGGCGAGCCGGGCGTCGCGTTCTGCGATCTGGGCGGCGTAGGTGTCGCGCTCCTGGGCCAGCCGCTCCATGGCGGCGGTGACCTCGGTCGCCTGGCCGCCGGCGGCGGCCCGGGCCGCCTGCGCCAGCGCCTCGGAGTCGGCCTCGTGGCGCAGCGCCTCGGCCAGGCGCGCCTCCAGCTCGCGCACCCGCTCCTCCCCCGGCTCCTGCCCCGGCGCCTGGCCCATCCGCGCCTCCAGCTCGTCGGCGCGGGCTGCGGCGGCGGCGGCCTCCGCGGCGCTGCGCTCCGCGGCCGAGCGGACGGCCTCGATCTCGGCGGCGCGGGCCGCCAGCTCCTCGCGCAGCCGGCCCACCTCGCCCGCCGAGCCGGTCCCCTGGGCCGTCGACTGGAGGCGCTGCTCCAGCTCGTCGCGCTCCCAGCGGACGGCCTGCAGCTCGGCCTCCAGCGACGCCGCCTGGCCCTCGGCGGCCTCTGCGGCGCCGCGGGCCGCCACGGCCTCGGTCTCGAAGCGGGCGCGCTCCAGGGACTGCTCCTCCACCTGCTGGCGCAACCGCTCCAGCTCGTCGGCGGCGCGCGCCGCCTCCTCACTGGCCTTGGAGAGCCGGGCCTCGGTCTCTTCGGCGCGCCGGGCCCCCTCCTCCTCCGCCGTCCGCACCCGGGCCTCGGTCTCTTCGGCGCGCCGGGCCCCCTCCTCCTCCGCCGTCCGCGCCCGGGCCTCGGCCTGGGCGGCCAGCTCCTCGGCGCCGCCGACCCTGGCCTCGGCCGCCTCCAGCGCCGCCCGCCCCGCCGCGACCTCGGCTCGAAGCGCCTCGCGTTCCGCCTCCACCTCGGCCAGCCGGCCCTGCGCCTCCTCGGCGGCGGCGGCGCCGCGGCGGGCCTCCTCGACCTCGGCCTCCCGTCCGGCCAGCGCCTCCCGCCCGCGAGCCAGCTCCGCCTCGAGCTCGGCCACCCGCGCCTCCTGCTCCGCGGTGCGCATCTCCAGCTCCGCCGAGCGGACCTCGAGCGCGGCGGCGCGCGACTCGGCCTCGGCGCGGGCCTCCTCCTCCCGCCGGCGGGCGTCGTCCAGCGCCTGCTCCAGCTCGGCGGCCCGCGCCTCGGCGCCCTCCACCCGCGCCAGGATGGACTCCACCCCGGCCCGGGCCGCCTGGGCCTCGGCCCGCGCGGCCTGCCCCGAGGCCTCGGCCTCGGCTCGGGCGGCCCGCTCGATCTCCAGCTCGGCGCCCAGGCGCGTCACCTCCTCGGCGGCGCGGCCGCTCGCCTCCTCGCGGCCCTCCAGCTCGCGCAGGCGCACCCCGAGCGCCTCGCGCTGCGCCTCCGCCTCGCCGAGGGCGGCGCGAGCGCGGTCGAGCGCCGCCTGGGCCTCGAAGCGGGCCTCGCGCTCCTGCTCCAGCTCGCGGGTCACCCCGTCGGCGCGGACCCGCCCCGCCTCGGCGTCCACCTCCAGCTCGGCGAGCCGGGCGTCCTTCTCGGCCGCCAGCCGCTCGCCCTCGGCCGTCCGCGCCAGCGCCTCGGCAAGCTCCACGTCCTTGGCGACCAAGGCGTCCTCGCGCTCGGCCACGGCGCGCCGCAGGGACTCGGTATCGGCGCCGGCCTCGGCGGCGGCCAGGCAGCCCTGGTGGGCCCGGGCCGCCTCGTCGCTGGCCACCGCCGCGTCGGCGAGCGGGCGCGGCGGGAGGGCCACCAGCGTCAGCCCCTCGAGGCCGCAGGGCTCGGCGCCGCAGATGGCCAGGTAGTAGGCGGCCTCGGATGGTCCGGCCAGCGACCCGTCCACGGTGATGGCCGGGTCGTCACCGGCCTGGGAGCGGGCCAGCACGTAGCCGACCACGGCCGACTGGGTGGCCATCTCCACCACCTCGAACTCGGCGGCCAGCGCGCCGGCGAAGCTCTCGTAGGAGGGAACCTGGTCGGCACCGGGCGGCCGCTCGCCCAGAAAGGCGAGGAGCCCGGCGCCGCCTGGGGCGCGCAGCGCCGCCAGCAGCAGCCCGTCCTCGGCGAGCAGCGCGCGAAGCTCCGCCACCCGCCCCGGGTCGGCGGCCAGGGCGGACCCGTCGGCGATCACCACGAGGTCGAAGGCGCCCGCTGGCAGGCTGGCCAGCTCCATCGATCGGAACTGCACGAACGGATGGTGCGCCGCCTGGGCGGCCCGCTCCACCGCCTCGGGCGCGTCCAGGGACAGCACCGCCGCCGCGCCGCGCTCGGCCAGGAACACCGCCGAGGCGCCGTCGGTGGCGCCGGCGGCGCCGAGCTCCAGCACCCGGCGCCCCTGGAGCAGCGGCTCCAGGAAGCTGTAGCGCGGGAGGATCTCCCCCGCGCCGTTCGCCGAGTAGAACGGAGCCATGGGTCCCCGATGTTACAACGAGCGGTGCGGCTTTGGCGCCCCGCCCCGTCTGGCGGCGGCGATATCGGGCCGTGGAGGTGCGGGTCCCACCCGCGCCTCGGCGGCCCGCCGCCGACCGATCTGCCCAGGCGACCCGGCCCCCCCGACGGCACAATCCGCAGCGCCGCACTCGGCCACCGCGCCGCCGCGGCGCGCCGCACCTGCCACGGCGCGCGACGGCGAGGGACGCGCCCGGGCCTCTCCCGCCGGCGCGTGTCCTCGCCGCCCCGCGGCACCCCTGGCGGCACCGCGCCCGCGATCCCCGAAACGCGACGGCAGCTCCCGGCTGGCTGTTCAGCGCTCAGGCCGCCCGGCCCCGAGCCGCGCTGGCGAGAAGGGGGCCAGGTCCACCGGCGGGGGCCTTCCCAGCACCGCCGCGCTCACCGCGTCGGCGGTGATGGGGGTGAGCAGGATGCCGTTGCGGAAGTGGCCGGTGGCGTAGAACAGCCCCGGCACGGCCCCGTGGCCCATGATGGGGTTGCCGTCGGGGGTGGCCGGCCGGAAGTTGGACCAGCACTCGGTGAAGGGCGCCTGGGCCAGGCGGGGCGCGATCTCCACCGCCAGCCCGAGCACGTGCAGGAGGCCCCCGGCGGTGACGGCCTTCTCGAACCCCACCTCCTCCATGGTCGCGCCGCACAGGATCCGCCCGTCGGCGCGGGGCACGAGGTATCCCTTCTCCGAGAAGACCACCCGCGAGAGGAGCGGCGGCCGGGTGTCGAGCACCCCCATCTGGCCCCGCACTGGCCGCACCGCGCCGGGCGGCAGGCCATGTCCCTCGACCTGCAAGCTCCAGGCGCCGGCGGCCAGCACCACCGCCCCGGCGGCGATGCGCCCGGCCTCGTGGTCCACTCCGGCGGCCCGGCCCCCCTCCACCGCGATGCGCCTCACCTGCCCGGCGACGAAGCGGGCCCCCACTCGCTGCGCGGCGATGCCGAGCGCCCGGCCGAGCAGCCGCGGGTCGAGGGAGGACTCCTCGGGGAAGTAGAGGGCCCCGCGGGTGTGGTTCGAGAGGGCCGGCTCCAGCCGGCGCGCCGCCTCCCCGTCGAGCACCTCGACCCCGATGCCGCCGTGGGCGAGCTTCTCGGCCCGGGAGGCCAGCACCCGCGCCACCTGGTCGTCGAGCGCCACCTCCAGGGTGCCGCCGCCCCGGTACGCCACCCACAGGCCGGACAGCCGCTCCACCTCGGCGGCGAAGGACGGATAGCGCTCCAGCGAAGCGGCGCACAGCTGGTAGAAGGGCCCTGGCTCCAGCGCCTCGACGCCGGGGGAGAGGATGCCGCCGGCGGCGCTCGAGGCCTCCGCCCCCGGGATGCTGCGCTCCAGCACCACGACCGAGCGCCCCGCTTGCGCCAGCCGCATGGCCACGGCCGAGCCGAGCACCCCAGCGCCGATCACCACCACGTCGGCCTGCATCGCTGCCGAGAGTAACGCCGGGGGCGCCGGACGGGAAGGGGAAACGGGTCGCGGCGGCGAGGGCCGCTGGCGCCGCCGGGGCGCTACCCGGAGCGCAGGAGCCCGTGGAGCAGGAGGTCCGAGAGGTGGTTGCGCCAGCTCTCGCGCGGCGGCGGCGAATCGAAGAAGGGGCGCGCCGCCTCCTGCGCCGAGGCGGTCAGCGCGGCGACCCCGCCGATGGTGAGCGCGGCCATGATGGGGTCCAGCCCCGGCCTGAGGGAAGTGCCGTTGCCCTCCACCAGCGTGGTCACCGCCCGGCGGAATGGCTCCACCACCGACGGGTCGCTCTCGATGAGCTGCGACAGCAGGGGAGCGCCGTCGAGGTACTCGCGCACCAGGATCTGCGCGCCCTCGGGGTCGCCGAGGAGGGCGTCGAGGTAGGCCGAGACCACGCCGGGAGCGCCCGCGCCGCGCTCCAGGAGCTTGGCCACCGCGGCGTTGCTCGAGCTCCACACCGACCCGAGCACGTCCAGGTAGAGGGCCTTCTTGGAGGCCCAGTGCCGGTAGAGCAGGGCCACGTTGCAGCCGGCGCGGCGGGCGATGCCCTGCACCCTGGCGCCGTGGTAGCCGCGCATGGAAAACTCGGTGCGGGCTGCGGTCCAGAGCTTCGAGGCGATACCCTTCGCCTGCGCCGGGGCGCGTTCTGTAAGTGGAACGGGCTGCACGGCAAATTGGTACTTAAGCGGGTCGCTTGACCGGCGTCAAGTCATGATCGCCATCGACCAAAAGGGGGCCCTGGGCGACCTTCATCGACCTCGGGCAGCGGACGGACCCCCGGGGAACCCCTTCCCGCGGAGACCCCAGTTGAGCGAGCCTTCGGCCGAGGACGGACCGTGGCGCGAACCATCATCCACCTGGACCTCGACGCCTTCTATGCGTCGGTGGAGGTGCTCGACGACCCCTCGCTGGCGGGGCGACCGGTGATCGTGGGCGGCACGCGAGGGCGCGGCGTGGTGGCGGCGGCGAGCTACGAGGCCCGCCGCTTCGGCGTCCACTCGGCCATGCCCACCGCCCGGGCGCGGCGCCTGTGCCCGGAGGGCGTGTTCCTGCCGCCGCGCTTCGAGCGCTACGGCGAGCTGTCGCGGCAGGTCTTCGAGATCTACCGCCGCTACACCCCCCTGGTGGAGCCGTTGTCGCTCGACGAGGCCTTCCTGGACGTCACCGAGAGCCAGGCCCTCCACGGCACGGGGCGGGACATCGCCGTGGCCGTGAAGCGGGCGGTGCGGGGCGAGACCGGCCTCACCGTCTCGGCGGGCGTCGCCGAGGTGAAGATGGCCGCCAAGATCGCGAGCGACCTCGGCAAGCCCGACGGCCTGACGGTGGTCCCGGAAGGCGGGGTGGCCGCCTTCCTGGCGCCGCTGCCGGTCGGCCGGCTCTGGGGCGTGGGAGCGGTGACCGAAAGGGCACTCAGGAAGCTCGGGGTCTCCACCATCGGCGAGCTGGCGCGCCTCCCGGAGGCGGTGCTCTCGGAGCGATTCGGCGCCCACGGCCGCCACATGCACGCGCTGGCCCGCGGCGAGGACCCGCGGACGGTGGTGCCGGACGAGGCCGCGAAGAGCATCGGCGCCGAGGACACCTTCGAGCAGGACCTCAGCGGCGCCGAGGCGCTCTGGCCCCGGATCCTCGACCAGGTGGAACGGGTGGCGCGGCGGCTCAGGGCGGCCGGCGAGCGCGGGCGCACCGTCACCCTGAAGCTCAAGTACTCGGACTTCACGCTGGTGACCCGCCGCTGCACCCTTTCCCACCCCACCGACGACGCCGGCGCCATCGCCGAGGCCATCCGGCTCGACCTGTCCCGCGCCGATCTTTCCAGGCCGGTGCGGCTCACCGGCGTGGCCGTGTCGGGCTTCGAGGAGGCGGGCGGCGCGCCCTCCGGGCAGCTCGGGCTCTTCGAGCCGCCGGCGGCGGCGCGCGACGGTCGGCGCCAGCGTCTCAACGCCGCGCTCGACGCCATCGCCGGCCGGCACGGCGAGGACGCGGTGCGGCCGGCGACGCTGCTCGGGCGGCCGGAGCCGGCGCCGCAGGGGCCGCGCGGGCGGCGGGGTGGAGCGCATTGACCGGCTGGCCCGGCACGGCGGAGGCCCTGGAGGTCCTGGAGGCGACGATCCTCCGATCGAGTCCCGAGCCCTGGCTTCTTCCGGCGTCGCTCTCGGCGGTGGGCGCCTGCGCCGTGGTCTTCGGCCGGGGTGGCGCCGTCCGGGGCGCGGCCGGGGAGCCCGCCTTCGCCGCCGCGGCCCTGTGGCGCGACGGGCGGCCCCTGGCCTGGGCTGCGCTCAGCGCGCCGGCGCCGGCAGCCTTCGAGTTCGGGCGGCTCGCGCTCCGGGAGGGGCCCCTCCTGGAGGCGGCCGTGCGCCGGCTCCCGGAGCGCCCGGAGGTGCTCCTGGTCCACGGCGGCGGCCGCGATCACCCGCGCGGCTGCGGGCTGGCGGTGGTGGTGGGGGCGCTCCTGGACCTGCCCACCGCGGGCGTGACCGGGGAGCCGCTCCGCGCCTCAGGTGCAAGCCCGGCCGGGCCGGCGGGATCGCTTTCGCCGCTCTTCCTCGGCGGGAACCTGGTGGGGGTGTGGGTCCGCACCCGCCGCGGCGCGAGGCCGGTGGTGGCCCACGCCGGCTGGCGGGTCGCCCCCGAGTCCGCCGCCGCGCTGGTGCTGGCCTGCGCGCGGGGGCGGCGCCTGCCCGAGCCGCTCCGGCTGGCGCTCGAGGCGGCCCGGCTCGAGCGGGCGCGGGCTGCGAGGCGCGAGCGGTGACCATCAGTGCCGCAAAGGGGGATCCCCGGCAGCGCGGCGCACCCGCTCCAGGATCTCGTCCATGCCCACGCCCTTGGGGATGTACCCCTGGGCGCCCAGCAGCTCGGCCTCCCACTCGAACCCGTAGGCCGAGAGGATGAGGATGGGGACGGCGGCGCTGCGCGGGTCGGCGCGCATCCGCTCCATCACTCCCCAGCCGTCCAGCACCGGCATCTTGAGGTCGAGGAGCACGATACCGGGCGCCTCCTCGGCCACCTTCTTCAGCGCCGCCTCGCCATCCCCGGCCTGCTGCACCGGATAGCCCGCCTCGGCCAGCACCTCCGCTAGCGTCTCGCGGAAGTCCTCGTCGTCGTCGACCACCAGGATGTACTGGCCGGGCGTCATGGCTTCAGGCGAGCGGGGGACCCCGGAGGACCTCGGCGATCTCCGCGGCGATGCGCCTCGCCTCGGCGACCCGCCCGGGGTCCAGCGAAACGGCGCCCACCACCGGGTGGCCGCCGCCCCCGTACCGTTCGCAGATCTTGGAGATGTCGTGGGTGCGAGGCACGCGGGCCCATGGGTTGGCACCCACCGAGACCTTGGCCCGTTTGGGGTCGCGGGAGACCACCACCGTGTAGCGCGAGTCGGGGAAGAGGTCGTAGGCGATGAACTTGTTGGGCGCCTCGACGCCCGACCCCACGAGGTCCACCCTCACCACCCCGCCCGCCTCCCGGGCCAGGCGGCCCACCGTCTCGATGGAGCGGAGGTGCCGGTCCAGGATGGGGCCCAGCGGGTCGCGCACCCATGGCTCTGCCGCGATCTCCCCGAGCGGGCGGGTGCGCATGGCCTCGATGATCCGGTCGGGAAGGGCCGGATCGCGAGTGGCCTCCAGGAGGGTCATGATGCGCAGCGCCGGCTCCTCGAGCCGCACCGCCACCGCCGCCGAGGGGAAGCGGGCGGCGTCGATGACGTCGGCCCAGCGGACGAGCTCCCCGAGCTCGGGCGCGCTCCAGCCGAAGCGCTCCCCGAGCACGCGGGCGGCGAAGCCGCAGCAGCTCGGCGCGGCCGGATCCCAGAAGTGCCTGGGATTCCTGGCCTGCTCGAAGGCCTCGCGCCACTCGGCGCGGTGGAAGGCGCTCCGGTGGTGGTCGAACCACCAGTCGAGGCGGGGCGAGGGGGACCAGCGGAAGTCCACCACCGTGTTCAGGTCGGCGTCGAAGGCGCCCGGCGGGAAGGGGTCGCCTTCGTGGTGCTGCACCGGAACCTGATCGAGCCGCGCCAGGCGCGGCCCCTCGCGCTCGCGCAGGAAGCGCCCCACCAGCGCCGCCGAGGCGGCGCCATCGAAGCAGTTCCCGTGGTAGAGCAGCTTCCCTCGCATCAGGACCGCGCAAGATAGTGACTGGCCTGCCGTTCCGTCAAATCCGAATCGGCGGAGCGCCCCGGCGGGGGCGCCGCGTGTCGACGCCTGCGCCCCCCCGGGTTAGACTCCGCCCCGATGGACGCCATTCGCGTCGGGGCCCTCCTCGACGACAAGAAGTACGACCTCCGGCTGACGCTGGTCGCGGGGAGGCAGGGGCTCTCCCGCCGCATCAGCTCCTCCCGCATCCAGAAGCCGGGCCTGGTCCTGGCCGGGTTCACCGAGCACCTGCACAAGGAGCGGCTCCAGGTCTTCGGCAACACCGAGATGAGCTACCTGCGCACCCTGCCCCGCGAGCGCAGGGTGGAGGTGGTGCGCGCCTTCTTCGCCCAGGAGGTGGCGGCGCTGGCGGTGACCAAGGACCTGGACATCCCGCCCGAGATGGTGGCGGCGGCCGAGGAAGCCGGGGTGCCGCTCCTCCGGACCAGCCACCTCTCCAGCGTCTTCATCGCCGCCGTGCAGGCTTGCCTGGAGGACTCGCTCACCGCCTCCACCTCCATGCACGGCGTGCTGCTCGACGTCTTCGGGGTGGGCATCCTGCTCCTGGGCAAGTCCGGCATCGGCAAGAGCGAGATCGCCCTCGACCTGGTCATGCGGGGCCACCGCCTGGTGGCCGACGACATCGTGGACGTGAAGCGCAAGGGCGACAGCGTGATCGGCCAGGGGTCGGAGATCATCAAGCACCACATGGAGGTGCGCGGCCTGGGCATCATCAACATCAAGGACCTCTTCGGCGTTTCCGCCATCCGCGAGCGCAAGAAGATCGAGATCGTGCTGGAGCTGGTGGACTGGGATCCCAGCGTGGAGTACGACCGGCTGGGGGTGGAGGAGCGGCGCTTCCGCATCTTGGACGCCGAGATCCCCATGCTGGTGGTGCCGGTGCGCCCCGGCCGCAACATGACCACCATCGTGGAGGTGGCGGCTCGCAACCACCTCTTGAAGCTCCAGGGTCACCACTCGGCCCGCGAGTTCCAGGACCGCCTCAACCGCGCCATCGCCACCGCCCCCGGCGGCGCCGTCGGGGGCACGGACGTCGAATGACCGGCCCGACGCAGCGGCCGCGTCCGGAGGCCGACGGTCCCCAGGTGGTGATCCTCACCGGCGTCTCCGGATCGGGGAAGAGCACTGCCCTCCGAGCCCTGGAGGACGCCGGCTTCTATTGCGTCGACAACCTCCCCATCGTCTTCCTGGAAAAGCTGCTGGAGCTGTCGGGGCACACCGCCGGCGAGGTGTCGCGGCTGGCGCTGGTGGTGGACGCCCGCGAGGGACGCTTCCTCGGCGACGCGCCGCGCGTCATCGACGAGGTGCGCAAGAAGGGGGCCCGGGTCGAGGTGCTGTACCTCGACGCCACCGAGGACTCGCTCCTGCGCCGCTACTCGGAGACCCGGCGCCGCCACCCCCTGGCGGGCGAGTCCGGCAGCGTCCCGGAGGGCATCGCCGCCGAGCGCCGGGCCCTCTCCGCCCTGAAGGACTTGGCCGACGAGGTGGTCGACAGCTCGGCGCTCACCGTCCACGAGCTGAAGCGGCTCATCCAGAGCCGCTTCGTGGGGGGCGGCGCCGCCCGCATGGGCGTCACCGTGGTCTCCTTCGGCTTCCGCTGGGGCATCCCCGCTCACGCCGACCTGGTGCTCGACGTCCGCTTCCTTCCCAACCCCTTCTTCGTGCCGGAGCTGAAGCCGTTCACCGGCCTCGACGCCCGGGTGCGGGACTTCGTGCTGGGCCAGGAGGACGCGCGGACCTTCGTGGAGAAGGCCGCCGACCTGTGCGGCTTCCTCATCCCCCGCTACCGCGCCGAGGGCAAGAGCTACCTCACCCTGGCGGTGGGCTGCACCGGCGGCAAGCACCGCTCGGTCTCCATCGCCGAGGCGCTGGCCGAGCGGCTGGCCTCCGCGGGCATCGACGTTCGCGTCTGGCACCGCGACGTGGAGAAGGAGTAGCCGGTGGTCGGCCTGGTGGTGGCCACGCACGGGCGCCTGGGGGAGGAGATCCTCCGCACCGCCGAGGCCATCGTGGGCGCCGTCGCCGGGGCCCGTGCCGTCTCCATCTCCTCGGACCGGCCCATGGAGGCGGCGCAGGACGAGCTGGGGGGAGCCATCCGGGCCGTGGACCAGGGCGAGGGCACCCTGGTGCTCACCGACATGTTCGGCGGAACGCCCGCCAACCTGGCGCTCACCTTCCTCGACGGCCGGGTGGAGGTGCTCACCGGCGTCAACCTGCCCATGGTGCTGAAGTTCGCCGCCACCCGCGGCGACGGCCTCTCGCTCCGGGCCACCGCCGAGCTCCTCGCCGGCTACGGCCAGAAGAACATCACCTGCGCCAGCGAGCTCCTGCGACAGCGGACGGCGCGCGGTGGCCGGCCGTGATCGCGCTGGTGCGGGTGGACAACCGGCTCCTCCACGGCCAGGTCCTCGAGGCCTGGCTGCCGCGCCTCTCGGCGGGCTCGGTGGTGGTGGCCGACGACGACGCCGCCCGAAGCCCCCTGGCGCGCGCCGCCATGACCCTGGCGCTTCCGGACGAGATGCCCGCCGCGGTGGTCCCGGTGGCCGAGGTCCGCTGGGAATCCCTGGCCGCCTCGCCGGAACGGGTGCTGGTGCTGATGCGCCAGGTGGCCGATTTGGAGAGGGCCGCCGCCCAAGGCCTCACCCCCGAGCGGGCGCACACCCTCAACGTCGGCAACGTGCACTACGCCGCCGGCCGGCGCCCCATCACGTCGTCGGTGTACCTCTCCGGCGAGGAGGTGGAGGCCCTCGAGCGCCTCGCCGCCCGCGGGTTCGCGGTGGAGCTGCGCGCCGTGCCCGGCGAGCCCCCGCTGGGGCTGGACGAGATCGAGCGCCGCTACAAGTCGGCGCCCCAGGGATAGACTCGTGGCCACCGTGGACTACCTCCTCCTCGGCGCAGTGGCGGGACTGGCGGCCGTGGAGCGCAAGGGCTTCCTGCAGGCCATGCTGTCGCGGCCGGTGGCCCTGGCGCCGGCGGTGGGCCTAGCCCTGGGCGACCTGCGCGCCGGCCTCCTGCTCGGCCCGCCGCTGGAGCTGCTCTGGCTGGGAGCGGTGAACATGGGGGCGGCGCTGCCCGCCAACGAGGCCCTGGGCGCCGCCGCCATCGTCGGGAGCGCGGTGCTGGCCGGGAGAACCCTGGGGACCGGCGTCACCCCGGCGGTGGCCCTGCTGGCGGTGGTGGCCTGCGCCCCGCTGGCGCTGGCCGGCCGCCGCCTGGACGCGCTGGTGGAGCGCTGGAACGAGCGGCTGGCGGTCCGGGCCGAGGCGCTTCTCGAGCAGGGCCACGCCCGCGGCGCCATGCGCGAGAACCTGTACGGCTTGCTCCTGCCGTTCGGCGCCGCCGCCCTGGCGGCTCCGGCGGCGGCCGCCGTCGTCGGCGGGCTCTTGCCGCTGGTGCTCAGGGCGGCCCCCGCAGCCGAGGCGCCCCTGGCCGCGGGGTTCTGGGCCTTCGCGGGCTTCGCCTGTGCCGCGGGGGCGCGGGCCGTACGCGGCGAGCGATCGCCCCGGATCTTCGTGGCCGCCCTGGCGGCCGGGACGCTGCTCGGCCTGTGCCTCCTCGCCTGGGGGTGGGTGGCGTGATGGCGACCGGGATCCCCCGCCGCACCCTCTTCCGCGTCTTCTGGCGCTGCCTGTTCCTGCAGGCGGCCTGGAACCGCCGCGGCATGCAGAACCTGGGGTTCGCCTACGCCATCGACCCGGCGCTGCGGGCGCTCTACCCCGAGCCGGAGCGGCGCCGGGAGGCCCTGCGGCGCCACCTGTGCTTCTTCAACTGCCACCCCTACACGGCCGCGGCCATCGTGGGAGGCGCCATCCACCACGAGGAGCGGGTGGCGCGCGGCGAGGAGCCGGACCGCGCCCCCACCGACTACAAAGCCACGCTGCAGGGGCCGCTGGCGGCGGTGGGCGACGGCTTCTTCTGGACGGCGCTGCGCCCCTTCCTGGGGGCCGCGGCCGCGCTCGGCACCGTGGCCGTGGGCTGGCCGGCGGTGGTGGCGGCGCTGGTCCTCTACAACGCCCTGGCCGTGGGGCTCAGGGCGCGCCTGTTCCTGGCCGGCTATCGCGGCGGCGACGCGGTAGTGGAGGAGGTCTCGCGGCTGGCCCTCCCCCGCGCCGCCGCGCGCCTGCGCGACGCCGGAGCCGCCGCCTGCGGCCTGGCGGCCGCCGCGGTGGCGGCCCGGGCCTGGGGATCCGCCGGCGGGGAGGGGGCCGCCCTGGCCCTGGGGACCGCCGTCCTCGGCTGGCTGGCGCTGGGCCGAGGGGCCCGCCCGCTGCCGGCGGCCTACGCCGCCGCGGCCGCCGGCGCGGGCGTGTCGCTGCTCCTCGCGCTCGGGCACGGGGGGCCTTGACGCATGGTCCGCCTGGAGAGGAGCTTCGATATCGTGAATACCCTGGGCCTCCACGCCCGCGCCGCGGCGCAGCTGGTCCAGGCCGCCAACCGCTTCCGCAGCGAGATCACCGTGGAGAAGGACGGGCTGCAGGTGAACGGCAAGAGCATCATGGGCGTGCTCACGCTGGCCGCCGGCAAGGGGTCGCAGATCCTGGTGTCCTGCGAGGGCGAGGACGCCCAGGCGGCCATGGACGCGCTCGCCTGCGTCATCCAGGCCGGCTTCGGGGAGAGGTGACCGGTGGCCGGCCCCACCACCCTCTTCGGCCTGGCCGCCTCCCCCGGGATCGCCATCGGTCGCGTGTGGCTGGTGGACCAGCGCCGGGTCCGCACGCCCCGCCGCACCCTGGGGCCGGCGGAGGTGGAAGGCGAGCTCAAGCGGCTGGAGGGGGCGCTGCAGGCCTCCGACCGGCAGCTGGCCGAGGTCCGCGAGAAGGTGAGGCAATCCGAGAGCGCCGAGCACATCGCCATCATCGACATGCACCGGCTCATGCTCCACGACGTGATGCTGGTGGAGGAGGCGCGCCGGCTGGTGCGGGAGGAGCGCGTCAACGCGGAGTGGGCGGTGAAGCGGGCGGTGCGCGGCATCAAGGGCTCCTTCGCCCCGGTGGCCGACGAGTACTTCAAGGAGCGGCGCGCCGACGTGGACTACGTCGGCGAGCGCCTCATCAAGAACCTCTTGGGCGAGCGGCCCGACGTGGTCGAGCTGCCCCCCGAGGGCTCGGTGATCGTGGCCCGCGACCTGTCGCCGGCCGACACCGCCCTTCTGCTCCACGAGCGCAAGGTGGCCGGCTTCGTCACCGACGCCGGCGCGCTCACCAGCCACACCGCCATCGTGGCCCGGGCCCTGGAGGTCCCGGCGGTGGTGGGGGTGGGGCGGGCCACCGCCCTCGCCAACCGGGGCGATTGGATCGTGGTGGACGGAGGCCGGGGGCAGGTGATCCTCGACCCCACCTCCGGCGAGCGCGCCGACTACGAGGCGGCCCGGGAGCGCTACCGGGCCCAGGAAGCGGAGCTGGCGCGGCTGCGCGACCTGCCGGCCACCACCGCCGACGGGGTGACGCTGCGGCTCATGGGCAACATCGAGTTCGCCGAGGAGGTGACGAGCCTCGTCGAGCACGGCGGCGAGGGGGTGGGGCTCTACCGCACCGAGTTCCTCTTCATGGGGCGGCGCGAGCTCCCCGGCGAGGAGGAGCACTACCAGACCTACCGGCGCATCCTGGAATCGCTGGCGCCGCGCCCGGTGACCATCCGCACTTTCGACCTCGGCGGCGACAAGCTGCCCACCGGCCAGCGCGCCCACGCCGAGAACCCGGCCCTGGGCCTGCGGGCCATCCGCTACTGCCTGCGCCAGCCGGAGATGTTCCGCGCCCAGCTGCGTGCGCTCCTGCGCGCCAGCGTCCACGGCCAGCTCCGGATCATGTTCCCCATGGTGAGCGGCGCGGCCGAGCTCCGGGCCGCTCGCCGGATCCTCTCCGAGGTCAGGGCCGAGCTGGACCGCGACGGGGTGGAAACCCGGCCGGTGCCGGTGGGGATCATGGTGGAGTTGCCCGCCGCCGCCATGATCGCCGACCGGCTGGCCCGGGAGTGCGACTTCCTCTCCATCGGCACCAACGACCTCATCCAGTACACCATCGCCATCGACCGCCACGACAAGGACGTGGCCTATCTCTACCGGCCGCTGCACCTGGCGGTGTTGCGCACACTGAAGTTCGTCTGCGACGCCGGGCGGAAGGCCGGCATCCCGGTGGCCATGTGCGGCGAGATGGCCGGCGAGCCCCTCTACACGCTGGTGCTCATCGGCCTGGGCCTGGACGAGCTCTCCATGAACGGCCCGGCCATCCCGCTGGTGAAGAAGGTGATCCGCAGCGCCTCCGCCGCCGACGGGCGGGCGCTGGTGGAGCGCCTGCTGGAGCTCACCCACGCCGACGAGATCGAGCGCGAGGTGCGCTCGGAAATGGCGCGGCGCTTCCCCGGCCTCCTGCTGGCGGAGGTCTCGGTGGGGCCGGTGGGCGGATAGGAAGCGTCGGGAACCGTGTGCCCGGGTGGGAGTCCCTCGCCGCCCGCGGGAGGTCACCCCTACGCGACCGGGAGGAGTTCCGGGGTGGTCCCTCGGGCCCTCCCCCGGCGCGCGCCGCTTGCCAAGCGCCCGGGAAGCCTTACGTAGAGAACATGAAGGTCGCCGAACATCCCCTCGTCGACGCTCGGGACGCCGAGCTGGCCGGCGGCTGCCTCCTGTGCGGGGGCGTGCTCTCCATCCGGGTGCGCCCGGGCACCGTCCGGAGCGTCTGCCGCAGCTGCGGCTGGTTCTCCTCCCCGGAGCTCCAGCGCGGAGCGAACGGAGTCCATTTCCACCACCCGGCCGGCGGGACCGCGTAGCGGGGCGGGAGCCGGCGAGCTCCTTTCGCATCGGCAGGCGCCGAGCGGGCGCCTCTGCCCCTCGGCCAGGGCCCGGGCACGACGCCGCCGAGGCCGCGCTCCGGCAGGCGTCTGCTACACGTAGCTCCGGTAGACCGGCTTCCACATCGCGGCCTCGACCAGCGCCGCCGCGTCGGCCGGGCGCGGGACGCCGGCCAGGCCGTCCCGGAAGGCGACCTCCGCCACGGCCGCGGCGATGCGAGCCGACACCTCCCGGATGCGCTTCACCGCCGGGTAGATGCGCCCCAGCGCCAGGTCCTCCGGGCCGACCATCGACGCCAGCGCGCGCGCCGCCGCCAGGAACATCCGGTCGTTGACGTGGCGCGCCTGGCTGGCCACCACCCCCAGCCCGACCCCCGGGAAGACGTAGGCGTTGTTCCCCTGCCCCGGCACGAAGGTACGGCCGTCGACGACGCAGGGCGGGAAGGGGCTGCCGCTCGCGAAGATGGCCCGCCCCTTGGACCACCGGTAGGCCTCCTCGGCGGTGCACTCCGACTTGGAGGTGGGGTTGGAGAGGGCGAAGATCACCGGCCGAGCGTTGAGGCGGCTCATCTCCTCCACCACCGCCTGGTCGAAGGCCTTGCCGCGGGTGGAAACGCCCACCAGGGCGGTCGGCTCGAGCGCCCGGACGGCGGAAAGCAGGTCGGGGCGAGGCTCCGCCTCGTGAGCGAAGGGCAGCTTGTGTGGCGCGAGGTCGGCGCGGGACCGCACCACCAGCCCATGGGTGTCGACGAACCAGCAGCGGCGGCGCGCCACCTCCGGATCGGCTCCCTCGTCCACCATGGCCGAGACGACGAGCTCCCCGATGCCGATCCCTCCCTCGCCCGCCCCGAGGAAGAGGATGGTCTGCTCGCGTAGGTTCCTCCCGGTGAGGCGCAGCGCCGAGTAGAGGCCCGCCAGCGTCACCGCGGCGGTGCCCTGGATGTCGTCGTTGAAGGTGCAGGCGCGCTCGCGCCAGCGCGCGAGCAGCCGGAAGGCATTGACGTTGCCGAAGTCCTCGAACTGGACGAGCGCGGCCGGCATGACGGTGCGCACCGCCTCCATGAACTCGGCCAGGAAGGCGTCGTAGTCCTCGCCGCGGACGCGGTGCTGCCTCAGGCCGAGGTAGAGCGGGTCGCGACGGTAGCCTTCGTTCTCGGTTCCCACGTCGAGCATGACCGGCAGCGTTTTGACCGGGTCGATGCCGGCGCAGGCCGTGTAGAGCGAGAGCTTCCCGATGGGGATGCCCATGCCGCCCGCCCCCTGGTCGCCCAGGCCCAGGATGCGCTCGCCGTCGGTCGCCACGATGACGCGCACGTCGGGATGTGGCCAGTTGCCGAGAAGCTCAGCCAGGCGCCCGCGGTCATCCCAGGACAGGTAGAGCCCGCGGGGTCGCCGGAAGAGGTGGCCCCACTTCTGGCAAGCCTGGCCCACCGTGGGGGTGTAGATGATGGGCATCATCTCCTCGATGTGGTCGGAGATGAGCCGGTAGAAGAGGACCTCGTTCCGATCCTGCAGGGCGACGAGGTGGATGTAGCGCTCGAGATCGGTGTGCTTGCTCCGGTAGTTCTCGAGGACCCGGGCCAGCTGCTCCTCCATGGTGTCCACGATCGGTGGGAGCAGGCCGCGCAGTCCGAGCGCCTCCCGTTCCGGGGCGGTGAAGGCCGTCCCCTTGTTGAGCAGCGGCTCGTGCAAGAGGACGTCTCCCCGCGGTAAGCCAGGGCTCACCGCTCCCTTCTTCGTCGCAGCTTGGGCCATGGGACTTTCCTCCCCGGCGCGCGGTGGCGCGCCGCCTGGCTGAGATCGTAGAGCCGAGCAACGCGATCCGGGGAGCGGCCCGATGGGGCCAAGACTGGCCTTCGTCCACGCGATTCCCGCAAAGGGTGCACACGCGATTCCCGCAAAGGGTGCGCCCGCGAAATCGCCTCGGAAGTCCCCGTATCAGCTCGAGCTTTCGTGGCTCAGTGCCGCAGGCTCTTCGGGCCGGTGAAGGGCCCCGCATCAGAGCGTGATCACCTGATCGACCTTGGCCCCTGCGAGCGCCTTGTACAGGTCCGGGAAGCAGCCGATGGGTATTCCCTCGATGAGCCGATCGGCGATCGCTCGCTGGTAGCAGCACTGGTCGCACCCCATGAGCAGCATCCCGCTCTTCCGCGAGATCCGCGCCAGCCGCTCGCCGGTGGGGTTGCCGCGCACCAGCAGGTAGTTGTTGTCCACGAAGAAGAACATGCCCACCACGTTCGCGCCGTGGCGCCCCTCCTCCAGCTGAGGGACGATCATCTTCTCCAGGATGAAGGACGCGTTCGGGGTCGAGAAGACGTAGGCGACGTTCACGTGAGTTCCTCCTCGAGAGAGGTGCCCGCCCGCCGCGCCGCCGAGGCGACGAGATCGGCGCGGGATCGGTGGAGGGGATGCACGCCGGTCACCGCGGCGCGCAGGGCGTCGGCGTCGAGGCGGGTCGGATCGCACCCCGCTTCGATGAGCTCGCACGCGGCTTCGGCGTAGGCGATGAGGGAGGCGCAGCTGGTGGCTCGATAGCGAGCCCTCACCACCCGCCCGCCCTCGCGCCAGATCCCGAGCCGCACCGCCCTGCCGCCGCCGTCCGCCGCCGCCCCGCTCCTCGCCCCGGCGAGGGGTCCGGCGAAGCGGAGCGAGGAAAGGCGCGCGGATACCGTCGCGGGAGGCACGTCCCCTGTCTAACGCCGCCCGACCCGCGCGGCACCCCCGCGGGGTCCTCGCCGCACCCCCGCCGGACCCTCCCCATCGCTCACTCGCCGCGCCAATCCGCAGGACGGCGAGACGGCCGCGTTCCCGGCGGCCGCGGGCCGCCCGGCTTTCGGTTATATCGACGGCGGTGAAGCTCGATCACGTCGGCATCCAGGTCCAGGATCTCTTCGCGGTGGAGCTCTTCTACCGCACCGCCCTGGGCTTCGCGCTGCGATACCGCTACGTGAGCCAAAACTCGCCGGGGCTGCGAACGGTGTTCCTCGAGCGCGACGGGATCTGCCTGGAGCTGCTGGAGCGCCCGCGCGACCCGGGGTTCCTGGAGCGGCGCGCGGTGGCGCCGGACCACCTCTCCATCCAGGTCGAGGACGTGGACGCGGAGTTCGCGCGGCTCTCCTCGCTCGCTCCCTCCGGCGCGGCGCTGAAGGCGCCCCGCGACACCGGCGACGGGTACCGCGAGATGGAGATCCGCGATCCCGAGGGCAACGTGGTGGAGCTGTCGGCCCGGATCCGCCCCGAGCCCAGCTATCCCATCCGCGCCGTCATCTTCGACCTCGACGGGACCCTCCTCGACAGCGAGGAGAGCCACTACCAGGCCGACCGGCGCCTTCTCGCCGGGTACGGCATCCCCTTCACCCGCGAGGACAAGAAGCGCTACGTCGGGGGCGGCAACCGCGACATGATGGTGGATCTCAAGCGCCGCTTCGCGCTTCCCGCCAGCGCCGCCGAGCTGGTGGCGCGCAAGAACGCCCTGTATCTGGAGGTCGCTCGCGGCGCGGCGCGGGCGTACCCGGCGATGACGCGGCTCCTCGACCGGGTCAGGGCGCGGGGGCTGCCGGTGGCGATCGCCTCGGGCTCCTCGCCCGAGGTGCTGGCGGCGCTCCTGGCGGCGGCCGGGCTCCTCCCCGCGCTCGGCGCCGTGGTGTCGGCCGAAGAGGTCCTTCGCGGCAAGCCCAGCCCGGACGTCTTCGAGGAAGCTGCCCGCAGGCTGGGCGTCCCGGCCCACGAATGCCTGGCCGTGGAGGACTCGCGCCACGGCGTCGAGGCGGCGAAGCGCGCCTTCATGCGCTGCATCGCGGTGCCGTCGCTCACCGACGAGCCTCTCTCGGACCGCTTCGCGATGGCGGATCTGCTCTTCGAGGGGGGGATGACGTCCTTCGACGCGGATGCCGCCTTCCGCTGGATCGAGGATCGCCTCGAGCGATGACGGCCGTCTGGCGGATCCAGACCGCGGTGGTGAACGGCTTCATCGTTCACTGCCTCAGGGTGGGCAACCGGCTCATCTCCCTCGTCCGCGACCGCCCGCCTTGACACTTCGCTTCGCGAGCGCGTAAGGTGGCGCGCTTCCTGAGGGAAGGACCCCATGCTCAGCGATTTCCTCTTCAGCTCGGAGTCGGTCACCGAGGGCCATCCCGACAAGATGGCCGACCAGATCTCCGACGCCGTCCTCGACGCCGTGCTGGCGCAGGACAAGCGCGGTCGGGTGGCCTGCGAGACGCTCCTCAAGACCGGCTACGTCATGATCGCCGGCGAGATCACCACCAGCGCCCGCCTCGACTACCCCAGGCTGGCGCGCGGAGTGGTGAAGCGGATCGGCTACACCGACAGCCACATGGGTTTCGACGCCGAGAGCTGCGCCGTCCTGGTGGCGGTGGACCAGCAGTCGCCGGACATCGCCATGGGCGTGGACACCGGCGGCGCCGGCGACCAGGGGATGATGTTCGGCTATGCCTGCAACGAGACGCCCGAGCTCATGCCGGCGCCCATCCAGTACGCCCACGCCGTGACCCGCCAGTTGGCCAAGGCGCGCCGCACGGGGCTCGACTTCCTGCGGCCCGACGGCAAGAGCCAGGTCACGGTGGAGTACCGGGGCGGCAAGCCGGCCCGCATCGACGCGGTGGTGGTGTCCACCCAGCACGCCCCCGACGTTTCGCCGAAGAAGCTCCACCAGGCGGTGCGCGAGGACGTCGTTTACCGGGCGCTGCCGCGCCGGCTCATGGACAAGCGCACCAAGTTCTACATCAACCCCACCGGGCGGTTCGTCATCGGCGGGCCCATGGGCGACACCGGCGTCACTGGCCGGAAGATCATCGTCGACACCTACGGCGGCATGGGGCGACACGGCGGCGGGGCCTTCAGCGGCAAGGATCCCTCCAAGGTGGACCGCTCCGCCGCCTACATGGGGCGCTACATCGCCAAGAACGTGGTGGCGGCCGGGCTGGCCGAGCGCTGCGAGGTGCAGGTGGCCTACGCCATCGGCGTCCCCGAGCCGGTCTCGGTGATGGTGGACACCTTCCGCACTGGCAAGGCGCCGGAGGAGCGCATCGCCCGCGCCGTCCGCGAGGTATTCCGGCTCCAGCCGCGGGCCATCACCGAGGGGCTGGACCTGCTCCGCCCCATCTACGAGAAGACCGCCGCCTACGGCCACTTCGGGCGCACCGAGAAGGAATTCACCTGGGAGCGCACCGACAAGAAGGACGCGCTTCGCGAGGCAGCCGGGCTGCGAAGGTCCCGCGCCGCATAGTGCCGCGCCCCATGCGTCCCGATCAGCCTTCAGGCCGCGAAGCGGCCCCGGCCGGGAGTCCGGCCGTAGCAGGGGGGAGGCTCCGGTGGCTTTGCCGCCGGAGGGGGGCGCCACGCCCCCTTACAAATGAGGCTGGTGCCGCCCGGAGCAGAATGCTCCGGTCGCGGCACTAGCTCCGATGCCGCCGTGGGACTCCTCGCCGCGGCCCTCCTGGGGCTCGTCCAGGCCGCGACCGAGTTCCTGCCGGTTTCGAGCACCGCCCACCTCCTGGTCTTCGGAGAGCTCCTGGGGCAGAGCCTCGACGACCCCCGCTTCCGGGCCTTCGTCACCATCATCCAGTCGGGGACCACCCTGGCGGTGATCGCCTACTTCCGCCAGGCGCTGCGGCGGCTGCTCTCGGCGGGCCTCTCGTCGCTCTGGCGCCGGCGCCCGTTCGAGACCCTCGAGTCGCGCCTCTTCTGGTACATCGGGCTCGGGACCCTGCCGGCGGCGCTTCTCGGGAAGCTCCTCGAGCGGCGCATCGAGGCGCTCGGCAACTGGGTCATCGCCGGTACGCTGGTGGCCTGGGCGCTCATCCTGGTGGCTGCCGAGCGGCTGGCCCGCCACGAGCGCGCGGTGGAGGAGGTCTTGGCCCTGGACGCGCTCCTCATCGGTGTGGGTCAGGCCCTGGCGCTCGTGCCCGGCACCTCCCGCTCCGGCGCCACCATCGCCACCGGCATGCTGCTCGGCTTCCGGCGCGAGGACGCCGCCCGCTTCAGCTTCCTGCTCTCGGTGCCCATCATCCTCGGGGCCGGCGCCTACAAGCTGTGGAAGGCGCTGCCAGCGCTTCGCGGCGAGCCCGCCTGGCGCGACGCCACCCTGGCAGGCACCCTGGTGTCCCTGGTGGCCGGCTACCTGGTCATCGGCTGGCTCCTGCGCTGGCTGCGCTCGCACACCACCCACCTGTTCATCGCCTGGCGCCTGGTCGCCGCGGCGGCGGTGGCGCTGCTCATCTGGCAGGGGGTGCTGCCCGCCGGCGGCGCCGGGCCGCCGCGCCCCCCGGCGCTCCGGGCCCAATGAGCTTCGAGGCGCTCAGGGCCGCGCTGGCGGGGCGGGCGCCGGGGCGGCTCGACCTCGGCGCCATCTCCCCGCAGTACCTCCAGTCCGAGGGGGCGCTCCGGCCGGCGGCAGTGCTGGTGCCGCTCTTCGACAAGGACGGGGCGGCCCACGTGCTCATGACGCGGCGGCGGGCCGACCTGCGCCGCCACGCCGGCCAGATCAGCTTCCCAGGCGGCCGCGTCGATCCCGGCGACGAGTCCACCCTGGCCGCGGCGCTCAGGGAGGCGGAGGAGGAGGTGGGGCTCGACCCCGTGCGGGTGGAGGTGCTGGGCGAGCTGTCGGAGCAGCTGGTGGTGGTGACCGGGTTCCGCTTGACGCCGTGGGTGGGGCGTGTGCCATATCCCTACCCGTTCAGGCCCCATCCCGGCGAGGTGGACGAGATCCTGGAGGTGCCGCTCCACCTCCTCGCCCGGCCCGGGGCGCACCGCACGGAGACCCGGGAAGCCTTCGGCATGCTGCACCAGGTGCACTTCTACTCGCTGGGCCGGGAGACCATCTGGGGCGCCACCGCCAGGGTGCTCTCGGAGCTGCTCTCCATCTGGAGGGGCCCGTGACGCTCTACCCCGTCATCATGGCCGGTGGATCCGGCACCCGCTTCTGGCCGCTGTCGCGGGCCGATCGGCCCAAGCAGTTCCTGCCGCTGGCCGGCCCGGAGCCGCTGCTCACCGCCACCGTGGAGCGCCTGCCGCCCCTGGGACGGCTCGACCGCACCTACGTGGTCTGCGGCCCGAATCACCAGGCGGCCGTGCGCCGGCTGGTGCCGCGCCTGCCCCGCCAGAACCTGCTCGTCGAGCCCTGTCCCCGCAACACCGCTCCCTGCGTGGGACTGGCCGCCATCCACGTGGCCCGCCGCGACCCGCGCGGCGTCATGGCCATGCTCCCCGCCGACCATCACGTGGCGAACCCGGCCGCCTTCCGCGAGGCGCTCAGGGCTGCGGGCCGGCTGGCGGCGCAGGGCGCCATCGCCACCATCGGCATCCGCCCCAGCCGCCCCGAGACCGGGTACGGCTACCTCCGCCTGGGCGCCCGCCTTCCCGGCGGTCGCGGCAAGGCCGGGCAGGCCTGGAGGGTGGAGCGGTTCGTGGAGAAGCCGGACGTGGTCACCGCCGCCCGCTACCTGGCCGAGGGCGGCTACCTCTGGAACAGCGGCATCTTCGCCTTTCGGGCCGACGTGATCCTGGACGAGATCCGGCGGGCCATGCCGGTGCTGGGCGAACAGCTCTCGGTCATCGAGCAGTCGCTGGGCAGCCGCGCTTACCAGCGGACGCTGCAGCGCGTCTTCCCCGGCGCTCCCTCCATCTCCATCGACTACGGCGTCATGGAGAAGAGCCAGCGCATCGCCTGCGTCCCGGCCGAGTTCGGCTGGAGCGACGTGGGGAGCTTCGCCGCCCTGGCCGAGATCCGCCCCGCCGACGACCTCGGTAACGTCACCCAGGGCGAGGCCATGGTCATCGACGGGCGCGCCAACGTGGTCCTGGGCCAGAGGCGCCGGCCGGTGGCGGTCATCGGCCTCGACCAGGTGGTGGTGGTGGACTCGGGCGACGCGGTGCTGGTGGTGCGCAAGGACAAGGCCCAGGACGTGCGCAAGGCGGTGGAGGAGCTGCGCCGCCGCGGCCGCCGCGACGTGCTGTAGGGCCGGGGCTCGTCCCCCGCCGGTGGTGTAATCTCTGGGGCCACCATGAGCGCCATCTCACCCGGCATCTTCCGCGAATACGACATCCGCGGACTGGTGGACCGCGACCTCACCGAGGAGGCGGTGTTCCTGGTCGGGCGCGCCCTGGGGGCGGCGGTGCGCGAGCAGCGAGGGAGGCGGGTGGTGGTGGGGCGCGACTGCCGGGAATCGGCGGCGCGCTTCTTCGAGCGCCTGTCGGCCGGCCTCGTCGCTTCGGGCGTGGAGGTGCTGGACCTGGGCGTGGTGCCGACGCCCCTGGTGTACTTCGCCGCCGCCACCCTGGAGGTGGACGGCCTGTGCCAGATCACCGGCTCCCACAACCCGCCCGAGTACAACGGCCTCAAGGTGGGCGTGGGCAAGACCACGCTCCACGGCGATGGGATCCAGGCCCTGCTCCGCAGAATCCAGGCGGGTCGCTTCGCCGACGGCCAGGGGCGGGTGGGCCGGTACGACGTGGTGACGCCCTACCGGGCCCACGTGAAGGCGAATCTCGAGCTCGGCCCGCGACGGCTCAAGGTGGTGGTGGACGCCGGCAACGGGACCGGGGGAGTGGTGGCGGTGCCGCTCTTCGAGTCCCTGGGGATCGAGGTGGTGCCGCTGTTCGTGGAGATGGACGGGCGCTTCCCCAACCATCACCCCGACCCGACTGTGGAGGCGAACCTCGGCCACCTGAAGGCCGCGGTGGCCGAGTCGAAGGCCGACCTGGGCATCGCCTACGACGGCGACGCCGACCGGGTGGGGGCGGTCGACGAGAAGGGGCAGGTGCTGTGGGGCGACCAGCTCATGATCCTCTTCTCGCGCTCGGTGCTGGCCGAGCACCCTGGCGCGGCCATCGTCGGCGAGGTCAAGTGCTCCATGACCCTCTACGACGACGTCGCCCGGCACGGCGGCCGCGCCATCATGTGGAAGGCCGGACACAGCCTCATCAAGGCCAAGATGAAGGAGGAAGGGGCCCTGCTCGCCGGGGAGATGAGCGGCCACATCTTCTTCGGCCACCGCTGGTTCGGCTTCGACGACGGCATCTACAGCTCGGCCCGGCTCCTGGAGCTGGTCTCCCGTACCGACCGGCCGCTGTCGTCGCTCCTCGCCGACGTGCCCCGCACCTTCTCCACGCCCGAGATCCGGGTCGACTGTCCCGAGGAGAAGAAGTTCGAGGTGGTGCGGCGCGCCCAGGAGTTCTTCGCCGCCCGCTACCAGGCGGTGACGGTGGACGGCGTGCGCGTCACCTTCCCCGACGGCTGGGGCCTGGTGCGAGCCTCCAACACCCAGCCGCTCCTGGTGCTGCGCTTCGAGGCCACCACCCCGGAGCGACTCTCGGAGATCCAGGGGCTGGTGGCCGGGAAGGTGGAGGAGCTGAAACGCCAGGTGGGGGCGTAGTGCTGCTCCGCAGGAGTCATGAGCCCATCCTTGTTCACCTTGCTCCGCAGCACTTCGCGGGGAAGGCCCCGTGCCTTGCAGGGAGAGGCGGCAAGGCACGGGCCCTCCCCGCGGGCCCGACCGAGAGGCGGGGCGCCGCCTCCCCCGGACCCCCACCCGCGTGGCGCGCGCCGGGGACTGGCTCGGGACCCGTGACGCGCGCCACGAGCGGAGGTCTCATGGCACGGCTGGCGCTGGGAATCGACCTCGGGGGCACCAACGTCCGGGCGGCGCTGGTCGACCCCCAGAGCGGCCGCATCGTGGCGGCGCACAAGTCGGCGCTGTCCGACCGGGCGCCGGAGGCGGTGGCGCAGGCGGCGGCCGCGGCGGCCCGGGACGCGGCGGCCCAGGCCGGCGCGGCCCTCGCCCAGCTGCACGGCGCCGGGGTGGGCGTGGCCGGGCAGTGCCTGGGGGCGAGCGGCGTGGTGCTGAACGCCCCCAACCTCGGCTGGCGCGACGTGCCCTTCGGCGCCCTGCTCACGCGGGCGCTGGGCGTGGGCGCGCGGGTGGCCAACGACCTCTCCGCGGCCGCCTGGGGCGAGCTGCGCTTCGGGGCGGCGCGGGGCTTCACCGAGGTGCTGGTGGTCTTCGTCGGCAGCGGCGTGGGCGCGGGGCTGGTTGTCCGGGGCCGGCTGGTGGAGGGGGGCCACGGCGTGGCCGGCGAGATCGGACACGTCAAGGTGACGCCGCCCCGCGGCGGGCCGCCGCGCCCCTGCGGCTGCGGGATGGTGGGATGCCTGGAGGCCTGGGCCGGCGGGATGAACCTGTCGGCTCGCGTCCGCGAGGACCTGGCCGCCGGAGCCGCCACCGCGGTGCGCGAGGTGGTCGGGGGCGATCTGGCGCGGGTGAGCCCGGCGGCGGTGGAGGAGGCCTTCGCGCGCGGCGACGCCTACGCCCGCGACCTGTGGGAGGAGATCGGGGGCCTCCTGGGCACGGCGGTGGCCAACGCGGCGACCCTGCTCAACCCGGCGCGGCTCATCCTCGGCGGCGGCGTGCTCATGGGGTGCCCCGGCCTGGCCGCGGCGGCGCGCCGCCATTTCGACGCTGCCATCTCTGCCTCGGCGGCCATCGGCCTCTCGGTGGCCCCGGCCGCGCTCGGCGACGACGCCGGCCTGGTGGGGGCGGCGCTCCTGGAGCGGTAGCCCCGCTCACGGCAGCTCGAACAGCATCGTGTAGGGAATCTCCGTCGCCACCGCCTCGCCGCCGCGAAGGGCGGGCTTGAAGCGCAAGTAGCGCTTGGCGATGCGCGCGGCCGCGGGCCCCAGGCCATGGCCGGGGTCGCGCAGCACGGTGGCCTCTCGCACCCTGCCGGTCTCGTCCACCAGCAGCCGCAGCTTCACTTCGCCCTCGACGCCGGCGCGCGCCGCCTCGGGCGGGTACTCGTCCTTGGGCACCGACACCTCCACCGGCTCGGGCAGGGACGTCACCTGCGTCGGCAGCGCGTAGCGTTCGGCGCGGTAGGGCTGGGCCTCGGAGGGGTCGGGCGCCCGCTCGGGCATCCGGCCGTGGAGTGTGTTCCCCACCGGAGCCGCCACCGCGCCGGCGGAGGTGGTGGCCTCCATGGCGACGCCGATGCGCACCGGGGCCGCGCGAGCCGGGGCCTCCGGCGCCGGGGGCTGGTTCGGCGGAGGCGGCGCCTCGGGCGCCCGTGACTCGGGCGCGTCAGCCGGGAGCGCCACCACGGTGCGGCGGGCCGGGCGCGGCGCCGGCGCTGGAGGCGCGGGCGGCTCGGGGCGCGGCGCCTCCTCGATCTCCACCGCCACCACCTCCTCCGGGAGCGGGCGCGGGGCGCCGGGCCCGTGGAAGGCCACCGCCAAGAGCCCCGCGTGCACGGCGGCGGAGAGGGCGTAGCCCGCCGGCGCGATCCAACGCTCCCTCATGGCGCTACCCACCGCCGCGTCACCGAGGCGACTCCCGCTCGACGTGGATGGCGAAGCGGGTGACCCCCGACCCCTTGAGGACGTCGATGACCCGCACCACCGAGCCGTGCAGCGTGGCCCGGTCGGCGCTCACCACCGCGCGCACGTCGCCCCGCCTCGCCGCCTCCCGGGCGCGCTCGGCGAGCTCGGGCTCCGATCGGCGCACGCCGTCGAGGAACACGTCTCCGCCGCTGGTGATCACCACTGCCAGCGTGGTCCCGGCGGCCTCGCTGGCGGAGGCCGCTCGCGGCAGCTCCACCTCGATGGCGGCGCGCACGATGTAGCTGGCCGTCACCATGAAGATGATGAGCAGCACCAGCACGATGTCGACCAGCGGGGTGACGTTGATCCCGCTGATGAGGTCGTCGTCGCCCTCGCGGCCGCCGCCGATGTTGCCGGCCACGGCTAGCCTCCCGGCCGCGACTGGAGCCAGGCCACCAGGGCGTGCCCCAGCACCGCCGAGCGCTGGGCGGATCGGCGCAGCCAGCGCTGGAAGAGGTTGAAGCTCACCACGGCCGGCAGCGCCACCGCCAGGCCGACCGCGGTGGCCACCAGCGCCTCGGAGATCCCGGCCATGACGCTGCCGGCGCCGGCCGCGCCCGGATTGGCGGCCAGGTCGGCGAAGGCGCGGATGATGCCCAGCACGGTGCCGAACAGCCCGATGAACGGGGCGTTGTTGCCCAGGGTGCCGAGGAAGGCCAGCCGGCGCTCGTAGTCGAGGCGGAGCCGCTCCAGCCGTGCATTCACTACCTCGGCCACCGCCGCCGGGCCCCGGGCCGCGCTGTCGACGGCGGCGCGCACCACCTCGGCCTCCATGCCCTCGCGCCCCTCCACGGCCGCGCGCGCGCCGGCGAGGTCCCCGTCGAGCAGCCGGCCGGAGAGCCCGTCGGGATCGGGGAGCCGGCGGCGCGCGAAGAACACGGCGCGCTCGATCATGACGCCCACCGAGATCACCGACAGGAGCAGCAGCAGCCACAGCACCCATTCGGCACCGGTGGTGGTGAAGGCCAGGAGCTTGTGGGTGAGCATGCGAACTCGTGGACGGGTGGGCCGCGGGTAGTTAAGGAACGAGACGCGCCGAAGTCAAGGCGCTGGCGGCACGCCAGCGTCATCGCCCCGGAGTGAATGCGCAAAAACGGGTCCCGTTCCTTGCGCTTCGGCTCCGCGCGCGCTAACCTCCGGTGCGTCTCGATCGTCCAGCCGTCACTTCTCTCGAGGAGGGAGCACATGGCGACGAAGAAGAGGAAGAAGGCCAAGAAGGCGACCCGCAGGACCAAGAAGGCCAAGAAGCGCTAGCGCTCGACCTTCTCACCGTGAAAAGGTCGCGGCCGCCTCCGGGCGGCCGCTGCCATTTCCGGGCCCCGCGTGTCGCTCGCCGCCCACGAGATCGCCGCGCTGGTCGCGGAGCTGCAGCCGCTCCGGGGCTCACGCCTTGACGCGGTGCGCGGGCTTCGAGAGCGCGCGCTGGCCCTCTCGCTGCGCGGTCCAGCCGGTCCGGCGTGGCTCCTGGTCTCGGCGGAGGCTGACCTGACCCGGCTGCACGCGCTTTCGGCCCGGCCGCCCGCGCCGCGCCAGCCGCCGCCCTTCCAGGCCGCGGTCCGGCGCGAGCTGGAGGGGGCGCGGCTGGCGGGCCTCTCGGCGCGGCCGGGCGACCGGGTGGCCACCCTCGAGTTCGAGCGGGGCGGGCGGCGCGCCTCGCTGGTGGCCGAGCTCACCGGCCGCCACGGCAACCTCTTCCTGGTCGACGAGTCCGGCGTCATCCGCGCCTCGGCGGGGCGGAACCTCTCGGAGCGGCGGGCCCTGGTCCCGGGACGGCCCTACGTCCCGCCTGCGCCGCGCCCGCCGGAGGGGCCACGGGCGCCCCGCTTCGCGCCGGTGGCGGGGGCGCCCTTCCCGCTCTCGGCGGCGGTGGAGGCCTGCTACCGCGAGCTGGAGGCCGAGCGGGCGCTGCGCGAGGGGCGGCGCCGCCTGCGCGAGCCGCTGCGGGCGGCCGCCGATCGCTCGCGGCGGGCGCTGGCGAAGCTGGCCGAGGAGGCGGCACGGGTCCCGGCCGCCGAGGCCGATCGCCGGCTGGCGGACCTCCTCAAGGCGAACCTCCAGGCCCTCCCGCGCGGCCGGCGGGAGGCGGTGCTCACCGAGTGGACGGCCGAGGGGCCGCGGGAGGTGCGGGTGACCCTCGACCCCGCCCTGACGCCGCGCCAGAACATGGAGCGCTACTACCGGCGCTTCCGCCGCATCGCCGACAGCGCGGCCCGGGTGGAGGGCCGCGCCGCCGAGGTACGGGGGCGCCTCGAGGCGCTCCAGGGGCTGCTCTTGGCGTTGGAGCGCGCCGGCCCGGAGGCGCTGCCCCGCCTCGAGCGCGAGGCTCGGCGGGCGGGCGCCGCGCCGCGGCGGGAGGAGGCTCCGCGCCGCCGCCGGGAGCAGCCGCCCCCGCCCTGGCGGGTCTTCCGGACGCTCGGCGGCGCCGCGGTGCTGGTGGGGAAGAGCGCCCACGGAAACGACGCCCTCCTGCGCCAGGCCGGCGGCAACGACGGCTGGCTGCATGCGCGGGGGCGCGGCGGCGCCCACGTGGTGCTCCGGCTCGGGAAGGGGAAGGCCCCAGGCCAGGAGGACCTCCTCGACGCGGCCCACCTGGCGGCCCACTTCAGCGAGGCCCGCGGCGAGCCGACCGTCGAGGTGGCCTGGACCCGCGCCCGGCACGTGAGGAAGCCGCGCGGCGCCGCCCCCGGGGCCGTGACCTACAGCCAGGAACGCACCCTGCCGCTGCGCCTCGAGCCGGCGCGCCTCTCGCGGCTCCTCGCCGCCGAGGAGGGGAACGAAGACGAGCCGTGACGGCCGGCGCACACGCGCGCTGGCCGGGGAGGCGCAGGAGCTCGGTTTCCTCGGGTGCCGGCGAAGGCGCTATCCTGGCGGGGGCGCCCGGAACAGGGGCGGCGCACCGGCGGGTCGCCTGACGGTCGGGCAGGCTAGAATTCCCATTCGGTGCCGGCGACCCATCCAGAGCAGCTCCGGCTCTTCGGCTTCGACGCGCGCTCGGCGCCGCGAGCGGTGAGGCTGGAGGCGGCGTCGCACCTGGCCGACTCCATCTCGGAGCTGCTCGGCGAGCGTGTACGCCTCGCGGTCCACGACAACCGTTCCACCATGGTTTCCTTCCGCCGCGCCGGAGGCGCGGTCTGCTACCGGGTGCACCACCTGTTCCTCCGGGCGCCCGGCGAGGTGGTGCGGGCGCTGGCGGCCTTTGCGTCGCCGCGGCTCCGCGCCGGCCGGCGGCGGGAGGCGGGCCGGCGCATCGACGCCTGGGTGCGGCAGAACCGAGCCGCCATCGCCCCGCTCGACCCGGGCTCGCTCCGGGCGCGCGGCCGGCATCACGACCTCTCGGGCATCCTGAAGCGGCTCAACGCCGAGCACTTCGGCGGCGCGGTGCGGGCCGCCATCGGCTGGGGCCGCGGAGGCGCGGGCGCCGATCGCCGCTCCATCAAGACCGGGGTCTACCTCCACGACGCGAGAGCCATCCGCGTCCACCCGGCGCTGGACCGGGCCCAGGTGCCGGAGTTCTACGTGGCGGCGGTGGTGTTCCACGAGATGTTGCACCAGGTGGTGCCGGGGGAGGAGCGCGGCGGCCGGCGGGTGGTGCATGGCCCGGAGTTCCGCCGCCGCGAGCGGGCCTACCCGGACCACGCCCGGGCGCGGGAGTGGGAGAAGCGGAACCTCGACCTCCTGCTCGGGCGGGTGCGGTGATCCCCGGCCGCGGCGAGCGCCCGGGCCGGGCCCGGCCACCGGATCAGGGCGGGCCGCGGCCGAGGCGCCGGCGGCGCAGCCAGAGGAGCGCCGTTCCGGCCGCGAGCGCGGCCGACGAGAGCGCCGCCCCGAGCGACAGCAGCGGATCGCGGAACTCGAGCCGCAGCCCGTGGCGGCCGGCCTTCACCGGCACGGCCATGAAGGCGTAGTCGGCGCGGACGATGGGCGCGGGCGCACCGTCGAGCGCGGCTCGCCAGCCCGGGTAGAAGGGGTCGAGGATCACCGCCACGCCGTCGCGCGGCGCCACCACGGTGGCGGTGAGCCAGTCGCGCCCCACCCGGACCTCCTCGGCGGCCAGCGGCCCCTCGGGTGCGCCGGCGGGCGGCAGCCCGGGCGGCGCCTCCGCCAGGACCGCCCTGTCGCCCGCGGCCGCGGCGAGGAGCGAGCCGTCGCCCTCGAGCCTCTCGTCCGGCTCCACCGACCAGGCACCGGCCCAGAAGACTCGCGGCAGCGCCTCGGCCCGGTGGGCCACCAGCGGAACGTACCACTCGCCTTCGCCAACCATGAGCCGCGGGAGCGGCAGGGGCTGGTCGGAGATCACCAGCGGCGTCCCGAGGAGCGGCCACAGCCGCGACGCGGGGCGAGCGCGGGGGAAGTTGGTGTCGCCGGTGATCGGCCCCGGCGGCGGCAGCCGGTCGTGCCGGGTGGCCTCGAGGAGCCGGCTCACCCGCTCCACGTTCATGGGGCCGTAGCCCAGCGTCCCCTCCCAGCCCAGCCGGAGCGGCGCGTTGGCCGAGGCTCCCCAGGCCGCGATCACCCCCACCCGGCGCGGCTCGGGCGGGGCGGGAACCAAAGGGGCGAACTCCCCCAGGACCGGATGCTGCCGGGCGGCCTTCCCCGTCGGGTTCATGTCCCCGAAGGCCAGGTACAGGTCCGTCGCCGAGAGCGCCACCGCGCCCAGGGCCAGGGCCCGCCCCCGGGCTGCGTGCCCGAAGGCGAGGAAGGCGGCGCCCCCGGCCGCCAGCGCCACCGCGGTCCAGGCGGTGAGTCGCCCGGCGGCGGCGTCGAAGGGAAAGCCGGGGAGGCGAGGCAGGAGGAGCGCCGCCGCCGCCACGGCTCCGAGCGCCCACAGGCCCCGTCGCGCCCGCGCCCCGAATCCCTCGCGCCTCAACGCCGCCAGGCCCTCGGCGGCGAGGAGGGCGCTGGCGAAGGTGGTCACCATGAGGAACCGGGTCGGCACGCGAAAGGCGCCGTAGCCGGGAAGGAACCGGTAGAGGAAACGATGGAGGCCGAGCCACGAGTCCTCGCCGAACCCGAGCCACACGCCCAGGACGCCCAGGACCAGGAAGAGCGGCACCCCGCGGCGGCGCGGCGCAGCCGCGGCCAGCACCAGCGGCAGGACGCCGAGGTAACCGGTCGCCTCCCACAGGTTGAGCCCCCAGCGCCACTGGTAGGCCCGCGGGAGGACGAAGAGCGCCAGCGCCCACCGGTCGCTCCACTTCCAGCTGGTGGCGAACTCGTAGGAGACGCCCGAACCGCGCGGCCCGAGGCGGGCCAGCTCCACGGCGGGCAGCACCGCCGGCGCCGCCAGGAGCAGGCCCGCCGGCGCCGCCGCCACCGCCAGGACGGCATCCAGGGGCCGGCGCCGCCACAGCCCCGGGGCGAGAACCAGCGCGTAGAGCCCGGCGGCGAGCGAGCCGAAATGGGCCATCTGCGGCGATCCCCCCAGCCAGCTGGCCGCGGCGGCGAGGGCGGTGAGGGCCAGGTGACGTCCGCGCCCCCGCTCGGCGAAGGCCTCCAGCCCGGCCATCATCCAGGGCCACCAGCAGGTGGAGGCGGCGAAGTTCCAGTGGATCACGTGAGCCGTCTGCTTGGCCGAGAGCGCGAACAGCACCGCCGCCAGGAGCGCCTCGAGCGGTCCGAGCCCGCGCCGCCGCATCCAGGAGGCCATGCCCCAGCCGGCGATGCAGAGGTGCAGGAGCGTCGCCAGGGTGAGGGCCCGCGGCGCCTCCCATGGCAACGTGAGCCAGGTGGCGAGGTCGAAGACCGCCGCCTGGGGGTCCGAGGCCAGCGGGTAACCCATGAACATGCCCCGCTGCCACCAGGGGAGCGCCCCCGAGCGCAGCGCCTCGGCCACCGCCTCGCGAACGCCGTAGAAGAAGATGCGCAGGTCCGAGCCGGTGAAGGCCATTCCCGGCAGCGCCGCCCGCCAGTGGAAGGCGAGGACCGCCAGCGGGACGCCGAGGGCCACCCCCCGCCAGGCGCGCGCCTCGGCGGCCCCCGCGGCCGCGAGGCGGGGGGAGGAGTCGGGCGTTGAGGCGGCGGTGGGGGGATGCATGCGCGGGCGCGGCGCAGGGTACCATGCTGGGCGGGTGAGCCCGCTCGAACGCCTGGCGCAGAGCCTCTCCGAGACGCTGGTCCGCACCGAGGGCTACGCGCCGCTGGTCCTGTTCTTCGGCAGCTTCGTCGAGTACGTCTTCCCGCCCTTCCCGGGCGACACGCTGGTGCTGCTCGGCGCCTGGTATGCCGTGAACGGGGTCCTCTCCTGGCCCGTGACCTTCCTGGCGGTGACCGCCGGGGCCCTGGCCGGCGCGTACCTGGACTGGCGCGCCGGGGTGGCCCTGGGGCGCCGCATCGATCGCAGCGTCCACCGCAAGGGCGGCCTCACCGAGGAGCGGCTCCTGCGCTTCGAGGCCGGCTACCGCCGCTTCGGGGCCTGGTTGCTGGTGCTGAACCGCTTTCTCCCCGGGGTGCGCGCCTTCTTCTTCCTGGCGGCGGGGGCCTGCGGCATCCCGCTCCGGCAGGTGCTCCTCTACGGCGGCATCTCCGCCGCGGTCTGGAACGCGCTCCTGCTCGCGGCCGGGGGTCTCCTGGTGAGAAACCTCGACGAGCTCCTGCAGCTCGGCGCCCGCTACACCAGCGCCGCCTGGCTGGCCATGGCGGCGGTGGCGGCGCTCCTCCTGGCTCGCGCCCTCCTCGGGCGCCGCGCCAGCCGGGAGGAGAGGCCATGATCCCGCTCGCCCTGGCCCTGTCGCTCCTCGCCCTCCCCACTCGCGCCTCGCAGCGCTACCGCTGGGAGATCGCCGGCGAGCCGGTGGGCTGGGCGTCGCTCTCGGTGCGCTGCGCCGGAGATCGCTGCCGGGTCCGCTTCGAGAGCGCTTCGCTCCGCCCCGAGGCGGCGGTCGGCGGCGCCACCTCCCGCACCCTCGAGGCCGAGACCGACCGGGAAGGGCGGCTGCTCGGCGCGTCCTGGAGCGAGGAGGGGGCCTCCGGCGGGCGGCGCCGCCAGGCTCGCGGCGGGCGCTCCGCGGCGCTGCTGGCCGAGGTCCTGCTGGCCGCGGCGGGCGAGTCCGAGCGGCGCTGCCTGGAGGTCGAGGACGAGGTGTCGGGGGAGACCGGGACCGCGTGCGCCACGCGGCGCGGGGAGTGGCTCGAGGGGTCGCTGTTGGGCGAGCGGCTTCGGGCGCGGGTCGCGGCCGGGCGCCTCCCGGAGGAGGTGCTCCTGCCGTCCCAGGGAAGCCGCTTCGCCGCCGACTCGTCGGCGTCGTTGCCGGCGCGGCCGCCGCGGCTCTTCGGGGTGCGGGTGGCGGCGCCGCCCGGCGCGGAGGGGGACCAGGCGCTGCGCCTGTGCGGGCTCTCGCCCGAGCCGGCCGATCCCGAGCCGCCTCCGGCCGGAGTCCCGGTGCAGTTTCCAGCCGCCGGGAGCTGCCGCGAGGCGACCGCCCGCTGGCTCGAGGCGGCGGCGGGTCGGGGCCTCGAGGGGCGCCACGTGGTGGGGGTGGCCTTCGACGGCAGCGGCTTCGTGTGGCACGAGTGGGCCGAGGTGCGGTCCGGCGGCCGCTGGGTGGCGGTGGATCCGGCATTCCGGCAGGCGCCGGCGCTGGGGATCCGCTTCGCGGTGGCGCGTTACGCCCCTGGCGATGCCATGGCCCGGGCCGAGGCCGGCCGGAGGGTGCTGGCCTGCTGGGGGCGCGCCCGGATCGAGCCGGCTCCCTGAGCGGTGCGACTCGCTCCCACCCTGCGTCATGGCGGCGCTCGCGCGCCGTCCGGGACCGTGTAGAATTCGCTCGCGTGGCGTTCTGGCGCAAGAAGCCCTACGACCGATCCGCGACGCTGGCCGAGGCCGAGAAGGCCCGCGGGCAGGGGCGCCGGGCCAGGGCCGTCAAGCTCTACCGCGCCGTGCTGGCCAAGGAGCCCAACAACGCGGTGGTGCACGGCAAGATCGCGCCCCTCCTGGCCCGCAAGAGGAAGCTGCGCGGCGAGGCGCTGGCCAGCTTCCGGCTGGCGGCCCAGGGCCAACTCAAGGCCGGGTTCACCGACCGCGCCATCGCCCTCTACGTCCAGGCCGCCGCCTTCTTCCCGCTGGAGACCGAGCTGTGGGAGGAGATCGCCCGCCTCGACCAGGTGCGCGGGAGGCGCGCCGACGCCATCGGCGCCCTCACGGAAGGGGCGGGCCATCTGGGGAAGGCGAGGCCCACCCGACCGGAGGCGGCGCGCCTCCTCCGCAAGGCCCTGGAGATCGAGCCCTGGCACCTCGAGGCCACGCTCCAACTGGCCGGGCTCCTGGCCAGGGATGGGGAGAAGCAGGAGGCGCTGGCCCTCCTCGAGGACGTCGCCAACCGGGTCCGCGGCAAGGGTCGCCGCCGAGTGCGCCACGCCATGTTCCGCCTCTCACCCACGCCGGGGAACGCCTGGCGGTGGATGGCGGCGAAATGAGGCTCACCCCGCCCGCCGCCCCAGGAACCGCGCCAGCGCCGCCGCCTTGGGGACGAGCGAGTCGAGCTCGATGTGCTCGTCCCGGGTGTGGAAGGCGGCGCCCCGGGGGCCGAGGCCGTCGATGGAGGGGACGCCGGCGGAGCCGGCGACCGAGGCGTCCGAGCCGCCGCCGGAGAGGGGGGCCTCGCCGGATCCCAGGCCGCATTGCCGCTGGATGGCGCCGTACTCGGCGGCCAGCGCCGCCGAGGCGTCGGTGCGCTCGAGCGGGGGGCGGGTGTTGGTCACCGCCACCTCGAGGCTGGTCCCCGCGAGCGCCGCCTCGGCGGCGGCCCGGCGCAGCTGGCCCACCGCCTCGGCGCCGTCCCGCTCGGCGAGGAAGCGCAGGTCCACCTCGCAGCGGGCCCGGTCCGGGACCGTGTTGCGGGTGGTGCCGCCCTCGATGCGCCCCACGCTCACGGTGATGCCGCGCTGGTCGTCGGTCAGGGCTTGGGCCCGGTCCACGAAGCGTGCCAGGGCCCACACGGCGTTGCGCCCCTTCTGGTGGTCGCTGCCGGCGTGGGCGGACACTCCGCGGGCGCTGACGTCGAGCGAGGCGATCCCCTTGCGCCGGGTGACGATGAGGTCGCCCGGCCGGCCCGACTCGAGCCCCAGAGCGCAGGCCGAGCCCTGCGCCCGCTCCCGCGTCAGCGGTTGCGACGACGGCGAGCCCATCTCCTCGTCGGCCACGAAGAGGCCGCGCAGCGGCACGCGCTCGAGCAGGCCGGCGCGGGAGAGGGCCTCCAGGGCGAAGAGCCCGACCACCAGCCCGCCCTTCATGTCGAGCACGCCCGGGCCGCGGGCTCGCGCGCCGTCGGACTCGAAACCCTCGAACTCGCCGGGGGGGAAGACGGTGTCGAGGTGCCCCAGCAGGAACGCCGGCGCGCCGGCGGCCCGTCCCTCGAAGAAGAGGTGGTCGCCGAAGGCGCCGCCGGTGAGGCGCTGGCACTCGAGCCCCAGCCGCCGGAGCTCGGCTTCCAGCGCCGAGGCCACCGCGTTCACGCCCTCGCGGTTGCGGGTGAAGGAGTTCTGCCGCACCAGCCGCGACAGCAGCGCCACCATGGCGGGGCGCTGCCCGGCGAGCCAGGCGAGGGCGGCGTCGAGGTCGGCCATGTCGCCTCCGGCGGCGCGTGGCGCGCGCCCGCCGAGCCGGTATAAGGTCGCCCCATGTCGAAAGGCAAGCGCTTCCGGGCGGCGGTCATGGGCGGGACCGGGTACGGAGGCGCCGAGATGATCCGGCGGCTCCTCATCCACCCCGAGGTGGAGCTGGTGCGCGTGGCCTCGATCGATCAGGTGGGCGAGCCGCTCTGGGCGGCGCACCCGACGCTGGAGGGGGCCACCGACCTGCGCTTCGAGGACCTCGGGCCGCTCGAGGCCGCCGCGGGCGTCGACGTGGTCCTGCTCGGCCTGCCGCACCGGGTCTCGGCCGAGAAGGGCGCCGCCATCGCCCTCGAGGGTCGGGTGAAGCTGGTGGACATGAGCGGCGACTACCGCTTGCGCGACGCCGCCGCCTACCAGCGCTGGTACGGCGCTCGGCACCCGCACCCGGAGCTCCTGGACGTGTTCGTCTACGGGCTGCCCGAGCTGGAGCGCGAGCGCATCCAGCGCTCGCGCCTGGTGGCCTCGCCGGGTTGCTTCGCCACCGCGGTGGAGCTGTCGCTCCTGCCGCTGGCCCGGGCCGGGCTGCTCGAGGGGGTGGTGCACGTCCAGGGCATCACCGGGTCGTCGGGCTCGGGCGCCGCGCCGGGGCCGGGGACCCACCACCCGGTGCGGGCCGGGAACCTCCGCGCCTACAAGCCGCTGGAGCACCAGCACGTCCCCGAGATCCGCCAGGCGCTCCTGCAGGCCGGGGCGCGGGACCTCGAGCTGCGCTTCGTGCCGGTCTCGGCGCCGATAGGGCGCGGCATCCTGGCCACCAGCTTCGCAGAGGTCCCCGAGGACTGGACCGAGGAGCGGATCCGGCGCCTCTACCAGGACGCCTTCGCCACCGAGCCCTTCGTGCGCGTGCCCGCGAGGCGACTCCCCGAGGTGGCGGCGGTCTCGGGCTCGAACCGCGCCGAGGTGGGGGCGGTGGTGGGGACGCCCTTCCGCGGTCGCCGCACCGTCACCGCCATCTCCGCCCTGGATAATCTCATGAAGGGCGGGGCCGGCCAGGCCATCCAGAACATGAACCTCATGCTGGGGCTGGCGGAGACCCTGTCGCTTGAGGACCCCGGTCCCTGGCCGCCGTGAGGGAGGAGGCATGAAGACGCTGGTGGTCAAGCTCGGCGGCGAGGTGGTGGCCAGCCCGGAGGTGGATGCCATCGCCGGCGACGTGCGGCGGCTGGTGGCGGGCGGCCACCGGGTGGCCATCGTCCACGGCGGCGGGCCCCAGGCCACCGCGCTGCAGAAGCGGCTCGCCATCCAGACCCGCCAGATCGCCGGGAAGCGCTACACCGATCCGGAGACGCTGGAGGTGATGAAGTACGTGGTCGCCGGGCAGGTGAGCGTGGACCTGTGCGCGCGGCTCCTGGCCGGCGGCGTCATGCCGGCGGGGCTCCACGGCGCCAGCGGCCACGTGCTCAGGGCGGTGCGGCGTCCGCCGCGGGTCATGACCGGCGCCGGCCCCGACCCGGTGGACCTGGGCCTGGTGGGCGACGTCACCGGCTTCAACCTGCCGCTGCTGGGCGACCTGTGGGAGCGCGGCTACGTGCCGGTGCTGGCCTGCCTGGGCATGACCGCCGAGGGGCAGGCGCTCAACATCAACGGCGACACCGTGGCCGCCCAGCTGGCCGGCGCGCTGCGCGCCGACGCGCTGGTGACGGTGACCTCCACCGCCGGCGTGCTGCGCGACCTGCGGGACCCGGCGAGCCGCATCGCCCGCATGACCCGCGCCGGCTTCGAGGAGGGCGTCCGGGCGGGGACCATCTCCGGCGGGATGATCCCCAAGCTGGAGGAGTCTTTCGCGGTCCTCGCCGCCGGGGCGCGCTCGGTGGTCATCGTGGGCAAGCTCAGCGAGGGCGACCTGGAGCGGGCGGTCCTGGAGCCGGGCAGCGTAGGGACCGTGCTGGAGGGGTAGCGGCTACTGCTTCGCCCACACGGTAGTGGCGCGGTACTTCTCCCCCTTGGCGTTGGTGCCGGTCCAGGTCATGGTCCTCGACTTGCCGTCCTGGCTGTAGACGGTCCGGCCGGAGGAGACCGCCTTGCCGGCTTTCTTCATGCCCCATTCGATGGTGCGGTCGTCCACCTTCTTGAGCCAGATGGCGTCCGCGCCCTGACTTCCGGTGACGGGGTAGTCCTTGCCGTCGAACTTGGCGGTGAATTCGCTGTGCGTCGCCTTGCCGTCCGAATCGACCCAGTCGGCGACCTGCTTGATGCCGCCCTCCACCGCCTCGTTCTTCTGCGTCCAGCTATTCGGCAGCGTCCCCGGATCGAACTTGGATTTCGCGTGGTCGAGCTTCCACGTCCCGACGAACGGCGGCGGCGCCTCGGCCAGGGCCACGGCACACCAGGCCAAGAGCCCACCGACGAGCAGCATCTTGAGCTTCATGGGTCCCTCCTCGACGGGCGAGGCGCCCGTCCTCGGGTTGCGAACGTCTACGGCACAGCGCTTCGGCTGCTCCCTGCGGGACGCCGTAGGAACCTTGCTCGGGCCGGCGCGTGCGGCGCCTCGCCGGAACGGCTGCCATGAGAGCACCGCCCGGGACGCCCCGGTAGCCGCCCGGAGGGGTGTCCCTCCTTCGGCGGGCCCGGGGGCGTCACGGGCCGTGATTGCGCGCAGGGCCTGGAACGCCTTCCGGCGCGGCGAACCCCCCGCTACTCATCCGTCGCCGGGACGGCGCGGGAGACGTCGCCCGGAGCTCCCTCCCGTCAACGCATGTCGCGGGGCTGCCCGGTGGACATGAGGACGCTGCTCCAGAGGGCTCCCTGTGGGTCGATGGTCCGGCGGCGCGACGCCGCCAGGGAGATGGGCACGTGGCAGAACTGGTGGTTCCAGAAGCTGACCACCATGCCGGTCCGCCCGCTCATCCCGGCGTGCACGGCGGCGTGCCCGAGGAGCAGGCAGAAGGCCGAGTCGTGGGCGCCGGCCGGCACGCTGCGGATGGTGTAGCTGGGGTCGATGTACTTGAGGTTCACCTCGATCGCGGCCCGCCCGAAGTGGTCGCGGATGGCGTCGCGCAGGAAGACGCCGATGTCGCCGTAGCGGACGTTCCCCGAGGCGTCGCGCCCCCCCGATCCCCGGACCAGCTCCTGGCCGGCGCCCTCGGCGACCACCACCAGCGCGTGGCCCCGGCGCTGGATGCGCCGCTCGAGCTCGAAGAGGAACCGCTCCAGGGCGAAGGGGACCTCCGGCACCAGGCAGAAGTTCACGTGGCTGTCCACCAGCGACGAGTAGGCCGCGATGAACCCCGAGTCGCGGCCCATGAGCTTCACCAGCCCGATCCCGTTCCGCGCCGCCTCCGCCTCGGTGTTGGCCGCGTAGGTGGCCCGCCGCGCCTCGGCGACCGCGGTCTCGAAGCCGAAGGTCTTCTGGACGAAGGGGACGTCGTTGTCGATGGTCTTGGGGATGCCGACGACGGCGATGGGGAGCCCGCGCCGCGCCGCCTCCTCCCCGATGGCCCGCGCCCCCTTGAGCGTCCCGTCGCCGCCGATGGCGAAGAGGATGCCGACCCCGAGGTCCTGGAGGCGCCTCACCATCTCGGCCGGGTCCTGGGGCCCGCGCGAGGAGCCGAGGATCGACCCCCCCATGTCGTGGATCCGCTTGACGCTGTCGGGGCTCAGCCGGAGCGGCTCGTGCCCGAGGCGGGGCACCAGGCCCTCGTAGCCGTAGCGGAATCCGTAGACGGTCTCGACCCCGTAGTGGTGGTGGAGGCTCAGCACGACCGACCGGATGACGTCGTTCAGCCCGGGGCAGAGCCCGCCGCAGGTGACGATGCCGCAGACGAGCCTCGCCGGATCGAAGAAGATGTGCTCCCGCGGCCCGGCGGCCTCCATGGACGGGGGGGCCTCGCCGCGGGCGATCCACGGTTTCAGATCCTGGGGCGACGCGTGATAGAGCACGCGCTCCTCGTCGCGGGTGAACCGGGCGCCGGCGAGCGGCGACGGGACGCGGCACTCGCCCAGCCGCGCGATCGTGAAGTCGAGATCGCCCTCAGGCATTCCGGCCTCCTCGGGTCGCTCGTTGCTCCTGCCTTGTACGCCACGCCGTGCCGGAGGGCCAGCCGCTTCCGCCGTTCCGCTTCGGTCGGCGTTGGACGCCTCCCGCGGGTATGGCCCCTCAGGCGGTCGGCTCGAGTCCCGCAAACAGCACGTCCGGATCGAGGTCGGCGCCGTTGGGCCAGACAATGGTGCCGAGCCGCGGATCGACGCGGACCGACTGGAACACTGTGGGGTCGTCGCGGATGGCCTGGAACACGGGTCCGCGCAGGTAGGGAGCGAGGTCGACTGCGCGGCGCGAGCCGTCGGTGAAGCCGAGCTCCACCTGGAACCCCCCGAGCGGGCGAACGCTGGTGATTCGGACCACGCTCGAAGTCTAGTCCAGCGGCGCGATGGGGACGAGAGGGAGCCCCCGGCGGGCACGCTCCCAGTCCTCGCGGAGCTCCTGGCGATGCTGGCTGGCCCATTCGAGCACCAGGGACAGGGCGCGCCGCGGCAGACTGCCCTGGAGCAGGGAGAGAGTGCCGAGCTCGATCAACGCCTCCCGGTCACCGTAGATGGCGTGGAAGTGAGGCGGGGCATGGTCGGCGTAGTAGAGCGCGATGACGATACCGAAGAACTCGCTCACCTTGGGCACTCACCCTCCCAGCGCGACCGCCGCGCGGTTCCGCGGCTGCCCGGCGGACCGCGGCAACGCGGCAGGAGCCGCCGAGGGCTCCTTCGGGAGCCTCACTGCAAGAAGGCCGCCACGGACCGCACGGAGACCGCCGGCACGTCCTGCCGGCGAGCCACGCGAGTGCCATCGCGAGAAGCTTCGGCGGAAGTCGCGTCCCGCGGGTGCGGCCCCTCGGCCGGCCGGGTCTACGCGAACGGAACCGCGTGGACCCGATCGCCGGCGCGCACCCGCAAGAGCCGCCGCGCCTCGGCGGGGAGTTGCACCGAGCCGCCCGCCACCGCCGCCTCGGCCTGCACGGCGCGGAAGCGGATCCGACCGGCCGGCGAGACACACCCCAGGAGCAGCGGCGCCCCGCCGCGCCGGGGCTCCCCCTCCGTCACCGTCAGGCGGCGGCAGTCGCGCACCAGGGTCACCTGGTCGGTGGCGCACTCGTGGTGCGGCCCGCCGTCGAAGGGGTCGATGCGCTTCACGTCGCGGAACCCGATGCGCTCCAGCACGCGGCGCGCTCCCTCGGTGGCTGGCCCCACCGCGCCCAGGAGCCTCTGCACCCGAGGCGGGAAGAGGGTGGCGTAGAGGTCGCCCGGCGGGAAGAGCTGCTGGATGAACTCCTTGTTCTTGCGGGAGAGCTTGTCGGCCTCCTGGTACTCCAGGCCGGTGAAGCGCCGGCCACAGGACTCCCAGAAGAGGCTCTTGCCGTCGGCGGTCAGGGGCGGCATGAGCTCGGCCAGCATCCGGTCGCGGAAGCGGTCGCGGTGCATGGCCACGTAGAGGAAGCGCACCAGGCTGAGCTGCTTCCCGGGCTTGGAGGCGCCGCGCCGCGCCCGCGGGTGGACCACCAGCCCGCCGATCTCGGTGGGACCGTCGAAGTGGTACCCGATGGAGAGCACCTGGTGCTTGAACCAGCGATCCAGGCTGGAGGAGTAGTGCTCGCGCTCGGAGACGTCGAAGAAGGTGCAGGGCGACTCGCGGGTGCCGTGCTGAGCGATGATCATCGAGGTGCCCACCACCCGGCGGCGGCGGATGTCCTCCAGCGCGAAGACGTAGCGGCGCTTGAGCGGGTCGCGGATGCGGCCGTCGAAGCTCCGCGCCGACTCGTCGAGGATGGCCGAGAGCTCGCGCTCGTCGTCGGGGAGGTTCACGGTGTCGAGCATCCGCGCCAGGGGGCGCAGGTCGTGGAGGTCGCTGCGGAGGGCGTTGCGTAGGAGGTACATGGCCGCGGCCGAGCTCGGGGCCCGGCCGGGCCCGGGTCTAGCATGCCCCGTTGCCCCCGGCCAGCCACGGCCGCGGCGCCGCTCGGCGGTGCGCCGGACCGTCACCCGCGCTCTGCAAGCGGAGGAAACGGTCGCAGCGCGGAGAGCCGGTTGCCTGCAGCCGCCGTTTCGTGCCATCACCTCCCGCCATGCGCGCGGTGGTGCAGCGGGTGTCGCGAGCGGCAGTCCGGGTGGACGGGGCGGTGACCGGGGCCGTCGAGCGAGGGCTCTTGGTGCTGCTCGGGGTGGCCGCCGCCGATGGCGAGGCGGAGGCCCGCTGGATGGCCGACAAGGTGGCCCAACTGCGCGTCTTCGAGGACCAGGCCGGCAAGATGAACCGGTCGGTGGAGGACGTCCGCGGCGGCGTGCTGGTGGTCTCGCAGTTCACGCTCCTGGGCGACGCTCGCAAGGGGAACCGACCCAGCTTCACGGCCGCGGCGCCGCCCGGGGCGGCGAACGCTCTCTACGAGCGCGTCTGCGAGCTCCTCCGCGAGCGCGGGCTGCCGGTGGGCCAGGGCGTCTTCCGGGCCCACATGGACGTCGAGCTGGTGAACGACGGGCCGGTCACCATCGTGCTGGACTCGGAGCGCGCCTGAGCATGGGCCTCTGGCGTCAGGCCTCGGGCATCGGGAAGCGTCCGTCGGGGCACTGCCCGAGGTCAGAAGGCTCCGCTGCCTGCCCCTTCCGCGACCCCGCCCCGGCCGTGGTAGGGTACGGGCTCCCAAGGGGCGGGAGGAGGACCCGGGGGAGCTCGCGGCCACGTAACTGAGGGTGACCCAGTGTCCGACTGCCTCTTCTGCGGGATCGCCGCTGGAACCGTGCCCGCGACGCTGGTCCACCAGGACGCGGAGGTGGTGGCCTTCGAGGATATCCACCCGCAGGCCCCGGTCCACGTGCTGGTGGCCCCCCGGAGGCACATCGTCTCGCTGAACGACCTCGGGCCCGGCGATGAGGCGCTGGCCGGGAAGCTCCTGCGGGTGGCGGCCTCCGTGGCCCGGGCGCGGGGGGTGGCCGAGCCCGGCTGGCGGGCGGTGGTGAACAGCAACCGGGAAGGCGGCCAGATCGTGTTCCACCTCCACCTGCACGTCCTGGGCGGCCGACCCATGTTCTGGCCTCCCGGCTAGTGCTGTTCCTGCGGAAGTCATGAGACACCTTGCGCCCCGGCTCCGCAGCGCTTCGCGGGGAAGGCCCCATGCCTTGCACGACGAGGCGCAAGGCACGGCGTGCCGCGCTGCGGCTTGCGCCAACCCCCCTCTTCTTGGGATCAAAATCGGTTCTCCGGGCACTGGGTCCCCGGGGCCGGCCGCTCGAGGAGTCGCATGCCGTTTCTCACGGTGAAGGACGTGTTCCTCCATTTCCGGGGGGTCACGGCGCTGTACGACATGAGCTTCCAGGTCCAGGCGGGGGCCATCCACGCCATCATCGGACCGAACGGCGCCGGCAAGACCTCGATGCTGAACTGCATCTCCGGCGTCTACCGCCCCCAGCGCGGCTCGATCCAGCTCCAGGACAGGGACATCAGCCGGCTCTCCCCGTCGGCCCGCACCTCGCTGGGGATCGCCCGCACCTTCCAGAACATCGCCCTCTTCAAGGGCATGACCGTCCTCGACAACCTCCTCATCGGCCGCCACGTCCACCAGCACACCGGCATCCTGGGAGGGGGCCTGTTCTACGGCCTGGGCCAGAAGGAGGAGATCGCCCACCGCGAGCTGGTGGAGGACATCATCGACTTCCTGGAGATCCAGCACATCCGCAAAAAGGTGGTGGGGACGCTCGCCTACGGCCTGCAGAAGCGGGTGGAGCTGGCCCGGGCGCTGGCGCTGCAGCCGAGGCTGTTGCTCCTCGACGAGCCCATGGCTGGCATGAACGCCGAGGAGAAGGAGGACATGGCCCGCTTCGTCCTCGACATCAACGAGGACCGGGGCACGACCATCGTCATGATCGAGCACGACATGGGCGTGGTGATGGACGTCTCCAGCCGCGTCACGGTGCTGAACTTCGGCGAGAAGATCGCCGACGGGACCCCCGAGGAGGTGCGCCAGGACCGGAACGTCCAGGACGCCTACCTGGGCGAGCAGCACGAGACCGCTGACATGTAGGAGCCGGCGTGGGCGTCCTGGACCAGCTCCGCGGCGACGACACCTTCCCCAAGCTCCTGGTGCGCAACGCCGGGCGCTTCGGGGAGCGGACCGCCATGCGGGAGAAGGAGTTCGGCATCTGGCAGTCCTTCTCCTGGCGCGAGGTCCACGAGCGCGTGCGCGACTTCGCGCTGGGGCTCACCGCCCTGGGCATGCAGCGCGGCGACAAGGTGGCCATCATCGGCGACAACCGCCCGGAGTGGGTCTGGTCGGAGATCGCCGCCCAGGCCGCCGGCGGCGCCTCGGTGGGGCTGTACCAGGATTCGAACCTGAACGAGGTGCTCTACGTCATCGACCATTGCGACGCCGCCTTCGTGGTCGCCGAGGACCAGGAGCAGGTCGACAAGATCCTGGACATGCTAGACAAGCTCCCCAAGGTGAAGAACGTGGTCTTCACCGACTCGCGGGGGCTCCGCAACTACACGCACCCCAGGCTGATCGCCTTCGAGGCGGTGGAGGCCATGGGCCGGGAGCTGCACGCGCGCGAGCCCGGGCGGTGGGCGGAGAGCGTGGGCCGCGGGCGAGCCGACGACGTGGCCATCATCTGCTACACCTCGGGCACCACCGGGTTCCCCAAGGGCGCCGCCCTCTCGTTCAAGAACCTCCTCTCCATGGCGCTCGCGCTGCACGCCGTGGACCCCAAGCTGCCCGGCGACGAGTTCGTCTCCTTCCTGCCGCTGGCCTGGATCGGCGAGCAGATGATGTCGCTCTCGGCCGCCCTGGCGGTCGGCTTCACCGTGAACTTCCCCGAGGAGCCCGAGACGGTGATGGAGAACATCCGTGAGATCGGGCCCAACGTGATGTTCGCCCCGCCGCGCATCTGGGAGAACTTGACCTCGACCGTCCAGGTCAAAATCATGGACACCACTCCCTTCAAGCGCCTCATGTACGGCCTGTGCATGCCGGTCGGCTACCGGGTGGCCGACCTGCGCTTTCAGAAGAAGCCGGTGCCGCTGGGCCTGCGCATCCTGTACCGCCTGGCCACCTGGGGGCTGTTCCGGGCACTCAAGGACCGGCTGGGCTTCACCCACCTGCGCTCCGGCTCCACCGGCGGCGCCGCGCTGGGACCGGACGTCTTCCGCTTCTTCCACGCCATGGGCGTGCCGCTCAAGCAGATCTACGGGCAGACCGAGATCAGCGGCATCTCCTGCATCCACCGCGAGGACGATATCCAGTTCCACACCGTGGGGACCCCCATCCCCGAGACCGAAGTGCGGATCTCCGAGCGGGGCGAGATCCTCTCCCGGAGCCCGGCGGTCTTCCTCGGCTACTACAAGAACGAGGAGGCCACCCGCGAGGCGCTGGCGGACGGCTGGCTCCACTCCGGCGACGCGGGCTACCTCGCCGAGGACGGCCACCTGGTGGTCATCGACCGCATCAAGGACGTGATGCAGCTGGCCGACGGCACCCAGTTCTCGCCCCAGTTCATCGAGAACCGCCTCAAGTTCTCGCCCTACGTGAAGGAGGCGGTGGTGGTGGGCAAGGGGCGCCCCTTCCTGACCGCCATGCTCTGCATCGACATGGGCATCGTCGGCAAGTGGGCCGAGAAGCGGCGCATCTCCTACACCACCTACACGGACCTGTCGGCCAAGGGCCCGGTCTACGACCTGGTGCAGAAGGAGGTCGACCAGGTCAACGAGACGCTCCCGGCCGCGGCCCGGGTTCGGAAGTTCGTGCTCCTCTACAAGGAGCTGGACGCCGACGACGAGGAGCTGACCCGCACCCGCAAGGTGCGGCGGGCCTTCGTGGAGGACCGCTACCGGGAGGTCATCGACGCGCTCTACGGCGGCCGGGGGGAGGTGGCCATCGACACCACCATCAAGTACCAGGACGGCCGCAGCGCCCGCATCCAGGCCACGCTGCTGGTGCGCGAGCTCGGACCCGGGAAGGCCGCCTGATGGAGTTCTTCCTCCAGCTGGTCCTGAACGGCCTGGTGGTGGGGAGCATCTACTCCCTGGTGGCCCTGGGCTTCGTGGTCATCTACAAGTCCACCTCCATCCTGAACTTCGCCCAGGGCGAGTTCCTCATGCTCGGGGCCTACGTGTGCCTCGCCATCACCGCCGGCGGGCGGGTCCCGTTCCTGGCCGCCTTCCTGCTCACCATGGCCTTCTCGGTGGTGCTGGGGCTCCTCATGGAGCGGGTCATCCTGCGCCCCATGATCGGCGAGCCGGTCATCTCGGTCATCATGGTGACGCTGGGGCTCTCCTCGATCCTCAAGGCGGTGGTGCAGGGCATCTGGGGCACCGACACGCGGCCCTTCCCGGCCATCTTCCCGGCCCACCCGGTGCAGATCGGGCCGCTGCCGGTGTCGCAGGGCTACCTCTACAGCATGGTCAGCGTCGGGGTGCTCCTGGTGCTGTTCTCGCTGTTCTTCAAGTTCTCCCGGTACGGCATCGCCATGCGGGCCACGGCCTTCAGCCAGCAGGTGGCGCTCTCCATGGGGATCTCGGTGAAGCGCATCTTCGCCCTCTCCTGGTCCATCGCGGCGGTGGTCTCGGCGGTGGGAGGCATCCTGCTGGGCGGCGTGCGGGGCGGGGTGGACGGCGCCCTGGCCTTCTTCGGGCTCAAAGTCATCCCGGTGGTGATCCTGGGCGGTCTCGACAGCGTGCTCGGGGCCATCGTGGGCGGGGTGGTGATGGGGGTGCTGGAGAACCTCTCCGGCGGCTACTTGGACCCGATCTTCGGAGGCGGCGTGAAGGAGGTGGCCCCCTTCATCGCCCTGGTGGCGATCCTCACCTTCAAGCCCTACGGGCTCTTCGGCAAGGTGAAGATCGAGCGCGTGTGAGGAGCGGGCACCCATGTCCATGATGCGCTGTGGCGACTTCCGCACCACCTACGCCGAGGACATGGCCATCTTCGACACGGCCCTCGCCCGGCGTCTGCTCCTGGCCTTCCTGCTGGCGCTCCTCCTCTTGCCGCTGGTGGCCACCACCTACTGGCTCGACGTGTCGAACCGCACTCTCATCGCGGTCGTGGCCGCGGTGGGCCTCAACATCCTCACCGGCTTCACCGGCCAGATCTCGCTCGGCAACGCCGCTTTCCTGGCGGTGGGGGGCTACGCCACCGCCGCCCTGGCGGGGAAGGCCGGGCTCCCCTTCCCGCTGGTGATCCCGCTGGCGGGCGTCGTGAGCGCCCTGGTGGGAATGGTCTTCGGCATCCCCTCGCTGCGCCTCAAGGGGCTGTACCTGGCCATGGCCACCCTGGCGGCCCACTTCGTGGTCGAGTTCACGGTCACCCACTGGGACTCCATGACCGGCGGCGTGAACGGCATCTCGGTGCCGGCGCCCCACGTGGGCGGCTTCGCCTTCGACTCGGACCGGCGCCTCTTCTACCTCATCCTGCCCATCACCGCCTTCCTGCTCCTCTTCGCCAAGAACCTCTTCCGCACCAAGGTGGGCAAGGCCTTCGTGGCCATCCGCGACCAGGACATCTCCGCCGAGGTCATGGGCGTCAACGTCTACAGGTACAAGCTGCTCTCCTTCGGCGTGTCATCGTTCTACGTGGGGGTGGCCGGGTCGCTCATGGCCTACCAGGCCCACATCATCAGCCCGGAGAACTTCCCCATCACGGTGGCCATCGACTACCTGGGGATGATCATCATCGGCGGCATGGGGAGCATCCTCGGCTCGGTCCTGGGCGCCATCTTCATCACCCTCCTGCCAGAGGTGCTGCGGCTGCTCTCGGGCGCGCTGGCCGACACCTACCCGCAGCTGGTGGGGCTCCTCGCCTCCCTCAAGATGGGCGTCTTCGGCCTCACCATCGTGCTGTTCCTCATCTTCGAGCCCGACGGCATGGCCGCCCGCTGGCACACCATCAAGAACTACTGGAAGCTGTACCCCTTCTCGTACTGAGTGAAGAAGCGACTGCAGCGGTTCGTCCCGGAACACCACGGCGCCCGCTCCCGGGTCCCGTGAACGACGCAAGGAGAACGCACATGGCTCTTTATCGCGGCACGGTCCTCCTCGCCCTGGCGGCGCTGGCGCTCGCGCCCGCCGCCGCCCCGGCGCAGGAGATCAAGGTCGGCGGCCTCTTCGACCTCACCGGCATCACCTCGGACGTGGGCAAGCCCTATGCCCAGGGCGTGCAGGACGCGGTGCAGTGGGTGAACGAGTCGGGCGGGATCAACGGGAAGAAGGTGAAGCTCGTCGGCGTGGACTACAGCTACAAGATGCCGGAGGCGGTGGCGGCCTACAAGCGGCTGAAGGACGACGAGAAGGTCATCCTCATCAACGGCTGGGGCACCGGCGACACCGAGGCCCTCAAGGACACCATCAACAAGGACAAGATGCCCTACATCTCTGCGTCCTTCTCGGCCCACCTCACCGACCCCCAGAAGACCCCCTACAACTTCTTCGTGGCCCCGACGTACTCCGACCAGCTGCGCGCCTGGCTCACCTGGGTGAAGCAGGACTGGAAGGACAAGAGCCGCAACCCCAAGGTGGCCTTCTTCTACGGCGACAACCCCTACGGCAAGTCTCCCATGGAGGCCGGCCGCCGGTTCTGCAAGGAGATCGGGGTGGACCTGGTGGACGAGGAGATCCTACCCGGCAACTTCCAGGATGCCACCAGCCAGCTCCTCAACATGAAGCAGAAGGGGGCCGACTACGCCTACATCAACGTCACCACCACCGGCGTGTCGCTGGTGCTGCGCGACGCCAAGAAGCTCGGGCTCGCCACCAAGTTCGGCTCGAACCCCTACGGCTTCTCCGAGACCCTCCCGGCGGTGGCCAAGGAGTTCGCCGAGGGGGCGACCGGGGTGGTGCCGCACGCGCCCTTCGGCTCGAACGTGCCGGGCATGAAGAAGATCGTGGACTTCCACCAGAAGAACCACCCCAACGACACCCACGACCTCCTCTACGTGCGCGGCTGGAGCTACGTGGTGGTCTGGTCCGAGGCCCTGAAGCGCGCCGACAAGGCCGGCAAGCTCACCGGCGAGGGCGTCAAGGAAGCCCTGGAGACCTTCAAGGACTTCGACATGGGCGGGCTCACCAACAACATCACCTACGCGCCCAACGACCACCGCCCCTCGACCAAGACCCCCATCTTCCAGATCCAGGGTGGCAAGCTCGTGAAGATCGCGGAGTTCGACATGCCGCGCAAGCCGGAGTGGCTCGGCCTCTAGCCGTTCGCCGGCGGGCGGGGGCGCCGCTCCCACCCGCCGCCGGCGCTCGACGCCCCGGCTCCTCGCGCCACGTTCCCGGGACACCCGATGCTCAAGGTGAACAACATCGAGGTCATCTACGACGACGTGATCCTGGTCCTGAAGGGGCTCTCGCTGGAGGTGCCCGAGGGGAAGGTCGTGGCCCTCCTGGGCTCGAACGGCGCCGGCAAGACCACCACCCTGAAGGCGGTCTCGGGCCTCCTCAAGACGGAGGAGGGCGAGGTCACCGACGGCGACATCACCTTCTACGGGGATCGCATCGACGGCATGCCTCCCGAGGAGGTGGTGCGGCGCGGCATCTTCCAGGTGATGGAGGGCCGCCGCGTCTTCGAGGACCTCACGGTCGACGAGAACGTCGTCATGGGGGGCTACACCCGGACGGACCGGGCCGGCCTCAAGCGCGACCACGACCTGTGCTACGACTTCTTCCCGCGCCTCAGGGAGCGGCGCAAGAAGCTCGCCGGCTACCTCTCCGGCGGAGAGCAGCAGATGCTGGCCATCAGCCGGGCCCTGATGGCCCGCCCGCGGCTGATGATGCTCGACGAGCCCTCGCTGGGCCTGGCGCCGCTGCTGGTGCAGGAGATCTTCAGCATCGTGAAGCGCATCAACCAGGAGGAGAAGACCACCATTCTCCTCGTGGAGCAGAACGCCAACCTGGCGCTGCGGATCGCCGACTACGGCTACATCATGGAGAACGGCCGCATCGTGCTCGACGGCGAGCCGGAGAAGCTCCGCGCCAACGAGGACGTGAAGGAGTTCTACCTGGGCGGCGGCGGGGACAAGAAGAGCTACCGGAACCTCAAGTTCTACAAGCGCCGCAAGCGCTGGCTCTCCTGACGAGGCCGGCGGAGGCGGATGGCCTCCTTCGACTACGACTTCGTGGTCATCGGCTCCGGCTTCGGCGGGTCGGTGGCGGCGCTGCGCCTCAGCGAGAAGGGATGGCGGGTCGGCGTCCTGGAGATGGGCAAGCGGTTCGAGGACCGCGACTTCGCCAGGACCAACTGGAACGTGAGGAAGTACCTGTGGGCCCCGGCGCTCGGGCTGCACGGGATCCAGCGCATCACCCTGCTCCGGGACGTGCTGGTGCTGAGCGGGGTTGGCGTGGGGGGCGGCAGCCTGGTCTACGCCAACGTCCTGCTGCGCCCCCCCGAGCAGGCCTTCCAGGACCCCCGCTGGCCGGCCGGCCGCGACTGGAAGGCGGAGCTCTCGCCCCACTACGACCTCGCCAGCTGGATGCTGGGCGTCACCGAGGCCAGGGAGACCTTCGCCGCCGACGAGCTGCTGCGGCAGGTGGTGGACGAGGAAACCGGACGAGGCCACACCTTCGCCCGCCACCCGGTGGGGGTGTTCTTCGGGGAGCCGGACCGCGCCGTGCCCGATCCCTACTTCGGCGGCGAGGGGCCGGACCGCGCCGGCTGCATCCTCTGCGGCGAGTGCATGACCGGCTGCCGGCACAACGCCAAGAACACCCTGGTGAAGAACTACCTCTGGCTGGCGGAGCGGCGCGGCTGCGCCATCCACCCGGAGACGCGCGTCGCCGACGTGCGGCCGCTCCCGGGCGGGGGCTACGAGGTCCACGCCGTCGGCTCCACCGCCTGGCTGCGGCGGCGCCCCCGGGTCTTCCGCGCCGGGGGGGTGGTCTTCTCGGCCGGCACGCTCGGCACCGTCGAGCTGCTCCTCCGCTGCCGGGCGCGCGGCAGCCTCCCCGGCCTCTCGGCTCAGCTCGGGAACTGGGTGCGCACCAACAGCGAGGCCCTGCTCGGAGCCACCGCCCGGGACGACGCGGTGGACTACAGCCGCGGCATCGCCATCAGCTCCGGCCTCTGGCCGGACGAGAAGACCCATGTCGAGGTGGTGCGCTACGGCGCGGGGCAGGACTTCATGGCCCTCATGGCCACTGCCCTCACCGGGGGCGGCCCGCCCTGGCCCCGCTGGCTCCGCTGGCTCGGCAACATGGTCCGGCACCCCATCGCCTTTGCGCGGGCCCACTGGCCCTTCGGGTGGGCCAGGCGGACGGCCATCCTCCTGGTGATGCAGCCCGTCTCCAGCTTCATGCGCCTCACGCTGCGCTGGCGCCCATGGGGCCGGCGGCTCGGCAGCCAGGCGCGCCAGGGCGAGCGCCCGCCCACCTACTTCCCGCTCGCCAACCGGCTGGCGGCGCGCATGGCCGAGAAGATGCGCGGGACGCCGGGCAGCGTGCTCCTCGAGGTGCTGGCCAACACCTCCAGCACCGCCCACATCCTCGGCGGCGCCACCATGGGGCGCACGCCCGCCGACGGGGTCTGCGACGAGCGGGGACGGGTCTTCGGACACGAGAACCTGTGGGTGGCCGACGGGAGTCTGGTGCCGGCCAACCTGGGGGTGAACCCCTCCCTCACCATCACCGCCCTCGCCGAGTACGTGATGTCGCAGGTCCCGGCGAACCCGGCCGGATCCTCCCGGCCGGCGCCGCGGCCGCCGCCGGCCGGGCGATCCTGATCGCGGTGACCGATTCCCGCGAGCCTCGTCGACGTCCACGGCGGCCCGGTCTCGCTGGAGGGCGCCTTCGGAGCGAGCCGCGGCCGTCCCGATACGCGCGACCCGGGCCCGTGATCGCCTCCCCCGGACCCCCACCCGCGTAGCGCGCCACCCGGGTGGCTTGGGATTTCTGGCGCGCGCCACTAGACTTCGCCTGGTCCGGATCCCCCGGCGAACGGAAGGCGAGGCCGGCGGGGAGGGGTGGTCCCCCTGCCGCGGCCAGGAGACCCCATGGCAAACCTGCGCGCGAGCCGGATGCTCGATCCGGCCATCGAGACCCAGAGCCCCGAGAATCGGCGCCGCTACCTGTCGGCGCGCCTGGAGCGCACTGTGGCCTCGGCCTTCGAGAACTCCTCGCGGGTGCGCCACGTGCTCGGGCAGGCCGGCCTCGGTCCGCGCGACATCGCCACGCTGGAGGACCTGCGCAAGATCCCGGTGCTGCGCAAGGACGAGCTCCCGGCCCTCCAGGCCGGGGAGCCGCCCTTCGGCGGGCTCACCGGCGTCTCCCCCGGCCGTCTGGCCCGCATCTTCATGTCGCCCGGCCCCATCTTCGACCCCCAAGGGGACTCGCCCGACTTCTGGCGCTTCCGCCACGCCCTGGCTGCCACCGGTTTCCGAGCCGCCGAGGTGGCCCACAACGCCGCCAGCTACCACCTGACGCCGCTCGGCTTCATGCTCGACGCCGCCGCCCGGGCCCTGGGCTGCGCCGTCATCCCCGCCGGCGTGGGGCAGACCGAGCTTCAAGTGAAGGTGGCCCATCACCTGCGCGCCACCGCCTACATGGGAACCCCGAGCTTCCTGCTCACCCTGCTCGGCAAGGCCCGCGAGCTGGGGACGCCGCTTTCCATCGAGGTGGCCCACGTGGTGGCGGAGATGCTGCCCGAGGCGCTGCGGGAGGAGCTGGAGACCGGCTTCGGGGTGCGGGTGCTGCAGAGCTACGGCACCGCCGACCTCGGTTGCCTGGCCTACGAGTGCCCGGAGAAGGGGGGCTGGCACCTGCACACGGAGGCCATCGTGGAGGTGCTGGACCTCGAAACCCGCGAGCCGGCCGCGCCGGGCCAGCCGGGCGAGGTGGTGGCCACCATCTTCGACGAGGCCTACCCGCTGCTCCGCTTCGCCACCGGGGACCTCTCCATGATCGCCCCCGGCGGCCCCTGCCCCTGCGGCCGGACCTCGCCGAAGCTGGCCGGGCTCCTGGGCCGGGTGGGGGACGGCGTCAAGGTGAAGGGGATGTTCGTCCGCGCCGGGCAGATCGCGGAGGTGCTGAAGCGATTCCCCGAGGTGGCCCGGTGGCAGGCGGTGGTGACGCGCGAGAACCACCAGGACCACCTCGCCTACCAGGTCGAGCTCGCTCGCGCCGCGGGCGACGCGGCCGCGCTGGCGGCGCGGATGGCCGAGGCGCTGCGCGAGGAGGTGAAGGTGCGCGGCGAAGTGAAGCTGGTGAAGACGGGCGCCATCCCGGAGGGCGCCAAGCGCATCGACGACCGCCGCGTCTGGAAGTAGGGCGGGGGCTCGTCCAGCGCCGGGTTTTCGTCACGGCAACCGCTTCCCGCGAGCCTCTGCGACGTCCGCGGCGGCCCGGTCTCGCCGGAGGGCGCCTCCGCAGCGAGCCGCGGCCCCCGCGATGCGCGCGACCCAGGCCCGCGGCCGGCGGCGAGCAACCGTCGTGGAGCGCCAACGCGCCGAGGCGGTCACGGGCTGCGCGACCGACGTTTGCGAGCCGCCGTGCGTGCCTCGCCGCCGCGCGGCAGCCGCTCCGGGGCCGCGAGCGAGGACAAGCGCCCGGAGGCGAGAGCGGGCCGCCTGGGATCTCGAGACTGGCGGGTGCAGTCAGAGCGTCGCCAGGAAGCCCTCGACCAGGCGCGCCACCGCCCCGGGCGCCTCCAGCATCACCATGTGGCCGGCGCCTTGAATCAGCTCCAGGCGCGCCCCGGCGATGCGGTCGCGCAGGAACTCGGAATACTTCGGGGGTGTGAGCCGGTCCTCCGCGCCGCACACCACCAGCGACGGGACCCGGATCTCACCGAGCCGACCCATGACGTCGAAGGCATTGCAGGCGGCGAAGTCGCCGTGGACCACTCCCGGACCAGCCGCCAGCAAGCCCTCCAGGACCTCGCGCTGCAGCGCCTCGCCGGCGGAGGGGCCGAGGGACCAGGCGGCAATCGAGTCGGCGGCCCGGGCCAGGGCGGGCGGGTCGGCGGTGGCCTGCAGGATGGCCTGCGAGACCCTGAGCCGCGCGCCGGTGCCGACCAGGCACAGGGCGGCCACGCGGGCTGGGGCCTCGAGCGCCAAGGTGAGCGCCACGGCCCCGCCCATGGAGTGGCCGGCCACGGCCGCCGTTCCGAGCCGCAGGGCGTCCAAGAGGCCGAGCACGCTCCGGGCGTAGCCGGCCACCTCGGCCTTCGCCGGGCCGGGCGAGCCGCCGTGGCCAGGCAGGTCGAGCGCGATCACCCGACGGCCGGGCAGGGCCCGCATCGCTTCGGGCCAGCTGCGGTGCGTCCCACCGGCGCCGTGGACCAGGAGCAGCGGCGGACCGCTGGCCGCCGCCGGCGCCGAGTCGGCATGGAAGATGCCGGCCGCCATCCCGGTGGGTGCCATCTCGGTCCCCTTGCGCCTGACCCCGCCTTTGCGAATCATATGCCCGGCCGGCCCCGGCTGGGCGCTGCGCGGGAGGGCGCGCCCGCAAGGGCCCTTCTCGCCAGGAGGAAGCGTCATGGCCGTACGCAACCGGCAGTGGATCCTGGAGCGACGGCCGCAGGGCCAGGTCAGGGAGGACGACTTCCGCCTGGTGGTGGCCGAGGTGCCGGCCCTCCGCGACGGGCAGGTGCTGGTCCAGGTGCACTACCTCTCGCTCGACCCGTACATGCGCGGACGCATGGACGAGTCGAAGTCCTACGCGGCGCCGCAACCGCTGGGGGAGGTGATGATCGGCGGGACGGTGGGCGCGGTGCTGGAGTCGCGGAACCCCACCCTCGCCGCCGGCGACACCGTGGTGGGCATGGGTGGCTGGCAGGAGTACTTCGCCTCGGAGGGCGCCGGGCTCCGGAAGGTGGACCCGAAGGCGGTCCCCGAGTCGGCGTACCTTGGCGTGGCCGGGATGCCGGGGGTGACCGCCTGGTACGGGCTCCTCGAGATCGGCCAGCCCAAGGCCGGCGAGACGGTGCTGGTCTCCGCCGCCGCCGGGGCGGTGGGGAGCGTCGTGGGGCAGCTCGCCAAGCTCCGCGGCTGCCGGGCCGTCGGCGTGGCCGGAGGCCCTGCCAAGTGCGGCCACGTGGTGAAGGACCTGGGCTTCGACGCCTGCGTCGACTACAAGGCCGCCGAATTCAGGGAAGCGCTGGCGGCGGCCGCGCCCTCCGGGGTGGACGTGCTCTTCGAGAACGTTGGCGGCGCGGTCTTCGACGCGGCCCTGGCGCGCATGAACCCCTTCGGGCGGGTGGCGCTGTGCGGCCTCGTCGGCGGCTACGACGGCCGGGACGGCTCGCTCCGGAACGTCCGCTCCATCCTGGTGAACCGCCTCCGGGTCCAGGGCTTCATCGTCTCCGAGCACATGGAGGTGTGGCCCAAGGCCATCGCCGAGCTCGTCGGCCAGGTGGCCTCGGGGCGCATCACCTGGCGCGAGACCGTCGCGCCCGGCATCGAGAGCGCTCCCAGGGCCTTCATCGGTCTCCTGCGCGGGGAGAACCTGGGAAAACAGCTGGTGAAGATGTAGAGGAGGACGTGGGCCGAGCCGCCGCCCGGCCCCGGCCCGACCTCAGAACGCCACGCCGTGGGCGGCCATGTTGGCGCCGACCCAGGTCGCGGTGGCGTCGACCTCTTGCTGGAAGCCGGCGCTGAGCTGCATGCCGGCCAGGATGCCCTGCTCGATGAGCGGGGTGAGCGCCGCTCCAGCGCCCGGCGGCAGGCCAAGGTAGCCCTCCGCGATCACGGCGATCTGGCCGGCCAGGAGCGGGAGCGGGTTCGGTTGCGAGAGCGCCCAGCCGTAGGCCAAGACGCCATCCCGCGACGCGGCCTCGTAGGCACGGATCATCTGGACGCCGGCGGCGTTGCTCCCCAGGATCTCGGCGAACGGGTGGGACCAGGCGACCCCCAGCCTGGCGGGATCGCTCGGCGAGCGCGCCGCCGCGGCGGCCATGAGCTTCCCCCCCAGGGCAGGGTCGACCTGCAACATGAGGAGGTCCACCGCCTGCTCCACCAGGACGTGCCCCACGTCGGTCAGCTGCTGCGGCGAGAGGACGATGCCGTTGTCCTGCAGCACCGGGTCGAGCAGCGCCCCCAGGATCTGGCCGCGCTCGATCACCCAGCCCACCCCCTGTCCCGAGGTGAGCCCGGAGTTGTGGGCGGTGGCGTCGGCCCCCCAGGCATTGTTGTGGCTCACCAGGCCGAAGGCGAAGGCCCGGTGGGCAGGCGAGGCGGTGGCGCCCTCCCGCCAGACCTCCATGAAGAGGTCACCCGAGGGGTCGTGCAGCCACCGCTGCAGGTCCACCCCGGGAGAGGTGAAGTCGTTGTTGAAGAGGTCGAGCGCGGTCGAGCCGTAGGCCGCCTCCATGAGCAGGCTTGGACTCGAGACCTGTGGCGCGAGAATCTTCTCGACGACGTAGAGGTGCGTGCCGATGTTCCAGGCCCGGGCCGGGCCGGCGCCGAGGAGCGCGCACGCGAAGCCGAGCCCCGCGAGGAGCTGTCGAATCGCAACTGACATGGGTTCCCTCCCTCGCCCGCGGGATGCGGGCCCCGATGCCAAATAGTGACCGAGATCGGCAGGAAACGTGACGGCCCCAAAAGGGTTCGGGGAGTCCGCCCGCACCCGGTGGGCGCGCGCGGAGCGGCGATGGCCATCTGTCCGGACGGCCGGGAGCTACCCGTGCACAACGCGGCCGAGGTCGCGCATGAAAGCCATCTCCTCCACCGAGAGCGGCCCCTTCCGGAGCGCCTCCAGGTTCGTCTTGAGATTCGTGGCGTTCCCGGGCGCCGAGAGCACGACGTCGACGTGGGGGCTCGAGAGGCAGAAGCGGTAGCAGTCGCCGGCCGTGGCGGCGCGGCCGTTCCACCCCCTGGGGGCGCGCAAGAGCTTCCGCCAGCTGGTGGCGGTGTACGCCACCACGGCGGGGCGGCGCCTCGCGAGGTGCGGGAAGATGTCCTGCTCGGCGCCGGGGTGGGCGGCGTTATAGCGGATCATGAGGAGGTCGAGCGGCGAGTCCAAGGCGAGCCGCCCGGCGCGGGGGCGGTCGTGGATGGAGACGCCCAGCGCCCGCACCTTGCCCTCCTCTCGGAGCTTCACCAGCTCGGCCCGGGTGGCGGCGGTCCAGAAAGACATCTTCCCCAGCCAGTAGAGCTGGAGGACGTCCAGGGAGTCGGTTCCGAGGAGCCGCAAGGCGTTCTCGGTCCCGCGCCGGACCGCGCCGCGCGTGTAGCCGAGGGTCGGGCCGCCAACGATCACCAGCCGCTCCCGGTCCCGGCGAATCTCGTCCCTGAGCGCCGCGGTGAGGGGCTTCGAGTACCGGCTCCAGAAGACGTAGTTCATGCCCGCGCCCAGCGCCTCGCGGGCGCCGGCCTCGTCGAGGCCGTAGCTCGCCGAGAGGCCGAGGCGGAAGACGCGCTTGCCCACCTTCGGCAGGGTGCGGAAGAGGAAATCGTCGCCGGCCATGGCCCACCCCCAGGCCACCCTCTAGCACGTCGCCGCGCCGGCCGCTCGCCTCCCGGCGAGGCCTGGTGTACACCCGCGCCCATGCGGGCCTGGGAGACGGTGGGCCGGGCGCGGGCGCCCGACGGCACAGAGATGGCGCTGGCGCGGCGCGGCGAGGAATGGGTGGTCCGCTACGCGGGGCGGGTGCTCATGTCGAGCCGGGCGCACGGATCGGAGGATGCGCTGGCGGCGCTGGCGCTGGGCCGAGCCGCGCGCCGGCGCGCCATCCTCGTCGGCGGCCTGGGGCTCGGCTACACGCTGCGCGCGGCGCTGGAGCTTTCGCCGCCCGAGGCGCGCCTCGTGGTGGCGGAGGTGGTCCCGGAGATCGCGGCCTGGAACCGAGGACCGGTGGCCCACCTGGCGAGGCGGCCGCTCGACGACCCGCGGGTGCGGGTGGAGCTGCGCGACGTGACGGCGCTGGTGGCTGGGGCGCGCGGCGCCTTCGACGCCATCCTGCTCGACGTCGACAACGCCCCCGGCTCGCCGGTGCTCCGCGGGAACGACCGGCTCTACGGCGACGACGGCGTGCGGGCCTGCCGCCAGGCGCTTGCCGATGGCGGCGTTCTGGCCGTGTGGTCCGCTGGGCCCGACGACCGGTATCTCCAGCGGCTCGAGCGTGCCGGCTTCGACGCCGAGGCCCGCGCGGTGGCTCCGCGAGGCGGCGGACCGGGGCGGCACGTGGTCTTCCTGGCCGCCAAGAGGGGGTCTCCGCCACGGGAAGCGACGCGCCCCAGGTAGCCACTCCCAGTGGTTCGGATTAGGTCAGGACCGGAGGTGCTTCATGAGCCCGCTCCGGATCCAGATCTTGACCTACGCCCCCACGGCCTTCTTCCAGTGCCGGAACTGCGAGGTGCCACTGGACCACACCGGGCTCGGCCGCACGGTGCGGCGCGAGCAGCTCGAGGCCGGGCTGCCAGAGGAGATGCTGGAGGAGTACGGCCGGGTCTCGGACTGGGTGCGGCGGCTCGCCGCCCAGCACGGCGAGCGGATCGCGCTCGAGGTGATCGACGTGGCCTCGGTGCGGGGCTTCTGGAAGGCGCTGCGCCACCACACACGCCGCTACCCGGCGGTGATCGTGGACGGGCGCCTCTGGCCGGACCTGGGCGCTGCCGAGGCGGCGGTGGCGAGGCGCCTGGCCGCCGCCTGACGACACTCGCCGCCCGTTCCGGGCGGCTCGAGTCTTCAGGCGAAGACGGCCTCGCCCAGGCGCGTCAGCATGGGCACGCCTCGGATCTCGGTCTCGAAGAGCGGAACGATGGAGCGCACGCTGCCGTCGAACTTCTCCCAGACGGTCCTCATGTGCTCCTGCTGCATGCTCATGCGGTTCTTCACGAAGTCGGCGGCGTCGGCCCCCACCGAGGCCTGGTCGATGAGCATGTTGACGAGCACCCCGCCCACCGGGATGCCGAAGTCGTGGAACCACTGGATGAAGCGGGTGATGACGGCAATGGGCAGGGCCTCGGGCAGCGTCACGAAGAAGAAGGAGGTCAGCTCCGGGTTGGTGAGCAGCACCCGGGCGTGCTCCATCCGCTCGCGGAAGGAGACCAGGTAGTCCATGAGCGGGTCCTTCTCCTTCTTCTTGGTGAAGGAGAGCATCTCCCTGAGCGTCTTCGCCTCCTCGCGGCTCTTCAGCATCTTGTCGACCCACAGCCCGTACACCTTGGACATGCCCAGGAGGCGCCGGGCGTTGGCGGTGGGCGCGGTGTCGAAGACGTAGACGTCGTACTCGTTCTTGAACATGAGGTCGATCATGTTCTCGAACATGGCCGACTCCTCGAAGGCCGGGTTCATGGTGGCCGACTCCACGAACTCGTCCGCCTTGGTGGAGATGTCGGCGAACTTGAGGAACCACTGGATCTTCTCGCGGATCTCGCCCTTGCTCCGCTCGATGGTGTCCTTGGTGTCGATCTCGTAGGCCCACAGGTTCTTGGCGCCCTCGACCGGGGTGTGCTTGCCGAGCACGTCCTGCCCGAGGAGGCTGGTCAGGCTGTGCACCGGGTTGGTGGAGGCCAGCATGGTGCGCCGCCCCTGCCCGGCGTGCCACAGGGCGGTGGAGGCGGCGAAGACCGTCTTGCCGACGCCGCCCTTGCCCCCGAAGAAGACGTACTTCAGGCCGGCGTGGTCCTTGAGGTACTGCCGCATCGATGTCTCGATCCCTGGCATGGCCGTCCTCTCGGTCGAATGCGGGCGAGCCGCGTTACCCGTACATGATGCCGGCGAGCTTCTCGATCATCGGCAGGCCGGTGACGTCGCGCTCCAGCTCGGGCACCTGCGCCACCACCTGATCCCCGAAGGTGGTCCGGATCTGGCGAAGGTACCCGTCCTGCATCTGGATGCGGTTGCGGAGGTAGTCCGGGATCTTCTGCTCCAGGAGCTGGCGCGGGATGACCCGGTTGACGACGTAGCCGACGATGGGCACGTCGAACTGGCCGAAGAGCACCGCCGCCTTCTGGGTGTCGCGGATGATCATGTCCTCCGGGACCACCACGAAGAAGAAGCCGGTCTTGGACTTGTCGGTCATGATCTTCGACGAGGCGTTGATGCGCTGCTTGATGTAGTTGAGCTCCTGGAGGATCTGGTCCTGCTCGGTCTGCTTCTCCATCTTGAGCCGGCTCACCATCTCCTCGTACTCGCGCATCTCTTCCCGTAGATGCGTCACCTTGTTGATCCACTCGTCGTAGACCTTGGCCATCGACAGGTAGTAGAGGGCGTGGCCCAGCGGCACCAGGTCGTAGATGTAGTAGTCGTAGTCCCCCTGCACGACGACGTCGACCACCGCGTCGAAGATGGCGCTCTCCTCCATGGCCGGCTCGGCGCTGGCGGCCTGGATGTAGTGCTCGATCTCCTCCGGCACCGCCGGCAGGCCGTACATGTCGAGGATCTTCTTCCGGATCTCCCCCTGGTACGCCTTGATGTGGCTGTCGGCGTCGATCTCCTGGGCCCACAGGTTCTCCATGATCTTCACCGGGCCCTTGCCGAAGATGTCCTTCTGGAAGATGTCGGTGAGGGAGGCCTGCGGGTCGACCGAGAACACCAGCACCTTCTTGCCCTGCTTGGCCAGCCAGTAGGCGGTGGCCGCCGAGAAGGTCGTCTTGCCGAGCCCGCCCTTGCCGCCGAACATGATGTAGCGGCGGTCGGGGTTCTTCTGGAAGACCTCTTTCAGTCCCATGACGGCTCCCGTCGAGGATGAGGGCCCGAGGCCCGGCTAGTGCCGCGCCGCACGAGTCATACACCGGTTCCCCGGCGGCGCGGCACGCGGGTGGGGGTCCGGGGGAGGCGGCGCCCCGCCTCTCGGTCGGGCACGCGGGGAGGGCCCGTGCCTTGCTGCCTCTCCTTGCAAGGCACGGGGCCTTCCCCGCGAATTGCTGCGGAGCAAGGTGAACGAGGATGGGC
>DASTPH010000109.1:0-2280 GCA_035762305.1 Anaeromyxobacteraceae bacterium
CATCACCTTGGAGAGGTGGATGGTCCCCTCCTTCTCCACGATGCCGCCCTGGGGCTGGCCCTGGCTGCGCCCCTTCTTGAGGTGGCGCTTCACCATCATCAGCTTCTCGACCCGCACCCGGCCGCGCTGGTGCAGCACCTCCAGCACCTTACCGGTTCGCCCCTTCTCCCTGCCGGCGATGACCTTGACGGTGTCGTTCTTGTGCACGTCCATCACAGCACCTCGGGCGCCAGGCTGATGATCTTCATGAACTTGCGGGCGCGCAGCTCGCGGGCCACCGGGCCGAAGATGCGGGTCCCGATGGGCTCCAGGTCCTTGTTGATGAGGACCGCCGAGTTGCCGTCGAAGCGGATGTAGCTGCCGTCGGGGCGCTTCACCTCGCGGGCGGTACGGACGACGACCGCCCGGGCCACCTCCCCCTTCTTGACCTTGGACTGGGGGATGGCCTCCTTGACCGAGACGACGATGACGTCTCCCACCGAGGCGTACTTGCGCTTGGTGCCGCCCAGCACCTTGATGCACATGACCTTCTTGGCACCGGAGTTGTCGGCGACGTCGAGCATCGTCTGCTGCTGGATCATGGCCTACACCTCCGCCGCCTTCTCCAGGATCTCCACCACCCGCCAGCGCTTGTCCTTCGAGAGCGGGCGGGTCTCGACCATCCGGACGCGGTCCCCGATGCGGCACTGCTGCTGCTCGTCATGGGCCTTGAACTTCCGGGCCCGGGTCACGATCTTCCCGTACTGGCGGTCGGCGGCGCGGCGCTCCACGCGCACCACCACCGTCTTCGCCATTGTGTTGGAGACCACCACGCCGATGCGGCTCTTGCGGTTCCCGCGCTCCATGGTGCCTCACTCCTTGTGCGTGGCCTTCTTGGCCGGCTTCTCGGCCTTCTTGGCGGCCTTCTCGGCCTTCTCGCCCTTGGCGGCGGGCTTGGCCGTCTCCTTGGCCAGGCGCTTGAGCCCCAGCTCCAGCTCCCGCTTCACGGTGAGGCAACGGGCGATCAGGCGCCGGGTGGCGCCCAGCTCGGCCGTCGAGTCGACGACCCCGGTCGAATGCTTGGACTTGAGGCCGAAGAGCTGCTGCTTGAGCTCCGCGACCCGGCCCTGGAGCTCCTCGGCTCGCAGCTGGCGCAGCTCGTTGGCGGTGGACATGGCGACGCTCCTCTACAGCCCGATGCCGCGCTTGACGACGCGGGTGGAGACCGGCAGCTTGTGGGCCGCGAGGTGGAAGGCCTTCTGGGCCATGGGCTCGTCCACCCCAGCCAGCTCGTACAGCACCCGGCCCGGCTTGACCACCGCCACGTAGTACTCGACCGGGCCCTTGCCGGTGCCCATGCGCGTCTCGGCCGGCTTCTTGGTGATGGGCTTGTCGGGGAAGATCCGGATCCAGAGCTTCCCCCCCCGCTTCACGAAGCGGGTGATGGCCACCCGGCCCGCCTCGATCTGGCGGCTGGTGAGCCAGCCGCACTCGGTGGCGGCCAGGCCGAACTCGCCCTGGTGCAGGTCGGACCCGCGGTAGGCCTTTCCCCGCATGCGGCCCTTCTGCATCTTGCGGAACTTGGTGCGCGCCGGCTGGAGCATGAGCAGTCCTCCCGTCGATGGGCCAGGCTAGACCCGCCCCAGGTCCTTGGCGGAGCGGAGGCCGCCCGACTGCGGCAGCACCTCGCCGCGCATGATCCACACCTTGCAGCCGATCTTCCCGTAGGTGGTGCGGGCCTCGGCGAAGCCGTAGTCGATGTCGGCGCGCAGCGTGTGCAGCGGCACCCGCCCCTCGCGGTACCACTCGTAGCGGGCCATCTCGGCGCCTCCGAGGCGGCCGGCGCAGGCCACCCGGATGCCCTTGGCGCCGAACTTGAGCGAGGTCTGCACCGCCTTCTTCATGGCCCGCCGGAAGGCGATGCGGCGCTCCAGCTGGGTGGCGATGTTCTCGGACACGAGCTGGGCGTCGGTCTCGGCCTTCCGGACCTCGACCACGTTCAGGTAGACCTCGTTGGGCGTCACTGCCTGCAGCTCCTTCTTGATGGCGTCGAGGCCGGCGCCCCGCTTGCCGATGACGATGCCGGGACGGGCGGTGTGGACGTTCACCTTGATCTTGCTGGCGGCGCGCTCGATCTCGATCCGGGAGATGCCGGCCTGTCCCAGCTTCTCCTTGACGAACTCGCGGATGCGGATGTCCTCGTGGAGCCACTTGGCGTAGTTCTTCTCCTCGTACCACTTGGAGTCCCAGGACCGGATGATCCCGAGGCGGAAGCCGACCGGATGGACTTTCTGACCCATG
>DASTPH010000110.1:0-35745 GCA_035762305.1 Anaeromyxobacteraceae bacterium
GCGTCACAGCGCCCGCCGTTCTCCGAGATCCCCGGCGGCCCGGTCTCGCCTCCGGGCGCTTGTCCTCGCTCGCGGCCCCGGAGCGGCTGCCGCGCGGCGACGAGGCACGTACGGCGACTCGCAAACGTCGGTCGCGCAGCCTTAAGACCTCCTCGGCGCCTTGGCGCTCCACGACGGTTGCTCGCCGCCGGCCGCGGGCCTGGGATCGCGCGCATCGCGGCGGCCGCGGCTCGTTGCGGAGGCGCCCTCCGGCGAGACCGGGCCGCCGCGGACGTCGCCGAGGCTCGCGGAAAACGGTTACCGCGATCAGGCCATACCGAGGCGCTGTCAGCCGAGGCGCTGGAGCACGTCCTCGGGGACGACCGGCGCCAGCCCGCCTCCGCCCAGGATGTTCACCACCGGCGAGGCGGCCGCCCGCACCACGCTGCCGCGGGGCGAGGCCGGCAGCAGGCCGCAGTAGGTGGAGAGGTCGCGGTAGAGGTCGCCGCGCGAGACGCCCTCCGGCGCGACCCGCGTCGCCCGCCGCCTGGCCGCGAAGATCCGCTCCTGCGCCACGAAGCCCCCGCCCCGGAGGTCGGCCGCCGCCGAGCGCACCGCCGCCTCCCAGTCGAGCGGCTCCATCTCCGCGCCGAGGTGGACGCTCTTGCCCCCGTAGTCCCAGCTGCGCTTCAGCACCCACTCCTCCCGCTCGGCCAGGAGCCGAGGCACGAGCCCGGGGGCGAGGCGCCGGGTGAGGGGAAGCCGCGCCGCCGCCGCCCGTTCCGCCTCGTCGAGTCCGGCCCGCGCCGCCAGCGCCTGGTCCTCGGCGCACTCGGAGAGGCGCGCGAAGAGCGCCTTGGCCTCCAGGAGCCCGTTCACCGGGTTGGCGAGCGGGAAGCACGCCGGCTCGCGGAGGGCGCGGGCGAAGGGGGCGTCGTCCGGCGTGCGGTGGGCCCAGACGTGCCGGTAGAGGAGGTCCCATTCCTCGGGCCGGCACTCGGCCGGTGTGAGGTTCACGGCGCGATGCCCCATCTGCTGGAAATGCGCTGCCAGCCGGCGGAGCTCCCCGATCTGGGCGTCGCCCGGCCTGGCCACCACCGCGATGGAGGGTCGCTCCCGGCCGCCGCCGCGCCAGCGGTAGAAGGCGAGCAGCGTCTCCCGGAACGCCTCCATGTGGCTGCCGCAGGCGGCGACGAGGTCGCGCTCCACCCGGGGGGGGAGGCCGCGGGCGCGGGCGGCGGCGCGCAGCCAGGAGTGGGCCGCCAGGTCGGCGTAGGCCGGCATGGCGGGGATGGTGGCGTTGAGCTCCAGCGCCCGAGGCGCCCCGCCCTCCCGCGGCACGAGGAAGTCCACCCGCGCCACCACCGCCGGACAGGGGGCCTCGGTGAAGAGCTTCGCCATGGCCTGGGCCTCGAGGCCGGAGAAGGGGCCGAGCAGGGCCTCGCGGTCGCTCTCGTCACCCGCCGCCAGCAGGGCGCGGGCCAGCTTCACCGCGCCGGAGAGGATGGCGTGCGACTCGGCGGCCGCGGCGGCCAGCGCCTCCCGGGAGATCGCCTCCGGCTCGGCCACGAGCGGGATGGGCACCACCGACCCGTCGGGCCTGAGAACGGTCATTCCGCCGGCCCAGGCCAGGGCCGCCGCCTGTCGCCCCACCGCTTCGAGGGCCTGGTCGGAGAAGATGGCGTTGCGGTCCATGGCAGCGGGTGCTAGTGCCCGGCGGATGAAGATCTACACGAAGGCCGGCGACGCGGGCCAGACGAGCCTGTACGGGGGCGGCAAGGTCCACAAGGACGACCCCCGGGTGGAGGCCTACGGCGAGGTGGACGAGCTGTCGGCCGCGGTGGGGCTGGCCCGGGCCCTGGGAACCGACCCGGAGGTGGACCGGCAGCTGGTCCGGGTGCAGGACGAGCTGCTGTGCGTGGGCGCCGACCTGGCCACCCCATCCGACTCCAAGGTGCGCTCCTCGCTGCCGCCGGTGGAGGCCGCTTGGGCGGAGGAGCTGGAGCGCACCATCGACGCCTGGGAGAAGGAGCTCCCGGCTCTGACCGAGTTCCTTCTCCCCGGCTCGAGCCGCGCCGCGGCGGCCCTGCACCTGGCCCGCACCATCTGCCGCCGCGCCGAGCGGCGCGCCGTGGCGCTCAAGCGCCAGACGGCGGTCTCCCCGGCGGTGCTGGTCTACCTGAACCGGCTCTCCGACTTCCTCTTCGTGGCCGCGCGGCTCCAGGCGAAGCGCGAGGGCGCCGCCGAGACGGTGTGGGACCCGAAGCGCCGGAGGTGATGGCGGTGGTCGGTTGCCATGGTCCGTAGGGCGGGGCTCGACCCCCGCCGGCGGCGTAGCCGCCGGGTCCACGCGTGTGGCCGCGGCCAATGAGGCCGCCGGCGGGCAGCCCCGCCATCCCCATGCCCGGGCGCATCGGGTAGGCTCCGGCTCGCCATGCCGACCGCGATCACCGGTCCGACCCGCGCCCGGCGCGTCGCCCTGGTCACCGGAGCCGGGACCCGCGTCGGGCGGGCCATCGCCCTCCACCTGGCCCGCGGCGGGTGGACCGTGGCGGCCCACTACCACGCCCACCGCCCGCCGCCCCGGCTGGTCGCCATCCGAGCCGACCTCTCGGCTCCCGGCGGGCCCGACCTCTTGGCCCGGGCCTTCCGCCGGCGCTTCCGGCGCCTCGACCTCCTGGTCTGCAGCGCCGCCACCTTCGAGCGCCGCCCGCTGCCGCGGACCGACGCCGCCTTCTTCGACGCCCAGATGGCGCTGAACGCCCGGGCGCCGCTCCTGCTGGCGCGGGCGCTCCTGCCGCTCCTGCACCGGTCGGGCGGCAGCGTCGTCAACGTGGTCGACGTGGGTGGGGCCCTGGTCCCGTGGGCGGGCTACTCGGCCTACGGGGCCAGCAAGGCGGCGCTCCGGGCCGTCACCGAGGCCCTGGCGCTGGAGCTCGCCCCCAGGGTCCGCGTGAACGCGGTGGCCCCGGGGACCGTGCTCTTCCCCGAGGGGACGCCGGCCTCGCTGCGCCGGCGCCTGGTCTCCCGCATCCCGCTCCGCCGGACCGGCACGCCGGAGGACGTGGCCGAGGCGGTGCGTTTCCTCGCCGAGGCCAGGTTCGTGACCGGGGTGGTGCTGCCGGTCGACGGCGGGAGGCGGCTCGCCGGACGGACCTGACCGGGGCGTCGCGGCGTTGAAGCGCGCCGGCGCGGCTGTTATCTTGTCTGGGCCCCCGCACAGGGGATTCAGGAGAACGCATGGAAAGCGCCACCCTCGAGGCCCGCAGCGCCACCCCGGCCGAGCCGGCCCCAAACGTGGTCTCCCTCACCGCCAAGGCGGTGGAGATGGTCAAGGAGGCCATGGCCCAGGAGAACCTCGCCGGACACGGGATCCGGGTCGGCGTGGTGGGAGGCGGCTGCAGCGGCTTCCAGTACTCGATGGACTTCGAGAACCAGCCCCGCGAGGGCGACCTCGTCATGGAGCAGGACGGCGTCAAGCTGTACGTGGATCCGATGAGCTCGATGTACCTGCAGGGCGTGACCATCGACTACGTGCAGGGCCTGCAGGGCGCCGGCTTCAAGTTCCAGAACCCCAACGCCCGGAACACCTGCGGCTGCGGCTCGTCGTTCTCGTACTGATACCGGCGGGGGACGAGCCCCCGCCCTACCATCCCCGGCAGGCGGCAGCGGGGATTCCGGAAGGGTCGGGGCCCTCGACGGCGTCCGGCCTTAGCCTTCCCGGAGGCAGGCATGCTGATCGTCCGCACCACGGTGGTGGGGCCGTTCGCGGCGAACTGCTACCTGCTCGGATGCAGCAACTCCTCCGAGGCCGTGCTGGTCGATCCGGGCGGCGACCCGACGCGCGTACTGGGAATGGTGGAGCCGGGGGGGCTGCGCATCACCCGGATCGTCTGCACGCACGGCCACATCGACCACGTGGCCGGCGCGGTCCAGGTCCAGGAGGCCACCGGCGCGCCGTTCCAGATCCACGCCGCCGACACCGTGTGGCTGGAGCAGCTGCCCCAGCAGGCGGCCACCTTCGGCTTCGACGAGGTGAGCCCGCCGAAGGTGGACCGCTTCCACGAGGACGGCGAGATCTTCCGGGTCGGCCAGTGCGACGGCGTGGTGCTGCACACGCCCGGCCACACCCGCGGCTCCTGCTCGCTGTGGTTCCCGCGCTCCAAGGTGCTCGTCACCGGCGACACCCTCTTCGCCGGCTCGGTGGGGCGGACCGACCTGCCCGGCGGCGACTTCGCCGCCCTGGAGCGCTCCATCCGCGACAAGCTCTTCCCCCTCGGCGACGACGTCCGCTTCTACCCTGGCCACGGCCCGGCGAGCTTCATCGGCCAGGAGCGGCTCTCCAACCCCTTCGTGGGCGAGGAGGTCCGGCGCGGGCGGTTCCTGTAGCCCGGCGGTTCCCGTGGCCCCCTTGAGCGCGCCGCGACGACAGCTCGCCCTGGCGCTGCCGCTCCTCGCCGCCGCGGCCGCCTGCGACGGCGAGCCGGCCAGTGGCGGATCCCCTCCGGTCCAGCCGCCGGCGGTGATCGCCGAGTACCTCGACAGCCACAATGCCGTCCGCGCCGGGGCCTCGCCGGCGCCGGTGCCGGCGCTCTTGCCGCTCACCTGGTCCTCGGCGGCCGCGTCGGCCGCCTGGAGCTGGGCGAGCCTGTGCCAGTGGGGACACGACCCGTCGCTGGGGTCGCTGGGGATGGGGCAGAACCTGGCCGCCGGCCGTCCGCCGGGCGCCTACTCGATCACCGCCTTCGTGAACCTGTGGGCCGCCGAGGCGGCGGACTACGACTACGCCGGCAACACCTGCTCCGCAGGCGCCGTGTGCGGCCACTACACGCAGATCGTCTGGCGAGCCACCACGTCGCTGGGCTGCGTGCTCCACACCTGCACCGGCGGGACGCCGCCTCCGGGGTGGACCGCTGACTGGGACTACCTGGTCTGCAATTACGCGCCGCCGGGCAACGTCTCGGGCCAGCGGCCGTACTGACCTCCCTCACCGTGACACCCGGAAGGGTGTAGCCCCTTCCCGCAGGAGCGTCGCAACAGCGCCGCCTTGCCGGGGCTCTGGCAGAGTGTCACGCTCGGAGTCAGCTTCAGGGCGCAGAGGGGAGCCAGGATGCCGAACGGCCTCTCCGGGGGTGGAGAGTCGAGCGCCGCGGCCGATCCCGGGCCGGGGCGCCTCTCTATCTTGCTGCAGGAGTTGGCGCGGGCTCCCGGTGAGGACCTCCACCGCGCCTGGGAGCAGCGCCTAAAGCCGGGCGATTCGGTCGGGCGCTTCGAGATCCTGAGGGAGGTAGGGCGGGGCGGCTTCGGGGTGGTCTACGAGGCGCTGGACCGGCAGCTGGGGCGCTCGGTGGCCTTCAAGACGCTCCGCCCGGCCCGGACCGTCGACGAGCTGGCTGCGGACTCGATCCTCAGCGAGGCCGAGGCGGTGGCGCGGCTCGACCACCCGGCCATCGTGACCCTCTACGACGTCGGGCATTGCCCGTCGGGCCCCTACCTCGTCGAGGAGATGCTGCACGGAGAGACCCTGGAAGATCGCCTTCGCGGCGGACCGCTCCAGGCTCGGGACGCGGTGACCATCGGGCTGGAGGTCGCACGAGGGCTCGCCCATGCCCATGGGCACGGGGTGCTGCACCGGGACCTGAAGCCTGGCAACGTGCTCCTCACCGAGGACGGGCGGGTGAAGCTGCTCGACTTCGGGCTGGCGCACCTCTTGGGAACGAGGGGGCTACACGGCGCCGGCACGCCGGCGTACATGGCGCCGGAACAGCTGCGCGGGGAGGCGGTGGACGCGCGGGCGGACGTGTTCACGCTCGGGGCGACGCTGTTCGAGATGGTGGCGGGCAGGCCCCCGTTCCAGGTGAGGGATGGGCGGAGCACCGCGCTCGACCCGGAGCCTGCTCCAGCGCTACCGGAGGGGACGCCGCGGGCGCTCGGGGCGCTGGTGGAGCGCTGCCTCTCGAGTGATCCGTCGAAGCGGCCGGCGAGCGGGCAGGCCGTGGTGGAGGAGCTCCTCGCCGTCCAGCGGAGCCTCGAGGCGGCCGGCAGCGCCGCGAGCCGCAGGAAGGCCCTCCGCCTCGCCCTGGTGCTCGCCGTGGTCGCGGGCATTGCCATCATCATCATTCCCCGTATCCGACAACTTGCCCCTTTACCCTCGGTGGCCGTGCTGCCCTTCGCCGACCTCTCGCCCGGGAAGGACCAGGAGTACTTCGCCGACGGCGTCGCCGAGGAGATCCTGAATGCTCTCTCCCACGTCGACGGCCTGCGCGTCGTTGGCCGCACCTCGTCGTTCTCGTTCAAGGGGAAGAGCGTCCAGATCCAGGAGATCGGCCGCCAGCTCAACGTCCGCGCCGTCCTGGAGGGCAGCGTGCGCAAGGAAGGCGACCGGGTGCGCGTCACCGCCCAGCTAGTCAACGCGGCTGACGGCTACCACCTATGGTCGGAGAGCTACAGCCGTCAGATCTCCGGCATCTTCGAGGTGCAGGACAGCGTCGCCCAGGCGGTCGTCGAGGCCCTCAAGGTGAAGCTCGTGTCCGGCAAGGGCCCAGGCGGCGGCGCAGGGCGAACCATCAACCCGGAGTCGTACAACTACTATTTGCTGGGCCTCCACCACCAACAGCAGGGAACGTTCGAGGGGGCCCAGCGGTCCAGGGCGGCGTTCGAGAAGGCGCTCTCCTTGGATCCCGGCAACGCGCAAGCCCAGGCTGCCCTGGCGATGGCCGTCTTCGGCCTCTACATGTACAACGCTGGCACTACCACCACGGCCGCCGAGGACGACGACATCCGGCGTCAGGCGATGGCTGCGGCCGAGAAGGCGGTCGCGATGGCTCCCGGCCTCGCGGAAGCTTGGCGGGTGCGGGGCTTCCTGAGACTGACCGTCTTCGATTGGGCCGGTGGACGGGCAGACCTCGAGCGCGCCCTGTCGCTGGCCCCCAACGACCCTTCCGTGCTCGCGAACTCCGCCCTGCTCATGGGCATGTTCGGGAAAGTGGCGGATGGCATTGCCCTGGCGAAGCGGGCGGTGGAGCTCGATCCCCTCTCGAGAGCGTGGAGCACGCTCGGCCACCTCTACATGGGGAACGGCCAGTTCTCCCTCGCCGGGAGCGCCGTGGATCGGGCGCTGGAGATCATCCCGGGCAATCCCTTCACGCGGGGGCTTCGGGTGGAGATCCACCTTCTGGAAGGCCAGCCAGAGGCGGCTCTCGCCGCCGCCCGGCGCATCGCCGACCCGAGCGATGTCTTCCGCCTCCAGGGCGTCGCCCGGGCGGAGCACGATCTCGGTCACATCGCCGAATCCGACCGGGCTCTCGAGGAGCTGATCTCGAGGTGGGGTTACGGCGCCCAGTACCAGATCGCCCAGGTATACGCCTGGCGAGGCGATGCCGACCGCGCCTTCGAGTGGCTGGAGCGCGCCCGGCGCGAGCGCGACCCGGGCATCTGCTACGTCAAGTTCGACCCGATCCTGCGCAAGATCCGGGGCGATCCGCGCTACCCGGTGCTGCTGAGGAAGATGAACCTCCCGGTGGACTGACCCGGAGAAGGTCGGCGACGCCCCCTCCCGGCTGGACCGGCGACTGGGACTACCTGGTCTGCAACTACGTGCCGCCGGGCAATGTCTCGGGCCAGCGGCCGTACTGACCGTCGGGCGCGGGCGCTGAGCAGGACCCCCGGCGGGCGTGTCCTCCGCAGGAGCAATACCGGCTTGCCGGGGCCCTGGCAGCGTGTCACGCTCGGACTCAGCTTCAGGGCATAGGGGGAGCCAGGATGCCGAACGGCCTCTCCGGGAGTGGAGAGTCGAGCGCAGCCGGTCCCGGGCCGGGGCGCATCTCGCTCTTGCTGCAGGAGCTGGCGCGGGCCCCCGGAGAGGACCTCCACCGCGCCTGGGAGCAGCGCCTAAAGCCGGGCGATTCGGTCGGCCGCTTCGAGATCCTGAGGGAGGTCGGGCGGGGCGGCTTCGGGGTGGTCTACGAGGCGCTGGACCGACAGCTGGGGCGCTCGGTGGCCTTCAAGACGCTTCGCCCCACCCGAAGCGTCAACGAGCTGGCGGCGGACTCGATCCTCAGGGAGGCCGAGGCAGTGGCGCGGCTCGACCACCCGGCCATCGTGACCCTGTACGACGTCGGCCACTGCCCATCGGGCCCCTACCTCGTCGAGGAGATGCTCCACGGGGAGACGCTGGAAGAGCGCCTTCGCGGCGGGCCTCTTCCGGCGCGCGAGGGGGTTGCCATCGGCCTCGAGATCGCACGAGGGCTCGCCCATGCGCACGGGCACGGGGTGCTGCACCGGGACCTGAAGCCGGGCAACGTGCTCCTCACCGAGGACGGGCGGGTGAAGCTGCTCGACTTCGGTCTGGCGCACCTGCTCGGGACGAGGGGCCTCCCAGGAGCCGGCACGCCGGCGTACATGGCGCCGGAACAGCTGCGCGGGGAGGCGGTGGACGCGCGGGCGGACGTGTTCACGCTTGGAGCGACGCTCTTCGAGATGCTAGCTGGGAAGCCCCCGTTCCAGGTGAGGGATGGACGGAGCACGGCGCTCGACCCGGAGCCTCCTCCGGCGTTGCCGGAGGGCACGCCGAAGGCGCTCGCGGCGCTGGTGGAGCGCTGCCTCTCGAGCGATCCGTCGAGGCGACTGGCGAGCGGGCAGGCGGTGGTGGAGGAGCTGCTCGCCATCCAGCGTGCCCTCGAGACGCCCGGCGGTCCATGGACTCGCAGGAAGACCCTCGGCGTCGCTCTTGGGCTCGCCGTGGTCGGGGGCACTGCCATCGGCATCATCGTCCCCCGTATCCGACAATCGATTGGCACCGGATCCGCCAGCGCTCCCGTCCCTCTGCCCTCGGTGGCGGTGCTGCCCTTCGCCGACCTCTCGCCCGGGAAGGATCAGGAGTACTTCGCCGACGGCGTCGCCGAGGAGATCCTGAACGCGCTCTCGCACGTCGAGGGCCTGCGCGTCACCGGCCGCACCTCGTCGTTCTCGTTCAAGGGGAAGAGCGCACAGATCCAGGAGATCGGCCGCCAGCTCAACGTCCGCGCCGTCCTGGAGGGCAGCGTGCGCAGGGAAGGCGACCGGGTTCGCATCACCGCCCAGCTCGTCAACGCCGCCGACGGCTACCACACGTGGTCGGAGAGCTACAGCCGCCAGATCACCGGCATCTTCGAGGTTCAGGACGACGTCGCCAGGGCGGTGGTCGAGGCCCTCAAGGTGAAGCTCGTGCCCGGCAAGAGCACGGGCAGCGAAGGGCGGACGATCAACCCGGAGTCGTACAATTACTACCTGTTGGGCCTCAACCACCGCCGACAAAGCACGCTGGAGGGGGCTCGGCGGGCCCGAGCCGCGTTCGAGAAGGCGCTCGAGCTGGACCCCGGCAACGCGCCGGCCCAGGCTGCCCTGGCGAGGACCATCTTCAGCTTCTATACGGTCGGCACTAGCACCACGCTCACCGAGGATGACGAGATCCGGCGGCAGGCGATGGCCGCGGCCGAGAAGGCGGTCGCGATGGCTCCCGGCCTGGCTGAGGGGTACAAAGTGCGCGCCTTCCTGCGATTGACCCTCTTCGATTGGGCGGGTGGGAGGGCGGACCTCGGCCGCGCCCTGTCCCTCCGGCCCAACGACCCCGGCGCGCTCGCGGACTCCGGGTTGCTCCTGGGGGCCTTCGGAAGGGTGGCGGAAGGCATTGCCTTGGCGAAGCGCGCGGTGGAGCTCGATCCCCTCTCGGTCGGAGCGTGGGGCTGGCTGGCACGCCTCTACATAGGGAGCGGACAGCTACCCCTCGCCCAGATTGCCGTGGACAGGGTGCTCGTGATTGCTCCGGATAGCCTTTTCGTCTGGCAAAGTCAGTTTGAGCTCTACTTGCTGCAGGGCCAGCCCGAGACGGCCCTCTCGGCGGCCCAGCGCCTGGCCGACCCCAGTGATGCCGACTCGGTCGCTTCGATGATCCACCACCAGGGCGTCGCCCTGGCGGAGCACGATCTGGGTCACGCCGCCGAATCCGACCGGGCTCTCGAGAAGCTGATCTCGAGGTGGGGTCACGGCCTCCAGTACCACATCGGCCAGATATACGCTTGGCGAGGGGATCGCGACCGCGCCTTCGAGTGGCTGGAGCGCGGCTGGCGCGAGCACGACCCGGCCACCACCTTCATCAAGTTCGACCCGCTGCTGCGCAAGATCCGGGGCGACCCGCGCTACCCGGCCCTGCTGAAGAAGATGAACCTCCCGATGGACTGACCCCGGTTCTGGGGAGGCCGTCGTCCACCCGCCACTAGCGCTGCTCGTGTGCCAGCTGATGGACGCGCTGCGGCGAGATCCCGATGAGATCGCCGGCGTCGCGCACGCTCAGACGCATGTCCTCGAGGAGCTTTCGGACCGCCCTGGCGGTGGACTCCTGGGCCTTCTTGCTCTCGGCCGCCAGACGTGCCCGCGCCTCCCGAGCCTGCCGAAGCGCCCTCCGCGCCTCGGCCGGAAGCCTCACGTCGTCGATCAGCCGGGCCCGCTCCGCCGCCGCGTCGTCGTCCAGCGCCAGGGCGAGCGCCTCGCGGATCCGGCGCCGCGCCTCTGCGATGGTCCGCCCCTGGGTGATGGCCGCAGGAGCTTCCTTGACCTGTGCCACCCACCAGCCCGTTTCGCCCCGCTCGTACCGCACCGTGTAGCTTGCTCGCATGACTCGACCCGCCGCATCCGATCTTCCGCCTGGTTCACGCACCCCGGAGCCATCCCTTGCCCAGGCATGGCTCCAACTGTCGCTCGATGGCCCGGAGGCACCGGGCGCGATGTCCTCGCCCCTGTGAACCGACACGACGGCGGTTCACCTCCCGCAGCGGACGATGACGTGGGAGCCCTTCTGCCGCACCTCCTCGCAGCCGAGAGCCCTCAGCCTGCGGAGGAGGTCCCTGGCTCTCGCGAATCAATGATAGCCACGCCCTCCCCACATCTGTCTAGCGAGTAGACAGATCTGGTCCGCGCCCACCTGGTGTGCGACCACGTGCCCCCGGGCAACGTCTCCGGCCAGCGGCCGTACTGATAGCGCCGCGCGGCGCCGGGTCATCAGAAGGACACCCGGAAGGGTGTGGGCTGAGCCCGCAGGAGCAGCCGCCTTGCCCGGGGCCCTGGCAGCGTGTCACGCTCGGAGTCAGCTTCAGGGCGCAGAGGGGAGCCAGGATGCCGAACGGCCTCTCCGGGAGTGGAGAGTCGAGCGCAGCGGCCGATCCCGGGCCGGGGCGCCTCTCTCTCTTGCTGCAGGAGTTGGCGCGGGCTCCCGGTGAGGACCTCCACCGCGCCTGGGAGCAGCGCCTAAAGCCGGGCGACAACGTCGGCCGCTTCGAGATCCTGAGGGAGGTCGGGCGGGGCGGCTTCGGGGTGGTCTACGAGGCGCTGGACCGGCAGTTGGGGCGCTCGGTGGCCTTCAAGACGCTCCGCCCGGCCAGGACCGTCCACGAGCTGGCTGCGGACTCGATCCTCAGGGAGGCCGAGGCGGTGGCCCGGCTCGACCATCCGGCCATCGTGACCCTCTACGACGTCGGCCATTGCCCATCGGGCCCCTACCTCGTCGAGGAGATGCTCCACGGGGAGACGCTGGAGCAGCGGCTGCGCGGCGGGCCTCTTCCGGCGCGCGAGGCGGTCGCCGTCGGCCTCGAGGTCGCACGGGGGCTCGCCCATGCGCACGGGCACGGGGTGCTGCACCGGGACCTGAAGCCGGGCAACGTGCTCCTCACCGAGGACGGGCGGGTGAAGCTGCTCGACTTCGGGCTGGCGCACCTCCTGGGGACGAGGGGGCTGCACGGGGCCGGCACGCCGGCGTACATGGCGCCGGAACAGCTGCGCGGGGAGGCGGTGGACGCGCGAGCGGACGTGTTCACGCTCGGAGCGACGCTCTTCGAGATGCTGGCTGGGAAGCCCCCGTTCCAGGTGAGGGATGGGCGGAGCACGGCGCTCGACCCGGAAACTCCGCCGGCGTTGCCCGAGGGGACGCCGCGGGCGCTGGCGCCGCTGGTGGAGCGGTGCCTGTCGAGTGACCCGGCCAGGCGGCCGGCGAGCGGGCAGGCGGTGGTGGAGGAGCTGCTCGCCGTCCAGCGGGAGCTCGAGTCGAGCCGCGGCGCCGCGACCCGCAGGAAGGCCCTCCGCCTCGCCCTGGCGCTCGCCGGGGTCGCGCTCATCGTGACCGCTGCCATCTACTTCATCATCCCGCGCATCTTCCCACCCGCGCAGACTGCAGGGGCGAGCACCGCCCTGCCCTCGGTAGCTGTGCTGCCCTTCGCCGACCTCTCGCCCGGCAAGGACCAGGAGTACTTCGCCGACGGCGTCGCCGAGGAGATCCTGAACGCCCTCGCTCACGTCGAGGGCCTGCGCGTCGTCGGCCGGACTTCCTCGTTCTCGTTCAAGGGGAAGAGCGTCCAGGTAAAGGAGATCGGCCGTCAGCTCAACGTGCGCGCCGTCCTGGAGGGCAGCGTGCGAAAGGAAGGCGACCGGGTGCGAGTCACCGCCCAGCTCGTCAACGCAGCCGACGGCTACCACACGTGGTCGGAGAGCTACAGCCGCCAGATCACCGGCATCTTCGAGGTGCAGGACGACATCGCCCGGTCCGTGGTCGGGGCCCTCAAGATGAAGCTGGCAGCCGGCAAGGGCCCGGGCAGCGAAGGGCGGACGACCAACCCGGAGTCGTACAACTACTACCTGCTGGGCCTCCAGCACGGACGACAACAGACGCTGGAGGGGGCCCGGCGGTCCAAGGCTGCGCTCGAGAAGGCGCTCAAGCTCGACCCCGCCAACGCGCCGGCCCAGGCTGCCCTGGCGACGGCCATCCTCAACCTCTACCTATTCAGCCCCAGCACCACGGCCACCGAGGACGACGACCTTCGGCGGCAAGCGTTGGCTGCCGACGAAGAGCTCCGGCGGCAAGCGATGGCTGCGGCCGAGAAGGCAGTCGCGATGGCTCCCGGCCTCGCTGAAGGTTACCTGGTGCGCGGCGGGCTGCGACTGGCCTTCGCCGATTGGGAGGGTGGACGGACGGATTTCGAGCGTGCCCTGGCTCTCCGGCCCAACGACCCACGCGCGCTCGCAAGCTCCGGGTTCCTCCTGGGCGTCTTCGGAAGGCCGACGGAGGGTATCGCCCTGGCGAAGCGGGCGGCGGACCTCGATCCCCTCTCGGTCCCAGCGTGGCGCAGGCTGGCACGCCTCCACATGGGCAGCGGACAGCTCCATCTGGCCCAGGCCGCCCTGGACCGATTGCTCGAGATCGATCCGGACAGCCTTATCGACTGGCAAAGTCAGATTGAGCTCCACGTGCTGCAGGGCCGGCCCGAGGCGGCTCTCTCGGCGGCCCGGCGACTGGCCGAACCCAGCGATGCCTCCTCGACCGCCTCGTTTGTCCGCCTCCAGGGCGTCGCCCTGGCAGAGCACGATCTCGGTCACCTCGCCGAATCCGACCGGGCGCTCGAGAAGCTGATCTCGAGGTGGGGTCACGGCGCCCAGTACCAGATCGCCCAGGTATACGCCCGGCGAGGGGACGCCGACCGCGCCTTCGAGTGGCTGGATCGCGCCTGGCGCGAGCGCGACGTGAGCATCGGCCGGCTCAAGCTCGACCCGCTCCTGCGCGCGATCCGGAGCGATCCGCGCTACCCGGCGCTGCTGAGGAGGATGAATCTCCGGGTAGATTGACGGCGGCTCGGCGGGAGAAAAGCCCCCGCCCGTCCATGCTCCCACGGTGAAATCGGCGGGGGACGAGCCCCCGCCCTACTTACTGCCGAGCCACCCGAAGGGTGGCGAGGCTGCTTCTGCAATCGGTGCGCACTCCGCGTCCAACTCGCATGGAGAACCCGACGAGCCCGAGGTGTCCCAAGAGCCTCGCCGCCCGTTCCGGGCGGCTCGAGTCGGCGGGGGACAAGCCCCCGCCCTACCTTCTCCGCGCGCTCAGCTTGACGTTGACGATGACGGCGAGCGCGATCACCAGGCCGACGAAGGCCTCCTGGACGTAGGCGTCGGTGCCCATGATCACCAGGCCGGTGCGCACCTCGGCCATGATGAAGGTCCCGAGGAAGGTGCCGACGATGCTCCCCACCCCGCCGGACATGGCGGTGCCGCCGATGACCGCGGCGGCGATGGCCTCCAGCTCCAGCCCGGTGCCCTGGGTGGGGGTGACGGTCTTCAGGAACGACAGGGAGATGAGTGCCGCCAGGCCCGAGGCCAGGGCGGTGAGCAGGAAGGCGGCTTGCTTCACGCGCATGGTCTTGATGCCCGCCAGGTCGGCCGCCTCGCGGTTGTCGCCGGTGGCGAAGACCTTCACGCCGAAGGTGGTGCGGTGCAAGAGCAGGTAGCAGAAGACTCCCCAGGCAGCGAACCACAGCACCGGCACCGGCAGGAGACCCCCGAGCTCGGCCCGGCCGAAGAGGTCCATGAAGAAGGAGAGCTCGAAGGAGATGGGCTGGCCCTGGGAGAGCACCATGGCGATGCCCCGGAAGACCATCATGGTGGAGAGCGTGGCGATGAAGGAGTTGATGCGGGTGGTGGCGATGAGCAGGCCGTTCAGCCACCCGAGCAGCACGGCGGCGGCCATACCCCCGGCCGCGGCCAGCCAGATGTCGAGGCCCAGCCGGGTGGCCAGGAGGCCCGCCACCACGCCTGCCACCGCGTAGATGCCGCCCACCGAGAGGTCGAACTCCCCCGCTACGATGAGCATGGTCATGGCCATGGCGATGATGCCCAGCTCGGCGGTCTGGCGGAGGATGTTGAAGAGGTTGTAGGGGGTGAGGAACACCGGGTTCAGGACCGAGAAGAAGGCGGCGATGAGCACGGCCGCCACCAGGACCCCGACGTCCCGGAGCCCGAAGATCCGCTGGATGGTCCCGAGCCTGGCCTTGACGCCGCCGCCTTCCATGTCGCGCTCCCTCTCCCCTAGGTGGTCGCCGCCAGGATCACCTGGTCCTTGGTGGCCTCGCCGGCCTCCATCTGCCTCGCCACCCGGCCGCGGTTCATCACCAGGATCCGGTCGGCGATGCGGACCAGCTCGTCCAGCTCCGAGGAGGAGATGACGAAGGTGTACCCCTCGGCCGAAAGGCCCAGGACGAGGTTCACGATCTCCTCCTTCGAACCCACGTCCACGCCGCGCGTCGGCTCGCTCATGAGCAGGAGGCTCGGCTTCAGCGCCAGCCAGCGCGAGATGAGGACCTTCTGCTGGTTGCCCCCGGACAGGCTGCGGATGGGCGCGTCCACGCTCCGCATCTTGATGGAGAGGTCGTCGCCCAGCCGTCCCGCCACCTCGCGGAAGCGCCGCGGGTCGGTGAAGCCGTGCCGCGAGAGCCGGTCCAGCCCGGCCATGCAGACGTTCGCCTTCACGTCCGTCTCGTGGAAGATGCCGAGGACCTTGCGGTCCTCGGGCACGAAGCCGATCCCTGCCGCCATGGCGTCGGCCGGACGGCGGATGGGGACGGGCCGACCGTCGATCCGGATCTCCCCGGATGCCGCCGGCGGGGCGCCGAAGAGGGCCCGGACCACCGCCGATCGCCCCGATCCCTGGAGCCCGGCGAGGCCCAGGATCTCGCCGCGCTGGAGGCTGAAGGAGACGCCGGAGAACTCGCCGGGCAGGGAGAGGTCCTTCACCTCGATCTTGGGCGCGCCCTCGCGGGCCGCGGCCCGGCGGGCCGCCTGGGTGAGGCTACGCCCGGCGATCATCCGCGACAGCGCCGAAAGGTCGAACTCCTCCCGGCGCAGCACGCCGACGTTCTTCCCGTCCCGTAGCACCCCGATGACGTCGGAGAGCTGCACCAGCTCCTCCAGCATGTGGCTCACGAAGAGGAAGGTGATGCCCTGCTCCTCGAGGCGCCGGATGATGGCGAAGAGGCGCGCCACCTCGGGCGGCGTCAAGGCGGTGGTGGGCTCGTCCAGGATCACCAGACGCGCCTCGCGCGAGAGCACCCGCACCAGCAGCGCCAGCTGCTTCTCGGCGGCGGTGCAGTCCTTCACCAGCCGCTCCGGGTCGATGTCCTCGCCCAGCAGGGTGCGGTAGAGCTCGGCGCAGCGCGCGTTCATGCGCTTCCAGTCGGGCGACAGGCCCCGCCGGGGCATGGCCGGGCCGAGGAAGACGTTGGCCGCGATCGACAGGTGCGGGCAGACCGGGATCTCCTGGTGGAAGACGGCGATGCCGGCCCGCTCCGCCTCGGCGGGGTCGCGGGGGCGGTGCGGCCGCCCGTCGATCTCGACGCGCCCCGCATCCGGGGCGTGGACCCCGCACAGGACCTTGATGAGCGTGGACTTGCCGGCGCCGTTCTCGCCGGCCAGTCCGAAGACGGTCCCCTTCTCGACGGCCAGCGAGACCTGGTCGAGGGCCCGCGTCGGCCCGAAGGCCTTGGAAACGCCCTCGACGGCGAGGAACAGGGGGCCGGCCATGCGGCGACCCGCGGCGCGCCGCCGCGGCGGCCGGCGGGCGGTCCCGACGGACCCCGCCGGCGGCCGGACGGCCGCGCCGGCCGCGGGCTACCGGTACCCCTTGGCGGCCAGCGACTTCACGGCCTTGACCGACTCCCCGGTGACCGGCGCGATGCCGGTGTTGATGTCACAGGGAGTGATACTGTACTTCTTGGCGAGGTAGAGCTCCATCACGCCCTGGAAGCCCTGGAGGTAGGGCTGCTGGTCGATGGTGAACTGCATGTAGCCCTTCTCGATGGCGTTCAGGATCTCCCCCACCAGGTCGAACCCGCCGCCGAACACCTTCCCCTTCAGCTTCTCGCGCTCGATGATGTGGCCGATGGCGATGCCGGTGATGTCCTCCACCCCGAACATCCCCTTCACGGCCGGGTTGGCCTGGAGCGCGGCGGCGAGGAGCGCCTCGGCCTTCACCAGATCCGTCCCGGTGGCCACCACCCGGTACTTGAAGCCGCCCTTGGCGTCGAGCACGTCCTTGACGCCCTTGATGCGAGCCTCGAGGTTCTCGGCCCCGGCGGTGTGGATGCCGAGCAGGACGTCGCCGCCGCCGGGCAGGAGCTTCACGATCTGGTCGCCCATGGAGCGGCCGGCCTCGTAGTTGCCCTGCCCAATGTAGGCTAGGCGCCCGGACTTGGGCGCATCCGCGTTGATGGCGATGACCGGGATGCCCTTCCCCATGGCCTCGGCCACCACGTCGTTGAAGGCGGCGGGGTCGGGCAGGGTGCAGGCGATGCCGTCCACCTTCTGGGCGATGGCCGACTTCATGAACTCCACCTGCTTCTGGATGTCGAAGCCGGCCGGGCCGGTGTAGACCACGTCGGCGCCGACGATCTTGCCGGCGTCCTCGGCGCCCTTGCGAACCGGCACGAAGAAGGGGACGGCGGTGGCGTGGGTGATGACCACGAACTTGAGCTTCTTCTCCGCCGCAGGGGTCGGGGCGGGGACCAGGGTGGCGCCCAGCAGTGCGAGCAATGGCAGCGCCCGGGAGCATCGGCTCTTCATGGCGTCTCTCCTTTGACCGCGAGTCATGGCCAAGAACCGGTGCAGTGTAGGCACCGCTCCCCGCGGCCGGCCACTGGCAAAAAGGGGATGGCCCCGGCCCGCGGCAACCTGACCTGCCGGCGGCGGCTGGCGATTCGCCACGCCTCGGGCGCCCTCGGTGCATGACAGCAGGAGGTGCAGGACGGTGGGCCGCCGGAGCCCGCTCAGCGCCCACGCCCCCACGCGGCGTGGGCTGCGTAAGTGCGGACCCGACTTGACGGGTCCGCCCTGGCGAGGGCCGCCAGCGTCGCCCGCGCCTCCGGGTACGTCGCCAGGTTCTCGCCCAGGAGCCGCGCCATGTCGTACCGCGCCTGCGGGTCGTTCTCGCGCCGGATGGCCTCGTTCACGAGAGCCAGCGTCGCCGCGCTCGGGGGCGGCAGCGCGTTCAGCGAGGCGGCGATGGTGGAGCGGACCGACTCGTGCCCCTCCACGGACAGCCTTCGCGCGAGCGCGTCGGGATCGGTGCCTCCGCCGAGCCTCGCCAGCGCGTGGGCCGCCGCCGAGCGCGCCAGCGGGGAGTCGTCGCCGAGGTGCTCCGCTGCCGCCCCGGCCAGGGCTGGGTCGCCGGTGTTCCCGAGCGCGAGGAGGGCTGTCGCTTCCTCCCCGCCGTCGCGAGCGGCCTCGGCCCGCCGTACCAGGTCGGCGCGTACCTCGTCGTACTGGCGCGAGCGGGCCTGCCGGAGCGTGTCGGCCGCGATGCCCAAGGCGAGCACGGCCGTGTCGGCCAGGCCGTCGGAGTGCGCCTCCGCTCGATCCGCGAGCCGGCGCAGCGCCTGGAGCGAGTCCCACCCGATCTCCGGGCTGGAGCCCAGCGCCAGCGCGGCGCGCGTCCGGTTCAGTCCTCCGAAGCCGGGATCCTCCATCACCTGGCGCAGCGCCGCCTGCGCCTCGTCGGTCGAGGCCATCCCCAGCGCGTTCAGGAGCACCGCGGCGGTCCTGTCGGCGACGCCCGCGCGAAGGAGCGACACCACCCGCGCCGCGGCCGCTGGTTCACGGATCAGGAGGTCGCGAAGGTCGTAGCGGAGCGCGACGCTCCGCCCGCCCGACGCCTCGAGCTCCCCGAGCATGCTCTCGAGGGAGCGGGACGCCTGCGAAGGCGACGCTGAGCTCCTCCCCGGTCCCGGCGGCTCGCGAGCCAGCGCCGCCGAGAGCTCGCGATACGAGCCCGCGGCCTGGTCGATCTCGAGGGGGGACGCTCCGGCGAGCTCCAGGGTGACGCGGGCGAGCTCCGCATCGAGCGACGCCGCGGTGGCGAGGCCGTTCCCGAGGTCCACCGTCAGCTCCTCCTCGTCCACCATCCGCTCGAGCCAGCTCGCGTCCCGGTCGATCCGGGCGGTGGCGTTGGCGCGGCGAACGCCCACCCGGATCCCGGTGGCGCCCGCTCCGTCAAGGTAGCCCACCTTCGCCTTCAGGATCCGCCCGTCCGTCGTGGCCCGGTAGGCGGCGCGGTAGCGGCCCGAAGCGTGCTCCTCCTCCACGCTCCAGGAGGCGCCGGCACCCGGCGGGATCACCACCTGGAACGTGCGGACCGCCTCGGCGAGGGCCATCCGCGCGTCCTCGCCGATCCCGCCCGGGAACTCGAGCCTGCGAACGGTCCCGTCCGCCGCGAACGTGGCCAGGAAGAGCCGCCCGAGCTGGCGGTCCAGCTCCTGGCTCGACTGGCCGCCGAGCGAGAGGCTCGCCCCGCCGAGCTGCAGGGCGACGCGCGCGCCGTCCGCGCCGGCGTCGAGGACGCGGAGGTGGAGCGTGCCCGTCAGCTCCTGGTGGATGGTGCGCGCTCCCGCTCCTCCGCCCGAGAAGCGCAGCGCCGAGGCGACACGCAGGCGATACGCCTGCCGCGCCCCGGGACGGAAGGAGAGCTGGGGCGCCACGGCGGACGAGGCCCCAGGGGCCGGTGATCTCGACAGCCAGATCGCCACTCCCGCGAAGAGCGCCGCCGCGAGGCCGGCGCCCATGAGGAGCCTGGTCCTCGTCACGTCCCTCCTCCCGCCATGCGCCGCGTCACTCCGCGCTCACGAAGGCGGACTGTTCGAGGCAGAGCAGGCCCGGCCGTCCGTCGTCGCACCGTCCGTCGACGCACTGCACGCCCAGCGGGCACTGCGCATTGCTGGTGCACCAGTCGCACGTCCACTCGACCTCGAACAGCGAGCCCCAGTTCACGATCGGCAGCTTGGCGCGCGCGGTCCGGATGCACGGGTACCACTTGCACCACTTCAGGGTCGGATAGTCCGCGAACAGGTAGATCTGGCCCTCGCCGCCCTGCAGGACGTTCTCGACGCCCTCCCGGAGCGCGCCGCGGATGCACCCGGCCGGGTATGGACAGTACGGGCCCAGATCGACGAGCTCGATGGTGGCCTGCGCCCCGCCATAGAAGTCGTCGCGGACGAGGACGACCTCCCCGCGCACGCCGAGCGCCAGGAGCCCGCTGTACCCGGCGGCGGCCGAGGCGTAGCCGCCGGCTTCGAAGTACGGGCCGAGCTTCGCCTCGAAAGTGTTCGGCGTCCGGAGCAGGTCGACGCTGGCCTGGATGCCGACCTCGGCGCAGACCCTCCCCTCGACTGTCACCGGGACCACGACCACCACGAAGACCTTCTTGTACGGACCCGGCGTGAGCGAGCCGAGGCAGACCCCGTCGTTTCCACTGCTACAGTCGTCGGGCTCGTCGCACTTCTGCGTGCACGTCCCGTAGAGGCAGCGCAGGCCGGACGGACAGTCGGTGGTCCTCTTGCAGAGCTGATCGTACGCGCTGCCGATGCAGACCGGCGGTGGGCCGCCCGGGACGCACCAGTCCTTGCTCCAGAGCTCCGCCGTGCCGGTGCAGATGGCATCGCCCGGGCAATGCAGCTCGTGCTCCACCTTGCCGAACAGCTCGAACCGGTGGTCGAAGTGCGAGGCGATGGGCGGGCGCGGGTTCACGCCGGCGTCGTCGGTGACGCGCAGGAGGTCGAACGACTGGCCGAACACCTTCACCGGCACGACGGCGTGCGCCTTGGCCCGTCCGCCGTCGCGGTCCAGGAACGCCCCGGCGTAGAGGTCCACCCCCGCGCCGAAGAGGGAGTTGGCGAACGTCTTGGCGTAGGCCTTCTCGAACTCGAGCTTGGTGGGGAGGCCGACCGCAATGGTCGCCGTTCCCTCGGCCAGGCACGGCGCGCCCGCAGACGCCCGCAGCGTCACCTCGACCGGCGGGCCGATGGTGATCCGGGGCGGCGGGCGGTAGCTGGCCGTGAGCGTGCTGGGCGAGACCTCGACCGTGCCCGGGCCCGCGACCAGGCGCGCCGGATCGCCGCCCTCCAGCGTCCAGACGACCAGGGCCGAGCATTCCGTGAGCGCAGCCGTGAACTCGGCGGCGCCGTCCGCACCCGTGGTGACCGCGACGGCTGGCGGCTTCACCGCGACCGACGGGTTGAGCCCGAGGAGCGTGACGACCGTCGAGCTCGTGGTGCCGCACGCCGCCGCCTCGACGACCACCTTCGTCTGCCGCGCGGAGGTTTCGCACCACGGCGTCCAGTAGAGGGCCCCGAGGTTCGTGCCGGCGACGCGCCCGCGGTCCGCGTAGTAGCCGCCGCCGACGGGATACTCCTCCGCGAACCGCACCGACCAGAGGACGTCCTCGGCGCAGTTCACCCGCTCGGCCACGAACTCGAGCGCCGGGAGGAGCGGCGATCCCTGGCATGGGTCGACCACCGGCTCGCCGACGGGCCAGACCTTCACCGCCGGGGGAACGCTCGGGTCCGCCGGCGGAGGGGCGACCAGCTGGATGGCCGCGATGGTGGTACGGGCCGCAGCGTCGCCCGACGGCCGGAAGAGCTCGAATCCCGGGAGCGACGGCTTGTCGATGGTCGCCACGATCTCGAAGGGGAGGCACTTCAGCAGGCACGCCTGCAGCTCGGCGCGGTCGAGGTGGGCGAGGTCGTCCGGGATGCAGTCCTGCACGCAGGCGAGGTTCGCCTGGTACGCGCCGGCGCAGGCCTGGACGTTGGCGAGGCAGGCCTGTGCCGCCTGCTCGAGGAGCGCCTGGAACACGCTCCAGAGCTCCTCGCCGACGTGGAGGTCGAGGTGGACCGACGTCGGCTCGCCGGGCACGAGCTGCGGGACGACCAGCTTCGGCAGGTGCCGCCCCGCCGCTCCGTCCCAGATCCCGACGGGCAGCGCGACGCAGCCCGTGTTCGGGCCGCGCACGCAGGCGGCAATCTCGGCGTTGGGGAGCGGCGCGTCCGGGTCGCCTCCCTCGGAGCGCACCAGCACCGTGAGGCCGAGGGGGGCGGGCGGCACGCCCGCCACCCAGGAAAGCTCGAAGGCGGGGATGTCGAGCACCGCGCTCTCGATCACGAGGCGCGGATGGTTGCGGTGCTCGTCGCGGATGAGGACCGAGACCTTCGCCGCCGACTGGTCCGTCTCGTCCGTCTCGGCGATGGTGTTCCGCGGATCGACCTCGGCGACGACGTAGTACTCGCCGGCCGGGAACGGCTCCGGCAGGCCGGTGTCGTCGTCGGGCTCGATCTCGTAGGGGACCTGCAGATCCACCGCGAAGGTCGCGCCGCCCGCGGGGACGTCGAGGAGCGAGGTGCCGAGGACGTGGCCCTCCGTGTCCGGGTGATGGGCGTCGTACTGCGCCCTCGGGAAGAGGCGATAGGCGACGCCCACCCCCTGGAGCGCGGTGACGGAGTCGATCCGGACCTCCACCTTCAGCCGGTGAGACACCTGGATCTCGCCGGCGGGCGTGACGACGGAGATGGACGCGGGCCGCAGGTTGGGTTCCGGCGGCGTGGACGACGAGCAGCCGAGCTGGAAAGCCAGCGCTGTCGCGATGAAAAGCGACGGGAGCGCAAGCGACGCGAACGATCGCAGCGATCTCATGACCCCTCCCAATTGGCGGCCTCGGCGCACGACGTGGCCGGTACCGTGCCAATCCCGCTCCCTCGTCGGTTACGCCTTTCGGCTCATGAGCGTTAGCGCCCAGACAGGGGTAGCCCCGTGTGGGTAGGTGTGGGACGACCGAGCGGGGCGAGGTGCAGCGCCGTCCCGACCAAGGCCGGGAGCCTTCTCCGGGGCGGCGTCGACGTCCGAGGAGACCCGGTCAGCTCAGGGTCGGCATGGAGAAGGCGGCGCCAGCGCTGCTGGTCGGCCAGCGCTGGGTGATCGCCTTGAGCCGGGTGTAGAAGCGCACCCCCTCCGGGCCGTGGGCGTGGTGGTCCCCGAAGAGGCTGCGCTTCCAGCCGCCGAAGCTGTGGAAGGCCATGGGGACCGGAATGGGGACGTTCACCCCCACCATCCCCACCTGCACCCGGTGGACGAACTCGCGCGCGGTGTTGCCGTCGCGGGTGAAGACGGCGGTGCCGTTGCCGTACTCGTGACGGTTCACCAGGTCGAGCGCCGCGCCGAAGTCCGGCACCCGCACGATCGAGAGGACCGGGCCGAAGATCTCCTCCTGGTAGATCCTCATCTGGGGCGTCACCCGGTCGAAGAGCGAGCCGCCGAGGAAGAAGCCCTTGTCCCGCCCCTCCACCCGCAGGCCGCGGCCGTCCACCACCAGCCTGGCTCCGGCCTTGACCCCCTCCTCGATGTAGCCCACCACCCGGTCGCGGTGCTGCCCCGTGACCAGCGGCCCCATCTCGGCCTTGGGGTCGGCGCCGTCGCGGACCTCGAGGGCCCGCACCTTGGCGGCCAGGCGCTCGACCAGCGGGTCGGCGATCCCGCCCACCGCCACCGCCGCCGAGATGGCCATGCAGCGCTCGCCGGCCGAGCCGTAGGCCGCGCCCATGAGGGCGTCCACCGCCTGGTCCAGGTCGGCGTCGGGCATGACCACCATGTGGTTCTTGGCGCCGCCCAGGGCCTGGACCCGCTTCCCCTCGGCGGTCCCGGTGGCGTAGACGTACCGCGCGATGGGCGTCGACCCGACGAAGCTCACCGCCTGCACGTCCGGGTGGCGCAGGAGGGCGTCCACCGCCACCTTGTCGCCCTGCACCACGTTGAAGACGCCGTCCGGAAGGCCCGCCTCCCGGAACAGCTCGGCAATGTGCAGCGAGGCCGAGGGGTCGCGCTCGGAGGGCTTCAGGACGAAGGTGTTCCCGCAGGCGATGGCCACCGGGAACATCCACATGGGCACCATGGCCGGGAAGTTGAAGGGGGTGATGCCGGCGCACACCCCCAGGGGCTGGCGCATCGACCAGGCGTCCACCCCGGAGGCGACCTGCTCGGTGTACTCCCCCTTGAGGAGCTGCGGGATGCCGGTGGCGAACTCCACCACTTCCAGGCCGCGCTGCACCTCGCCCCGCGCGTCCGACAGCACCTTGCCGTGCTCCGAGGTGATGACCGCGGCCAGCCGGTCGAGGTCGCGCTCCACCAGCTCCTTGAAGCGGAACATGACGCGGGCGCGCTTCAGGGGCGAGGTCTCCGCCCAGGGGCGGAAGGCCGCCTTGGCGGCGGCCACGGCGGCGGCCACCTCGGCCTCGCTCGCCAGCGCCACCCGGCCGGTCACCTCGCCGGTGGCGGGGTTGAAGACGTCGCTCTCGCGCCCGCCCTCGCCCGGTCGGGGCTTCCCTCCGACGTGGTGGCCGATCGCGGCCGGACCGGCGGCTTTCCTGGCTGGCTGGCTCATGGGCTCCTCCTTGCATCCTCTCGTTCGGGCGGCTGCCCGAGGATCCATTCGTGGGCCGGATCGTTCCGGAAGTGCCACGCCCGCACCGGCCCCGCCATGACGTTGAGGTAGTAGCTACGGTAGCCGAAGGGTACCACTACCGGGTGGTAGCCGCGCGGCACCATCACCACGTCGTGGTCCTCGACGGCGTGGGACTCGTCGATGTCGCGCTCGTCGGTGTAGACCCGCTGGAAGACGAATCCCTGCGGCGGGTCGACGCGGTGGTAGTAGGTCTCCTCCAGCGCCGTCTCCTCCGGAGGCGACTGGCGGTCGTGCTTGTGCGGCGGGTAGCTCGAGGCGTGGCCGGTGGGGGTGCGCACCTCCACCACCAGGAGGCTCTCGGCGGGCTCGGTCTCGGGGAGGATGTCGGTGACGTAGCGGGTGTTGAGGTCCCGGCCTCGCACGGTGCGCCGCATCGACCCGGGCTCGATGAGGCGCGGCGGCAGCCGTCCCGTCCCGGGCGCGGTGCACAGCGCCACCTCGGCGGCCGCGTGCGCCTGGATCTCCACCGGAGCCGTCCCCGGCAGGTAGGCGGCGAAGGGCGGAGCGTCCTCGAAGACGCTGCGGCGCCGCCCGATCTCCCGGTACTCGGCGGGCCCGGAGCGCACCGTCACCACCCCGGAGAGCACCACCGCGCAGACCTCCCGGCCGGGGTGGCTGGTCTCCAGGCGCTCGCCGGGCGGCAGCCGGTGAGCCGAGAAACCGACGTAGCGCCAGCCCGCCGAGGCCGGGGTGACCGCCACGATGTCGCGTCCGGCCCGGGCGCCCTTGACGAGCAGGCTCACGCAGCCTCCCGAGTCCCGCCCGCAAGAGCGCGGACGATGGCGTCGACGTGGCGGAACCCCTTCTCGGCGTAGAGCCGGCTCGGCGCCACCGCCGGGTCCTGCTCGGCCTCCACCACCAGCCAGCCCCGGTAGCCGCGCGCGTGCAGGATCGAGAGCAGGGCGTGGAAGTCGAGGGCCCCGTCGCCGGGGACCGTGAAGGCCCCGTTCAGCACCGACTGCAGGAAGCTCCAGTTGCGGTTGCGCGCCAGCCGGATCACCGCCGGCCGCACGTCCTTGAGGTGCACGTGGCACACCCGGGCCGCGTGCCTCGCCAGCATCTCCGCCGCCACCCCACCCCCGAAGGTGGCGTGTCCCGAGTCGAAGAGGAGCCCCACCTCCTCGCCGGTCGCGGCCATGATCCGGTCCACGTCCTCCGGTGCCTCGACGTAGGCGCCCATGTGGTGGTGGTAGGCGAGCCGCACGCCGCGCGCCAGGAGGTGCCGGCCGAAGGCGGTCAGGCGCTCGCCGTAGGCCGCCCACTCCCCCGGGGAGCGGAAGCGCGGGCGCTTGAAGAGCGGCACCGCCATCTCGCCCTGGATGGAGTCCTGCACCTCCCCGTACACCATCACCGCCGCCCCGCTCTCGGCGAGGAGCTTCAGATGGGGCTCCACGGCGCGGACCTCCTCCTCGACGGTCCGTCCCGCCAGCCGCCCCGAGTACCAGCCGGAAACGCACTCCAGCCGGTAGGGGGCCAGCGCCGTGCGCAGGGCCGCCGGCTCGCGGGGAAACTTGTTCCCCAGCTCGAAGCCCTTGAAGCCGATGCGGCTCCCCTCCTCCAGCGCCACCTCCAGCGGGGTCTCGCCGCCCAGGGAGGGCAGGTCGTCGTTCATCCAGGAAATGGGGTTCACCCCGATCTTGACGTCGAACGGCATGGTCGTCTCAGGGAACCTGCGCCTTCTTCGCCTTCTCATAGTCCTCGCGGGCGCGCCGCACCTTCTCGCTCTCCGAGACCTCGGGCACCGCCACCTCCCACCAGCACCCGCCGTCCTCGGTGGTGCGGCCCGGATCGGTCTCGATGCAGATCACGGTGGTCCGGTCGGCGGCGCGGGCGCGCCCGAGGGCCGCCTCCAGCTCCGGGATGGTCTTCACGTTCTCGGCGAGGGCGCCCAGCGAGCGGGCGTGCAGGGCGAAGTCGATGCGCGGCGCCCCGGCCGGCCCCTGGAGGCAATCGGCGAAGAGGTTGTTGAAGGGCTCGCCGCCGCAGGCCTGCTGCAGCCGGTTGATGCAGCCGAAGCCGCGATTGTCCTCCACCACCACGATGATCTTCCGGCCCAGCATGACCGATGTGGCGATCTCCGAGTTGAGCATGAGGTAGGAGCCGTCGCCCACCATCACCACTACCTCGCGCTCAGGGTGGGCCATCTTCACCCCCAGCCCGCCGGCGATCTCGTACCCCATGCAGGAGTAGCCGTACTCGACGTGGTAGCCACCCGGCACCGAGGTGCGCCATAGCTTGTGCAGCTCCGCCGGCAGCGTGCCGCCCGCGTTCACCACGATGTCCGCCTCGGCGGAGCGCGGCGAGGAGCGCTGCACCGCGCCGATGACATCGCCGTCGTAGGGCAGGGCAGCGTCGCGGCGCGAGGTGATGGCGCTCACCCTCTCGCGCCAGGCCTGGGCGGCCTTGCGGGCCCGGGCGGTCCAGGCCTCCTCGGCGCGCCAGCCCGAAAGGCGCGCCGAGAGCGCCTCCAGCCCCAGCCGGGCGTCGGCCTGCAGGGGCTGGCCGCGCCACTTGCGCGCGTCGAAGGGGTCGACGTTCAAGGAGAGGAGCCGCGCCCCGGCGAAGAGGGTGTGGGAACCGGTCGTGAAGTCGGAGAGCCGCGTCCCGACCGCCAGGATCAGGTCCGCCTCGCGCGCCAGCTCGTCGGCGGCCGGCGACCCGGTCACGCCCACGGCCCCGAGCTGGAGCGGGTGGTCCCAGGGCAGCGCTCCCTTGCCGGCCTGGGTCTCGCACACCGGGACCCCGTGCGCCTCGGCGAAGCGCCGGAGCGCGGTCGTGGCGAGGGCGTAGAGCGCGCCGCCGCCGGCCACCGCCACCGGCCGCCTCGCCTGCCCGAGCGCCGCCGCGGCCGCCTGCAGCTCCTCCTCGGCGGGCGGGGGGGCGCGGAACCGTGCGGTGCGCGGCTCGAGGAGGTCGGCCGGGCAGTCGAAGGCCATGGCCTGCACGTCCTGGGGCATGGCCAGCGTCACCGGCCCGCACAGAGCCGGATCGGTCAGGACCTGGACCACCCGCGGCAGCGCCGAAACCAGCTGCTCGGGGCGGACGATGCGGTCGAAGGAGCGGGAGACCGGCTGGAGGCAGTCGTTGACGCTGGCGGTGGCGTCGTGGAAGTCCTCGAGCTGCTGGAGCACCGGGTCGGGAGCCCGCGAGGCGAAGACGTCCCCGGGCAGGAACAGCACCGGCAGCCGGTTCACGTGGGCGGTGGCGGCAGCCGTGACCAGGTTGGTGGCGCCCGGCCCGATGGAGGTCGTCACCGCCATGACGCGGCGGCGCAGGTGGGCCTTGGCGAAGGCGATGGCGGCGTGGGCCATGCCCTGCTCGTTGTGGGCGCGGAAGGTGGGCAGGCTCTGGCGGTGGCGGGAGAGCGCCTCGCCCAGCCCGGCCACGTTGCCATGCCCGAAGATGGCGAAGACCCCGCCGAACAGGGGAACCGCCCCGCCGGGCGCCTCCACGCGCTGCGCTGCCAGGAACCTGACCACCGCCTCGGCGGCGGTCAGCCGTACCGTTCTCATGCCGCCTCCTTGCGCGGCCCCCGCGCCTCCCGCCACACCCGGATGAGGGCCTCGAAGTTCTCGCCGATCGCCGCGACCAGCCGCTGGTCGCCGATCCGGCCCGCCAGCCAGTCGGCGCTGGGCTCCCGGAAGATGGTGCGGCCGACCACGAATCCGCGGCAGCTCCGGGCGGAAGCGGCCTGGCGGAAGCCGGCGGCCAGCTCCTCGACGCTGGCGTCGAGCCCCAGGATCACCACGCCGCGGCAATACGGGTCGCGTTCGGCCAGGAGCGCGTCGACGAGCCCCCAGGTCTCGGCCGGCATGGGCTGGAGCTTCCACCACTCCGGCCGGAGGCCGACGTTGTAGAGCCGCTTCAGGGTGCGCACCACGACCGGCTCCTCCGCCGCCGGGTCGGGGGGCGGGACCACCTCCAGCAGGAGCTCGTGGCCGGTCGCCTGCACCGCCGACTGGAGCGCCAAGAGCTGCGTCTCCTGCTCCAGGCGGTCCTCCACCGGCTCGTCGGGGTGGTAGCGCACCAGGCACTTCACCACCTGCTCCCTGGGCCAGGTCGCGAGCCGCGTGCCGATGGAGCGGCCCCCCTCGAACTCCAGCGGCCTCGACCCGGGCACCTCCACCGGGCGGCCCAGCCACCAGCCGCGGCCGGTGGCTTCCAGGAGGGCGTCCTCGCCGTAGGTGTCGTCGACCAGCGCGCCGACGTGCCCCTGGAGGCCGAGGCGCGACTCGGTCTCGGCCACCGCCCGCACCAGCAGGCGCTTCAGGGCCGGCAGCCGCGATTCCGCCGCCCCCGCCTCGCGGGCCAGATCGAAGAACTGGCTGCGGTGGTCGAAGGCCAGTACGTGGAGGTCGTCCCAGCGCGGCCGCGGCGCGGTGACGCGGTGCAGCCGCTGGAGGCCCGGGTCCTGATCCGGCCGCGGGCCGGGGCGGGAGAGGAAGTGCTCGAGCTCGGCCGGCGTGGGCATGGCCGCCGAGCAGGCGTGGCGGGTCACCACCAGGGCGCCGCAGGCGTTGCCGAGCCGGCCGCACTCGGCCCAGGCGGCGCCGCCCAGCCACCCCTTGAGGAACCCGGCCAGGAAGGCGTCGCCGGCGCCGAGCACGTTCACCACCTCGACCGGGAAGCCGGGGACGAGCAGCGCCTCCTCGAGGCGACCCGGGACCTGCCCCTCGATCACCGCGCAGCCGGCGGCGCCGAGCTTCAGCACCAGCACCGCCGGGGTCGCGGCGCGCACCGACCGCAGCGAGGAGAGGAGCTCCTCGCCGCCGCCGGCGATGCGGAACTCCTCTTCGGTGCCCACCACCAGGTCGAAGAGGGGCAGCACCGACTGGAGGTGCGCCGTGACCCGGTCGCTCGGGACGAAGCGCTTCTCCCCGGCGGAGGGGCCGGTGAGGCCCCACAGCACCGGGCGGTAGTCGATGTCCAGGACGGTGCGGACCCCGTTCCGGCGGGCGTGGGACAGCGCCAGCGTGGCGACGCGGTGAGTGTGCTCGGTAGAGAGGTGGGTGCCGGTGATGGCCAGTGCGCGGCTCGAGGCGATGAAGCCCTCGTCGGCGCTTGCCTCGGGGATGGCCATGTCGGCGCAGTCCTGGCGGTAGAAGATGAGCGGGAAGCTCTCCCGGTCCTTGATGCCGAGCAGGACCAGCCCGGTGAGCCGCCCGGGATCGGACGAGACGTGGCTCACGTCGCAGCCCTCGCGGCGCAGGGCCTCGAGGAGGAACCGGCCCATGTGATCGTCGCCGACGCGGGAGAGCATGGCGGCGCGCAGCCCCAGGCGGGCGCAGCCGAAGGCGACGTTGGCCGAGGAGCCGCCCAGGTACTTGGCGAAGGTGGCAGCGTCCTCCAGGCGAGCGCCGAGCTGCTCCCCGTAGAGGTCCACCGCCAGGCGGCCTAGGCAGATCACGTCCAGCCGCTTCCCCTCCGGCGGCGGAGGCGTGGAGTGAGGCGAGGAGTCCATGGCGGTTTCCGCTCGGGAGGCCGAGGCGTCAGACGCGGACGCCGAACTCGGCCATGAGCTTCTGCATCTCCAGCCCCCCGGCCATCATGTCGAGCACCTCGTCGCGGGAGATGGCGTCCTTGGCGAAGGTCCCCATGGAGCGGCCGCGGTTCAGGAGCGTGAAGGAGTCCCCGACCGGGTAGGCGTGGTGGACGTTGTGGGTGATGAAGATCACCGAGATGCCCTTCTCCCGGGCCCGGGCGATGAGGCGCAGCACGATGGCGCTCTGCTTCACGCCCAGCGCGGCGGTGGGCTCGTCGAGGATGAGCACCCGGGCCCCGAAGTGGATGGCGCGGGCGATGGCCAGGCACTGGCGTTCCCCGCCGGACATGGTTCCAACCGCCTGGTCGAGGTCGCGGACCTTGATGCCCATGTCGGCGAGCTTCTCGCCGGCGATGGTGGCGGCGTGCGCCTGGTCGAGCACGCGCAGCACCCCGAACGTGCGGCGCATGGGCTCGCGACCCATGACGAAGTTGCGGGCCACGCTCATGAGCGGCACCAGCGCCAGGTCCTGGTAGACGGTAGCGATGCCGCGGTCGAGCGCGTCCCGGGGGGAGCGGAAGACCACGGGCTGCCCGTCGACGCGGTAGACCCCCGAGGTGAGCTGGTGGACGCCGGCCAGCGTCTTGATGAGGGTGGACTTGCCGGCGCCGTTGTCGCCCAGGAGGCAGTGCACCTCGCCCCGGCGCAGGCGCATGGTCACCTCCTTCAAGGCGATGACCGAGCCGAAGAACTTGCTGACGTTCTCCAGCTCCAGGATGTACTCCGGCTGGGGATTGGCGCTCATGGCTACCTCGCCTCGGTGACCCGCCGCCGCACCTGGTTGTTGAAGAGCACCGCCACCAAGAGCATCAGCCCCAGGAAGACGCGGAACCAGTCGGAGTTGACGTTGGTGTAGGTGATGCCGATCTGCACCACCCCGAAGATGAGGGCCCCGAAGCAGGCGCCCACCACCGAGCCGTAGCCGCCGGTGAGCAGGCTGCCCCCGATGACGGCGGCGATGATGGCCTCGAACTCCTTCTGCAGGCCGCGGTCGGCCGCGGCCGAGCCGATGTCGCAGATCTGCAGCATGGCGAAGAGCCAGGCGCAGAAGGCGGTGAACATGAAGAGCGTCACCTTGACGCGGGTGACCGGTACCCCCACGTTCTTGGCGGCGTTGGCGTCGCCCCCGGCGGCGAAGATCCAGTTGCCGAACCGAGTGCGGGTGAGGCGCCAGCTCGAGGCGGCGGCCAGGACCGCCCACCAGCCGATGACCTTGGGGATGCCGCGCACCAGGGGCGCGCCGCCGTCGAGGGTGCGGATCCAGCCCTGGCCGGCCATCCAGGTGAAGAGGGAATCGCCGAAGGTCCCCACGAACAGCAGCCGCGCCAGGGAGTCCCGCGCCGCCAGGTCGCCGATGCCGCTCACGATGGTGCGGTTGGCGAAGATGATGGACAGGGCCAGGGTCAGCCCGCGCAGGATGAAGAGGAAGGCCAGCGTCACGATGAAGGAGGGCAGGCCGGTGCGCACCACCAGCTGCCCGTTGACGAATCCCAGGCCCAGCGCCGCGCCCAGCGCCGCCAGCATCGACAGCCAGACCGGCCAGCCGAAGTAGAGGGGCGGGATGGCCGCCATCATGCCGGCGAAGCCGATCATCGACCCCAGGGACAGGTCGAACTCGCCGGCGATCATGAGCAGGCAGGCGCCCACGGCGATGACGCCCAGGTAGGCCGAGACGATGGACCAGTTCACGATCCCGTCCAGGGCGAACATCCCCGAGCCGCTGGCGGCCACCCCGAAGACGGCGAAGACCAGCACCGCCCCAGCCACCGAGGCCGCCTCCGGCCGGCCCATGAGGCGCTGGAAGCCGGTGAGCTTGCGAACCCGCTCGTCGGCCGCGGTCTTCGGGACGTCGGCGCCGGGCTCGGGTGCGGGGCTGGCCTGCGGCCCGGCGGGGCCGGCCTGTGCGGCGGGACCGGCCGGTGGCGCACCGGGGCCGGCCTGCGGCGCGGCGCCGGGCGCGGGCGGTTCTGGGGAGGGCTTGGCGGCTTCCATTGTCGGGCTCCGCGCGCGACGAGGCTGCGCCTGCGGCCGGCCGCCCCGGGGCGGCCGGCCCGTCCAGGCTACCGGTACTGCCCGGCGTACTTCTCGACCTTGGCGATGTTCTCCTTGGTCACGAAGCCGGGGCCCGAGCTGATGTGTCGCGCGCCGTAGACCGGGGCCAGGCCGTACTCGTCGAAGCGGGCCTTGGCCTTGGCGTTCGACTTGAGCGCGGCCATGACCTTCCCGAGGTCCTGGGTCTTCTGCTGCTTCATGAGCGCCAGCACCGCCACCGGGATGTAGCCCTGGAGATACGGCTGCTGGTCGATGGCGAACTTCACCGACCCGTCCTTGATGCCGGCGGCGATCTCCGGGGCCAGGTCGAAGGTGCACATGAAGAGCTTCCCCTTGAGCCCCATCTGGTCGAGGGCCTTGAGCGTGGGGATGGCCGAGTTCGGGCCCAGGGCGAGCACCGCCTCGGTGGTGGGGTTGTTGCGGAGGTAGGCGCTCACCTTGCTCGTCACCTCGTTGGGATCGATGCCGGTGTCCAGGGTGGCCTTGCGGAAGTCCACGCCCAGGGCGTCGGCGAAGCCCTTGCAACGCTCGAAGGAGGCCGGGTTGGTGGCGTAGTGGTTGACGCACAGGAAGGACTTGACGCCCGCGCCTTTGGCCCGCTCGCCCGCGGCCTTGCCGGCGTCGTACTCGGGCTGGCCGACGTGCATGATGGCCTGGAGCTGCTCGCTCTGGGCGGTGGTGCCGGAGTTGATGGTGATGAGCGGGATCTTCTTGGCCACCACCTGCCCCATGGGCTTCTTCAGCACGTCGAAATCGGCGATGGAGGCGACGACCCCGCCGTAGTTGCGGGCCGCCGCCTGCTCGACCAGGCGGGCCATGTCGGCCAGGTCGCCCCCGGGCGGGTTGCGGTAGTCGACGGTGACGCCGAAGTCCTGGCCGGCCTGCTTGATGGCGTTCTTGATGGTGTTCCACCAGGAATCGGAGTCAGGCGCGTGGCTGATGAGGACGTAGCGGTCCTCGGCGCGGGCGAGGGTGGCGAGGGCGGCGAGGCACAGGGCGGCGAGCGCCATTCCGAGCTTCTTCATGCTCCTCTCCTTTCGGGGGTCGGTGGACCTGCACTCTCCTTCGAGAGCGTGGCGGGGCGGGATCCAAGTTGAGGCACGCTACCCCGCCCGGCCGGCCGGATGCAAGCCGGTTTCTATTATGTACCCAATAGGGAAATCTATTTCCATTCGAGCCGGGAGCCCTTATACTGCCGCCCGGAGATGGCGCAGGTGGCCTTCGACAGCGTCGATTCCTTCCTCTCCCGGGTGGCCTCCCAGTACGAGGGGTTGCCGCGGCAGCTGCAGGCCGTGGCCAGGCACGTCGAGGAGAACCGCGCCCGGATGGTGGTGACCCGCATCACCGACATCGCCGCCGCCTGCTCGGTCCAGCCCTCGGCGGTAACCCGCTTCGCGCAGCGCTTCGGCTTCTCGGGCTACAGCGAGCTGCAGGCCCTCTTCCGCCGGGCCTTCAGCGAGCGCTCGGCGCCGGCGGCGAGCTACGCCAGGCGCATCCGCGACCTGGCCCGGTCGGGCAAGCTGCGCCGGGACCCGGGAGGGGTGATGCGCCAGCTGCTGCTGGCCAACCAGGGGGCCATCGAGGAATGGGCGATGAGCCTCGACGACGCGGCGCTCGCCAAGGCCGTGGACTTGCTCCACGACGCCGACGACATCTACGTGGCCGGGGTGCGCCGCTCGGCGCCGGCCGCCACCTATCTCACCTACCTCCTGCAGCACACCTCCAAGCGGGTGATTTTGGTGTCGGGGCTGGGCGGCACCTTCGTGGGGCAGATGCGCTCCATCCGTCGGGGGGACCTGCTGGTGGCCATCAGCTTCGCTCCCTACGGCAAGGAGACGCGAGGCTGCGTGCGCATCGCCCACGCGCGGGGCGCCGCCATCCTGTCCATCACCGACAGCGCCATGAGCCCGGTGGCTCGCCCCGCCACCACGCATCTCTTGGTGAAGGAGGCGAGCGCCTTCGCCTTCCGCTCCCTCACCAACACCCTCTGCCTGTGCCAGGGTCTCTTCATCGCCCTGGCCTCCCGCCTCGAGCTGGACCTCGAAGCCGCCCACCAAGGAGCCATCGATGACTGACGTCGCCCTCATCGGCGCCGGCCGCATCGGCACGATCCACGGCCGGAACCTGGCCCGCCAGCCGGGCCTGCGCCTCCGCTACGTCTGCGACGTGGTGCCCGCCGCGGCCGAGGCGCTGGCCGAGGCGGTCGGAGCCGCCAGCTGCGACCTGGACCGGGTCTTTTCCGGCGAGGTGCAGGCGGTGGTCATCGCTTCCAGCACCGACACCCACGCCGACTTGATCCTGCGCGCCGCCGCCGCCGGCAAGGCCATCTTCTGCGAGAAGCCGGTGGACCTGGACCTGGGCCGGGCCCGCGCCTGCGCCGAGACCGTGGCCCGGGCCGGGGTCCCCTGCCTCATCGGCTTCCAGCGCCGCTACGACCCGACCTTCGCCGCCCTGAAGCGGCGGGTCGACTCGGGCGAGATCGGCGATCCCGAGGTCCTGGCCATCACCAGCCGCGACCCGGGCGCGCCCCCGGTGGCGTACCTCCGGCGCTCGGGCGGCATCTTCAAGGACATGCTGATCCACGACTTCGACGTCTGTCGCTGGATCCTCGGCGACGAGGCCACCAGCGTGTACGCCGCCGGGAGCTGCCTCACCGACCCGGCCATCGCCGAGGCCGGCGACGCCGACACCACCGCCGTCACCATCCGCACCCGCCGCGGGCGGCTGTGCCAGATCAACACCAGCCGGCGCGCCGCCTACGGGTACGACCAGCGCTTCGAGGTGCTGGGGAGCCGCGGCATGCTCTCGGCCGGGAACCACCGGCCCACCGAGGTGACCGCCCACACCGCCGGCGGGATCTCTTCCGACACCCCCGAGCCCTTCTTCCTCGAGCGCTACCGGGCCGCCTACGCCGAGGAGATGCTCCACTTCGCCGCCGTGCTGCGCGGGGAGGCGAAGGCCCGCACCGACATCGAGGACGGCGTCCGCGCGCTCGAGATCGCCGAAGCCGCCACCCGCTCCTGGAAGGACGGGCGGGCGGTGGCCCTGTGAGGGCTGAGGGGCCGTCCATGAGCCAGCGCCAGCGCGTCCGCGTCGGGATCGCCGGCCTGGGCCGCCTGGGCCGGCGCCACGCCGAGAACCTGGAGCAGCGGGTCCCGGGGGCGGAGCTGGCTGCCGCCTGCAGCCCGGTGGCCGAGGAGACCGCCTGGGCGCGGGAGGCGCTGGGCGTCCCGGCCACCTACGCCGAGTACGGCCAGCTCCTCGCCCACCCCGGCCTGGAGGCGGTGTTCCTGGTCACCCCCACCTCGCTGCACGCGCCGCAGATCGCGGAGGCGCTCCGGGCCGGCAAGCACGTCTTCTGCGAGAAGCCGCTGGCGCTCGACGTCGCCGAGTGCCTGAGGGTGGAGGAGGAGGCGGCCCGGCACCCGGACCGGGTGGTGATGATCGGCTTCGTGCGCCGCTTCGACCCGAGCTACCGCCACGCCTTCGACATGGTGCGCGCCGGCGCCATCGGCCGCCCCTTCCTGGTGCGCTCGCAGACCTGCGACCAGAACGACCCCTCCGGCTTCTTCGTCCGATTCGCGCCCACCTCCGGCGGCATCTTCCTCGACTGCAGCATCCACGACGCCGATCTGGCGCGCTGGCTGCTCGGCAACCCCAGGCCGCTGCGGGCCTTCGCCACCGGCACGGTGGCCATCCACGAGGGCCTCCGTCCGCTCGGCGACGTGGACAACGGCGTGGGCGTCGTCGAGTTCGAGGGCGGATCGCTGGCCTGCTTCTACGCGTCCCGGACCATGGCCCACGGGCACGACACCAGCACCGAGATCGTCGGCACCGCCGGCCGCCTCACGGTGGGCCTGAACCCGCGCCTCGACCGGGTGGAGATCTCCGACGCCAGCGGGGTCCGCAACCTGTGCGTGCCAGACTTCTACCAGCGCTTCGAGGAGGCCTTCGCGCGCGAGGCCCGCGAGTTCGTGGACGCGGTCCGCGAGGGGCGGCCGCCGGCGCTCTCGCTCCGCGACGCCACCGAGGCCACCCGCATCGCCGC
>DASTPH010000111.1:0-22872 GCA_035762305.1 Anaeromyxobacteraceae bacterium
AGCGCATCGCCGCCGTGGACGCCCGCCTCAAGAACGCCACCCTCGGCTCCTGGGGCCTCCTCGAGACCCTCCCGGACTGGGAGGTCTCACCGTGAACCGCCGGCAGGCGGCGCTGAAGCTGGCGGCGCTGGTGGCCCTGTCGGGCCTCCTCCCCATCGCCGTCATCGGGGGCATCTCGCTGGAGGTGATGCGCCGCAACGGCGAGACCGCGGCGCGCCGGGCCTTGAAGGCGGTGGCCGAGCAGGCGGCGGCGCGCGTCGGCGGCTACGTGGCCGCCCAGAAGGAGACGCTGCGGGCGGTGGCGGCGGCGGTGGCGGCGGCCCCGGAGCGGGACCAGCGCCGCCGGCTCGAGGAGGTGGTCCTCGACGCACCCAGCCTGGGCCGGGTGACCATGCTGGGGCCGGGCGTACCCGACTCCGACCTGCCGCCCCGGCTCGGCCGGTCCGGCGTGGAGCGGGCCCGCCGGGGCGAGGAGGCGGCCTCGCCCATCTACATCGACCAGGACTTGACGCCCAAGCTCGACTACTGCGTGCCGGCCCGGGCCCGGGCCGATCACGCCATCTGCGCCCAGCTCGACATGCTGGAGCTGTGGCGTTTCGTGCAGCGCATCCGGGTGGGCACCTCCGGCTACGCGCTGGCCTTCGATGCCGAGGGGAAGATCGTGGCCTCCGGAGCCGGCGCGCTCCGGGCCAACGTCCTCACCGAGGAGCCCGTGCCCCAGGTCGAGGCGGCGCTGAAGGCGGTTCGCGACCCGGCCGGCGCCCCCGGGCGCTACCCCGGGCCGCTCGGCGAGGACGTCCTGGCCGGGTGGGCCTGGATGCCGGACCCGGGCTGGGCGGTGGTGGTGGAGCAGCCGGCCAGCGAGGCCCTGCGAACGGCCCGCACCGCGCAGGTGATCCTGGGAGTGCTGGCGGCGGTGGCGCTGGCCGTCTCGGTCGGGCTCGGCATCTGGCGGTCGCAGCAGATGCTCTCCGAGATGGAGCTGGAGGAGCGCTGGCGCACCGCCGGGCGCATCGCCGCCGGGGTGACCCACGACCTCGGCCACCGGGTGGCCATCCTGGCGCAGACCGCCGGGATGGCAGACACGGGAGACCCGAGCTTCCTGCCGCGCATCCGCGAGAACCTCCACTCGGAGGTGGCCACCCTGCGCAAGTTCGTGCAGGACTTCGCCGACCTCTCCCGCGACGTGAAGGTCATCGACCGGCTGCCGCTCGACCTGAACGCCTTCGCGGAGAGCATCGCCCGCAGTGCAGGCCCCCACGCCGCGCGCTCGGAGATCACCGTCACCGCGGCGCGGGCCTCGGACCCGGTGTGGGTCCAGGGGGACCGCTACCTGCTGGAGCGGGCCGGGCTGAACCTGCTCTCCAACGCCGTGGAGGCCTCGCCCCGCGGCGGGGAGGTGCGGGTGGAGGTGGCCCGCGACGGGGAATGGGCCATGCTCCGGGTGGCGGACCGCGGGCACGGCATCGCCCCGGAGCGCCTGGACCGGCTCTTCGACGCCTTCAAGTCCACCAAGCGGACAGGCGCCCACATCGGCATGGGGCTCCCCAACGTGAAGCGCATCGTCGAGGCCCACGGCGGGCAAGTCACCGTGCAGAGCGAGCTGGAGAAGGGGACCACCTTCCAGATCGCGCTCCCGGCGAGCCTGCCGCCGGGCGCCGGCAACGGGGCGCGCGCCAGCTGACCCTCGTCTCGGTCACCGATTCCCGCCGGGGATCCTGGAGACCGGCTAGCCCCGTCATTCGTCGTCGGGCTCGCCCTGGGGGGTGAGGCCGTGCAGCCGGAGCTTGGCCTTCAAGGTGGAGTAGCCGATTCCGAGCTGGTCCGCGGCGCGGCGGCGGTTCCAGCCGCACTGGGCCAGCACCCGCCGCAGGTAGCCCCGCTCGAAGGCGGCGGTGGCCGCGGCGAAGTTGGACTCCTTCTCGGCCTCGCGGGCCAGGCCCGCGCCCACGGTGAGGTCGAGCGGGAGCATCGACTCGTCCACCACCGGGTCGTCGCAGACGACCACCAGCCGCTCGATGAGGTTCTCCAGCTCGCGGATGTTTCCCGGCCAGCCGTGATGCTCCAGGAGGTGGATGGCGGGGTCGGTGAGGGTCTGCGGCGGACGGCCGTAGGCGCCGGCGTACCGGTGCAGGAAGTGGAGCGCCAGCTCGCGGATGTCCTCGCGCCGATCGCGCAGCGGCGGCAGAACCACGGGCACCACTTTGAGCCGCCAGTAGAGGTCCTCGCGGAACCGCCCTTCCTGGACCGCCTTCTCGAGGTTCCGGTTGGTGGCGCAGATGACGCGCAGGTCCACCGGGATGGGGCGGGCGCCTCCGACGCGCTCGATCTCCCGTTCCTGGAGCGCGCGCAGGAGCTTGGCCTGGATGTCCGGCTTGAGCTCGCCGATCTCGTCGAGGAAGAGCGTGCCCCCGTTCGCCAGCTCGAACTTGCCGAAGGACTGCTTCACGGCGCCGGTGAAGGAGCCCTTCTCGTGCCCGAAGAGGAGGCTCTCCACCAGCTCGCTCGGGATGGCGGGCAGGTTCACGGCCACGAACGGGCCCGAGCGGCGGTCGCTGTGGTCGTGGAGGTAGCGGGCCAGCACCTCCTTGCCGGTGCCGCTCTCGCCGGTGATGAGCACCGTCACCGGCTTGGCGGCCACCTTGTCGGCCACCGCCACCACCTGGGCCATGGCCGGGGAGCGCCCGATGATCATGGGCTTCTGGCCGCGGGTGGCCACCTCGTCGCGCAGCCAGGCCAGCTCCCGCTCCGCCCGGAGCTGCTCCAGGGACTTGGAGACTCGGGCCGACAGCTCGCCGGGCGAGAAGTCCTTGGTGACGTAGTCGAGGGCGCCGTGCTTGATGGCCTCGACCGCCACCGGGATCTCCTTCACCACCGAGACCATGATGACGCCGATGTCGGGGTGGCGCTCCCGCACCTGCCGCAGCACGTGCAGGCCGGAGATCCCGGGGAGTTGGACGTCGAGCAGCATGACGTCCACCGGCGAGCGCTTGATGGCGTCGAGCGCCTCCTCGCCCGTCCCGACCGTGGACGAGTTCATGCCGGCCGACTTGACGATGGCTTCCATCGTCTGCCGGAGCGCGGGATCGTCGTCGACGATGAGGACGTTCGCGTTTCGCGCCATGGATTGCAGTCTAACGCGGAGTGGGGGTGGGGCGGTAGGGATGCGCGGCCTACCCGCCCTTGCCGGGCCCCTTCTTGGCGCCGCGCTTCTCCTTCTTCCCGGCCCCCGGGGTCGGGGCCGGCCCCGGGGCGCCTCCGGTTCCCGCGTCCTTGGCGCCTTCCCTGGCGGGATCCCCCGCGGCGTCCTTCTTCGGTTCCTTCCCGCCCTCGCTCGCCGCCTCCTTCCCACCTTCGCCGCCAGGCTCCTTCCCGCCCTCCTTCTTCCTCGGCGAGCCGTACAGGTCGGCGTACCAGCCGCCGCCCTTGAGCTGGAAGGCGGTGCGGGAGACGAGCTTGGCCAGGCGCTTGCTGCCGCACTCCGGGCAGGACGAGGGGGGCCGGTCGTTCACCTTCTGCATCACCTCGGTGATCCGGCCGCAGTGCTCGCAGAGGTACTCGTAGATGGGCACGCCGGGATGATATGGCTCGCCCGCCAGCCCGGTCCAGGCGCCGGCGGCGGACGGCTGGCTACTGGACCTGCGTCGTCAAGGGCTTGCCCTTCTCGTTCACGAACACGCCGACGATCTTCGCGGTGGCCGAGGAGGAGTTGATCCCCTCGTGGACCTTGCCCGCCGGGATGAAGAAGTGGTCGCCGGCCTTGAGGGTCGCCGAGGGCTGGCCCTCGACGTCGAGCGTCATGGTCCCCTCCATCAGGTAGGCGAACACGTCTGCCCCTGGATGGATGTGGCGACCTTCCCGCCCGCCGGCGGGGATCTCGACCACGGCCATGATCCCTTCCTGGTTCGCCTTGAGATCGTGCTTCTCCACCACCGAGCGCTTGACCGACGGCACCTGCTGGGCCCACGCGGCCGCGCCCAGGCCCAGGGCCAAAACGCCTGACGCGAGCGCCGATACCCACCTCGCCTGCATGGCTGCCTCCTCCTTTGCCCCCTCCGGACCCCTGATGCTGCGGTGGCCCCGGACCCGCAAGGTCCGCCGGGGGTGCTCCCCGAAAGGGGCTGGCCGGCACTTCACCCACCGTTTCAGGGCTTGCGGGACCGGCCGGGTCCCCGCGGGCGGGCCTGGCGGGGGCCGCCACCTGGCCGGCCGCGGGCGCCTCGAGAGCGCTCCGCTCGCGCCTCCGGAGCCTGGGCGGGGCCGAGGTCCAGGCCGAGCCTCGCGGCCAGCGCGTCCACGGCCGGGCGCGAGAGCGACAGGCTGCGCCCGAGGGCCGCCGCCAGGGACGGCGGGCGGCCGGCGCGCAGCGCCCGCAGGTGGTCGGGCAGGCGAGACCCGAGATCAGCGGCCACCTCCTCCAGGATCCCCAGGTCGCCGAGCCGCTCCTGGTCGCTGGTGAGGAGGCGCGCCCGCTCCGCCAGCGTGGCGCGGCGCCGCACCTCGCGGCGGCCATCCTCGCGGATGGCCTCGGCCTCGCGCTCCGCGCCGAGGCGCCGCAGCGCCACCTGGAACGCCTCGGGGGACAGGTCCAGCGAGGCGGCGGCGCGCGCCACCACTCCCAGCGCGGCGCGCAGGGCGTGGAGCAGCTGGGCCCGCTCGCGCCGCTCGAAGGCGCGGGCCATGCCGTGGTGATCGAGCAGCGACTCGAGGTCTGCCTCGTCGGGGGGCGTGCCATCCGGCCGGCGCCAGCCCTCGGCCAGCGCCCGGAGCACGGCCGTCCGCCGCGGGCCCAATCGCCGGACCAGCCGCTCCAGCGTGGCGCGGCCCTCGGAGAGGCACAGCTCGTCGAGCGCGGGCAGACGCGCCGGGGCAGCGGGGGCGGCGGCGGTCCGGTCGCGGGCCCGGCGCACCACCACTCCGGACGTGGGCCGGGCCGACCGCCGGTTCCGGCCCTGGAGACGGGACGCCGGCTCCTGCCGGCGGTCGAGCTGCGACTCCGCCCGGTAGCGCCCCAGCCGCTCGCGCTCGGCGGCCACCTCCGGGGCGACGCCGCGAGCCAGATCCACCAGGGCGTGCGGCCCCAGCGGACGGGCCGGCGGCGGGTCGGCCAGGACCGCCCGGATCGCCAGGAGCTCGTCCCGGCCCAGCGGCCCCAGGGCCGAGCGGATCTCGGCCTCGCCGACGCGCCGGCCAGCCTCGGCGCACCAGGCGACCGCCCGGGCCACCACCTCCGGGTCGAGCTCTCCCATGGCTAGTTTGTGGCGCGCGCCACGGGCGCAAGGTCCGACGGAGGCGGTCGGGAGTCAAGGGCGGCGCCTCGCGGGCCGGGGAAGATCCGGCCCTGCGGCGCCGCGGCCGGGCGAACGGTCGTGGCTGGCCCTTGGGATTCGCGACGCCGAAGGCGATCGCGAATCACGAACTGTCGTCTAGAATGCCGCCATGGGGTCCGGGGAGCCTGGGCGAGAGCAGGGGAGGCCCCCGGGCTTCCTGTGGCTGCTGCGCCCCCTGCTGTACGGCCTCCTGCTGGCCTCGGCGGCGGTGACCCTCACCGGCGTGCCGGCGCTGGAGGCGGCGGTGCAGGAGGGGCGGGCCCCGGCAGCGGTGCTCATGCTGCCGCCGTCGCTGCTCGCCGTGTTCATCCTGCTCTTCGCCTTCTACCGCTTCGCGCTGGTGCGCGCCGGGCGCTACCACGGGGGCAAGGCCCTGGTGCAGGTGGGGTTCCTGTTCGCGGCGCTGGCGCTCCTGCTCCCGGGCTCGATGGAGCGGTACCGGGCGGCTGGCGCGCCGCGACAGGTCGACCTCACCCGCCAGCTCGGGTCGAGCGACCCGGAGGCCCGCGCCATGGCCGCCGAGCTGGCGCGGCACCGCGCCCCGGAGGACGCGCTGCGCTACGTCCCGCGGCTCGTGGAGCTCATGGACGACCCCTCGCCGGAGGTGCGGCGGCAGGCGCGGGCCTCCCTGGTGGCGCTGGCGGGCCGGGACGCGGGCGGGGAGGGCCCGGAGGCCTCGAGCCGCTGGCGCGACTGGTGGCGGGGGCGGGGCGTGTCCTTCCCCGGCCGCTGACCGCGGGCCCCTGGGCGCGTCCCCCGAGAATGGCCTTGCGCGCCGCCCGGGAAAGTTGATAATGAGAATCAGAATCAGAATTGATCGGGATCAAGGGAGGGCAGCGGCCATGCCAGACCAGGGAACGGACCAGGGCGGACGGCGCGGGGCGGACCTGGCCCGCGCCGCGGTGGCCCAGCTCGGCGCCTTCATCGCCGAACGCGGCCTCAAGCACTCCCGGCAGCGCGACCTCATCGTGGAGACCTTCTACGCCATGGGAGGGCACGTGCCGGTGGAACGGCTGGTGAGCGAGGTGCGGCGTCAGGAGCCCCGGGTGAGCGTGGCCACCGTCTACCGGACCATGAAGCTGCTGGCCGAGTGCGGCCTTGCCATGCCGCGCCAGTTCGGCGAGGCGCAGACCCTCTACGAGCCGGCGAGAGGCCGCAACCACCACGACCACCTCATCTGCACCGTCTGCGGCCGGATCGTCGAGTTCGAGAACGAGCGCATCGAGGCGCTGCAGCGACGGGTGGCGCGCACCCACGGCTTCGAGGTGCAGAGCCACAAGCTGGAGCTGTACGGGCGGTGCGCCGCCTGCCGCGCCGCGCCCGGGCGCGGGGGACAGGAGCCCGCGCCGTGACCCCTCCCGCCGCCGGCACCGCTCGCCAGGAGCCGCTCGAGCGCAAGGAGGTGGTCACCTCCGCGCGCAGCATCATCCTGGTAGGCAACCCCAACGTCGGCAAGAGCGTCCTCTTCGGCGCGCTCACCGGCAAGTACGTCACCGTCTCCAACTACCCCGGCACCACCGTGGAGGTGACCCGGGGCTCGGCGGTGCTCGGGGGCCGCTCCTGGCACGTGATGGACACGCCCGGGACCAACAACCTCACCCCCATGTCCGAGGACGAGCAGGCGACGCGGGACATCCTGCTCCAGGAGAGGGACTACGTCGTCCTGCAGGTCTGCGACGCCAAGAACCTGCGGCGCGGCCTCCTCCTGGCGGCGCAGCTGGCGGAGGCCCAGGTGCCCTTCGCCCTGGCCCTCAACATGTCCGACGAGGCCGCCGGGCGCGGCATCCACGTCGACCACCAGCGCCTCTCGGAGCTGCTGGGCGTGGACGTGGTCCCCACGGTGGCGGTGCAGCGCGTCGGCGTGCCGGCCCTGGCCGAGCGCCTGGGCGAGGCGCGCCGGTCCCCCTTCCGCGTCCGCTACGACGACCACATCGAGGCCGCCGTGGCGCAGGTGGAGCCCATCCTGCCGGCGCGCGGCGGCATCGGGCGCCGGGCGCTGGCCCTCATGGCGCTCATGGGCGACGAGTCGCTGCGCGGCCACCTGGCGGCGAGCCTCCCGGCCACCGACCTGGCGGCCATCGACGAGGTGCGGCGGCGGCTCTCGGCCCGCTATCCGGAGTCCCTGCGGTACGTGGTTTCCCGGCAGCGGCTGGCGGCGGTGGAGCACCTTCACGAGGCGGCGGTGTCGCGCGGGGACGCCTCGGCGGCGAGCGGGTTCGCCCGCCGCCTGGGCGCCTGGTCGACCCACCGGGCGCTGGGCATCCCCGTCCTGCTGGCGGTCCTCTACGCCGCCTACCAGTTCGTGGGGGTCTTCGGCGCCAAGACCGCGGTGGACTTCCTGGAGAACCAGGTGTTCTACGAGCGGCTGGTGCCGTGGTTCGACCGCCTGGTCCGCTGGCTGGTGCCGGCGGGGGCGGTCCAGGAGTTCCTGGTGGGTCCGGCCGGCGTGCCCTTCCGCGAGCACGCCGGCTTCCTGGTGGGGAAGTACGGCGTCGTCTCCATGGGCCTGTCCTACGGCATGGCCATCGTCCTCCCCATCGTCACCACCTTCTTCATCGCCTTCAGCCTGCTGGAGGACTCCGGCTACCTGCCGCGCCTGGCGGTGATGGTGAACCGGCTCTTCAAGTCGATGGGGCTCAACGGCAAGGCGGTGCTGCCCATGGTGCTGGGGCTGGGCTGCGACACCATGGCCACCATGACCGCCCGCATCATGGAGACGCGCAAGGAGCGGATCATCGTCACCCTGCTCCTGGCCCTGGCCGTGCCCTGCTCGGCCCAGCTGGCGGTGATCTTCGCCATGCTGGCCGGCCTGTCGCCCTGGGCGGCCGCCTGGTTCTTCGGCGCCGTCGCCGCGGTGCTGTTCCTGGCGGGGTGGCTCGCCGCCAAGGTCATCCCCGGCCGCGGCTCCGACTTCATGCTCGAGCTGCCGCCCATCCGGCTGCCGCAGCCGGGCAACGTGGCCGTGAAGACGCTGGCGCGCATCGAGTGGTACCTGCGCGAGGCCCTGCCGCTCTTCGTGGTGGGCACGCTCCTCCTGTGGGGCCTGGACCGGGTGGGCGGGCTGGCGGTGCTGGAGCGAGTGGCGGCGCCGGTGGTGGTGGGGCTCCTGCAGCTCCCCAAGGAGGCGGCCGGCGCCTTCATCCTGGGCTTCCTGCGCCGCGATTACGCCGCCGCCGGGCTCTTCGTCCACTACGAGCCGACCATGAAGGCCGGCGCCATGACGCGGGAGATGAACATCGAGGTGACGGTGGCCCTGGTGACCATCACCCTCTTCATCCCCTGCATCGCCAACTTCTTCATGATCCTGAAGGAGCGCGGCTGGAAGACCGGCGTGGCCATCGCCGGCTTCATCATACCCTTCTCCTTCGGCGTGGGCGCGGTGGTGAACCTGCTCATGCGGCGGTTCTATTGAGCGCCCTGGTCCAGAAACGAGAGCGCTGCCCGCTGTGCGGGGCCGGCTTCGACGCCGAGGGGCAGGGCTGCCGGCCGAGCTGCCCCATGGCCAGGGGGTGCCGGGTGGTGTGCTGCCCGTCGTGCGGCTACAGCTTCCCGCAGGAGACCGGGCTGGCCGGCCGGCTGCGGAGCTGGCTGGAGCGCGGGCGGGAGCGCTCGAGGGGGACGCGGTGACCATCGAGTCGAGGAAGCTGGAGGAGCTGCTGGAGGCCATCTTCACCGAGCGCGAGGCGGGGCGGGACGAGGCGTCGGCGGTGCTGGCCCACGCCGGCGTCCACGCCGCCGGCTCGGGCGCCGACGACCTGCGGGAGCTGGAGGGGCTGGGCCTGGCCCGGGTGGAGGGCGAGCGGGTGCGCCTCTCGGAGGAAGGCGAGCGCCGCGCCCGGGCGGTGGTGCGCCGCCACCGCTTGGCCGAGCGGCTGTTCCGCGACCTGCTCGACGCCTCCGAGGGCACCATGGAGAGCCAGGCCTGCGAGTTCGAGCACATCCTCTCCCCGGAGGCCACCGACTCGGTCTGCACCTTGCTGGGCCACCCGCCCACCTGCCCGCACGGCAAGGCCATCCCTCCCGGCGGCTGCTGCGGCACCTACCAGAGCACGGTCCGGCCGCTGGTGACCGGCCTGCGGAACTTCGAGCTCGGCGCCACCGGCCGCATCGTCTTCATCACCCCCAAGTTCCACGACCGCATGGACCGGCTGGCGGCCCTGGGGGTCATCCCCGGCAGCGAGCTGCGCCTCCACCAGCGCGCCCCCTCCTACGTCATCGAGGTGGGGGAGACCACCATCGCCCTCGACCCGGAGATCGCCGGGGAGATCTACGTGAAGCCGCTGGAGCGGTGACGCGCCGGCCGGCCGCGCCACGGCTCCGGCGCGGACTGCCCTGGAAGGGACAAGGAACGACCCGAGGGAGCGCCGGAAGCCAATGAGATCCGCCGCCGCCGTCCTGCCCTTCCTCCTCGCCGCCGCTCCCGTCTCCGCCCGCGCCGACCGGCGTTACTACGGAGAGACCTACGACGCCGCCGTCGCTTCGCCCGGCGACCTCGAACTCGAGCTGTGGGAGACCTTCCACCAGGCGCCGCCCGCGGGCGTGGCCGACCTGTGGCGCACCCAGATCGAGCTGGAGACCGGGCTCCTGCGCCGTTGGGACGTGGCCCTCTACAACGTCCTGCGCAGCGAGTCCGGGCAGGGCACCCGCTACGAGGCCCTCAAGCTGGAGACCCGCTACGGCCTGGCGGACCGCGGCGCCTGGCCGGTGGACGTGGTGCTCTACCTCGAGGTCATGAAGGAGTTCCTCGAGGATCGCGCGTGGGTCCTGGAGGAGAAGGTCATCGCGGCCCGGGACCTGGGCCCGCTGAACCTTTCCCTGAACCTGGCCGCCGAGCAGGAGTGGATCGTCGGCGGGAACGAGACCGAGCTCGGGGGAGCCCTGGGTGCATCGCTGGAGCTGGTCCCGGCGCTGCGCCTCGGCGCCGAGGTGTTCGGAGGCCGGACGCGCGTCGCCGCGGCCGGGGTCGCCGCCTTCCAGAACAAGGCTTGGGCCGGGCCGGCCGTCTCCGTGGCGGCCCTGGAGGGCTGGCTCCTCCTGGCGGCGGGCTTCGGCCTCACCGACCAGAGCGAGAAGGTGCGGGCGCGCGCCATCCTCGGCTGGGAATTCTGACGCGGGCCCGGGGAAGCGGCGCGCCCCCTGAAGCGCCGGTACCGGCCGATTTCTGGACATCGGATCGTCGGCTGCTACGGTGATGAAGACGCCCGTGGCCCGTCCATGCCCTCGCTCCCAAGGCGCCCCTGGATCGCCGCCTACCTGGCGGCGGTGACCGCGCTCGGGGCCTGGACCGCCTGGGACCACCTCTCCCGCCGCGGCCCGGCGGCGCTGGAGGAGGCGGCACGCCGCCTCGACCGCGAGAACGGCCGGCTGCGACAGGAGGTGGTGAGGCTGCGCCGCGAGGCGCGCGCGCTGGCCGGCGACCCGGCGGCGCTGGAGCGGGCCGCCCGGGAGGACCTGAACCTGGTCAGGCCGGGCGAGGTCGTCATCCAGCTGGACGCCCGCGGGGGCGGCCCGCCGTGACGGCGCGGCTGGGGCGCGGCGCGCCATGACGCGATCCCGGTCCGGCCCCTCGCGCAGGAGCCTGCGGGAGCGCATCGAGGCCCAGCGGCGCCGGCCGGTGCTGGTGCAGGCCTGGGGCTCGCTCTTTCGCGAGGCCGGGCTCATGGGCCGGGTGCGGCGCCGCAGGGCGCTGCGCTTCCTCCTCGGCTCGGCGCCGCTGGCGGCGGTGGGGACCTGCTCGGCGCTCCTGTGGCTGGACGCCTTCGGGGGCGCGCCCCTGGGCTGGCCACAGGCGGCGGCGGTGGGGGGCCTCCTGGTGGCGCTGGGCGGGGCGGTGCTGCGCCAGGCCCGGGCCTCCGCCGCCGGGCGCAGCGCCGCGGCGCGGGAGCAGCTCGAGCTGGGGGCGCTCTTCGTGGTGGCGGCCCACCTGGTGGCCCGCACCGCCGGCGCGGGCGCCGAGGGACCGCTCTACCCGGTGGTGTATCTGGTGATGGCTTTTCTGGTCTCGTTCCTGCCGCGAGCGGTGGGGCTCGGGCTGGTGGGGTTCGCGGTGGGGCTGGAGGCGCTCGGCTGGCACGGGCGGGGCGCGCGGCCCGAGGAGCTTCCGGCCGCCGCGGCCCACGCCGGCTTCGTGGTGCTCTTCGCGGTGCTCTACCACGCGGTCCTGTGGGCGCAGGTGGCCGCCGGGCGGCGCGCCGGGCGGGCCGCCGTGGCGAGGCGACTTCGAGAAATCGAGGAGCGCGCGCGCGAGTTCCGCCTGCTGGCGCCGGGGAGCGGGAGCGGGGAGGGTGACCGCGAGCGGCGCATGGCCGAGGCCTCGGTGTTGGAGATCGAGGCCGCGGTGCGCGGGACCTTGGAGGTGGCCGAAGCCGCGCTCAGGAGCCACACCGCCGCCGTGTACCTCCTCACCGCCGACGACTCGCAGCTCCTGCTGCGCGAGTGCCGCTCCCGGAGCGAGCGCGTCTCGCCGCGGGTCTCGGCCCGCGAGGGGGCGCTCGGGGGGGTGGTGGCGCGGGGCGCGGTGGTGCGGCTCTCCGGCGAGGTGCGGTCCGCCAGCTACTACGAGGACGGCACCCGGCCCCGGGCCCTCCTGGCCGCGCCGCTGGTGGACCGGCGCGGCGACCACGTGCGCGGGGTGATCCTGGCCGACCGGGTGGAGGACCTCCCCTTCACCGAGGAGGACGAGGCGCTCCTCGGGAAGCTCGGGGCCGAGCTGGTGCGGGCGGTGGCGGCGGAGCGCCTCATGGCCGACCTGCAGCGGGCCCGCGACGAGAAGGACCGCTTCTACGCCGCCATCGAGCGGCTCAACCGCACCGCCAAGCCGCGCGAGGTCTTCGACGCCACGCTGCAGGTGGCCGCCTCCATCGCCGCGGTGGACTTCGGCGCGGTGACGCTCGTGGAGACGGGCGAGGGGAAGGCGCTCCACCGGGTGGCCCGGGTGACGCTGGAGCCGGACGACGGCCGGTCGCCGCCGCTCGAGGGCGTCTCCTTCCCGGACAACGGCGGGCTGGTGGCCTCGGCGGTGAAGCTCGGCTCGACCTTGCCGGGGAAGGCGATCCGCATCGCCGACGCCCTGGTCTTCGACCGGCGGACGCGCCTCAAGGGTCTGGAGTCGCTCCGCATCTTCCCGCTCAAGGCGGGGGAGCAGGTGCTCGGGACCCTGGTGGTGGGCGCGCGGCGGCGGGAAGCCTACGGCCGCGAGGCGGTGCGCCAGCTGGAGGTCATCGCCATCCAGGCCGGAGACGCCCTCCTGCGAGCGCGGCTCTTCGCCGAAACCGAGAAGCTCGCCACCACCGACGGGCTCACCGGCCTCGCCAACCACCGCACCTTCCAGGCCCGGCTCGACGAGCACCTGCTCTCCGCGCAGCGCTACGGCAAGCGCCTCTCCCTCATCCTGTGCGACATCGACCACTTCAAGTCGGTGAACGACACCTACGGTCACCCGGCGGGCGACCAGGTGCTGCGCGGTGTGGCCAGGGCGCTGTCCAAGGAGGCGCGGGGCACGGACCTGGTGGCCCGCTACGGAGGGGAGGAGTTCGCGGTGGTGATGCCCGAGACCGACGCCGCCGGCGGCCGGGTCATCGCCGAGCGCATCCGGGAGAAGGTTTCGGCGCTCTCCTTCGCCACCGAGCTGGGCCAGCTTCGGGTGACGGTGTCGCTGGGGCTCGCCACCTTCCCCGAGGACGGCCGGCGCAAGCCCGAGCTGGTGGAGCTCTGCGACGCCTGCCTCTACCACGCCAAGCGCGCCGGCCGTAACCGGACCGTCACCTCGGCGCAGCTGCGGCCGCCGCGGCGGGCCGGCGCGCGCACGGGGTAGCGCCGGAAGTTGGCCTCGGACCTCGGACGTCAGGCTTCAGGCAGTGCTCTGCGGGGGGTCTCCCCAAGCCCGAGGCTCGAAGCCCGAAGCCCGGAAGGCCGGTGGGACCTCGAGCGCGGGCGGCTCGCTGGCCGGCGGGCCGCCTGCTAAGATCGCGGTCGCGCCTCGCTCGGGCGCCCCCCCGGAGCCGCCAGGCCTTGAAGAAGAACTTCATCCTCGACACCAACGTCCTGCTGCACGACCCGCGCTCCCTCTTCGCCTTCGACGACAACAACGTCGTCGTCCCCATCTACGTCATCGAGGAGATCGACAACTTCAAGCGCGATCTCTCCTCACTGGGGCGCAACGCCCGCCAGGTGGCCCGCTACCTCGACGAGTTCCGGGCCCGCGGCAAGCTGCGCGAGGGAGTGGGGCTGGGGAATGGAAAGGGGTCGATCCGCGTGCTCTTCGCCGAGCAGAACCTGCCGGCGGAGTGGGCGGTGGGGCACAACAACGTGGACGACCGCATCCTGGCGGTGGCGGTGGAGGTTCGCGACCGCGAGCGGAACCTGCCGGCGGTGTTCGTCACCAAGGACACCAACCTCCGCATCCGCGCCGACGCCCTGGGGCTCCGGGCCGAGGACTACGACGTCGAGGAGGTCGCGCTCGACGAGCTGTGGAGCGGGGTCGACGACCGGATGGTGGACGGCCAGGCGGTGAACGACTTCTACACCGCCGGCTTCGTGCCTGGTCCCGCCGAGGGCGACCCGCCGCCTCCCAACGAGTTCGTGGTGCTGCGGGCCCGAGACAACCCCCAGCACAGCGCGGTGGGCAAGTACAACGCCGCCCGGCAGGGGTACGTGCCGCTCATCAAGATCCCCAAGGAAGGGGTGTGGGGCATCCGGCCCCGCAACAAGGAGCAGTCCTTCGCCATGGACCTGCTCCTCAACGACGAGGTCCGCCTGGTGACCATCGTCGGCAAGGCCGGCACCGGCAAGACGCTCCTCGCCATCGCCGCCGGCCTGCAGAAGACCATGGAGGACAACGTCTACCAGAAGCTCCTGGTCTCGCGCCCCATCTTCCCCCTGGGGCGCGATATCGGCTACCTGCCCGGAGACGTCGAGGAGAAGCTCAACCCCTGGATGCAGCCGATCTTCGACAACGTCGAATATCTCATGAACCTGTCGCGCTCCGAGAAGAAGCAGGGGCGGGGCTACCACGAGCTCATGGACCTGGGAATTCTGGAGATCGAGCCGCTCACCTACATCCGCGGCCGCTCCATCCCCAACCAGTTCATCATCGTGGACGAGGCCCAGAACCTGACCCCGCACGAGGTGAAGACCATCATCACCCGCGTCGGCGACGGCACCAAGATCGTCCTCACCGGCGACCCCTACCAGATCGACAACCCCTACGTGGACCAGACCAACAACGGGCTCATCCACGTCGCCAACCGCTTCAAGACCGAGCGGTTGGCGGGCCACATCACCATGCACAAGGGCGAGCGCTCGCCGCTGGCCGAGCTGGCGGCGAACCTGCTCTGAGGTGGGAACCGGTGCACCGCGACGGACACGGGGGCTGGGACGAGGCGGGGGCGCTGCTCGCCTACCCCCTGGAGTACGAGTTCAAGATCATGGGGCTCGCGGGCGACGACTTCGCCGAGCACGCCCGCCGCCTGGTGGAGGCGGTGGTGGGAGAGGCCCCGCCGGAGCGGGTCCGGGTGCGGGCCTCGAGCGGCGGGCGATACCACTCGGTATCGGTGGTGACCCGGCTCGCCTCGGAGGGACAGCGCCGCGCCGTCTACCAGGCGCTCAGCCGGGACGGGCGGGTCATCTATTATCTCTGATGTCGGCAACCGATTTCCCGGGAGCCTCGCCGACGCCCGCGGTGGCCCGGTTTCGCTGGAGGGCGCCTTCGGAGCGAGCCGCGGCCGTCCCGATACGCGCGACCCGGGCCCGCGGTCGCGGCGAGCAACCGTCGTGGAGCGCCAACGCGCCGAGGAGCCCAGGGGCTGCGCGACCGACGTTTGCGAGCCGCCGCGCCTTCCTCGTCGCCGCGCGGCCGCCGCTCCGGGGTCGCGAGTGAGAAAAGCGCCCGGAGGCGAGACCGGGCCGCCGGGGCGGGCGCTGTGACTGCCGAGCCGGCGCTTCGGGCCGGCTCGGTGTTACGCCCGCGCCAAGGCGCCCGCGAAGTCCACCACCTCGACGCTGCGAGGGGCCATTCCCAAGGTGAGCCGCTCGCGCTCGCCTTCGGCATCGCCGCCGACCTGGAAGGGCACCGGGCGGTCGAAGCCGATCTCGACCCGCTCCACCTGGAAGTCCAGCAGCCCGGGGTGTGAGAACGACCCCTTCCAGATGCGCGGCACGTTCCACAGGAGAGAGGCGACCCCGATGTCGGCCGCCACCCGGAGCTGCATGGTGCCGGGGCGCTCGAGGGCGTAAGGGAAGACCTTGAGGCCAAAGCCGTAGTATGGGACCGTCCCGGCGGCAGCCAGGATGCAGGGGCCCGCGTACAGCATCTCGCCAGGCTCGACGGGCCGTCCCACCCTGCGTCCCTGCGCGTCGAGGCGCCAGGCGGCCGCGCCCACGTTCAGGATCTCGCAGTAGGGCGGACGACGCTGGGCGATCTGGCGCGGCGCCGTCCGTACCGCGATGGCGAGGCCGTACCCTCTCACGCCGGCCGCCAGCCGGGAGAAGCGCGTCCCCGCCAGCCGCTGACGCAACCAGCGATAATCGTTCAGGATTGCAGCGTCGACCCCCAGCCCGACGAAGGGGGTACGCCTCCCCTCCAAGGTGATGAGCTCGAGCTGGCGGAAGCACGGGACCTCGCCGCGAAGATATCGGCGCAGGTCCTCCACGATGCCCCGGCGCTTCGCCCCCACCACCTCGGCCACCGCGTTGCCGGTCCCCAGGGGCAGGACGCCGAAGCGCGGCGGCCGGGCATCCTGCCGCTCGGCCCGGTCGAGGATCTGGTTCACCCAGGAGACGAAGGTCCCGTCGCCTCCTCCGGTGAAGACCGTGCCGTATCCCCGGTCCACCACGGTGTCGGCGATGCGGTTGGCCTCCTCGGCGCAGCGGGACAGGAAGAGGTGCTCGGCCGGGACCACGCCCTGGATCTGGGCCGTCACCCTCGCGTCGACGGAGCGCGCGTTGGCGTTCAGGAGGACCGCTATGGGTGATGCCGGACCGTTGCTGGCCAGGGTCGGCTGCATTCACCTTCCTCGTTCCCCACCCTCCCGTGACAGCAGCGTCACGATTTGGCAGCAATCCGGATGCCACGCCGCGTCATCGGCCAGGGAAGACCAGTTATCAAATAGTTATCACAGAGCAATGCTCGCCCCTGGCCCTGGCAGGGGAGTAAGCGGGGTTCCAAGGTGCGAAACCGGTTACGCACTTGCCTCGCCGGCTCCAGGCGGGGACGAGCGCGGGACGGGTGGTTTGACAAGGCGGGGAGGGTACTTACGTTGCCGGCCGCAAGGAGGATTTCATGGCCAAGATCATCGGCATCGACCTGGGAACCACGAACTCCGTCGTGGCGGTGATGGAGGGGAAGGAACCGGTCGTCATCACCAACGAGGAGGGCTCGAGGCTCACGCCCTCGGTGGTGGGGTACACCAAGGACGGCGACCGGCTGGTGGGCCAGGTCGCCAAGCGCCAGGCCATCACCAACCCGGAACGGACGGTCTACAGCATCAAGCGCTTCATGGGCCGCCGCTTCTCGGAGGTCCAGGAGGAGATCCGGCGAGTTCCCTACAAGGTGGTGGAAGGTGGGCAGGGCGACGCCCGGGTGGAGATCGACGGCAAGCAGTTCTCGCCGCCAGAGATCAGCGCCCAGGTGCTCTTGAAGCTCAAGCGGGCCGCCGAGAACTACCTCGGGGAGAAGGTCACCGACGCGGTGATCACCGTCCCGGCCTACTTCAACGACTCGCAGCGCCAGGCCACCAAGGACGCCGGCGAAATCGCCGGGCTGGTGGTGAAGCGCATCGTCAACGAGCCGACGGCGGCGGCCCTGGCCTACGGCCTCGACAAGAAGAAGAACGAGAAGATCGCGGTCTACGACTTCGGCGGCGGAACCTTCGACATCTCCATCCTGGAGGTGGGGGAGAACGTGGTCGAGGTGCTGGCCACCAACGGGGACACCCACCTCGGCGGCGACAACATCGACCAGAAGATCATGGACTGGCTCATCGCCGAGTTCAAGAAGGACACCGGCATCGACGTTTCCAAGGACAAGATGGTGCTGCAGCGGCTCAAGGAGGCCGCCGAGAAGGCCAAGATCGAGCTCTCCTCGACGGTGGAGACCGAGATCAACCTTCCGTTCCTGACCGCCGACCAGACCGGCCCCAAGCACCTCTCCATGAAGCTCTCGCGGGCCAGGCTGGAGGCGATGGTCGAGGACCTCGTCCAGCGCTCCATCGAGCCGACCAGGAAGTGCCTCGCCGACGCCAAGCTCGACCCCCGGCAGATCGACGAGGTGGTGATGGTGGGCGGCCAGACGCGCATGCCCAAAATTCTAGAGACCGTGAAGCAGTTCTTCGGCAAGGAGCCGAACCGCACCGTGAACCCGGACGAGGTGGTGGCGGTGGGGGCGGCGGTCCAGGCCGGCGTGCTCTCCGGCGAGGTGAAGGACATCCTGCTCCTCGACGTGACGCCGCTCTCGCTGGGCGTGGAGACCCTGGGCGGGGTCATGACCCGGCTCATCGAGCGCAACACCACCATTCCCGCCAAGCGCTCGGAGGTCTTCTCCACGGCCGCCGACAACCAGACCTCGGTGGAGATCCACGTGCTGCAGGGCGAGCGCGACATGGCGCGCGACAACCGCACCCTGGGGCGCTTCCACCTGGAGGGCCTCCCGCCGGCGCCGCGCGGCCTGCCGCAGATCGAGGTCACCTTCGACATCGACGCCAACGGCATCCTGAACGTCTCGGCCAAGGACAAGGGGACCGGCAAGGAGCAGAAGATCACCATCACCCACTCCTCGGGCCTGGCCAAGGACGAGGTGGAGAAGATGGTGGCCGACGCCCGGTCCCACGAGGGCGAGGACAAGAAGAAGCGCGAGGAGGTCGAGCAGCGCAACCGCGCCGAGAACCTGGCCTACCAGATGGAGAAGCTCCTCCGGGAGAACAAGGACAAGCTCCCGGCCCCGGTGGTGAAGGATCTGGAGGAAGGTGTGGCCGAGGTTCACCGGGTGCGCGAGAAGGGCAGCGCCGAGGAGGTCAAGGCGGCGGTGGAGCGGCTCGAGCGCGCCAGCCACAAGGCGGCCGAGGAGCTCTACAAGACCGCCGGCCCGCAGGCGGGCGGGCCCGGCGAGGCGCCCAAGCAGGACGAGAAGAAGAAGGACGACGTCGTCGACGCCGAGTTCAAGCAGGTGTGACGGCCGGGGCCCGCTTCTGCGGGCCCCGGCGGAGGAACCGACGCGGGCCGTGGGCCGGGCCGGGGGGACCGCCGGGAGGCGCGCTCGCTTTTTCGCGGACGCGCCCGTACCATTCTGCCCGGGCCATGCACCTCACCGTCCTCTCCCGCTCCTCGCGCATCTACACCACCCGGCGGCTGGCGGAGGCGGCCCGGGAGCGGGGCCACAAGGTGAAGGTGGTCGATCCGCTGGAGGTGGATCTCGGGCTCGGGGGCGCCGGGCCGGTCCTCTACCACCGGGGCCGTCGCTTCCCCCGCAGCGATGCGGTGGTGCCCCGCGTCGGCCTCTCCATCAATCAGTACGGCCTGGCGGTGGTGAACCAGCTCGAGCTCTCCGGGGTCCCGGTGCTCAACGGGGCGCGCGCCATCAGCGCCACCCGCAACAAGATGCGCTGCCTGCAGCTCCTGGCGGCCAGCGGCGTGCGCGTCCCCACCACGGTGATGGCCTCGAACGCCTCGGGCCTGAAGGAGATGGTGCGGCTGGTGGGGGGCATGCCGGTGCTGGTGAAGCTGGTGTCGCCCGGGGAGAAGACCGGGGTCATGGTCTGCGAGACCTTGCAGTCGCTGGAGGCGGCGCTGGAGGCCATCCAGGGGCTGGGGCAGAACGTCATCGTGCAACAGTACCTGCTCGGCGGGCGGGGGCGAGACCTCCGGTTGCTGGTGGTGGGGGGGCGGGTGGTGGCCGCGCTGCGGCGCCGCCCCCGGACCGGCCGGATGTCGCGCACGCTCGCCAGCGGGGCGCGCTTCGAGGCCGCCGAGCCGCGCCCGGCCATGGAGCGGGTCGCCCTGGCGGCGGCCCGCATCGTGGGGCTCGAGGTCTGCGCCGTGGACATGCTGGAGGTGAAGGGCGGCCTCCGGGTCTTCGAGGTGAACAGCTCGCCGGGAATCCGGGAGGCCGAGGAGGCTTGCGGGGTGGACGTGGCCGCCGCCATCGTGGAGCGGGCCGCGGTCCTGGCCGCCCGGGCCGCGTCCCGCCCGGCGGCGCCCCGCGCGGCCGCGCCCTGAGCCCCGAGCGGCCGCGCCCCCTTCGTGATAGGGAGAACGCCATGCGCCTCGCCATCGCCGCCGTGGCCGCCGTCCTCGCCGCCGGGCCCTCCCGCGCCGCCGACGCCGGGGAGGAGGCGGCCCGGAGCTACCGGCTCGACACGGCCGGCACCACCCAGAATCTCAAGATCGGGCAGAAGGGGAAACTGGTCCTCTCCATCGAGCCGCTCCAGCCCAGGGTCCACATCCACCCTCAGGCGCCGCTCAAGATCCGGCTCTCGTCCTCCCCGGGCCTGAAGCTCGACAAGGCCGAGCTGGTCCACCGAGACGCGGCCGACCCCAAGGCCGAGGGCCGCCGCTTCGAGGTCCCCTTCGCCGCCGCCGCCGCCGGGAAGCAGGAGGCCCGGGCCGACCTCGATTTCTTCATCTGCTCCGACACCTGGTGCGTGAAGCAGGTGCGCCAGGTGATCTTCCCCGTCGACGTCCGGTAGGGGGCGGTGCGCGCCGTCTACGGGCTGAACCCGGTCCGCGAGCTGCTCCGCGCCGGGGCCGAGGGGCTCTCCGAGCTGTGGCTCGCCGAGGGCGGCGACCGGCCTCGCGCCTTCGCCGAGCTGATGCGGCTCTCGCGCCAGGCCGGCGCCCAGGTGCGCCAGGCGCCGCGCTCCAGGCTGGATCGGATCGCCGGGACTCCGCGCCACCAGGGGGTGGTGGCGGTGGTGGCCGACTACCGTTACCGCGACCTGGAGGAGATCCTGGCCCAGGCGCGCCTCGGCCCCGAGCCGCCGCTGCTGGTGGCGCTCGACGGGATCGAGGACCCCCAGAACCTGGGGGCCATCGTGCGCTCGGCCCACGCCCTGGGAGCGCAGGGGGTGGTCATCCCCAGGGACCGGGCCGCCGGCGTCACTGCCGCTGCGGCCAAGGCCTCGGCCGGGGCGGTGGAGCACTGCCCGGTGGCGCGGGTGGTGAACCTGGCCCGCGCCGTCGAGTCGCTGCGCGAGGCGGGGCTGTGGGCGGTGGCGACCGCCGCCGACGCGGAGCGCAGCCTCGAGGAGGTGGATCTCGCCGGGCCGCTCCTGCTGGTGGTGGGGGGCGAGGGGGCGGGGATGAGGCCGCTGGTGCGGCGCGCCTGCGACGAGTCGGCCCGGGTCCCCATGGCAGGCCGGGTCGGGAGCCTCAACGCCTCCGTGGCGGCGGCCATCTGCCTCTATGAAGCAGCGCGTCAACGACGCGGCCGGTAGGGGGCGGCGGGGGCGCCGATACCGCGGGAAAACGCTGGTGATTGAGGGCCTTGACAGGGGGACGGGGGTCGAATACAAAACGGCGCTTCACTCAAAAGCATGGCCACGGGAAAGGTGTCGCCTCGGCCAGCGACTCTAAAACTACATACATTCCAAGTGCTTCGCTGGCGTAGCTCAGTCGGTAGAGCAGCTGCCTTGTAAGCAGCAGGTCGCGGGTTCGAGTCCCACCGCCAGCTCCAGCCGGCCAGCGCAGCGATCGACGGGGACCGACAACAGAGGAACCGGAGGGGTTCCCGAGCGGCCAAAGGGAGCAGACTGTAAATCTGCCGGCATACGCCTTCGGTGGTTCGAATCCACCCCCCTCCACCAACAGTCACGAGGTTTCGCGGGAATGCGGGAATAGCTCAGTTGGTAGAGCGTCAGCCTTCCAAGCTGAATGTCGCGGGTTCGAATCCCGTTTCCCGCTCCAGACGACGACGAAAGGAAAGAGGCCCTCTTAGCTCAGTCGGCAGAGCGCGTCCTTGGTAAGGACGAGGTCTCCAGTTCAATCCTGGAAGAGGGCTCCAGCTAGGCGAAGGTCCGGCGCAGGCCGGGAGCGTGAGCGATGGCCAAGGAGAAGTTCGAGCGTACCAAGCCGCACGTGAACGTGGGGACCATCGGCCACGTGGATCACGGCAAGACCACCCTGACGGCGGCCATCACCAAGGTCTTGGCGCAGAAGGGGCTGGCGGCCTTCATGGCCTACGACCAGATCGACAAGGCGCCGGAGGAGCGGGAGCGTGGCATCACCATCGCCACGGCGCACGTGGACTGCCCTGGGCACGCCGACTACGTGAAGAACATGATCACCGGGGCGGCGCAGATGGACGGGGCCATCCTGGTGGTGTCGGCGGCGGACGGCCCCATGCCGCAGACGCGGGAGCACATCCTCCTGGCCCGGCAGGTGGGGGTGCCCTACATCGTGGTCTACCTGAACAAGGTGGACATGGTGGACGACAAGGAGCTCCTGGACCTGGTGGAGCTGGAGGTCCGCGAGCTCTTGTCGAAGTACGAGTTCCCCGGCAACGAGATTCCCATCGTGCGCGGCTCGGCGCTGAAGGCGCTGGAGGGGGACAAGGGGGAGCTGGGGGAGCCGTCGATCTTCCGGCTCATGGAGGCGGTGGACAGCTACATTCCCACGCCGCAGCGGGCCAAGGACAAGCCGTTTCTGATGCCGGTGGAGGACGTGTTCTCCATCTCGGGGCGCGGCACGGTGGCGACGGGACGGGTGGAGCGCGGGGTCATCAAGGTGGGCGAGGAGGTGGAGATCGTGGGCCTCAAGGCCACCGCGAAGACGGTGGTGACCGGGGTGGAGATGTTCCGCAAGCTCCTCGACGAGGGGATGGCCGGTGACAACGTGGGGTGCCTGCTGCGCGGCCTGAAGCGGGAGGAGGTGGAGCGCGGGCAGGTGCTGGCCAAGCCGGGGTCGATCACCCCGCACACCAAGTTCAAGGCGGAGGTGTACGTGCTGACCAAGGAGGAGGGCGGGCGGCACACCCCGTTCTTCAACGGGTACCGGCCGCAGTTCTACTTCCGCACCACCGACGTGACCGGGTCGATCAAGCTGCCGGCGGGCGTGGAGATGGTGATGCCCGGCGACAACATCACCATGGAGGTGGAGCTCATCACCCCCATCGCCATGGAGAAGCAGTTGCGCTTCGCCATCCGCGAGGGCGGCCGGACGGTGGGCGCCGGCGCCGTGGCCGAGGTGGTGGAGTAGGGCGGGGGCTCGTCCCCGCCGGGACAACCTGGAGGCACCGTGGCCGGGAACCGCAGCATCGTGACGCTGGAATGCACCGCCTGCAAGGAGCGGAACTACAGCACCACCAAGAACAAGAAGAAGAACCAGGACAAGCTCACCCTCTCCAAGTACTGCCCGCGCTGCCGCAAGCACGTGGCGCACAAGGAGGCCAAGTAGGGCGGGGGCTCGTCCCCCGCCGATCGCACCACGGAGGCAACGTAGGGCGGGGGCTCGTCCCCCGCCGGGCGAATCCACAGGCCAGTAGCTCGAACGGCAGAGCAGCGGTCTCCAAAACCGCGGGTTGGGGGTTCGAATCCCTCCTGGCCTGCCATCCTGA
>DASTPH010000112.1:0-49882 GCA_035762305.1 Anaeromyxobacteraceae bacterium
TACGGCGAGGCCGAGCTGCGCTTCCGCATCTGGGAGTGGCTCGGGGGCGTGGCCTCGGTGAACGTCCACTCGGCGAGCCAGCCCGACGCCAGGGGAATCCTCCACGACGAGCCGCGCTTCGTCTACTGGAAGCCGGCGGTGGTGGCGGGGCTGCGCATCCTGGTCACCCGCGAGACCCGCTCTGCCGTGGCCATCGACCTGGCCTGGGGGGAGGACCGCCAGCGGGGGGTGTACCTGAACTTCGGCGAGGCCTTCTGAGGCAGAGCACGGGGCGCGCCACACCACAAGTGCGGCCCCTTTCGGGGGTCACTGGTGGACCAGGCGTGACCGCGGGCGCCCAAACGTGGTTACGTGTGCGACGAACCGCGCCTTCGTTCGACCTTCCAGGAGGGATCATGCGTACTGCCCCGCTCGCTGCCGCCCTCGCCGCCGTCCTCGCCGCCCCGGGCGCCCGCGCCCTGGAGGAGCCGAAGGCCTCGCCGCGCGAGGTGAACGGCCACGCCTTCATGCCCTCGCTGATCATCGCCCCCCCCGTGGCGGTCGGCAGCTTCGCGGTCGGGATGACCCTCGGCGCAGGGGGCGCGTCCGGTCCCTCGTACGACTCCGGCGGCAACGTGACCGGGACTCGGGACTACACCTACGCGGCGCTGGGGCAGGTGCTGGCCTACGAGTTCGCCTTCCTCAAGAACTTCACGGGGCGGCTCGGCCTGACGACCAGCCTCTTCACGGGGATCGACGGCCCATCGGTGCTGGTGGTGGGCACCACGGTGCGCTTCGGCGCGGGCGCCGGCCTCACCTGGAGCTTCCCGCTCGGCAACCAGTTCCGGCTGGGGGCCTCCGTCGACGTGAGCTACCTGCCGCAGCTCAATTTGCTCGTGGCGGCGGCGATCCTGGCGGCGCTGCAAAACTCGATCTACGACCCCAGCCTGGCCTTCCAGCAGAACAACGTCTTCACCTGGGCGCCTGCCGTCACCGCGGCGTGGGCTCCCCTGTCCGCGGTGGGCTTCACGGCGGTCCTCGGGTTCACCGGCTCGAGCCTCACGGCCCCGGGCAAGACCTACGAGCGCGACGCCGTGTCCGCCGGCGTGCTCGGCGAGGTGGACTTCGGCAAGTTCACGCCGGTGGACGTGGGCCTCAACTTCGCCTTCCGGAAGAACTTCGGCATCAACTCCGCCCAGTCCGACGTCACCGACGTCGGCGGCGCCCTCCTCTACACCGGCAAGCCGGAGGTTTCGCTGGGGCTGGAGGTGCTGGCGCGGACTCTCACCATGCGCCCCCAGCTCCCCGATCCGATCAAGACCACCTTCCCGGTGGCCCAGATCTTCGTCCGCTACTTCTGGCTCTAACTGCCGAGCCACCCGAAGGGTGGCGAGGCTTCCCAAGCCTCGCCGCCCGTTCCGGGCGGCTCGAGTCGGCGGGGGAAGAGCCCCCGCCCTACTTGTAGTAGCCGACCGCGCAGACCTGGTCGCCGACCTTGGTGACGAAGCTCACCTTCGGCACCGGGTCGGTCTGGCCCGGCCGCGGCCACATGTAGGCGACCTCGGCGACCTTGCCCTCCTGGGCGACCTTGTACATCTCCTCGCCGAGCGCCTTGCCGGCCTTGTCCTTCAGATCCTTGAGGCTCTTGCCGGTGAGCGTCGGGTGAGCCGTGAAGTTGCCGTCCGGACCGCCGCAGAACGGATACAGGTCGCGGTCCTTGAAGCCCCCCTCCCCCTTCTGAAACTTGGCGAGGGCGTCGGCCTTGTTCGCCTTGAGAGCCGCCACCGCCTTGTCGAGCATGGCCTTGGCCTCGGCCGCCGTGCCGAACTCAGCGGCCAACGCGGCCAGGGGGAGGGCCAATGCCACTGCGGAGAGAGCGCGGAGCCAATTCGTCGTCATGACCGTTCTCCTTCGTCGCGGGTTGCTGAAGGCCCGTATCCTCCCCGGCGTCTTCCGGCGGTGGCAAGGGGAAGCCGCCGGAACGCCCCGAACGGGACCAGGCGAGCGATCGCGATGCTGAAGGTGAAATGTCGTTTGGCGAGCCGATGGCCCCGGCATCACGGGCGCGACCGCATCGGCACGCCGAACCTGGCCTGGTAGCTCGCCTGGAGCGCCTCCAGCGCCCGACCGTCACCGAGCTTGCGGTAGGCCGCCGCCAGCCTGAGCCAGGCCTCTCCCATCCCGTCGTCCAGCGAGACGGCGCGGCGCAGGTGGTCGCGGGCCGCCTCCCAGCGCCCCTCGTCGGCGGCGACGAGCCCGAGCACGTACTGCGGCAGCGGGGCCTCGGGCGCGGCCCGGGCGGCCGCGGCGCAGTCGTCCCGGGCCCGCGCCCGCGCCTTCGGCTTGTCGTCCGCCCGCGCCAGGCAGCGCAGCAGGGCCCCGCCGGCGGTGCCGGGGAACGCCTGCTCGATGCGGCGCGCCTGCTCCAGCGCCTCCGCGGCCCGCTTCCGCGTCGCCGCCGCCTCGGCCTGCCGCACCGCCTCCACGTACTCGTGCTCCCGCGCCTCCGGAACCCGCCCGTCCCGCGGCAGCCCCACGGCGCGCCGCAGGCGGGTGCAGTCCGCCAGCACCTGGTCCACGTCGGGATCTCCTTCGGTGCTGGCAGCCGCCCGCTCAGCGGCGGTGCAGGTGTCGGCCTTGACGTAGAACCGCGCCAGCGCGCCCCACCACCTGGGTCCGGCTCGGTCCACCCACAGCGCCGCCTCGGCCCGGCCCGCCGCCTCCAGGGCGCCGGCGACCTCCCTCGCCTCGAGCAGGACATAGGCCAGGGCGATCTGGTCCTCGGGAGCCGCCCCGGGCGACAGGGCGGCGGCGCGGCAGGCCTCCAACGCCTCGCGCGCCGGCGGGAGGCGCGACGAGGCGTCCCGGCACGCCCGCCGGGCATCGGCGAGCGAGCGGGGAGCCGCTGCGCTCCGGCCGGGCCGGGCTCCGGCGACGCCCCGGGCCACGCCGAACCAGCTCGCCGCCTGGGCCAGCGCCTGCTCCCGCGACTCGTCGCTCCAGTGCTCGTCGGCGTGGCGCGCCAGCACCTCCTGGTAGGCGGCGGCCCACTCGGCCCGGCTGGCCGGGTCGGCCTCCCGGTACTTGAGCCCGAGGCGGACGATCTCTGCCGCGGCCGGCGAGAAGGCCGATACGCGGGTGCCGTAGTTGACGTGCATGATCGACTCGGCGGACCTCTCGTGGAAGGCGCCCAGGGTGTGCGCCCACTCGTGCAGCAAGACCGCGGTTTCCCGGTGCAGGCGGCGCTCGCGCGCCAGCCGTTCCCGCTCGCTGGCCGGGAGCTTGTCGAAGGTGGCGTCGATGGCCTGGAGCTCGGCGAGCGAGTCCATGCCCCGCAGCACCAGGTGCCTCCCGAAGTACTGCGCCATCCCCAGGAAGTGCGGCGAGTCCGAGAAGAACGGCACGGCCGAGACGAAGCCGACCACGAAGTCCACGCCGCGCCCCTCGTCCACGGCCGCGAGGTCCGCCACGGCGGCCTGCAGGTCGTCGCCGCGGCTCGCGTGGTCCCAGGCGCGCGGCTCGCCGGCGTCGAGCCGGACGCCGAACTGGGCCTGCAGGACCGCGCTGGCCCGGTCCACCTGGGCCAGGATGCGCTCCTTCCAGCGGAGGGTCTGCGCCCGGTACTCGGCGTCGGCCCAGGCGCGGACCCGGATCACCCGCACCCCGCCCGGCGCCGGCGGCGCCCCCTCGGGCGGCGCCGCCTCCACCTCGGCCGGCTTCAAGGTCCGGGCGTAGTCGCGCTGGATGTCCGTCGCCGAGCGCGGGCAGGCGGCGAGGAGCGCCAGGCAGGTCGCCCCGCCGAGCGCGCACACGGCGCGAGAGGCCGCCCTCGCCATGGCCACCCCTCCCGGATCCGTTCCCCATTCTACACGATCGGTGAGTGGGTGCGGGCAGGGAGACAGCCTTCCCCGGGTGTGCTACGGGTGCGGGTCATGGGTCACCTGGGCCGCCTCAAGGCGGAGTACCGCGATCTGGCGCGCCGGCTGCAGCGCGGCACGGTGGCGCTCCCCGAGCCGGAGGACGAGCGCGCCCGGGAGGGCTGGCGCGAAATTCTCGAGATCCTGTTCACTCCCGAGGAGGCGGCCCTGGCGGCGCGGATGCCGCTCAGGCCGGTGTCGCTGGAGCGGCTCTCGGGGCGGCTGGGCATCCCGGCGCCGGAGCTCCGCGCCCGCCTCGAGCCCATGTGCGACCGGGGCGTGGTGATGGACCTGCCGAACCCGCGGACCGGCCGGGTGGCCTACCTCCTGTCGCCGCCGGTGGTGGGCTTCTTCGAGTACTCGCTCATGCGGGCCAGGGACTCGATCCCCAAGAAGCGGATGGCCGAGGCCCTGGAGGCCTACACCCGCCTCGACGACGCCTTCGCGCGCGAGGCGCTGGGGCGCGAGACGGTGGTGGGTCGGGCCCTGGTGAACGAGGCGGCGCTGGCGGATCCCCGCCCCGAGGTGCTCGACTGGGAGCGGGCCACCTCGGTGGTGGGACAGGCCCGCTCCTGGGCGGTGTCCCTGTGCTTCTGCCGCCACAAGGCGGAGCACCTGGGGCAGGCCTGCGGCGCGCCGGTCGAGAACTGCCTCTCGCTCAACGGCGGCGCCGACTTCGTCATCCGGCGCGGCTTCGGCCGCCCCGTCGAACGCGCCGAGGCGCTCGCCATCCTCGATGCCTCCCGCGCGCGAGGGCTGGCCCAGATCGCCGACAACGTCCAGGAGCGCCCGGCCTTCGTGTGCAACTGCTGCGGCTGCTGCTGCGAGCAACTGCAGGCGGTGAGCCGCTTCGGCCTGCACGCCGTGAACCCCAGCGGCTTCGCCCCGCGCCACGAGGCCGGCCGCTGCACCGGCTGCTCCCGCTGCGCCCGGGCCTGCCCGGTGGGGGCCATCGCCATGGGGCCGGAGCGACTGGCGGCCCAGCCCAAGACCGCCCTCCGCCCGCGGGTGGACCTGGACCGCTGCATCGGCTGCGGCGTCTGCGCCGGCGCCTGCCACAAGAAGGCCATGCGCATGGACCGCGGCGGCGCCCGCCGTCGCGTGCCGAGGAACTCGGTGGAGAAGGCGGTGCGCCAGGCCCTGGAGCGCAACCAGCTGGCCGACCTGCTCTTCGACGCTGGCGACGGGCTCGGGAGCCGCTTCCTCCACGACGCCGTGAAGGCCCTCACCTCGCTGCCGCCGGCCCAGAAGCTGCTCGCCAGCGAGCAGGTGCGCTCCCGCTTCGTGCAGGCGGCGCTGCGGCGGTTCCGGGACCACGCCTGAACTACAGCGCGGCTCGCCGCATGTCGGCCAGCACCTGCGAGAGGAAGGTGGTGAAGCGGGCCCCCAGCGCCCCGTCCACCACCCGGTGGTCGTAGGAGAGCGACAGGGGGAGCATGAGCCTGGGCGCGAACGTCTCCCCGTCCCACACCGGCCGGGTGGCGGCGCGGGAGACCCCCAGGATGGCCACCTCGGGGGCGTAGATGATGGGAGTGAAGGCGGTGCCGCCGATGCCGCCCAGGCTGGAGATGGTGAAGCTCCCGCCCTGGATGTCGAGCGGGGCCAGCTTTCCCTCCCGGGCCTTGGCCGCCAGCTCGGCCAGCTCCGTGGCGATCTCCAGGATGCCCTTCTGGTCGGCGTTCTTGAGCACCGGCACCACCAGGCCGTTGGGGGTGTCGGCGGCGAAGCCGATGTGCCAGTAGCGCTTCAGCACCAGCTCGGCTCCCTCGAGCGAGGCGTTCACCTCCGGGAACTTCTTGAGCGCCGCCACGCAGGCCTTCACCACGAAGGAGAGGAGCGTCACCTTCACGCCGCTCCCCTGGTTCTCCCGGTTCAGCTCCACCCGGAAGCGCTCCAGCTCGGTGATGTCGGCCTCGTCGTGCTGGGTGACGTGCGGGATCATCACCCAGTTGCGGGCCAGGCCCGGTCCGGCGATCTTCTGGATGCGGGTGAGCGCGCGCCGCTCCACCGGGCCGAAGCGGGCGTGGTCCACCCGCGGCCAGGGCGGCAGGCCCAGGAGGCCGCCCGCGCCCGGCGGAGGCGCGGCTCCGCCCCCGAGCGCCCCCTTCACGAAGCGGCGCACGTCCTCGAGGAGGATGCGGCCGTTCGGGCCGCCCCCCTCGACGCGCGAGAGGTCCACCCCCAGCTCGCGGGCGAACTTGCGCACCGCCGGCGAGGCGTGCGGTAGGCCCCGGCTCGCCTCGCCCAGCGGTGGGCCGGCCGCGGCGGGCGCCTGCGGAGGCAGGACCGGGGGCGCGGCCTCTTCCGGCGTGGGCTGGATCGCCGCCGCCGCCGAGGGGCGCGCCGCCGCGGGCGCGCCGACGGGCTCACGAGCGGGCGCGGCAGGGGTCGCCGGCGGCGGGGCCGCAGGGGGCGGGGCGGCCTTCCCTTCCGCCGAGGGCGCCGGCGCCCCCTCGGGCGCCTCGAGCCGGAGCACCACGCGGCCCTCGCTCACCCGGTCGCCCACCTTCACGGCGAGCTCGCGCACCGTCCCGGCCTCGGGCGAGGGCACGTCCATGGTGGCCTTGTCGGACTCCAGCGTCAGGAGCGAGTCCTCGCGCTTCACCACGTCGCCCGGCTTCACGTACACCTCGATGACCGGGACGTCCTCGAAGCCGCCCAGCGCCGGGATCTTCACCTCGATGGTGCGCGGGGCCATGGCTACACCGTCCAGGGGGCGGGCTTCTGCGGATCGAGCCCGTACTTCTTCATGGCCTCCTCGGCCCGCGCCGCCGGCAGGGCGCCCTCGTCGGCGAGGACCTTGAGCGCCGCCGCCGCCACGTGGAAGCGGTCCACCTCGAAGAAGCGCCGCAGCCGCTCGCGGGTGTCGGACCGGCCGTAGCCGTCGGTGCCGAGGACCAGGTAGCGGCGCCCGAGGTACGGCCGGATCTGCTCGGGCCAGGCCCGGACCCAGTCGCTGGCGGCCACCGCCGGACCGGCTCGCTCCGAGAGGCAGCTCTCCACGTAGGAGCGCCTGGGCTTCTCGCCCGGGCGGCGCAGGTTCTCGCGCGCCACCGCCATGCCGTCCCGGGCCAGCTCGGTGAAGCTCGGGCAGCTCCACAGGTCGGCGTCCACGCCCCATTCCTCGGCCAGCAGGTCGGCCGCCGCCACCACCTCCCGGAAGAGGGTCCCCGAGCCGAGCAGCTGCACCCGCGGCCGCTTCCCGCCCGGCGCGCCTCCGGCGCGGAAGAGGTACATGCCCCGGACGATGCCCGCGGCGGCGCCCTCGGGCAGCGCCGGGTGCCGGTGGTTCTCGTTGGCGACGGTCAGGTAGTAGTAGACGTCCTCCTGCTCGGCCATCATCCGCCTGAGCCCGTCCTGCACGATCACCGCCAGCTCGTAGGCGAAGGCCGGATCGTAGGAGCGGCAGTTGGGGATGACCGAGGCGAAGACGTGGGAGTGGCCGTCCTCGTGCTGGAGCCCCTCGCCGTTCAGGGTGGTGCGCCCGGAGGTGGCGCCCACCAGGAAGCCGCGGCAGCGCATGTCGCCGGCGGCCCAGGCCAGGTCGCCCGTACGCTGGAACCCGAACATCGAGTAGAAGACGTAGAAGGGGATCATGGGCGTGTTGTGCACCGAGTAGGACGAGGCGGCGGCGATCCAGTCGCTCATGGCCCCGGCCTCGGTGATCCCCTCCTGCAGCACCTGCCCCTGCTTGTCCTCGCGGTAGTAGGCGAGCTGCTCGGCGTCCTCGGGCGTGTAGAGCTGCCCCACGTGGCTCCAGATACCGAGCTGGCGGAATAGCCCCTCCATGCCGAAGGTGCGCCCCTCGTCTGGCACGATGGGGACGACGCGGCTGCCGATGGCCTTGTCGCGCGCCAGGAGCTGGATGATCTGCACCAGCGCCATGGTGGTGGAGATCTCGCGGTCCTCGGTGGACTTGAGCAGCCGGTCGAAGGCCGCCAGCGGCGGCACCTCCAGCGGGATGGAGCGCCGGCGGCGCCTGGGCCGGTCGCCGCCCAGCTCGCGCCGGCGGGATTTCAGGTACTCCAGCTCCTTCGAGCCCTCCTCGAACTTGATGAAGGGCACCTCCTCCAGCTTGGAGTCCGGCACCGGGATCTGGAAGCGGTCGCGGAAGGCCCGGAGGGCCTCGAGCCCGACCTTCTTGGCCTGGTGGGCGATGTTCATGCCCTCGCCGGCCTCCCCCATGCCGTAACCTTTCACGGTCTTGGCCAGGATCACGGTGGGCTCGCCGCGGTGGTTCACCGCCTGGTGGTAGGCGGCGTAGACCTTGAACGGGTCGTGCCCGCCGCGGTTGAGCCGCCAGATGTCCTCGTCGGAGAGGTCGGCCACCAGCTCCTTCAGCTCGGGCGTGTTGAAGAAGTGCTCGCGGGTGTAGGGGCTGGGCCTGGCCTTGTAGACCTGGTAGTCCCCGTCCCTGGCCTCCATCATGCGCCGCACCAGCGCGCCCGACTTGTCGCGCGCCAGGAGCGGGTCCCAGTGGCGCCCCCAGATCACCTTGATGACGTTCCAGCCCGCGCCGCGGAACTCGGCCTCCAGCTCCTGGATGATCTTGCCGTTGCCGCGGACCGGCCCGTCGAGCCGCTGCAGGTTGCAGTTCACCACGAAGATGAGGTTGTCGAGCTTCTCCCGCCCGGCCATGCCGATGGCGCCCATGGACTCGGGCTCGTCCATCTCGCCGTCGCCGGCGAAGGCCCACACCTTGCGCCCCTCGGTGTCGGCCAGGCCGCGGTCCTGCAGGTAGCGCAGGAAGCGCGCCTGGTAGATGGCCATGATGGGCCCGAGCCCCATGGACACGGTCGGGAACTGCCAGAATTCGGGCATGAGCCAGGGGTGCGGGTAGGAGGAGAGCCCCCGGCCCTCCACCTCCTGGCGGAAGTTCAGGAGCTGCTCCTCGCTCACCAGCCCGAGCAGGTAGGCCCGCGCGTAGATGCCAGGGGCGGAGTGCCCCTGGATGAAGAGCAGGTCGCCGCCCCCCGCCTCGCTCGAGGCCCGCCAGAAGTGGTTGTAGCCGACGTCGTAGAGGGTGGCCGCCGAGGCGAAGCTCGCGATGTGGCCGCCCACGTTGGTGTGCTTGTTGGCGCGCACCACCATGGCCATGGCGTTCCAGCGGACGTAGTGGCGGATGGCGGTCTCGACGGCGAAGTCGCCCGGCAAGCGAGCCTGCGTCTCCACCGGGATGGTGTTGATGTAGGCGGTGTTGGCGGAGAAGGGCAGGTAGGCGCCGGCGCGGCGCGCCCGGTCGATGAGCTGCTCGATGATGAAGTGGGCCCGCTCCGGCCCCTCGCGCTCGAGCACGCCCTCGAGGGCCTCGAGCCATTCGCGCGTCTCCTGCGGGTCGTTGTCCGGCCGCTGGTCGTCCATGCAGAGCCCCGGATGGGTGTGGAATCTGCGTTTTTCTTAATCCGGGCCGGAGGCGGATTCACATTCCCGAGCGGCTCCGCGGCGGGCGAGTCGGCTCGCACGTCGCCTGCGCGTTAATGGTGGTGGTCGGCGTCGGCGAGAGCGTTCTCCACGCCCAGCTGCCGGCACAGTCCTTCTTCGGCAACCGCGGCTACGCAGCGGAGGGGGCTCCCTTCAAGGAGCAGGGCGTGCCCCACGTGCTCATGCGCAAGCGGCTGGTGCGCTGACCTCGGGCCGGTTAGAAAGGCCGGCATGGTCCTCGTCGCCGTCCGCGACCTCGTCTTCCGCTCCAAGATCCACGCCGCCAGCGAGCGGCTCGGCCTCCCGGTGCGCTTCGCCCCGCGCGGCACGCCGCTCCAGGAGGCGGCCCGCGAGGCTGGCGGGGGCACCATCCTGGCCGACCTCTCCGAGCCGGGAGTGCTCGAGGGCGTGCGGGCCGTGAAGCGGGCCGGCCCGGCGCGGGTGGTGGGTTACCTGGGCCACCTCCAGGAGGACCTGATGCGAGAGGCCGCCGAGGCCGGGGTGGACGAGGTGCTCACCCGCGGCGAGCTGGTGAGGCGGCTCGACGAGATCCTGCGGTCGGGGTAGCGGGGTCTCCGGCCGGCCGCGGGCTTCGGCTCGGGCGTCAGCCTGGGCACGAGCGACAGACCACGAGGAGCGCCCATGGACTTCGAGCCCCAGGTCGAGCGCACCTGGCTCCTCGACCCGGCCGGCCGGCGGGTGGAGCAGGTGATCGAGCACCGGGTCGACCCGCTCACCGGAGCGGTGGCCTCGGTGAACGGGGCGCTGGGCGAGAAGGCCCGCGCCTTCCTGGGCTCGCCCGACCTGGACGGGCTGCGGGACCTGGAGGAGCGCTCGCGCCAGGGCTGCCCCTTCTGCGTGGCCTCGGAGCGCGGGACCCGCTTCCCGCCCGAGTTCCTGGCCCAGGGCCAGCTGCGGGTGGGCCGCTCGGTGGCCATGCCCAACCTCTTCTCCAAGTGCGCCCACGACTCGGTGGTGGTCTTGGACCAGGGCGGGCACGTGCTCTTCCCCTCCCGCATCGCGGTGGACGCGCTCGCCACCGCCGTCCAGGCCGCGGCCGAGCTGGTGCGGCGCGTCCGGGAGCGCGACCCCGCCCTGGCGCACCACCTGGCGGGCATGAACTTCCTCCAGCCCGGCGGCTCCTCGGTTCCCCACCCCCACTTCCAGGTGCACGTCCGCGGCGTCCCCTACTCCGGCGTGTCCCGCCTCTTGGTCCTCGGGGCCGACTGGCGCGCCCGCACCGGCCGCTGCTACTGGGAGGCGTTGCTCGCGCGCGAGCGGGAGCTCGAGGCGCGCCACCTCGGCGCCACCGGGCGGGTGGAGTGGCTCGCCGCCTGGGCGCCGGCCCACCAGAAGGAGGTGTGGGGGCTCGTGCCCGGCGTCTCCAGCCTGGCCGAGGTCGGCGAGGCCGAGGCCCAGGGCCTCGCCCGCGGCATCTCCAAGGTGATCTCGTTCTACGAGGCGAGCGGCACCCACCCCTTCACCATGGCCTTCCTCTCCAGCCCGCACCCCGGCCGGCAGGGCGAGTTCTGGCTCCAGGTGAGGCTCTGCTCCCGTCCGGCCTTCCGCGCGCTGTACGCCAACTACGACACCTGGTTCGGCCCCAAGCTGGCGGGGGACGAGGCGCACACCGAGGCCCCGGAGGCCTGGGCGGCCCGCCTGCGGGCGAGCTGGTGAGGGCCGGCCACCCACCAGTCGCCGCATCATCCGACGTCCCGCGAGGGCAGACATGTCCGACGACAAGGAGTGGAAGGAGCTCGAAGGCTCTCTCCCGGCCTACAAGGCGAAGGTGGCGCCGGTGGACACGGCCGTGCTCGCCTGGAGCCGGGACCTGGTCTTCACCGGCGCCACCAGCCGCGGCTACGAGATCGAGTTCGACGGGGCCCAGCAGTGGGGGTGCTCGCCGACCGAGAGCCTGCTCCTCAGCGCCGCCGGCTGCATGGCCATCGACATGGTGTCGTTTCTCAGGAAGATGCGATGCGAGATCAAGAGCTACCGGATGGATCTCACCGGCCGGCGCAACCCGACCCCGCCGCAGCGCTACCACGCCATCGAGATGAAGATCGCCGTGACCGGGTCCGGGCTCACCGAGCGCAAGCTGGAGCGGGCCGTCTCGCTCTCGCGGGAGAAGTACTGCTCGGTCTACCACTCGCTGCGTCCGGACCTCGAGCTGACGGTGACCTTCAGCTTCGAGAACGTGGGTTGAACGATGCCAATCTCCTCGCCCAGCCGGAGGACCTGGATGGAGGCCGGCGAGCTCGGGGCCCTCCTCGGCCGGCGTGGCGCCACCGTCAAATCCATGGACCTGATCATCGCCACCTACGCACTGGCACACTCGGTCCCGGTCCTGACGCTGGACGCCGACTTCGCCGCCATCCAGCGCGCCGGCGTGGGGCTCTCGCTGGCGCGCCCGTCCTGAACGTCGACCGCACCGGTCCACGATGCGCCGCCCCGCCATCGACAGGCGGCGCCAGTTCGTGATTTCCTGCGGTTTTTCGTAGCGGGGAGGACCGACAGTGCAGAACACGGCCACGGCAAGGCACGCTCCGCGGACGCGCGCGGAGCCAGCGGGGCGGATCGAGATCGCGTTCGAGCGCTGCAAAGCCTGCGAGCTGTGCATCCCCGCCTGTCCCAGCGACTGTCTGGAGGCCGGCTCGGCGCTGAACTCCCAGGGGTACGCGGCGGCGGTCTTCGCCCGGCCCGACGACTGCTCGGGCTGCGCCCTGTGCGCCGAGGCCTGCCCCGACGTGGCCATCCAGGTGTGGCGGTGACGGCGGCGGTTTCGCCGTCCCCCGGCGCCGGCGCGGCGCCGGAGCGCCTCTTCGTCAAGGGCAACGAGGCCATCTGCCTCGGCGCCATCGCCGCCGGGTGCCGCCTCTACTTCGGCTACCCCATCACCCCGCAGAACGACATCCCCGAGTACATGTCGGCCCACCTGCCGGCCCTGGGCGGCGCCTTCCTCCAGGCCGAGAGCGAGGTGGCCACCATCAACTTCGTGCTGGGGGCCGCCGCCTCGGGGAAGCGGGTCATGACCTCCTCCTCCGGCCCCGGGATCTCGCTCATGCAGGAGGGCCTCTCCTACATGGCCGGCGCCGAGCTGCCCTGCGTGGTGGTGAACATCTCGCGCTCCGGCCCGGGCTTGGGCGGGATCGCCCCCTCGCAGGGGGATTACTTCCAGGCAGTGAAGGGGGGCGGCCACGGCGGGTACAAGACGCCGGTGCTGGCGCCGCACTCGGTGGAGGAGATGTACTCGCTCGCCACCCTGGCCTTCGACCTCGCCGACCGCTACCGCACCCCGGCCATGATCCTGGGGGACGCCGTCATCGGCCAGATGAAGGAGCCCTTCACCCCCGCTCCCTACCGGCCCGAGGACCTCCCCGACAAGCCCTGGGCGCTCACCGGAGCCGCCGGGCGCAAGAGCCAGCACGTGAAGTCCCTGTACCTGAAGGACGACGCCATCGAGGTCCACAACTGGAAGCTGTGGCGCAAGTACCAGGAGATGGCCGAGCGCGAGGTCCGATTCGAGCCCTACCGGCTGGAGGACGCTCGGGTGGCGCTGGTGGCCTTCGGCACGGCGGCCCGGGTCGCCAAGACCGCGGTGCAGTGGGCCCGCGCCGAGGGGATCTCCGCCGGGATGCTGCGGCCCGTCACCCTCTTCCCCTTCCCGGCCCGGGCGGTGGACGAGCTGGCCCGGCGGGTGGACGCGCTCCTGGTGCTGGAGATGAACACCGGCCAGATGGTGGAGGACGTCAAGGCCTCGACCGTCGAGCACGGCAAGATCCGGTTCATGGGCACGCCCTGCGCCCTGCCCACGCCCGAGGCCATCCTGGCCCGCATCCGCCAGGCGGCGGGGAGGGCGACATGACCGCGCCGGACAAGGCCGGCAAGGCCCTGAAGCAGGTCTTCGACCGGCCGAGGGCGCTCGTGGACGTGAAGACCCATTTCTGCCCGGGGTGCCACCACGGGCTCGCCCACCGCCTCGTGGCCGAGGCCATCGATCACTTCGGCATCCGGGAGAGGACCATCGGCGTCGCCTGCGTGGGCTGCTCGGTGTTCCTCTACGACTACCTGGACGTGGACGTGGTGGAGGCCCCCCACGGGCGGGCCCCGGCGGTGGCCACCGGCGTGAAGCGCGCCCAGCCCGACAAGTTCGTCTTCACCTACCAGGGCGACGGCGACCTGGCGGCCATCGGCACCTCGGAGATCATCCACGCCGCCAACCGCGGCGAGAACCTCACCGTGGTCTTCGTGAACAACACCACCTACGGCATGACCGGGGGGCAAATGGCCCCCACCACCATGCCGGGGCAGCGGACCACCACCTCGCCGCAGGGGCGGTCGCCATCGAACGACGGCCACCCCATGCGCATGGCCGAGCTCCTGGCGGGACTCGAGGGCACCGCCTTCTCGGCGCGGGTGGCCACGTCCAGCCCGGCCCAGATCAAGAAGGCCAGGCAGGCGGTGAGGAAGGCCTTCGAGACGCAGATGAAGGGACTCGGCTTCTCCGTCGTGGAGTTCCTCTCCACCTGCCCCACCAACTGGGGGATGAAGCCGGTCGAGGCCCAGCAGCGGGTGCTGGGGGAGATGACGAGCTACTTCCCGCTGGGCGTCTACCAAGACCGCACCGCCGGGGGGAAGGCGCCGTGAACGCCGACGTGGTGATGGCCGGCTTCGGCGGCCAGGGGATCCTGATGATCGGGAACCTCCTCTCCCTGGCGGCCATGGAGGAAGGTCGGCGCGTCACCTACTTTCCGGCATACGGGGTGGAGATGCGCGGCGGCACTGCCAACTGCACGGTGGTGGTCTCCGACGAGGAGATCGGCTCGCCGGTGGTGGGCCACCCCGCCTCGCTCATCGTCATGAACGGGCCGTCGCTCGACAAGTACCAGCCCCTGGCCCGGGCCGGGGCGGTGGTGGTGCTGAACGCCTCGCTGATCGACCCGGCCCGCGTCACCCGCAGCGACCTCCGACCCATCCCGGTGGCGGCCAACGAGCTGGCCCGCGAGCTGGGCTCGCCCCAGCTCGCCTCGATGGTGGCGCTCGGCGCCTTCGCCGCCGCCACCGCCGTGGTGAAGGTCGAGACCCTGACCCATTGCCTGCCCCGGGTGGTATCGAAGCGCCACGAGCGCCTCGTCCCGCTGAACGCCAAGGCCCTCCAGGCCGGGGCGGCGCTAGCCCGCGGCCAGCCGCGCCTCGCGCCGTAGATCAGGCCGCCCGCGACTCCCGGTCGAAGAGCTCGGCCGAGAGCTCGCAGCCGTCGCAGAGGCCGGGCGCCCGCGCCAGACGCCCGCAGGCGCAGCGCGGCGCGTGCTCCAGCAGGAAGGCCGCGGCCCCCTTGGCCACGGCGGGATCGCGCAGGATGCGCCGGTGCCCAAGACCCTCGGTGGCCATGAACGCCGCGCCGGGCCAGGCGGCGGCGATGTCGGCGCCATCGGCGAACGGCACCTCGGCGTCGCCCCGGTCGTGGACCACGAGCAGCGGCACCGGCGGCGCCGCCGCTGCCATGCGCGGCAGGTCGAAGGCGTCGGCGGTGAAGCCCACCCTGCGCTCGAGCCGCGTCCGGGCCGCGTCGCGGATGCCGGGCGAAAGGCCCATCGCTTCGCCGAAGGCCCGGAAGAAGGGCCACGGCGACCGCGGCGTGCTCACGACCACGCCGGCGTCGACCGGAAGACCCCGCAGGATCGCCAGTGCCAGCGCCGCGCCGCCCATGGAGTGGGCCACCGCGGCGCGCGCCCCGCTCTGGGCCGCCACCGCGGCGATGGCGTCGGCGAAGACCGGCACCGAGGCCAGGCGCCCGCCGGAACGGCCGTGCGCCGGCGCGTCGAAGGTCACCAGCGAGAAGCCCACTTCGCGCAGGGGCTCGCCCAGGGCGAGGAGCTGCGCGCCGCGGCCGCCCCAGCCATGGCAGAGGAGCACCGCAGGTCCCTCGCCGAGGCGCCAGGCGCGCAGGGTGATCCGACCCAGCTGCACCTCGAAGGGCACGGCGCCGTGGAGCGCCTCCCGCTCGCGAGGCGGGGCCGCGTGGCGCGGGGGGGTGAGGAAGAGGCGCTCCGCCATCGCTCCGGCCGCGCCCGGGGCGAGGCGTCCCAGCACGGCGAAGGCGGCGCGCAGCGGCGCCGGGGCCATCGTTTGCGACCGTCCGTTCGTGCTATTTTCGACCGACATGTGATGCTACCTCTCTCCCTCTCCCGGGAAGCTCAACTCGCCCTGGCGGACTCGAGCAGCCGCTCGAAGGCCAGGCGCGCGCGCCGGACCGCGTCGCCATCGCGAAGCAGCCGGAAAGCCAGATGCGTCATGAGGGCGATGCCGTACGTCTCGAAGGCGAACTGCTGCGGGTCCACCTCGGGGCGGAAATGTCCCTCGTCCTTGGCGATCCGCACCGCTCCTGCTACGAAGTCCAGCCACTCGCCTTGCAGCTGCGCCAGGCGGTCGCGGGCGGGCCCGGGCCGGTCGTCCAGCTCGACGCTGGCCGCCACGAAGATGCAGCCTCCTGGCTTCGAGACCTCCAGCCCCCAGCGCATCCAGCGCTCGAACAGCTCTCGCACCCGCGGCTCGCCGCGCCTGGCAGCGAGGGCCGGCTTCGATACCACCGCCGCGAATCGCTCGGCGGCCCGCTCCAGGATCCTCACTTGAAGGTCTTCCTTCGACTCGAAGTGCGCGAAGAGACCGCTCTTCGAGAGCCGGGTCTCTCCGGCCAGGCGGCCGATGCTGAGCCCCTCGAGCCCCACCGCGCTCGCGAGCTCGACAGCGCGGTCGAGGACGGCGGTCCTGGTCTGTTCGCCCTTTCCCATGGTTCGTTCTAGTAGCACGACCGTTCGGTTTTACTCAAGGGACCCGGATGGGGCGTCAAGGAGGGCGATGGACGCGGGGGCCAAGCGAGCCGGCCGCCGGGCCGCGCCCTCACCGGCCCGGCACCGCGCCGCCGGGGAAGAGCGCCAGCGAGTCCTCCCCGCCGTCGCCGTCGTCGAGAAGGTCGAGCCCGGCGCGGGCGAGTCGCCGGGCCGCCGCCGAGGCCCGCGGCCCCCTCCCCTGGTCCAGGCACCACTGGGCGTGGTGGCAGAGGAGCGCCGCCTCCAGGGCGCGACCCAGGGTGAGCGCCAGCCGCCGCGCGCCGGCCTCGCGGGCCTCGGGCCTCGCCGCAGCGCCCCGGAGCCAGGCCTGGGCGTGCGCCAGGGCCTTGCCCGCCGCCTCCGCCGGCTGGCGCAGCCCGGCCTCGCGGACCGCGCCCAGGAGGCGCCCGGCTTCGGCCCAGAGCGCCTCGCCGGCCCCGGGCTTCGTCAGGGCGCGGAGCGTCTCCAGGGCCAGGACGTTGGTGGTCCCCTCCCAGATGGGAAGCACCTGCGCGTCGCGAAGCAGGCGCGGCAGCCCGGTGTCCTCGATGTAGCCGGCGCCGCCGAAGGCCTCCAGCGCCTCCGACATGGCCGCCACCGCCTGGCGGCCGGTGGTGAGCTTGGCCACCGGCGTGAGCACCCGTAGCAAGAGTAGCTCCGCGTCCGGGGCTCCGCCGCCCTCGCGCCGCCCCATGAGCTCGGCCACCCGGAAGGCCAGCAGGAACGCGCCCTCCGCCTCGGCCTCCAGGCCCGCCAGGGTGTCGAGGTGCAGGGGCTTCTCGGCCGCCAGGCCGCCGAAGGCGGTGCGGCGGCGGGCGTAGTCCTGCGCCAGCATCAGGGCCCGTCGCATCATGGCGGCCGCCACCACGGTGTTCCAGGCGCGGGTGACGTTGAGGAGCGGCGTGATGTTCCGGACGCCGTCGGAGAGGCCGGCCACCGGCTCGGCCAGGGCGCCCTCCAGGGCGATCTCCGCGGTGGGGAGCTTGCGGGTGCCGAGCTTGTCCTTGAGGCGGTGGATCACGACGCCGTTCAGGCGTCCCCCGGCGTCGCGGACCTCAAGGTAGAAGAGCGCCAGGCCGCGGCCGCCCGGCGGCGCGCCCTCGGGACGCGCCAGCGTCAGGGCCATGTCGGCGTTGACGGCGGAGGTGAACCACTTCGTGCCGTAGAGCCGGAAGCCCTCCGGCGAGCGGCGCGCCTCGGTCTCGGTCATGGCCACGTCGGAGCCGCCGATGCGCTCGGTCATCCACTGGCCGCTCAACCAGGCCCGGGCCGGGTCGCGCGAGGTGAGCCGCGGCAGGGCCCGCTCCGCCAGGGCGGAGGACTCGAGGTCGAGGAGGGTGCGCGCCGCGCCGTCGCTCATGGCCAGCGGACACGAGTACACGTCCATGGAGGGCTCGAGCAGGTGGACCATGGCGAACTGGTGCAGGCGCGAGGCGTCGCCCAGCCGCCGCTCGTAGGCCGCCGCCACCAGTCCGTGCCGCGCCGAGAGCGCCGCCGCCTCTCGCCAGAGCGGCGTGAGCTCCACCCGGTCGACCCGCCGCCCCCAGGGGTCCCAGCTCACCAGGCGCGGCTCGAGGAGCCGTTCCTCGAGCTGCATCTGGTACAGCCGCCCGCCGGCGAGCTCCCCCAGCTCCTGGAGCTCGGCCTCGACCTCCGGGAGCGCCGGCGCGGGGAGCGTCCGGGCGAGGAGCTCCCGCAGCAGCGGGTCCTGCTGGTACGTGTTCCCCAACCGGGGCGGATCTTGGAAGAAGGGCATGCGCCCCCTGTAGCGCGCTGCGGCGGACGTGCCAAGTGACCTCCGGGGGACCTGGGCAGGCAGCGCCGCCGCCCTGGCAGAGGCCGGTTTCGGTTGTGCCGGAACTTCCACTGTGGTCGTATCGGCCAACCATGAGCAAGACCCTCTCCTACTTCACCGGCTCGTTCGTCGTGACCGCGGTGGGCCTGATCCTTGGCGCGGGCGTCGGCCTCTACTACGAGCGCACGCTGGCCGGGACCGTGGAGACGGTCTTCATCGTGGCGGTGCTGGCCGTCCTGGAGACCTCCCTCTCCTTCGACAACGCGGTGGTGAACGCCACGGTGATGCGGGACATGACGCAACTGTGGCGCAGGCGGTTCCTGACCTGGGGCATGGCCATCGCGGTCTTCGGCATGCGCTTCGTCTTCCCGCTGGTGGTGGTGAGCGCGGTGGCGAGCATCGGCCCCATCGAGGCGTTGCGGCTGGCGGCCTTCGAGCCCCTCGAGTACGCCCGCCTGCTCAAGAGCGCCCACGTGGCGCTGGGCGCGTTCGGCGGAACGTTCCTGGCCATGGTGTGCCTCAAGTTCTTCTTCGACGCCGATAAGGAGGTCCACTGGCTCGGGCATCTGGAGGCGGCCTTGAGCCGGCTCGGGAAGTTCGAGGCGATGGCGCTGGGCCTGATGATGCTCGCCACCTACGGCTTTTCGCTCCTGGTCCCCGAGCACGAGGCGCGGACTTTCCTCGTGTCCGGCATCTTCGGCCTGGTGACCTTCATCGGCGTGGACGCGGTCGGGACGGCCATGGAGGTGGACACCTCCGCCCAGCACGACCTCCACCGAGCCGGCCTGGCCGGCTTCCTCTACCTGAACGTCCTCGACGCCACCTTCAGCTTCGACGGGGTGATCGGCGCCTTCGCCCTCACCAACAACCTGTTCGTCATCGCCATCGGCCTGGGGATCGGGGCCATGTTCGTGCGCAGCCTGACCATCATGCTCGTGGAGCGGGGTACCCTCGAGGCCTACAGGTACCTGGAGCACGGCGCCTTCTACGCCGTCGGCGCGCTGGGGTTGCTCATGATGGCCGGGACAGTGGTCGAGGTCCCCCAGGCCGTGACCGGCCTGCTGGGCGGCGGCTTCATCGGCCTGGCGTTCCTGTCCTCCCTCCGCTACTCGCGGGCGCGGCGGCGCGAGAAGAACGCGCAGGCCGCATGACGGCGGCGCCCGGCCTCGACCCGGGCACCAGCCGGCCGGCCCCGCGCGTCCCGCCGTGGCTCAAAGTCGGCTGGGCCCTCTGGCTTGCGGCCTGGCTGCCGCTCTACTGGCGACACTACGGGCCGCAGAACTTCCTGTGGTTCTGCGACATCGCCAACCTGGTCATCGGCCTGGCGCTGTGGCTGGAGAGCCCGCTGCTCTTCTCCACGCAGGCCCTCTCGGTGCTCCTGGTGCAGGTCCTCTTCACGGTCGACCTGATGGGCCGCGCCGCCCTGGGGCGCCACCTCCTCGGCGGCACCGAGTACATGTTCGATCCGGCCATCCCGCTCCCGGTCCGGCTGGCGAGCCTGTTCCACGTGGCCACGCCGCCCTTGCTCCTGTGGGCGGTGCGGCGGCTTGGCTACGACCGGCGCGCCCTCCCGCTCCAGATCGCCTTCGGCTGGGCCGTCCTCTGCGTCTCATTCCTGGCCTTCGGCCCGGAGCGGGACCTCAACTGGGTGTGGGGCCCCTACCATCGCCCCCAATCGTGGGTCGGCCCCTGGGTCTGGTTCCTGGGGTGCCTGGCGGCCTTCCCGCTGCTCCTGTGGTGGCCGACCCACCTTCTGCTCCTGCGCTGGGCGGGGCCGGCGCGCTCCCCCGACCCCTGATCAGCGCCGGCCGCGGAACAGCCCGGCCCGGAGCACGCCCAGCATCCCGGCCTTCATGGAGCGCGCGTCCACCGGCGACAGGCCGCGGGCCATGGCCGGAGTGAGGACGGGCCGGTGGCGCAGGGCGTCCAGGCGGTCGGAGATGTGCGGCAGCGGCGCGTCGTCGAACATCCAGCGCAGGCGGTCGAAGCGGCGCAGGTCGAGCAGGCCCGACCAGGCGCGCAGGGTCTTCTCGCCCTGGGCGTTGAAGTAGTCCTCGAAGTAGGAGAGGACCAGCTCGCGCAGGCTCCGGTACACCGGCTCGCGGAACCTGAGCCCGCTGAAGTTGGACTTGGCCACGGCCCCGAAGCAACCGTGGCGCCGGAACACCGCCAGCACGTGGTCGTCGTCGCGCACCGCCCACATGTCGAGGAGGAGCGGCGGGTGCCCCAGGCGCCGCAGCGCCGCCGCGGCGAAGAGGGCGCCGTCGTAGCAGTTGGCGCGCCGCTCCTCCAGGACGCGGCGCGGGCAGGCGGGCCGGTCCTCGGGACGGTAGGCGAGGCGATCGAGCCACTCCTGGACGCGGGCCGGGTTGGAGAGGCGATCCAGGATGCGTCGCTCGCCGCGGGTCCAGCCGTCGCGGGGGGCCTTGGCGGCACGGGCGCGGGTCACCGGTCCGAACCCATACACCGGGCCGGCGGCCGCGTCACGGCCGGCGCCGATGGGCCTCCCGTGACGGCCGCGGCTGTGGCAGAATTCGCCGCCTCGAACCGGCGCCCCCGGGGGGCGAGGAGGTTGACGCTTGAACCGCAACACGGTCATCGCCGCGGCCGCGGGCCTGGTGGTGGGCCTGCTGGTTGGCTACCAGCTCGGCTCGAGCGGCCGCGAGGAAGCCCGCCCCGCCGCCTCGTTCGGCCCTCCGCCGGGCTCCCCGAGCCCGTTCCAGGGCGGGCCGGCTCCGATGCAGGGCGGACCGGCTCCGTTTCCCGGGGGCCAGCCGGCCGTCCCTCAGATCAGCCAGGCGGAGATGGAGCGCCGCATCGCGGTGAGCCAGCAGATCGTGGCCCGCGACCCGAAGAACGTGCAGGCCTGGATCCAGCTCGGCAACGACTACTTCGACCTGCACCGCGCCCAGGAGTCGATCGACGCCTACGCCAAGGCGCTGGCGCTCCAGCCCAACAACCCGGACGTGCTCACCGACCAGGGCGTCATGTACCGGGCGCTCGAGCAGTACGACAAGGCGCTCGCCAACTTCAAGAAGGCGAACCAGCTCAAGCCCGACCACGTCCAGAGCCTCTTCAACATCGGCGTGGTCTACCTGCACGACCTGAAGGACTCCGCCAAGGCGGTGCAGGCCTGGGAGAAGGTGGTGCAGGTGGCGCCGCAGAGCCAGCAGGCCAACGACGCTCGCCGGGCCATCGCCGAGATCAAGGCCCAGCCGGGAGCGAAGTAGCTTCCAGTCACGCGTGCAGCTCCACCACGTCGCGGTCGCCGAGCGGGTGGTGCCGGTCCACCTGCTGGCCCTCGAAGCGGGCCTTCGGCCCCCAGATGCGGGCGAACTTGAGCCGGTCGGCGAGGTCCTTGTGCACCTGCAGGGCCAGCTCGTGCACGGTGGCCCCCTCGGGCAGCACGAAGGGCCGCCCCAGGTCGGGTTTGTGCCCCGGCTCCTTGGTGTAGACGCGGATGCGCTTGAGATCCCGGAAGAGCCGCTCCCGGAGCGCCTCGAGCCCGTCGCCCCGCTCGGCCGACACCGGAAAGAAGGGCAGGTCCGGCCCGGCCGCCTCGCGGGCCAGGGCGGCGAAGGTGCCGTCGGCGTCGAGGTCGCACTTGTTGCCCAGCGCCAGGACCGGCCGGAGGGCCAGGAGCGGCGACGCCTCGGGCGGCCGGGGGCGGGCCGCCGGCCAGACCCGCGCCCGCTCCAGGAGGTCGCGGAGCGCCCGCACCCCCTCCTCGACGTCGTCGGCGGCCACGTCCAGGACGAGCAGCAGCCCGTCGGCGTTGCGGGCCAGGTTCGCGAGATACGGCTCGGTGTGGCCGTGCGCCACCGCCGGGGTGTCCACCAGCTGCACCTGCACGTCCTCGAAGGGCATCATCCCCGGCTGCGGGGCGTGGGTGGTGAAGGGCCAGTCGCCGATCTCGGGGTGGGCGTGGGTGAGCGCCTTGAGGAGCGAGGACTTGCCGGCGTTGGGGGGCCCGAGCAGCGCCCACTGGCCAGCTCCCTCCCGCCTCACGTGGCCGGGATCGGTGCGGTGGCCCCCGCGGGCGGCCCGCTCGCCCTCCTCCTCCAGCTTGGCCACTCGCTGCCGGAGGCCGGCCAGCATCTTCTCGGTACCCTTGTGCTTGGGCAGGAGCGCGATCATCTCGCGCAGCGCGGCGAGCTTCTCCTCGTGTCCGGCCGCCCGGCGGAACCGCTCTTCCGCCTCCTTGTACTGGGGCGTGAGGTTGGCGGGCACGCCCCGATTATGGGGACCCGGCGCCGAGGCGACAAGGCGAGAGGCACTTCCGCCTGGCGGGGCCGGGTCCGCCGGCTCGCTCCCCCGCCGCGCCACGGCTATCATGCGCCCGCCGCCGCCCTCCCCCGACGCGGCGCCGGAACCGGACCCCATGCCCACCCTGCTCGCCCTCGCCTCGGTCGCCCTGGCCGCGGCCGGCACTCATCCCTTTTCGGTTCACGACATGCTGGCCATGGACCGCATCTCCGACCCGCGCCCCTCCCCCGATGGCAAGCGGGTGGCGTTCACGGTCCGTTCCACGGACCTCGAGGCCAACAAGGGGCGCAAGGACGTGTGGCTGGCGGCGGTGGATGGATCCTGGACCCGCCGCCTCACCACCCACGAGGCCGACGACTTCCAGGCCCGCTGGTCCCCCGACGGGCGCCGCCTCTACTTCCTCTCCACTCGCTCCGGCTCCTCGCAGGTGTGGCGCCTCGACCCCGACGGCGGCGAGGCCGAGCCGGTGACCCGGCTGCCCCTGGACGTGGAGGCCTTCGCGGTGGCCCCCACCGGGAAGTTCCTGGTGCTGGGGATGTCGCTGTTCCCGGGGAAGAGCCCAGCCGAGACCAAGGCGCTGCTCGATGAAAAGGCCAGGTCCAGGGCCACCGGGATGGCCTTCGACCGTCTCATGGTGCGGCACTGGGACGCCTGGCGAGACGGCACCCGCAACCACCTCTTCGCCTACGACCTCGGGAGCGGGGCCGCCGCCGACCTCATGCGGGCCATGGACGCCGACTGCCCCGTCCGCCCCTTCGGCGGGAGCGAGGACTTCGACGTCTCCCCGGACGGGCGCACGGTGGTGTTCGCCGCCAAGAACGCCGGGCGCGAGGAGGCCTGGTCCACCAACCTCGACCTGTTCTCGGTGCCCGCCGACGGCTCGGCGGCGCCGCGGAAGATCACCGACAACCCCGCCGCCGACTCCTGCCCGGTGTTCTCGCCCGACGGGCGCACCCTGGCCTTCCGGGCCCAGTCGCGTCCGGGGTACGAGTCCGACCGCTGGGACGTGGTGGTGCGCGACCTCGGGACCGGGCGCGAGCGGCGCCTCACGCTGCGCGCCGACGCGTCGCCCGCCGGCGACCGCTCCGCCGGCGATCTCGCCTTCTCCCGCGACGGGAGGGTCCTCTACGCCACCGCCGAGCACCTGGGGCAGGTGGCGCTCTTCGGCCTGGAGGTGGTCACCGGCGCCACCCGCACGCTCACCGGCGACGGGACCTGCGTCGACCCGCGCCCGCTTCCGGACGGGCGGGTGGCCTACGGCATGCAGTCCCTCCTCGGCCCGACCGAGCTTTTCGTCTCGGGGCGCGACGGCAAGGACCCGCGCCGCATCACCCGGCTCAACGACGCGCGGCTGGCCGCGGCCCGGCTGGGCGCGCCGGAGCGGTTCAGCTTCGCCGGCGCCCGGGGCGAGACGGTCCACGGCTACCTGGTGCGGCCGGCCGACTTCGACGCCCGCAAGAAGGTCCCGGTGGCCTTTCTCATCCACGGGGGGCCGCAGGGGTCGTTCGGCAACGACTTTCACTACCGCTGGAACCCGCAGGCCTACGCCGGCGCGGGCTACGCCGTGGTGATGGTCGACTTCCACGGCTCGACCGGGTACGGCCAGGCCTTCACCGACTCCATCAACGGCGACTGGGGCGGCGCGCCGCTCGAGGACCTCCTCGGCGGCCTCGAGCACGCCCTGTCGCGGTACCCCTTCCTGGACCGGGACCGGGTGGCGGCGCTCGGCGCCTCCTTCGGCTGCTACATGGTGAACTGGCTCGCCGGCAAGGCGCCCGACCGCTTCAAGGCCCTGGTGTGCCACGACGGAAACCTCGACGAGCGCATGGCCTACTTCGACACCGAGGAGCTCTGGTTCCCCGAGTGGGAGCACGGCGGCACGCCCTGGCAGAACCCGGCCGGCTACGCCCGGCACAACCCCATCGATCTGGTGGGGAGCTGGAAGGCGCCCATGCTGGTGATCCACGGCCAGAAGGACTTCCGGGTGGTCTACACCCACGCCCTCGGCACCTTCACGGCCCTGCAGCGGCGCGGCATCCCCTCGAAGCTGCTCCTGTTCCCCGACGAGAACCACTGGGTGCTGAAGCCGCACAACTCCATCCAGTGGCACGAGACGGTGCTGGGCTGGCTCGACCGGTGGCTGCGGGGGCCGGCCTCGGCGGCCAGGTGAGCGCGGGCACGGCGCAGCAGCCGCGAGGCGCGCCGGCTCGGCCCGGCGAGCGACGCCCGCCGGGCGGAGACACGCCGTGAAGAAGGCCTCCGGCGCCTTCCTCTCGGCCGCGCTCGTCGCCGCGGCCCTGGCCGCGTCCGCGGCCATGGCACCGGCCCCTGCCGCGCCCCGGCCCGCCGGGCACTGGCGCCTCCCGCTCAGGCCGGCGCCGCTCGTCTCCCGCGGCGCGCGGGTCGCCTCGAGCCACCCCGGCGCCGCCGCCCTGGTGGACGGCGTCTACCGGGGCGGCAAGTTCTGGGGCGGCGGCTTTCCAACCCCAGGGCGCCCGGCCTGGGTGGCGCTCCGGCTCGACGGCGGATACCGGCGCCTGCTCCTCTCCTGGACCTCTTCCGGGAACCACGGCTACGACGACGTCTTCTACGGCGCCCCGGCCGACTACCGCCTCGAGACCTCGGCCGACTCCCGCGACGGCCGGGACGGCCACTGGCGGACCGCGGCGGAGGTGCGGGGCAATGCGGTCCGCACCCGAGCCCATGCCGTCGACTTCGAGGGCCAGCGCTGGCTTCGCCTCTCGGTGACCGCCCTCCCGGAGAAGGTGAACCCCTGGGGGCTGTGGCTCGACGAGATCGACGTCCACGACCTCTCGGCCGGGGGCGACGACGTATGGGTCTTCCTCGGCGACTCCATCGGCGCCGGGGTCTTCGACCGGGCCCCCGAGCACCAGCCGAGCTTCGCCGAGATCGTGGCCCGCCTGCACCCAGGGTACTTCCCGGCGGTGGTGAACGCCGGCATCCCCCGCCTCAAGACCGCCCAGGCGGTCGAGGAGGTGGAGCGGCTGATGCGGCTCAACCCCGAGGCGCGGGTGATCGCGGTGGGGGTGGGGTCGAACGACAACGACCCGGCCGCCTACCGCCGCGACCTCGACGAGGTGGTCCGGCGCATCGTCGCGGCCGGCCGCATCCCCATGGTGCAGCGCGTCCCCTTCCAGACCAAGTACCGGGAGGACTACGCAGCGCCGCTGGCGGCGGCGGTGGACGAGGTGGCCGCCGCCCACGGGCTCGTGCCCGGTCCCGACCTGTACGGCTGGTTCAAGGCGCGCCCCGGCGAGCTGCGCGACGCGCTGCACCCGGACGACGCCGGCTCGGTGGAGATGAGCTGGCTCTGGGCCGAGGCGGCGCGGCCCTTCTACGAGCCATGAGCGGGAGCGCCCGCCGTGGGTCGCAAGCGCTCCAGCAGATCGCGCACCAGCCGGGCGGTGAGGCCCCACACCACCCGGTCCGGCGCCACGTCGAAGAAGTAGACCTTGTACGAGCCGGACTCGGGGTCGATCTCCTCCGACCCGAGGTCCGAGAGCGGCCGGCGGGCCAGGTCGGGCGGCAGGCGCGAGGGATGCCACCACTCGAACCGCTCCACCTCCGGATCGAGGAAGCGGGAGAGCGGCACCTCGAACACCTCCTCCACCTCGCGCGCGTCGCGGCTGAAGGCCGCGGGGGGCTCCGCCACCAGCCCGACCACCGGGGTCACCACGAAGCGGGTGACCACCGGCCGGTCGTCGAGCTCCCCGGCCACCTCCACCCGGCGCGGCTCCAGCCCCACCTCCTCGCCGGCCTCGCGCAGCGCCGCAGCCCGGGCCTCCTCGCCCGGCTCGCGGTGCCCGCCGGGAAAGGCGATCTCGCCGCGGTGCTTGGAGAGGTCGGCGGTGCGCCGGGTGAAGAGGAGCGTCGGACCGGCGGGCCGCCGGAGCAGCGGCACCAGCACCGCCGCCGCCGCGAAGCCGTCGACGGCGAGCCGCCGTGGCGGGCGGCTCGAGAGCGCCGACCGCAGCCGCATCGCGGCGTCTTCGAAGGAGTGACGCGTCGCGACTACCCCGCGTCCGAGCCCGGCGCGTCGGCCTCCTCCTCCTCGACGTCCGGACCCGCCGGCAGCTTGGCCATGGCCTTCTTGATGTACGCCTGGTGCAGGAGCTCCTCGCCCTTGAGCTCCTCGAAGAGCTTCTTCACCTCCGGGTCCTTCACGTGCTTCAGCGCCTCGTCGAAGAAATCGTACGCCTTCTCCTCGGACTCGAGCGCCACCTGGAAGGCCTGCTTGGGCCCCATGAACACGCGCGGCTTGCCGCGGTCGGGGGCCTCCACCTCCTCGAACCAGGAGCGATCCACCCGCCGGGGGGCGCTCTTGAAGAGCTTGTGGCGCCGCTCCGCCAGCGCGGTGCGGTGCTTCTCCTCGTTCACGGCCATGTTACGAAAGACGTCCGAGGCGTCGCCCTTGTACCTGCCGCCGACGATCTTCTGGAACTCCTGGTAGCGCTCCTTGGCCTCCTCCTCGATGAGGATGGCGAGGTCGAGCGCGTCCTGGAGGGTGAGCTTGGCGAAAGCGAGCTTCATGGCCGTCCTTTCCGATGTCGGTCGGGCGCCCCCCGGCGGGCCGCCTGGCGATGAGCGCTGAAGGTATCTAATGGGGCCCGGGGCTCGGTCAACCATCTCCGACCGGATGGGCCGTGCGGCTCGCCGCGAAGCGCGCTAGGGTGGGATCATGGCGACGTCGGCGGCATCCGGCAGCCTGGCACCGGGGTACCTGGTGGCGGCGCCGGCCCTGGCCGATCCCAACTTCGACGGCTCGCTGGTGCTCATGGCCGAGCACGGGCCCGAGGGCGCCCTCGGGTTCGTGGTGAACCGGCAGGCGCCGGTGAGCACCGCCGAGGTGCTGGCGGCGGTGGACGGGGCGCTCTCCCGGGCCGCGCGCCGCGCCGGGCGCGACGGGGGGAAGGTGCTCCTCGGCGGGCCAGTGCGCACCGAGCAACTATGGGTGCTGTGCCGGCGCTCGGCCATCCCGGTCGGAGAGGACTTCCTGGCCGTGGGAAGCGAGCTGGCGCTGGGCGGCTCGCGAGAGATCCTCGAGTCGGCGGCCACCGCCAGGGGCCAGAGCCCCTTCCTCCTCTTCCTGGGCTACTCGGGGTGGGGCCCGCTCCAGGTGGAGCACGAGGTGGTGGCCGGGGCGTGGGTGCCCTTGCCGTTCCACGAGGATCTCCTGCTCGAGGTCCCGCTCGAGGCGCGCTACGACGAAGCGGTGCGGCGGCTCGGCCTCACGCCCGGCGGGTTCACGGTCGGCGGCGGCGGAGCCAAGGCCTGATCGAGGTAACCCGCAGCCCTCGAGCCTGTGCGACGACCGCGGCGGCCCGGTCTCGCCGGAGGGCGCATCCGCAGCGAGCCGGGGCCGCCACGATGCGCGCGACCCCAGGCCCGCGGTCGCGGCGAGCAACCGTCGTGGAGCGCCAAGGCGCCGAGGAGGTCTCGGCTGCGCGACCGACGTTTGCGAGCCGCCGTGCGTGCCTCGTCGCCGCGCGGCAGCCGCTCCGGAGCCGCGAGCGAGGACAGCGCCGGAGGCGAGACCGGGCCGCCGGGGTTCTCGGAGACCGACGGGCGCTGCGAGTTCTAGGCTTCGCGCGCGCCGGCCTCGAGGCGCTCCGCCAGGGCCGGCACCTCGCGGATCGACTCGAGCCAGTGGCGCGGCCCCGCCGGCTCCAGGCAGGACCGGCCGCAGGCGCCCCACAGCGCCGCGGCGGTGACCACCCCGGCGGCGTTTCCCGCAGCCACGTCGTGCGGCGAGTCCCCCACGAAGAGCGCCCGCCCCGGCGGGCATTCGAGAAGCGCCAGCGCCCGCAGCACCGGCTCCGGGTCGGGCTTGGACCGCAGCACGCTGTCGGCGCCCACCACAACGTCCACGAAGGGCAGGAGCCCCACGTGCGCCAGCGTGCGCTCGGCCGTCCTCAGGAACTTGCTGGTGACCACCCCCAGCGGATGGCCACGCGCCTCGAGCCGGGAGACGACCTCCACCGCCCCCTCGAAGGCCCGGGTCATGCGGTCGTGGTTGGCCTGCTGGTGGACCCGGTAGCGGTCCACCACCGAGTCCATGTCGGTGGGCGCCACGAACTCGGCCAGTTGCACCCGCAGCGGCTTGCCCATCCCCGCCATCCACTCGGCGTCGGTGGGGCGGCGCCCCGGGAACCCCTCGAAGGCCGCCCGCATCGAGGAGAGGATGAGCTCCACGGTGTCGACGAGAGTTCCGTCCAGGTCGAAGAGCACCGCCAGCCGCGGAGGGGTCACCGCCGGAATGTAGCGCACTCCGCCCCGCCCGCAACGGGCGACCGCGCTCTAGGAGCCCGTGCGCATGGAAGGCATCCGGCTGCGGGCTCGGCGGCGGTCGCGGCTCCGGCTGCGGAGCCGGTTCCGGATGCGGAAACCGCTGCCGCCTGCGGATGCGCCTGCGGCAGCCTCAGCGACGCGGAGGCTGGCGACGACCCCAGCAGGTAGCCGCAGCCGCGGGGCGCAGCCGGAGCCGCAATCGGACCCGCATCCGCAACCGGTCCCGCAGCGTATCTCGCAGCCGCCAGCCGATACCAGCCAGCGCGGAGCGCGTGAGCGCGGAGCGGTCTCCGACGCCCCACGGGCTCCTACCGCCGCACGTCCACCGCCAGCCGGCCGCGGACCTTGCCGGCCAGGACCTCGGCCGCCGCCGGGATGGCGTCGGCGAGTCCGATCTCGCGGGTCATCGATTCGAGCTTCTTCGGGTCGAGGTCGCGGGCCAGCCGCGACCAGGCCTCGCGGCGCAGGTCCATGGGCGCCATGACGCTGTCGATCCCGTGGAGCGTCACGGCCCGCAGGATGAAGGGAGCCACCGTGGCCGGGAAGTCCATTCCCCCGGCCAGCCCGCAGGCGGCCACCGCCCCGCGGTACCTCACCTGGGCGCAGGCGTTGGCCAGGGTGTGGCTCCCCACCGTGTCCACCACCGCGGCCCACCGCTCCTTCTGCAGGGGCTTCCCCGGCGCTGCCAGCTGGGCCCGGTCGACGATCTCGGCCGCCCCGAGCGACCGGAGGTAGTCGCCCTCCTGGGGCCGGCCCGTGGAGGCCACCACGCGGTGGCCGCGTCCGGCCAGCAGGGCCACCGCCACGCTTCCCACGCCGCCGGCGGCGCCGGTGACGAGCACCTCGCCCTGGTCCGGCTCGACCCCGTGTCGCTCCAGCGCCAACAGGCACAGCATGGCGGTGAAGCCGGCGGTGCCGATGGCCATGGCCTGCCGGGTCGTGAAGGCGTCCGGGAGCGGCACCAGCCAGTCGCCGGGGACCCGGGCCCGCGTCGCCAGGCAGCCCCAGTGGGACTCGCCGGCGCCCTGGCCGGTCAGCACCACCCGGCTTCCCTTCACGAGGCGCGCGTCCGCGCTCGACTCGACCATCCCGGCCCCGTCGATGCCGGGGACCATGGGGAACCTTCGCACCACCGGCGACCGGCCGGTGATGGCCAGCGCGTCCTTGTAGTTCACGGTGGACCACTCCACCGCCACGGTGACGCTGCCCTCGGGGAGGCGCGACTCCTCGAGGTCGGCGAGCTTCACCTGCTGCCCGGCGTCGGTCTTCTCGACGAGGATGGCTCGGAACACGGCTCACCTCCGGCGCCGCGGCGGCGCGGCCAGGCCTTCCTTCTACCGCCTTCGCCCCGCGGTGGGCAGAGTGTACGAGATCGACGAGCGCCCTGCGGACCCCCCGTTCGGATGCTAGATTCCCCCGACCGGCGAGGGGGGCCGGCCCATGGTGCGCATCGATCCCGACCGCGAGCTGGCCCTGTGGGCCGCCAGCGCCATCCTCGGCGCCCTCGACGCCTACCAGGAGGCTTTCCGGGCCGTCACCGCGCGCGCGCGCCAGCGCTTCGCGACGCGGGACTGGAAGGGTGCGCACGAGGACGCCATGGAGCGCCTCGACCTGCGGGACCGGCACATCGGCCGCATCGTCGGGGAGCTGCGGGAGCTCCTCGGCGCCTCGATCGAGGATCGCCGGCTGTGGGGGAGGATGAAGGCCATCTTCATGGGGCTGGCGGCGCGGCGGCCGGACGTGGAGGTGGCGGAGACCTTCTACAACTCGGTGACCCGGCGAGTGTTCTCCACGGTGGGGGTCGACCCGCGCATCGAGTTCGCCGCCTCCGAGATCGGGGCTCCGCTCCCCGACCCGGGGCGCCCCGGGTTCAAGACCTTCCGGCCGCGGGGGTCGACCGCCGAGCTCATGGCGGCGCTGCTGGCCGACCTCGACCTGGGCGCGCCGTGGCGCGACCTCGCCGGCGACGCCCGCCGGGCCGCCGAGGCCGTGGACCGCCAGCTGGGCGGCGGCCCGCTCGCCGCCGTCGAGGTGCTGCCCAGCGTCTTCTACCGGGGCAAGGGCGCCTACGCGGTGGCCCGGCTGCGGCTGGGGACGCTCGACGCTCCCCTCATCCTGGCGCTGCTCCACGAGGAGGGCGGGGTGAGGCTCGACGCGGTGCTCACCACGCCCCAGGACGCCAGCGTGGTCTTCAGCTTCACCCGCACCTACTTCCACGTGCTCATGGAGCGGCCGCGCGCGGTGGTGGACTTCCTCAAGTCCATCCTGCCCCAGAAGCGCCTCTCCGAGCTGTACATCGCGGTCGGGGAGCACAAGCACGGGAAGACCGAGCTGTACCGGGAGCTGCTGCAGCACCTGCGCGGCGGCCGGGAGCGGTTCGAGCGCGCCCGCGGCGACCGGGGGCTGGTGATGGCGGTCTTCACCCTCCCCTCGCTGGACATCGTGTTCAAGGTCATCCGCGACCGCTTCGCCTACCCCAAGACCATCACCCGCGAGGAGGTGCAGAGCAAGTACCGCCTGGTCTTCCGACACGACCGGGCCGGCCGGCTGGTGGACGCGCAGGAGTTCGAGCACCTGGCGTTCCCCCGGGAGCGCTTCGCGGCCGACCTCCTGGAGGAGCTGCTGGGCGAGTGCGCCGACACGGTGGCGCTGAACGGCGATGCGGTGGACGTGAAGCACCTCTACGCCGAGCGACGCGTCATGCCGCTCAACCTCTACCTGCGCGAGATGGACCCGCAGAGCGCCCGTTCCGCGGTGCTCGACTTCGGGCAGTCCATCCGCGACCTGGCCGCCACCAACACCTTCCCCGGCGACATGTTGCTCAAGAACTTCGGGGTGACCCGCACCGGCCGCGTCATCTTCTACGATTATGACGAGCTGACCCTGGTCACGAAGGTGAACTTCCGCGACCTGCCCCGGGCCCGCGACGGCGACGAGGAGATGGCCTCCGAACCCTGGTTCTACGTGGGCGAGGACGACGTCTTCCCCGAGGAGTTCCTGCCCTTCCTGGGACTGCCCGACGGGCTGCGCGAGGCCTTCCTGGAGGCCCACGCCGAGCTCTTGCACCCCGCCTTCTGGCGCCGCATGCAGGAGCGCCACCGGGCGGGGGAGATCGTCGACATCTTCCCCTACCACCAGCGCCACCGCCTGCCGGCGTGGCCCAGCCCGGAGCAGGAGGCGCGGCCGTGATCGACCTGCGGCGCTTCTTCCGGCGCGACCGCTTCGCGGCGCTGGCCGGCGCGCGGCTCACCGAGGTGCGCCCCGGCTTCGCCCGGGCCCGCCTCCGGGTCGGTCCCGGCCACCTGAACGCCGTGGACGTGGCCCAGGGCGGCGCGATCTTCACGCTGGCCGACCTGGCCTTCGCCGCCGCCTGCAACTCGCACGGGACGGCGGCGGTGGCCGTGAACGCCAGCATCTCCTTCGTCAAGGCGGCCGGCCCGGGCTGGCTCGAGGCCGAGGCGCGCGAGGTGTCGCTCTCGCCGCGGCTCTCCTCGGTGACGGTCCACGTGCGCGGCCGGGGCCGCGCCCTGGTGGCCGTCTTCCAGGGACTGGCGTATCGCAAGAAGGAGACGCTGGCGGAGGTGGAGCGGACCCGGCCGCGCAGCACGACCCGGACCCGCGCCCCGCGGAGCCGGCCCGCCCGCGCTCGATCCTCGCCGGCGGCGCGCCGAGCGGGCCTCACTCCAGATCGAGGGGCCGGTAGACCCCCTGGGCGTCGATGATCGTGCCCCACACCTTGTGGGAGGACTGGTGCTCGGAGGGGCCGAAGGTCAGGGGGGTGCCGATGCCGACGTCGAGCCCCTTGATGCTCTCCAGGGCGTCGACCAGAGTGTCGGTATTGAGGTTCTTGCCAGCGCGGCGGAGCCCCTCGATCATGAGGTTGGCGGCCAGGTAGCCCTCCAGCGATACGAAGCCCGGTTTCTCGGCCGGCGCGTAGCGCTGCAGCGCCTGCCGGTACTTGATGATGGCGGTGGCGCCGGAGGTGGGGAGCGGCACCACCTGCGTCACCACCACGCCCTCGGCATAGCGCGGGCCGAGCTGCATCAGCTCCTCGGCCAGCTCGTTGGAGCCCACGAAGGAGACCGAGGTGAAGGTGAGGTCCAGCCCTTCGTCCTTGAGCTTCTGGACGAAGCGCGCCGCCGCCTTGTAGGTGGGCACCATCACCACCGCCCGGATCTTGGAGGCGTTGGCCTTGATCACCTTGACCGCCTCGGCGACGTCGGTGGTGTTCCGCTTGTAGCCCACCCGGACGATGCCGGACGGATCGCGCTTGTACTTGCGCATCATGGTGGCCACGCCCTCGTAGCCGGCGTCGCCGTAGGCGTCCTCCTGGGCGAAGACCGCGATCTGGGCCGGCTTGATGCGCTTCACCTCCACCAGGTACTTCACCTGGGCCGCGGTCTCCTCCGGGTAGCTGGCGCGGTAGTTGAAGACGAAGCGGTCGGGCGGGTCGTTGCGGAGGAGCTTGGCGCCGGTGAAGGCGCCGAAGAAGATCACCCCCTTGTCGAGCACGTAGGGCAGGACCTCCTTGGTAGTCGGGGTGCCCACGTTTCCGATGATGGCGAACACCTTGCGGCGCTCGACCAGCTCGCGCAGCGCCACCTTGGCCCGCTCCGGCTCGTAGCCGTCGTCCATGGCCAGGAGCGAGAGCTTGCGGCCGTTCACCCCGCCGGCGTCGTTCTGGGCGGCGAAGGCCACGTCGATGCCGATCTTCATCTGCCGGCCCAGCTCCTTGGCCGGACCGGAGAAGGCGGCGCTCTGCCCGAAGAGCACCTCGGCCTCGGTGACGCCGTTCACCTGCGCCGGCGCCGCGGCGGGCGCGAGCAGGAGCCCGAGCCAGGCCAGGGCGGCGCGTCGGGTCGAGCGGGCGTGGCGCATGGCAGGCCCTCCGTTCACTCGAGGTCGATGCTCTTGTAGCTGCCGTCCGGCTGGAGCTGGGTCCCCCAGACCTTGTGCGAGCCCTGGTGCTCCTTGGGGCCGAAGGTGATGGGGGTCCCGACGCCCAGGTCGAGCCCCCTGATGTCCTCGAAGGCCGCCACCAGCCCCTCGGCGTCCAGGTCCTTGCCGGCCCGCCGCAGCGCCTCGATGAGGATGTTGCCGACGATGTACCCCTCGAAGGTGATGAAGCCGGGCTTCTCGCCGACGGCGTGCTTGTCCAGGGCCGCCTGGTAGCGCAGCGCCGCGGTGGCCTTGGAGGTGGGCAGCGGGACGATCTGGGTGACCACCACGTCGCTGGTGTAGCCCGCGCCGGCGCTGGTGAGCCCTTCGGCGAGCTCGTTCGACCCCACCGCCGACACGTTGGTGAAGAGAAGGCCCAGGCCCCGGTCCTTCGCTTGCTGGACGAACTGGATGGCCGCCTGGTAGGTGGCCACCATCACCACCGCCTTCACCTTCCCCTGCTCCTTCCGGAAGCGGGCGATGGCCTCGGAGACGTCGGCGCTGTTGCGCTGGTAGGTGGCTCGCACCATCTCGGCGGGGTTGCGGCGGTAGCGGCGCAGCTGCTCCTCGACCCCGGTGAGCCCGGCCTCGCCGAAGGCGTCACTCTGGTAGAAGACGCCGATCTGGCGCGGATCGATCCGGCGCACGTCCACCAGATATCGCACCGCGGCCGCGGTCTCCTCGGCGTAGCTCGGCCGGTAGTTGAAGACGTACCGGTCGGGCGGGTTCTTGCGCAGGAGCGGGGCGCCGGAGAGGGCCCCGAAGAACACCACCTTCTTCCCCATGACCATGGGGATGGTGATGGCCGCGGTGGGCGACCCGACGTTGCCCACGATGGCGAAGACCTTGCGCTGCTCCAGCAGCTCGAGCATGACGCTCTTGGTGCGCTCCGGGTCGTAGCCGTCGTCGAGGGCGGTGAGCCGGAGCTTGCGCCCGTGCACCCCGCCGGACTCGTTGGCGATGGCGAACGCCACCTCCAGGCCCGTCCTCATGCCGCGCCCCAGCTCCTTGATGGCGCCGGAGAAGGGCGAGGACATGCCGAAGACCACCTCGGTGTCGGAGACCCCGGCCACCCGGCCCGAGGAGGGTGCGGCCGCCGGCGCCGGCGTCGCCAGCACCGGACCCGGCTCCGGCTTCGGCTCGCTCCGGAAGGCGCGCACCAGGCCCGCCACCACCACGATCACGACCAGCGCGCCCACCGCCACTCCGGCGTAGAGCAGGCTCCTCGAGGAGCCGGGCCGGCCGGGGGGCGAAACCGGCGGCCGCGCCGGGCCGGGCACGGCGGTGGTGGGTCGCGGCGGCGTGTCGTCCGCAGACGGGGGCCGGTTCAGGTTCAGCGCCACGGGATCCTCCCGAGCGCGGCCACGCGCTCGTCGGGAACGGCGTTTGCCACGAGAGTATCTCCCGCCGCGCCCCCCTGCCAAGTTGCCGAGCCGGCTGGAACGGCCGGCGAGGCACTTGAGAAGCCTCGGCTTCGTCGGGTTCTCCAGCCGAGTTGGACGTGGAATGCACACCGGCTGCAAAAGCAGCCTCGCCACCATTCGGGTGGCTCGGCAGTCATCAATTCGGCAGCTCGGCCCGGCCCCGGGCCCGCTCGGCGCGCTCGAGCCCTTGGCGCGTCACCAGGAAGCGCACCCGCCCCTCGCCGCGCTCGGTCTCGAGGTCCGCCTCGAACCCTGGCCCGGAGATGGCCCCCAGCGCGAAGGAACGGCGCAGGTTGCGGACCCGCCCCTGCGCCTCCTCCAGCATGAGCTCGCCCCGCGGCTGGCCGCTCCGGTGCAGCTCCACCGCCACCTGGTAGAGGCTCATGGCCAGCCCGGACGTGAGGGGCACCGAGCTGAAGAGCACGGAGATGAGCTGCCAGTAGGGCGGCTTCGCGGCGGCCACGCCGGCATTGTAGCGCCCCGGCCCAGCCGCATTGAACCCCGCCGGCGTTTGCGCTTCACTCCCAGGACCGGTGAACCTCATCCTCCTCGACGACGCCGACCTCAGGCCCGACGGCACCGCTCGCCTCGGCGGGCGGCGCGCCGCCCATGTCACCGAGGTGTTGCGCAAAGGGCCGGGCGCCCGCCTGGCGGTGGGCCGGCTGGGGGGCGCGCTGGGCACCGGCGAGGTGGTGGCGCTCGAGCCGGGCGCGGTGACGCTGCGCCTCTCGCTCGACCGACCGCCGCCGCCCCCCTCGCCGGTGGAGCTGCTGGTCGCCATGCCGCGCCCGAAGGTCCTGCGCCGCGTCCTGCAGGCCACCGCGGCCATGGGCGTGAAGCGCCTGGTCCTCCTGGGCGGGTGGCGCGTCGAGAAGAGCTACTTCGCCTCGCCGCTGCTCGCCCCGCCGAAGCTCGAGGCCGAGCTCCGGCTCGGCCTGGAGCAGGGGCGCGACACGCGCCTCCCCCAGGTAATGGTGCGCCGCTTCTTCAAGCCCTTCGTCGAGGACGAGCTCGAGGGCCTCTTCGGCGGGATGGAACGGCTCCTGGCCGATCCGGGCGCGGAGGCGCGGCTCGAGGCCCTCCCCGCGGGCGGCGGCCGGGCCGTCCTGGCCGTCGGCCCGGAGGGCGGCTTCACCCGCTACGAGGCCGAGTCGCTGGCCAGCCGCGGCTTCGGGCGCTTCTCGCTGGGCCCACGGCCGCTTCGGGTGGAGGCGGCGGTGCCTTTCGCGGTCGGGCAGGTCGAGCTGTGGCTCCGCGACGGGCTGGTCAGGCGTCCGCCGGCGCGGTGAGGACCTCGGCCCCGGCGGCGGTGACCACCACCGTGTGCTCCTCCTGCGCCGCCCTCTTCCCGTCGGCGGTGACCGCCGTCCAGCCGTCGGGCCACTCCACGTGGCGCCAGGTCCCCATGGTCAGCATGGGCTCGATGGTGAAGGTCATGCCCTCCTCCATCACCCGGCCGGCGCCGGGGTCGTAGTAGTGCAGCACCTGCGGCTCGAGGTGGAACTCCTCGCCGATACCGTGGCCGCAGAAGGCGCGTACCACGCCGTAGCCCAGGGCGGTGGCGTGCGTCTCGATGGCCCGCCCGATGTCGGAGATGGGGCGCCCGGGCCGCACCGCGGCGATGCCGCGCGCCAGGGCCTCGCGCGTCGCCTGCATCAGGCGCCGGGAGGCCTCGTCCACCTGCCCGACCGCGAAGGTGCCGCAGCAGTCGCCGTGGACGCCGTCGAGGTAGATGGTCACGTCCACGCTGACGATGTCGCCCTCCTGGAGCGGCCGGTCGTCGGGGATGCCGTGGAGGATCACCTCGTTCACCGAGGTGCACACCGATTTGGGGAAGCCGCGGTAGTTGAGGGTGGAGGGGTAGCCGCCGCGCGCCAGGTAGGCGGCATGGGCCACCGCGTCGAGGTCGTCGGTGGTGACGCCGGGGCGGACGGCCCGGCCGCACTCGGCCAGCACCTCGGCGGCGGCTCGCCCGGCCCGGCGCATGCGCCGCAGGCGTTCCGCCGGGTCGGCGATGCGCGGCGCCGGCCGCGGGCGGCCGTTCTCGGCGTAGTCGGGGCGAGGGATCCCCGGCGGCACGGGACGGCGGGGGCTCACCACGCCCGGGCGCACCGCCCCCGGGCGCAGCGCGGGCGGCCGGGTGCCGGCCCCGGCGTCGGCGTCGCGGTGGCACTTCTTGTACTTGCGGCCGCTGCCGCACCAGCAGGGGGCGTTGGGCGGGAGGCCGCGGGTCACGTCCGGGAATGTAGCGGTGCGGGCCGGCGGAGTCGATGGCGCATCCCGCCGGCGGAGCGGCGACTGCGCGCTGGCGCCCGGGAGTTCGAGCCGATGCCCGGCGCGCCCGCTCAAGGTATGATGCTGCCCGCCCCGCGGTCCCAGCCCCACGGCCCGGAGGTCCGACGATGCCCGCGCCCGCCGTCTCCGAGCTCCTCCCGCCCAGCCGGCTGCTCCTCGGCCCCGGCCCGAGCATGGTGCATCCGCGCGTCCTCAGGGCCATGTCGACGCCGCTGCTCGGCCACCTCGACCCCCGCTTCCTCGAGATCATGAACGAGGTGCAGGCGCTCCTGCGGACGGTCTTCCAGACCCGGAATCCCTTCACCATCGCCGTCTCCGGCACCGGCTCGGCCGGCATGGAGGCGGCCCTGGTGAACGTGATCGAGCCGGGCGACGCGGTGGTGGTGGGCGTGAACGGCGTCTTCGGCGGCCGCATGGCCGACATCGTGGGGCGCTGCGGCGGCAGGCTGGTGAAGCTGGAGGTGCCCTGGGGACAGGTGTTCCCGCGCCAGGCCGTCGCCGAAGCCCTGAAGAAGAACGCCCCGGTCAAGGCGGTGTGCCTGGTCCACGCCGAGACCTCCACCGGCGCCCAGCAGCCGCTGGACGGCCTGGGCCAGCTCTGCCACGACGCCGGCGCGCTGCTGGTGGTGGACGCGGTGACCTCGCTGGGTGGCATCCCGGTGACGGTGGATGCCTGGGAGGCGGACGCGGTCTACAGCGGCACGCAGAAGTGCCTCTCCTGCCCGCCCGGCCTGGCGCCGCTCACCCTCTCGCCGCGAGCCATCGAGGCCATCAAGGCCCGCAAGGCCAAGGTGCAGTCCTGGTACCTCGACTGCGGCATGATCGCGGACTACTGGGCCGAGGGGAAGCGCGTCTACCACCACACCGCGCCCATCTCCATGGTCTACGCCCTGCGCGAGTCGCTGCGGCTGGTGGTGGAGGAGGGCCTGGAGACCCGCTTCGCGAGGCACCGCCGCCACTCGGCGGCGCTCATGGCCGGGCTCGCCACGTTGGGTTGCAGCCCCCAGGCCCAGGAGGGGCACCGGCTCGCCTCGCTCAACTGCGTCACCGTCCCGGCGGGCGTGGACGAGGCGGCGGTGCGCAAGGCGCTCCTCAGCGAGTTCAACATCGAGATCGGCGGCGGGCTCGGGCCCCTGGCCGGGAAGGTGTGGCGCGTGGGCCTCATGGGCGAGTCCACCACCCAGGCCAACGTGCTGGCGGTGCTGGCGGCGCTGGAGCAGGCCCTGCAGAAGCAGGGGAAGCAACTCGAGCCCGGCGCGGCCTGCGCCACGGCCTTGAAGGCCTACGCCGCGTCCTGACCGGCCCCGAGGGCCGGAGCGAGGGATGCCTCCGACGAGATCGGCCAGGCAAGGTGGAGAACCTGCTCGCTACCGGCGCGCCGCTGGTGGCGAGCGCCAACCCCGGTTGCACGCTGCAGATGCAGCGGCTCTTGCGCCAGCGCGGCCTGTCGCTGGCCGCCGCCCCCCCATCGAGATCCTGGACGCCTCCATCCGCGGGGAGCCGCTGGGTGGGGCGGGGCCGTAACTACTCGAGCGGGCCGGAACGGCCCGCGAGGCTTCTCATTCTAGTTCTAGCGAGCCCCGTTTCCCTCAAGGCACTGCCCGGGCCCAGGCCGCCCGGCCGCCCGTGCCCGAAGCGAGACTCGCGGAATGAGAAGCCTCGCCGACCCTTCGGGCCGGCTCGCGTCGTCATGCGCTGCGCCGCTCCCGCCTGGCCAGGGCCACCGTGCTCGCCTGCGGCCCCTCCTCGCCCGGCTCCTCGGCGTAGCGCACCTCGTCCCCCACCTTGAGGCGGTCGAAGGCCCCCTTGAGCACGCTGCGCTGGTGGAAGTAGATCTCGCGGCCGTCGGGCGCCTGCAGGAACCCGTATCCCTCCTGGTGGAAGAGCCGCACCACCAGCGCCCGGGGCGGCTCGGCGTGCGCCGTCACCGCCCGAGCCCGCACCCGGTGGTCGAAGCGGCGGGCGTGGTCCTGCAGCTGCCGCTTGGCCTCGCGGAAGGCCGACTGGATGGCCGCGTACAGGTCCTGATGGATCCGGCTCGCCTTGGGATCGCGTCCCACCACCAGCGCCTCGCCGGGCACGTGCATCTCGATGCGAACCCGGTAGTGCCTGCCGTGGAGGTGGTGCTTGTCGGGCGATTCCAGGGTCACCGTGCAGGCGGTGACCCGGTCGAAGTAGCGCTCCAGCTTCTTCACCTTCTCCATCACCAGCTCGGTCACGGCGGAGGACGGACGCAGGTGCCGGTAGGCGACCTTGACCGGTGTCTGCATGGATGACTCTCCTGTCGGGCCCGCGGTTCACACCCTCGACGGCGGCCGCACCACCAGCACGGCGCAGGGCGCCTCGCGCACCACCCGCTCGGCCACCGAGCCGAGCACCAGGTGCCGGAGCCCGCGCCGTCCGTGCGTGCCCATCACCACCAGGTCGTACCCGCCATCCCTGGCGAACCGCACCACCTCGGTGGCCGCCGCCCCGGTCACCACCAGGGTGCGAACCACCCTGGCCCCTCGCCGCTCGGCCTCCGACCGCCACAGGTCCAGCTTCCGCTCCAGCTCCTTGGCCGTCTGATCGAGCACGTCCGGCGGGCTCACCATCAGGTCGGCGGTGGCCGCCGGCGGCTCGAAGACGTGAAGCAGCGCCAGCTCGCCCTCGTAGCGGCGCGACAGCTCGGCGGCTTCCTCCAGGGCCACCCGCGAGGTCTCGGAGAAGTCGATGGGGCAGCAGATCTTGGTCCAGTTCGCCATGGGTATCTCCTCCCGCCCGCCGCAGCCCCGTCAGGCGCTCACGGCCAGGCGGTTCACCACCTCGTCCACGCCGAAGACGAACCAGGCGTCGTCCTCGGCCATCTCGCGCTGCTCCTCGGACGGCACGCGTCCGGTGAGGGTCACCACCGAGCCGCGGGCGCCGACCTGGATGCGGTCGGCGTCCAGGAGGGGGTCCTTTTCCAGCGCCAGCCGCACCGCGTCGGTAATCTCGCCCTCGGAGTCGTCCTCCGGCGGCCTCACCTCCAGGCCATTCACCACGTCGCGCGTGCCGGGCACCCACCAGGCCAGAACCCCGGCGAGCCGCTTGTGGGAGAGGCTCGGCACCTCGCCGGCGAGGGTCACCACCCCGTCGCTCACCGAGACCTCCACCGCGCCGCCGGCCCGCGACGGCTCGGAGACGACCCGCACCGCCCGGCCCATCCGGATCCGCAGGGCACACACCTCCAGCGCCGGCTCCCCGGCGAGGGTGTCCCGGACGTGGTCGCGGATCTCGGCGTCCCCCATGTGGCGGGCTGGGGCCACCCGCAGGCGATCCACCAGGTGGCGCACGCCGGGCACCGCCGCCGCCCTTTCCAGCGCCAACTTCTTGGCCCTCAGGCCGGGAAGCTCCCCCTCCATCGTGAGGACGCCGCCCTCGAAGGAGAGCGCCAGGGGGTGGCGGGCGAGGTCGATCCGCCCTTCCGCCGCCAGGGCGGCGCGAACCGCCTCCGCGGTGGTCCGCTGCACCATCATCCCCAACTCAAACATAGGGGTGCCGGCAGGTTGGGAAAGCCCGCCAAACGGGCCCCTCCCATATGGGTATCATGGCCGGAGGCTCGGCGCACGGCGTATCGGTCGCCCCGGGTGGGACCTGCGCCATCAGCGGACCCGCGCGGCTGGACGTCGCCTCTCCAGGCGCCGGCGCAGCTCCGGGAGCGGCAGCGCGTTCAGGACGTCCCCCCGCTCGAGCCAGCCCCGCCTGGCCATCCAGACCCCGTACCGGATGTTCGCGAGCTGTCCCTTCTCGTGGGCGTCGCTCGAGATCACCACCGGCACCCCGGCGGCCTTGGCCAGCCGGCAGCCGCGGTCGTCGAGGTCCATGCGCTCCGGCATGGCGTTCGCCTCCAGCGCCACCCCGTGCTCCGCCGCGGCGGCGACGATCCGCTCCAGGTCCAGCGCATAGGCGTCGCGGGTCCCGATCTGCCGCCCGGTCGGGTGGCCCAGCACGTGAACCGTGCCGGAGCGGATGGCCCGCTCGACGCGCGCCGTCATGCGCTCGGCCGGGTCGGCGAAGTGGGAGTGCACCGACGCCACCACGAGGTCGAGACCCGACAGGCTCTCCTCGGGCAGGTCGAGGCCCCCGTCGGGGAGGATGTCCACCTCGATCCCGGCCAGGAGGTGGGGCTTCCCGCCTGACAGGCGATCCAGCTCTCGCACCGCGGCCGCGTGATCGGCCAGCCGTGCCGCGTCCAGGCCGAGCGGCCGGGAGCGCGAGTGATCGGTGATCGCCAGGTAGCGGCGCCCGAGGCGCCGAGCCTCGGAGGCGATCTCCTCCAGCGTGGACCGGCCGTCGCTGGAGGCGCGCGTATGGACGTGCAGGTCGCCCAGCACATCCTCCTCCTCTACCAGGCGCGGCAGCGTTCCCTTCTCGGCGGCCTCGATCTCGCCCGCCCCCTCGCGCAGCTCGGGAGGGATGAAGGGGAGCCCGACCGCCCGGAAGACCTCCTCCTCGCCGGCGCCGCCGAGGCGGCGGCCGCCGCGGTCGAAGACGCCGTACTCGGAGAGCTTGAGCCCCATCCGCACCGCCCGGGTGCGCAGGGCGATGTTGTGGGCCTTGGACCCGGTGAAGTAGTGGAGCGCCGCCCCGAAGGACTCGGGCGGCACCACCCGCAGGTCGGCCTGGATGCCGCCGCGCAGGCGCGCCGAGCTGCGGGTCGGCCCCTCGGCCAGGAGCGACGCCACCTCGGGGAGCCCGGCGAAGGCCCGCATCACCGGTGCGGCGTCGGCGGCTCCGACGAGCAGGTCGAGGTCGCCCACGGACTCCTTGCGCCGCCGCAGGCTCCCGGCCGCCTCGGCCCGGGCCACGCCGGGCACCTTCTCGAGGCGGGCCAGCATGCTCTCGGCCCAGGAGAGGGCGCGGTGCAGGGGCACCCGCCCGGCGCGGGCCCGGTGGCGGGCGATGGCCTCCAGGATGGCGTGGGCGCGCTTCTCGCCCATGCGCGGGGCCGCCAGGATCCGCCCGGTGCGGCAGGCCTCCTCCAGCGCGTCGAGGGTCTCGATCCCGAGCCCCTTCCAGGCTGCCTGGGCGGTCTTCGGGCCGACCCCTTCCACCCGGAGCATCTCCAGCACGCCCGAAGGCACGCCGGCTGCGAGCGTGTCGTGCTCGCGCGAGGAGCCGGTCTCGAGCAGCTCGCCGATCTTCTTGGCGATGCCGCTGCCGATCCCGGGGAGCTCCTCCAGCCGGCCCTGGCGCCACACCTCGGATATGGGCTCGGGGTGAAGGTCCACGAGCTGGGCCGCCTGCCGGTAGGCGCGCACCTTGAACTGGTTCCCGCCGGTCAGCTCGATCAGATCCGCGATCTCGGCCAGCGTCCTGGCGACGTCGGCGTTTTCCACGTGAGGCTCCCGAGGGGCTCGTCTCCACTACCCCTAACGAGCGCTCGGCCTGGGCGCTGTCGAGTCTCCCGTCGGGGGACGAGCGGGACAGCTCCCGCCCGACCATCCGCCGCTGCCTGGCGGTGGCTGCACCGCACGGCTGGAGAGCGACGAGCCCGAGGTTTCCCAAAAGCCTCGCCGCCCGCCCCGGGCGGCTCGAGTCGGCGGGGGACGAGCTCCGCCCTACCTGGAGGGCGCGGGCCCGACGACCGTGACCCGGTAGGTCCGCCGCACGGCGTTCGGCCCGGTCAGGCTGCAGAGGGTCGTGCCAGGCTTCAGGCCCTCGAGGTACACCTCCGCGGGCTCCTCCACGATCTTCACCAGCGAGGGGTCGTCGCAGACGAGGCCCCTCACCGGGCAGGGGCAGACGCTCATCCTCTGGCCGACGGCGAGGTTCAGCGCCAGCTCCCGCATCGGCTCGTCCTTCGGCGGCGGCTGCTGGGCGACGGCGAGCCCCGCCGCGGCGAGGGCGGCGGCGAGCGTGAAGCGTGACGCGCGCATGGATGCCTCCGTGGCTCTCTCCATTGCCGCACGGGAGGCGGGCGCCGGTCAATCGGGATGGGCGTCGGGCCACTCATTCGTCGGGGGCAGCCCGGGCGTTCGGTCGAGGTCAGGGCGCGTGCCTCGGCACCGGACAGCCAGACCGAGGCCAGGTGTGTTCAGCCAGCAGAACCAGTTGATCCAGCAACCGGAGACATGCGTAACACGTCTCGGGCGCGACGCTCGCGTCCTACGGCAAGAGCTCGCCGCGGATTCCCACCGTGACCTCGCGGTAGGGGAGGGACTTGCCGGAGCGCGCCAGCGCCTCCCGCGCCGCCCAGGCGATCCCGCCGCAGCAGGGGACCTCCATCTTGGCCACGGTGACGCTGCGGACGTCGGAGACCCGGAACAGCTCGGTGAGCTTCGCGAGGTAGGCCTGGTTGTCGTCCAGCTTGGGGCAGCCCACCACCACCCGTCGCCCGGCAAGCAGGTCGTCGTGGAAGCGGGCGTAGGCGAATGGCACGCAGTCGGCGGCCAGGAGGAGATCGGCCCCCTGGAAATACGGAGCGCGCGTGGAGACGAGGTGGAGCTGCACCGGCCAGTGCGAGAGGCGGCTGCCCCCGGCGGCCGGTCGCATCGGCTCGGGCTCGAGGCCGACCACCGCCAGTCCCCGCCGCGGGGGCGGGGCCCCCAGGTCGATGGCGCGCGAGCCGGGACAGCCGCCGCCCGGAACGGTCGCCGGAGGGTCCGCCAGCGCCGGCGGATGGCGCGCGGCGCCGAGGTGGCGCTCCACCGCCGCCTCGTCGAAGGCCTCGGCCTCGCGCTCCACGATCCGGATGGCGCCCTTGTCGCACTCCCCCAGGCAGGCGCCCAGGCCGTCGCAGAGCACGTCGCCGACCAGCCGAGCCTTGCCGTTCACGAGCTGGATGGCGCCTTCGGCGCAGGAGGGTATGCAGTCCCCGCAGCCGTCGCACTTCGACTCGTCGAACTCCACGATCTTCCGCTTCATGGGCCCGCCCCTTCTGCCATGGATGGCCTCGCCGAGTCGAGCGCGGGAGGCCGGAAGCCGTCAACGATCGCTTACGCGCGGCTCAAGTTGACCGGCTTGGGTGTAGGCTCTCCCGCCCATGGCCGCCGAATCGTGGTCCTCGGCCTCATGGGCGACGACCCGATCGGCCCTCACGGGTAGGGCTGGTGGGAGTGGGCCCGGCAGGAGCTGAGACCGGCGCCGGCCGCTCCGCGGCGGTCGCGCCGCCGTGCCCGCCCTCGTCGACGCCGTCCTGGCCGAGCTGACCTCGCTTGGGGCATCGCCGCGACGGCGCGACCATCCCTCCGACCTCGACCTCTGGTGGGAACGGCGCGGCGGCTGACCACTGGCCGAGCTCGAGGTGCCCGGGCTGCGGGCCCCGGGTCCCGGCGCGGCTGCAAGGGGCCAGGCTCGGGCGTCACCCCGGTGGGCCGTCCCCCAAACGGAACGGCGCGTTCCGCTTCCAGCCGTGCTGTGGTTCGCAACGTCCTCCCGCGGAGACCTGCATGCGACCGATCGCGATTTCCCTGCTCCTCTCGTTGCTCCTCTCCCCGGCCGCCGCAGCGGCGCTCAAGCCCGCCTGGGCCGGCGGCGAGCGGCTGCCGCCCTCGGCGCCCCTGGTCGGCGAGGTGGAGAACTTCGGCCCCAACCTCTCGAACGACTGCCCCTTCACCGAGGGCGTAGCGGTGGATCCGCAAGGCAACGTCTACGCCTCCTCCTTCGCGTTCGCTCCCACGGCCTGGATCTGCGTGCTCGACCGCTTCGGCGGCCTCACCGGCCGCCTGGCGGTGGCCGCCGGCCCGGCGGGCGTGGCCTCGCTCCTGGGCATGCTCTTCGTGCCCTCCGAGGGGCTCTACGTGACCGACTTCGCCGACGGGATGCCGGGCCACGGGCGGCTGCTGCTGGTGGACGTGGCCACCGGCGCATCCGAGGTCGTGGCCAGCGGCTTCACGGCCCCGAACGCCCTGGCGCGCGACGCCTGGAAGCGGATCTACGTCTCCGACTCCTTCGAGGGGCGCATCTACCGGGTGGATCGCCGCCGCGGCGAGGTGCTGGGGTGGGCGGAGAGCCCGCTGCTCCGGACCACCGGCCAGCCCCCCTTCGGCGCCAACGGCCTGGCCTTCGACCGGGCCTCCCGGTTCCTCTACGTGGCCAACACCGGCGACAGCGCCGTGCTCCGCATCCCGGTCCAGCGATCGGGCGCCGCCGGACCGGTGGAGACCTTCGCCCAGGGAGGCCAGCAGACCGGCTTGCTGTGGGGCGCCGACGGCATCCAGTTCGACGTCAGGGGAAACCTGTGGGTGTGCGCCAACCAGGCGAACGAGATTCAGGTGCTCTCGCCGGCTGGCGCCTTGCTGGCTCGCATCGCGGGCCAGGGCGACGCCGCCTTCGACTTCCCCGCCAGCCTGGTCTTCAAGGGCCGGGAGCTGTTCGTGGTGAACCTTTCGCTCGGCACCGGCGGCGTGAACTCCAAGGTGTTGGAGATCGACGCCGCCTGGCCGGGAGCACCGCTCCGGCCGTGACTCCGGCCGCGTGACTCCGGCCGTGCCGGGCACCAGGGCGGCCGTCGTGCACCTCCCCCGCGCGGCGGCCGCCCGCTTCGTCGCAACCATACCCTCGGTTCGAGGCCCCGCTCATTGCGCCACTCGGTTCCGTTGACCCCGTCTCGCCCGAGCCGGTAGGGCGGGGGCTCGTCCCCCGCCGATCCCACCGCGGACGCATCGTCTCCGAGCCCGGCATCCCTCGGGGGCGGGCTCGTTCACGTTCACGGGCTCACACCAACTGCTTACGGCCGTCGGCGCGTGTTCCCTGGCGGGACGCGGGACAGCCCGGTCACCGCCGCGAACCCCAGCCCGAGCGCCCCGGCGCTCGCCGCCACGACCCCGGGCCACCCGGCCCGCTGCCAGGCGTGGCCGGGGAGCCACGATCCGAGCGTCCCGCCCAGGTAGTAGAAGGCGAGGTAGAGCGCGGTGGCGCCGCCCTTGGGCTCGGCCGCCGCCAGGTTCACGTACGAGGGGGCCACCGCCTGGGCGGTGAACATCCCCAGGCACAGCACAACCAGCCCGGCCACCACCGCCGGCAGGGACGGCAGGAGCGTGAGCAGTACCCCGGCCGCCGCCACCGCCACGCCGCCGGCCATGAGGCGCTCGGCCCCGAGCCGCCCCACCAGCCGGCCGGCCAGCGGCGAGGTCACCACCCCGGCCAGGTAGACGAGGTAGAAGCTCGCCACCGCCCCGGTGGAGAGGCGGAAGGGCTCGGCGGTGAGCCGGTAGGGGAGGTAGGTGAACACGGCGATGAAGCCGAAGAACATGGCCAGCGCCAGGAGGTACGCGCCCACCAGGCGGCGCTGGCGCAGGTGCGAGAGCATCCCGCCGTAGGCCGCGCGCCAGGCCAGCGGCGTGCGGGCGCGCCCGGGCGGGAGGGCCAGCGCCATGGCAGCGGCGGCGAGGGCCGTAGCGCCGCCGAACACCAGGAAGGCGGCGCGCCAGCCCCACGCTTCCGCCACCAGGCCGCTCACCACCCGTCCGGCGAGCCCGCCCGCCACCGAGGCGGCGATGACCCGCCCCACCACCGGCCCCACCCGCTCCGGCGGGACGGCGTCGCTCACGAAGGCCACCGAGACTCCGCTCACCCCGGGGATGAGCGCCCCCTGCGCCGCCCGCAGGACGAGCAGGACGGCGAAGCTCGGCGCGAAGGCGCAGGCCAGCGTGGGCAGGACCAGGAGCGCCGCCGCCCCGACCATGACCCGCTTGCGCCCCAGGGCGTCGCCGAGCGGGCCGTACTGGCTCGAGCAGAGGGCGATGGCCACGACCACCGCCGAGACGGAGAGGCCGGCCCGGGCCGGCGGGACGCCGAATTCGGCGGTGAGGAGCGGGAGGAACGGCTGCGTGACGTACATGTCGGCGTAGACCGCCACCGTGCCCAGGTACAGGGCCCAGGTGCCCCGCGTGCCGGCCGCCTCAGGCGCCATGCCCGCGCACGGTAGCGCCTCCCGGGCGCCGGGGTCGAGGCTGCGGGCCGGTGGTGGACGAGGCGGCGAGCGCCGCTCGCTCGACGGCGGGGTCCCGTTCGACCGGCCCCGTCCCCGACCCCGGACGTGCGCACCGCCCCGCCGCCGCTTATTCTCTGGGTATCCGCGCCAGCCGTCACCCGTGGTGCGGCCCCTCGGGGCCGGCGTCGGCGGCGGCGCCACACCGAGACCGAGGGGACCCATGCGCATCGGCGTTCCGGTCGAAACCGCCCCGCGCGAGCGGCGCGTGGCCCTGGTCCCGGACTCGGTGGCCCGGCTCCGCAAGGCCGGCCTGGAGGTGGTGGTGGAGCGGGGCGCCGGCCTGGAGGCAGGCTTCGCCGACGCCGCCTACGAGAGGGCCGGGGCCGCGCTCGGGGGCGCGGCCGAGGCCCTCGGCGCCGGCCTGGTGCTGAAGGTCCGCCGCCCGAGCCTGGAGGAAGCGGAGCGGCTCGCGAGCGGCGCGGCACTCGCCTGCCTGCTCCAGCCGGCCGCGAGCCGGGACCTCCTCCAGCGCCTGGCGGCCCGGAAGGTGACGGCCCTGGCCATGGAGCTCGTCCCCCGCATCGGTCGGGCCCAGTCCATGGACGCCCTCTCCTCCCAGGCCACCGTGGCCGGCTACAAGGCGGTGCTCCTCGGCGCCTCCCATCTCGCGAAGCTCATGCCCATGCTCACCACCGCCGCCGGGACGCTGGCGCCGGCCCGGGCGTTCGTCATCGGCGCCGGCGTGGCCGGCCTGCAGGCCGTCGCCACCGCGCGCCGCCTCGGAGCGGTGGTGTCGGCCTTCGACGTGCGGCCGGCCGTGAAGGAGCAGGTACAGTCGTTGGGGGCGAGCTTCGTCGAGGCCGCGGTGGCCGCCGAGGGGGCTGGCGGCTACGCCAAGGAGCTCGGCTCGGACCAGCAGGCGCAGGTCCTCGCGGCGGTGGGCCGCCACCTGCCGGATCAGGACCTGGTGGTGTGCACGGCCCAGGTGCCGGGGCGCCCCGCCCCGCGGCTCGTCACCGAGGAGATGGTGCGCTCGATGCGCCCCGGCTCGGCCGTGGTCGACCTGGCCGCCGAGAGCGGCGGCAACTGCGCCCTGACCCGCCCTGGCGAGACGGTGGAGGCCGGCGGCGTGACGGTCATCGGCCCACTGGACCTTGCGGCCACGGTCCCGTTCCACGCCAGCCAGATGTACTCGCGAAATCTCGAGTCGCTGGCCTCGCACCTGTGGCGCGACGGGGCGCTGCGCCTCGACCTCCAGGACGAGATCACCCGGGCCATGGCCGTGGCGCACGGCGGCGAGGTCCGCTGGGAGGCGCCGTGACCGAGATCGTCCAGGCCTACGTCTTCGTGCTGGCGGGCTTCGTGGGCTACCTGGTCATCACCCGGGTGCCGCAGCTCCTGCACACCCCGCTCATGTCGGCCACCAACGCCATCAGCGCCATCTCGCTGGTGGGCTCGCTGGTGGCCGCCGGCTCGGACCAGAACCGGGTGGCCACCATCCTCGGCTTCGCAGCGGTGACCAGCGCCACCATCAACGTGGTGGGCGGCTTCCTCATCACCGACCGCATGCTCAAGATGTTCCGGCGCGGACCGGGCCGGCCGGGGCCGGGGGAGCCGAGGTGAATCGCGAGCTCCTGGTCCAGGCGAGCTACCTCGTCGCCTCGGTGCTGTTCATCCTGGGCCTGCGGGGCCTCACCCACCCGGACCGCGCCCGCCGGGGCATGCAACTCGCCGCGCTGGGGATGCTGCTCGCCATCGTGGGCACGCTGCTCCATCGCGAGATCGTGCGCTACGACTGGATCCTGGCCGGCCTGGTCCTGGGCTCGGTCATCGGCTACCCGCTCGGCATGTGGGTCCCCATGACCGCCATGCCGCAGCGGATCGCCATCTCCCACATGTTCGGGGCGCTGGCGGCCACGCTGGTGGGCGTGGCCGAGTACTTCAGCCGCGGCCACGGCGCCGACGTCCCGCGCGGCCAGATGGCAGCCCTGGCCTTCGAGGTGATGTTCGGCTCGCTCACCATCACCGGGAGCTTCATGGCCTTCGGGAAGCTCCAGGATATCCTCCCCTCCGCCCCGGTGACCTTCCGCGGCCAGAACGTCGTCTCCCTGGCGCTCTTCGGGGCCATGCTGGGGCTCGGCGCCTGGCTGGTGGTGGACCCGGCGCGCCCGGCCGCCTTCTACGCCATGGTGGGGCTCGGGCTCGCCTTCGGGGTGTCGCTGGTGCTCCCCATCGGCGGCGCCGACATGCCGGTGGTGATCTCGCTCCTCAACAGCTACGCCGGCCTGGCCTCCTCGGCCACCGGCTTCGCCATCGACAACAACGTGCTCATCATCGCCGGGGCCCTCGACGGCGCCTCCGGCTTCATCCTCTCGGTGATCATGAGCCGGGCCATGAACCGCTCCTTCCGCAACGTGCTCTTCGGCGCCTTCGGCGCGCCGCAGCCGGCGGCGGCCGGCGGCGCCCCGGAGCGGACGGTGCGATCGGTCACCGCCGAGGACGCGGCCATCCAGCTCGCCTGGGCCCGCAAGGTGATCGTGGTCCCGGGCTACGGCATGGCGGTGGCCCAGTGCCAGCACCAGGTCCGCGAGCTCGCCGAGCTCGTGGAGAAGAACGGCGGCGAGGTGATCTTCGCCGTCCACCCGGTGGCCGGGCGCATGCCCGGGCACATGAACGTGCTGCTCGCCGAGGCCAACGTCCCCTACGACCGGCTCAAGGACATGGACGAGGTGAACGGCGAGTTCAAGACCGCCGACGTGGCCCTGGTCATCGGCGCCAACGACGTGGTGAACCCGGCGGCGCGCACCGAC
>DASTPH010000113.1:0-24330 GCA_035762305.1 Anaeromyxobacteraceae bacterium
TCGGGCACGTTCACCCTCACCGGCATTGCAGCGAGCAGCTACGACTTCATGGCCATCGCCTCGAACGGAATCACCTTCTGGCAGACGAGCTCGGTCTCCATCACCGCCGGCGGCGCCGCCACCTGGACGCTCCTGCAGCCCGACGTCGGCTCGCTGTCGGTGATGAACAACCACTGCCTCCCGCTCGCCGAGTTGTACCTCACGCCCTTGTCCGCGCCCACCTGGGGGCCGATCCACCTCCTCACCCCTGTCGATCCCTTGGGCACGTTCACGCTCACCGACATCCCGGTGGGCACCTACGACGCGTATGCCGTGGCGATCGATGGCGTGAACTGGACGACTTACGGGATCCCCATCACGGCGGGTGGAGATTACCCCTGGGGGCCCCTGTACATGCCCGCCGGCACCGGCTGCCTCACGGTCGTGAACGAAAGCACCGTCAGCATCGGATACCTCTACGACCCGCCATCTCCGTCCGGGTGCACTAGCGACCTTTGGGGAAACGAACAGCTCGTGGGCGCCACCATCCCCCCATGCTTTCCCCCCGCGCCATGCCCCGCGTTCACGCTCAGCAATGTTCCCGCGGGGGCGCACGACCTCCGGGCCAGGGACGTAGACTTCACCGTCGATCCCCGCCGCTGCGGGGCAGCCATACCACCGGGCGGGACATACTTCTGGCACGTCACACCGTAGCGCGAGGGGAGGTGGGCCGCCGGCCTATTGGGCTGGGCGAGCCGAGGGTCCTGGAATCCCTGACCCGGGGCGAGTGGCCCTCAGGGGAAACCACAGAAACCTAGCAACACTAAGCACTTATCCACCGAGCTTGTATCTGCGTTGGGGGTTGCGCTCCGGGGTCGGAAGCCAAACCTTTTGGCCTGGGCTCCTTGCGCAAGGGGGTCGGTCATGACTGCCGGGTCACGGGGACTCTTGCCCGTCGTTGGGCTCGTACTCAGCCTTGTATCGTGCGGAGGCGGAAGCGGAGGCAACCCCTCCACTTCCTTCACGCTGACGGTGCAGAAGGGCGGTACGGGCTCGGGGACGGTGAGCGGCGGTGGCATCAGCTGCGGGGCGACGTGCAGCGCGTCGCTTGCCTCCGGGACGGCGGTGGCGCTCACCGCCGCGGCCGACGCCGACTCGGCGTTCGCGAGTTGGAGCGGCTGCGACAGCTGGACCGGCGCGACGTGCAACGTGACGATGAACGCCAGCCGCACCGTGACCGCGACGTTCACCGGCACGCCGGTTCAATACACGCTGACCGTGCAGAAGAGCGGCACCGGGACCGGCACGGTGAGCGGCGGTGGCATCAGTTGCGGCGCGACCTGCAGCGCGTCGCTGGCCTCCGGGACGGCGGTGACGCTCACCGCCGTGGCCGACGCCGGCTCGACGTTCGCGAGCTGGAGCGGGTGCGATAGCATCAACGGCACGACCTGCAACGTCACGATGAATGCCAGCCGGAGCGTCACGGCGACGTTCAACCGGGTTCAGTACACGCTGACCGTGGCGAAGGGCGGCACCGGTACGGGCACGGTGACGGGCGGTGGCGGCGCCATCAGCTGCGGGGCCACCTGCAGCGCCCCGTTCGACTCCGGGACGGCGGTGACGCTCACCGCCGCGGCCGACCCAGGCTCGGCCTTCGTGAGCTGGAGCGGCTGCGACACCACGAGCGGGCCCATCTGCAACCTGATGATCAACGCCAGCCGCACTGCGACCGCCACCTTCAGCCCGCTCTACATGCTGACGGTGCAGAAGGGCGGCACCGGGACCGGGACGGTGAGCGGTGGTGGCATCAGCTGCGGGGCTGCCTGCAGCACGTCGCTCGTCTCCGGGACGGCGGTGGCGCTCACCCCCGTGGCCGACGCCGGCTCGACGTTCGGGACCTGGACCGGTTGCGACAGCGTCAGCGGCACGACCTGCAACGTCACGATGAACGCCAACCGCACGGTGAACGCGACCTTCACGCTCAACACGGTTCAGTACACGTTGACCGTGCAGAAGAGCGGTGCCGGAACCGGCGCGGTGAGCGGCGGTGGCATCAACTGTGGGGCGACCTGCAGCGCGTCGCTCGCCGCCGGGGCGGCGGTGACGCTCACCGCCGTGCCCGACCCCGGCTCGGCGTTCGGGAGCTGGAGCGGGTGCGACCCCCCGACCGGCGCGACCTGCAACGTGACGATGAACGCCAACCGCACGGTGAACGCAACCTTCACCCTGAGCCAGGGTACGGGCTCTCTGGAGGTGGTGAACAGCACCAGCTACACCATCTCCGACCTCTACGTGTCGCCAGCGGGCGCCGGCAGGTGGGGCCTGAATCAGCTGGTCTCCCCGATTGCTCCCTCGGGCACGTTCACCTCCACTCCCATTCCAGCGGGCCTCTACGACTTCCTGGCGGTCGCCTCGGATGGCTACTCGCACTGGCTTGCGACCTCGATCTCCATCACCGCCGGCGGCCTCTTCACCTGGACGCTCCTGCCGCCCGACACGGGTTCCTTGGCGGTGGTGAACAACTACTGCCTCGCGGTCACCGAGCTGTACCTCGCGCCCTCGGGTTCGCCCGCATGGTCGCCGAACCAGGTGGTCCCCCCCCTCGGTCCCATGGGCACGTTCACCCTCACTGGCATCCCGGTGGGCACGTATGACGCCTATGCCCTGGGAATCGATGGCACGTACTGGGCGATCAACGGGATTCCCATCACGATAGGTGGAACCTTCACCTGGGGTCTCTACATGCCCGCAGGTACCGGATGCCTGACGGTGGTGAACAACACCCCCACCGGGGACACCATCGATCTGCTGTACGACCCGCCCTCTTCGCCGAGCTGTCCCAACAACACCAACTGGGGTACCGAGCAGCTCGGGGGCGTCGTCATCCTCCCGGGTGCGTCATTCACGCTCGGCAATGTTTCCCCGGGAGCGCACGACCTCAGGGCCTCGGGTTTCACGGCGCTCGGGGACCCCTCCAACTACGTAGCCTGCGGGGCGGGCATACAGGGGGGCGGGACGGTCACCTGGTATCTCGGCGGTCCGCCGTAAGCTTGAGAAGGTTCGCTGGTCGGTCCTGGCGGCGCTGGCGGTCGCCATGCTCGCCTCCTGCGGCTTTCGGGGCCGCGAGCCCGTAGAGCAGGCGGGGTCCAGCGCCGCCTTCCAGCCGGCGACGGTGCCGGACCTGTCGCCCCCCAAGGGCGATCCGGCCGGCGCCCTGCCGTCGCAGGTGGTCTCCGGCGAGGTCGCGTTCTTCAACGCCGCGCCCGCGAGTCCGACCATGCAGAAGGACCGCGACGCCGCGGGGTCCCTGCCGAGCAACGTCGCGGCGGGCAAGAGCGCAGCCCACGCACCCGAGGGCGGGCGGGAGCCATCGGCATCCGGGACGCCGCCGGTCAGGGTCGCGAGGCCGTAACGCCGCCGAACCGGCTGGGTCCATGGCCGAGTACCGCCCCTCCGGTCCCCTCGAGCACAGTACCCAAGTGAGGCGCCCCGGTCGGGTGAGCGAGACCTCGTGAATCCCTGGGCAGGCTGGATTTCTGCCCACAGCAGTCGCGAAGCCACCGAGATCTTGGCCGCATCCCGAACCGAGGCTTGCGGTTCGAAGGGGGAGGTCGAATCTTGTCTCGTCCAGGCAATCCGGGGAAGGGGGCCGGTAATGACCACCGGGGCATTCGGAAGGGTCTTGCCCATCGCCGCCCTGGCGATGAGTCTCGCGGCGTGCGGAGGGGGAAGTGGTGGCACCCCCGCCACCTACTACACGCTGAGCGTCCAAAAGTGGGGCACCGGGACGGGCATGGTGAGCGGGGGCGGCATCAGCTGCGGGGCGACCTGCAGCGCGTCGATCGCCTCCGGGACGGCGGTGGCGCTCACCCCCTCGGCCGACGCCGGCTCGACGTTCGCCGGTTGGCTCGGCTGCGACGGCTGGAGCGGCACGACCTGCACCCTGACGATGGATGCCGACCGTGTCGTGACCGGGACCTTCAGCCTCAACCCGGCTCAGTACACGCTGACGGTGGCGAAGAGCGGCAGCGGCACGGTGGCCGGGGGTGGGGGCGCCATCAGCTGCGGGACGACCTGCAGCGCCCCGTTCGACTACGGGACCCCAGTGACGGTCACCGCCACGCCGGACGCCAACTGGACGTTCGGTGGCTGGGCCGGCTGTGACAGCGTCAGCGGTCCGACCTGCAACGTGACGATGAACGCCGGCCGCAACGTGACTGCGACCTTCACCCGGGTGCAGTACACCTTGACGGTGGCGAAGAGCGGCACCGGAGGCGGCACGGTGGCTGGGGGTGGCGGGGTTATCAGCTGCGGCACGACCTGCAGCGGCTCGTTCGACGCCGGGACTCCGGTGACGCTCATGGCCGTGCCCGACGCTGGCTCGATCCTCGCGGGTTGGACCGGCTGCGACACGGCCAGCGGCCCGACCTGCAGCGTGACGATGAATGGCAGCCGGACCGTGACGGCGACTTTCAGCCTGGGCCAGTACACGCTGACCGTGCAGAAGGGCGGCACGGGAGGTGGCACGGTGGCCGGGGGCGGGGGCGCCATCAGCTGCGGCGCGACATGCAGTGCCTCGTTCGACTCGGGGACCCAGTTGGCGCTCACCGCCACGCCCGACGCGACCTCGACGTTTGCGAGCTGGGCCGGCTGCGATAGCGCCAGCGGCACGACCTGCAACGTGACCATGGGCGCCAACCGCGCGGTGACGGCGACCTTCACCCGGGTGCAGTACACGTTGACGGTGTCGAAGAGCGGCACCGGAGGCGGCACGGTGGCTGGGGGTGGCGGGGCCATCAGCTGCGGGGCGACGTGCAGCGCCCCGTTCGACTCGGGGACCCAGGTGGCGCTGACCGCCGCCCCCGACGCCAACTCGACGTTCGGGGGCTGGGTGGGCTGCGACGCCGCCACCGGTCCGACCTGCAACGTGACGATGACCGCCAGCCGCACGGTGACCGCGACCTTCACGCTCAACCCGGTTCTCTACACGCTTACGGTGGCGAAGAGCGGCACCGGGACCGGCACGGTGAGCGGCGGTGGCATCAGCTGCGGGACGACCTGCAGCGCCTCGCTGCCCTACGGGACGGCGGTGGCGCTCGTCGCCGCGGCCGCACCAGGCTCGACGTTCATGAGCTGGGGTGGTTGCGCCAGCGTGAGCCCGGACGGGCTCACCTGCAACGTGACGATGACGGCCGACCGCATCGTGACGGCGACGTTCGAGCAGGGCCCGCGCCTGCTGATGGTGCAGAAGCTCGGAGGCGGGACGGGGACGGTGACCGGGGCCGGCGGCGCCATCAGCTGCGGGACGACCTGCAGCGCCTCGCTGCCCTACGGGACGGCGGTGACGCTCGTCGCCGCGGCCGCACCAGGCTCGACGTTCATGAGCTGGACGGGCTGCGCCAGCGTGGGCCCGGACGGTCTGACCTGCAACGTGACGATGACGGCCGATCGCATCGTGACGGCGACGTTCGAGCAGGGGCCGCGCCTGCTGACGGTGCAGAGGCTCGGAGGCGGGACGGGGACGGTGAGCGGGGCCGGCGGCGCCATCAGTTGCGGGACGACCTGCAGCGCCTCGCTGCCCTACGGGACGGCGGTGGCGCTCGTCGCCGCGGCCGCACCGGGCTCGACGCTCGCGGGCTGGGCGGGGTGCGCCAGCACGAGCCCGGACGGTCTGACCTGCAACGTGACGATGACGGCCGACCGCGTCGTAACTGCGAGCTTCAACCCCGTGGTGTACACGCTGGCGGTGGCGAAGAGCGGTACCGGCACGGGCACCGTGACAGGGGGTGGCGGCGCCATCACCTGCGGAGCGACCTGCAGCGCTTCGTTCGACTCCGGGACTCCGGTGATGCTCACCGCCGTGGCCGACGCCAACTCGACGTTCGGAGGCTGGACCGGTTGCGACACCTGGACCGGTGCGACGTGCAGCGTGACGATGAGCGGCAACCGCACGGTGACGGCGACCTTCACGCTGAACCCGGTTCTCTACACGCTGACGGTGGGGAAGAGCGGCACCGGGACCGGCACGGTGAGCGGTGGTGGCGTCAGTTGCGGCGCGGCGTGCAGCGCGTCGCTTGCTTCCGGCACGGCGGTGGCGCTCACGGCCGTGGCCGACACCGGCTCGACGTTCGGGGGCTGGACCGGTTGCGACACCTGGACCGGCGCGACGTGCAGCGTGACGATGAGCGGCAACCGCACGGTGACGGCGACCTTCACGCTGAACCCGGTTCTCTACACGCTGACGGTGGCGAAGAGCGGCACCGGGGCTGGGACGGTGACGGGCGGTGGCGGCGCCATCAGCTGCGGGGCGACCTGCAGCGCCTCGCTCGTGTCGGGCACCCCGGTGACGCTCACGGCTTCGCCTGACGTTGGCTCGGCGTTCGGGGGCTGGGTGGGCTGCGAAACCGCCACCGGTCCGACCTGCAACGTGACCATGAACGCCAGCCGCACAGTGACCGCGACGTTCAACCCGGTGATGTACACGCTGAACGTGGTGAAGAGCGGCACCGGCACGGGCACCGTGACGAGCGGCGGCGCCATCAACTGTGGGGCGACCTGCAGCACGACGCTCGCCTACGGCACGGCGGTGACGCTCACCGCCTCGCCTGACGTTGGCTCGACATTCGGGGTCTGGGTGGGCTGTGACACCGCCCTCGGTCCGACCTGCAACCTGACGATGACGGGCGACCGCATCGTGACGGCGACCTTCATCCCGGTGGTGTACGCGCTGACGGTCGCGAAGGGCGGCACCGGCACTGGCACGGTGACGGGCGGCGGTGGCGCCATCAGCTGCGGAGCGACCTGCAACGCCTCGTTCGATTCCGGGACCCCGGTCGCGCTCACGGCCACTCCCGACGCCACGTCGACGTTTGGCAGCTGGGCCGGCTGCGATAGCGTCAGCGGTGCGACCTGCAACGTCACCATGACCGCCAGCCGCACCGTGACCGCGACCTTCAACCGGGTTCAGTACACGCTGAGCGTGCTGAAGGGCGGCACCGGGGGTGGGACGGTGGCCGGGGGGAGCATCAACTGCGGGCCGACCTGCGGTGCCTCGTTCGACTCCGGTACCCCGGTCGCGCTCACGGCCACTCCCGACGCCACGTCGACGTTTGTCAGCTGGGCCGGCTGCGACAGCACGAGCGGCGCGACCTGCAACGTCACCATGACCGCCAACCGCACCGTGACCGCGACCTTCAACCGGGTTCAGTACACTCTGACGGTGGCGAAGAACGGCACCGGTGCGGGCACGGTGACCAGCGGCGGCGCCATCAGTTGCGGAGCGATCTGCAATACCTCGCTCGATTCGGGTACCCCGGTCGTGCTCACCGCCACTCCCGACGCCACATCGACGTTTGTCAGCTGGACGGGCTGCGACAGCACGAGCGGCGGGACCTGCAACGTGACGATGACCGCCAACCGCACCGTGACCGCGACCTTCACCCGGGTTCAGTACACTCTGACGGTGGCGAAGAGCGGCACCGGTGCGGGCACGGTGACGAGCGGTGGCGCCATCAGCTGCGGAGCGACCTGCAACGCCTCGCTCGACTCGGGTACCCCGGTGGCGCTCACCCCCACTCCCGACGCCACGTCGACGTTTGTCGGCTGGACCGGCTGCGACAGCACGAGTGGCTCGACCTGCAACGTGACCATGACTGCCAACCGCACCGTGACGGCGACCTTCAGCCGGGTTCAGTACACGCTGAGCGTGCTGAAGGGCGGCACCGGGGTTGGGACGGTGGCCGGGGGGAGCATCAACTGCGGGCCGACCTGCGGTGCCTCGTTCGATTCTGGTACCCCGGTCGTGCTCACGGCCACTCCCGACGCCACGTCGACGTTTGGCAACTGGACCGGCTGCGACAGCACGAGCGGCGCGACCTGCAACGTCACCATGACCGCCAACCGCACCGTGACCGCGACGTTCAACCCGGTAATGTACACGCTGAGCGTGGTGAAGAGCGGCACCGGTACGGGCACGGTGACGAGCGGCGGCGCCATCAGTTGCGGAGCGATCTGCTACACCTCGCTCGACGCCGGGACGCCGGTGACGCTAAGCGCTACCCCCGACGCCAACTCGACGTTCGGAAGCTGGGCCGGCTGCGACAGCGCGAGCGGCGCGACCTGCAACGTGACCATGAACGCCAGCCGCACCGTGACCGCGACGTTCGACGCTCCTGGCTCGCTCTACGTGGTGAACAGCACCGCGTACACCATCACCCAGCTCTACGTGTCGCCGGCGGGGGCCGGCACGTGGGGCCAGAACCAGCTGATCTCGCCGATTTCTCCCTCGGGCAGTTTCACCCTCACCGGAATCCCAGTTGGCACCTACGACTTCAGGGCTGTCGCCTCGGACGGGATCACCTTCTGGCAGACGAATTCCGTCGCCATCACCGCCGGGGGCCAGTCCACGTGGACGCTGCTGCCACCGGCGGTCGGCTCGTTGAACGTCGTGAACAACACCAGCTACAGCATCACCGAGCTTTACGTGTCGCTGGCGGGGTCGGGCACCTGGGGCCCGAACCAGCTGGTCCCCCCCCAGTCGATCGCTCCCTCGGGAACGTTCACCCTCACCGCCATTCCCGTGGGCACCTACGACTTCCTGGCGGTGGCCGCGGACGGCTTCTCGTACTGGCTGACGACCTCGGTTTCCATCACCGACGGCGGCCTCGCCACCTGGACGCTCCAGCCGCCCGCCGTGGGCTCGCTGTTGGTGGTGAACAATCACTGCCTCGCGGTCACCGACCTGTACCTCGCGCCCTCCGGGTCGCCCACCTGGTCGCCGAACCAGTTGCTCGTTCCCATCGATCCCCCGGGCCCGACCACCCCCGCGGGCACGTTCACCCTCACCGGCATCCCGGTAGGCACCTATGACGCGTATGCCTTGGGAATCGATGGCACGTATTGGGCGACCAACGGGATTCCCATCACGATGGGTGGAGCCTTCCCCTGGAATCTCTACATGCCCGCAGGGACCGGATGCCTGACGGTGGTGAACAACACCCCCACCTCGGACACCATCGATCTGCTCTACGACCCGCCCTCGCCGTCGGGCTGTACCGGCAACAACTGGGGCACCGAGCGCCTCGGAGGCGTCATCATGCTCCCGGGCGCTTCGTTCACGCTTGGCAATGTTTCCCCGGGGGCGCACGACCTCAGGGCCTCGGGTTTCACGGCGCTCCTGGACCCCTCCAACTACGTGGCCTGCGGGGCGGGCATACAGGCGGGCGGGACGGTCTACTGGTATCTCGGCGGTCCGCCGTGAGACTCGAGGAGGACACCATGGCCCTCATCGACACGCTGCGCTGGTCGCTCCTGCCGGCGCTGGCAGTCATCGCGCTCGCGTCCTGTGGTCCGCCGGGCCGGGAGCCCGAGCGACCGGCCGGGCCCAGCGCCGCGTTCCAGCCGGCGACGGTGCCGGACCTGTCGCCCCCCAAGGGCGATCCGGCCGGTGCGCTGCCGTCGCAGGTGGTCTCCGGCGAGGTCGCGGCCTTCAAGGCCACGGCCGCGAGTCCGACCATGCAGAAGGACCGCGACGCCGCGGGGTCCCTTCCGAGCAACGTCGCGGCGGGCAAGAGCGCCGCTTACGCACCCGAGGGCGGGCGGGAGCCGCCGGCATCCAGGGCGCCGCCGGGCAGGGTATCGAATCCGTGACCCCGCCTCTCTAGGTCCTCGCCCCCTCCAGGTCCTCCCGCTCGCCCAGGATCCCACCGCACCAATGAGCAGTGCGACGGGCACCGCGGTGTCTGAACGCTCTTTCGCCGAACAGAGCTTCCAGCTCCAGGAGCTGCTGACGCGTCCCGCCCGGGGCGTGCCGCGCGTCCCCGAACAGGCCTCGCCGGGGGCGTTCCTGGCAGTTAACCCCATGGCCCTGGAGGTAACTGCATGGACCCATGGCTCGAAGCGCTCTTCCGTTGGACGCACGTCGTCGCCGGCATCCTGTGGATCGGCCACCTGTACTTCTTCAACTTCGTGAACGCCCAGGTCGCGAAGACCTACGACCCCGATTCGAGGAAGAAGGTGGTGCCCGAGCTCATGCCGCGCGCCCTCTACTTCTTCCGGTGGGGCGCCGTCTGGACCTGGGTCTCGGGCCTCTTCCTCGCCGCCTCGGTCCACTACATGGTCGACAACTTGGAGCGAAAGGACGTCGTGACCGGCCAGCCCGTGATCTCCCACGGCGCGGCGGTGGCCATCGCGCTCGCGGCCATCGTCGTCGTCTTCTTCGTCTACGACGCCATCTGGAAGGCGCTCGCCAAGAACGAGAAGGCCGGAGCCGCGGTCTCCTTCGTCCTCTTCGCGCTGGTGCTGTTCCTGCTCTCCAGGGTGCTCACGGGGCGGTCGGTCTTCACCCACGCCGGCATCCTCTTCGGCACCATCATGGCGATGAACGTCTGGATGCGCATCTGGCCCTCCCAGAAGAAGATCATCCAGGGGGTGAAGGGCGTGGCCCCGGCTCCCGACCCGTCGGTGGCGGCCCTGGCGACCCTGCGCTCGAAGCACAACACCTACATGTCCGTGCCGCTGGTGTTCGCCATGGTCTCCAACCACTACCCGACCGTCTACGGCTGGGACCACAGCTGGATCATCATGTCCGCACTGGTGCTGGTGGGCTGGGCCGTCACTCGCTGGCTCTACGCCAAGTCCGCCGGTCCGGCCCCCACGAATTACGGCGCACCCCAGCCGAGTGGAACCGCCGCGCCGACGCCGGGCAAGGCCTGAGAGTATCGCGGGGCGCAGCGTTCACGGTCGCGTCGGACCAATGCCGCCGGTCCTGCCAGGGCCGTTTCCGGGCCCGGAGAGGACTTGCCCGCCCGGCCGTCCCGGCCGTTAGAATGCCGGCATCCTCCCCTGCGAGGTTCGCCCGATGGCCCAGAAGCCCGCCCCCAAGACCCCCAAGGCCGCTCCGGCCGGATCGCGCAAGCCGACGCCGCCAGCGCCGGAGCGGGCCCAGGACCCGGTCTACCGGCGCGACGAGTTGCAGGAGATCCTGAAGGAGCGGGAGTCCTGGACCGCCGGTGAGCTGGCCGAGACCCTCTCGCGGGCCCCCCGCCGGCGCAAGGAGTTCCACACCGACTCGGGCATCCCCATCCCCGACGTGGTGGACCCGGTCTACCGCAGCCAGGAGGACTTCCGCCGCGACCTTGGCTGGCCGGGGCGCTATCCCTTCACCCGCGGCCCGCAGGCCAGCATGTACCGGGGCCGGCTCTGGACCATGCGCCAGTTCGCCGGCTTCGGCAGCCCAGAAGACACCAACCGGCGCTTCAAGTACCTGCTTGCCCACGGCGTGAACGGCCTCTCCACCGCCTTCGACATGCCGGCGCTCATGGGCTACGACTGCGACCACCCCATGAGCCGCGGCGAGGTCGGGAAGGAAGGGGTGGCCATCTCCTCGCTGCGCGACTTCGAGGTGCTCTTCGACGGCATCCCGCTCGGAGAGGTCACCACCTCCATGACCATCAACGCCTCGGCGGTGGTGGCCCTGGCCATGTACGTGGCGGTCGGCGAGAAGCAGGGGGTGCCGCGCTCGAAGCTCGGCGGGACCATCCAGGCCGACATGCTCAAGGAGTACATCGCCCAGAAGGAGTGGATCGTCCCGCCCCGCCCGGCGGTGAAGGTCATGTGCGACATGATCGAGTTCTGCGCCCGGGAGATGCCGCGCTGGAACCCGGTCTCCATCAGCGGCTACCACATCCGCGAGGCGGGGGCGACCGCGGTGCAGGAGCTGGCCTTCACCCTCGCCGACGGCATGGAGTACGTGCAGATCCTCTGCGACCGCGGCCTTCCGGTGGACTCGTTCGCCCCGCGCCTCAGCTTCTTCTGGGACGTCCACAACGACTTCTTCGAGGAGATCGCCAAGTTCCGCGCCGGCCGCCGCATCTGGGCCCGCACCATGAAAGAGCGCTTCGGGGCCAAGAAGAAGGAGTCCTGGCTCCTGCGCACCCACGCCCAGACTGCCGGCGTGTCGCTCACGGCGCAGCAGCCCTACAACAACGTGGTGCGGGTGGCCCTGCAGGCCATGGCGGCAGTGCTGGGCGGAACCCAGTCGCTCCACACCAACTCCCTCGACGAGACCTACGCGCTGCCCACCGAGGAGGCGGTCACCATCGCCCTGCGCACCCAGCAGATCATCGCCTACGAGTCGGGGGCCGACCGGGTGGTGGACCCGCTCGCCGGCAGCTACTACGTCGAGTACCTCACCGACGAGATGGAGCGGCGGGCCCTGGAGTACATCCACAAGATCGACGAGCTGGGCGGGATGCTGCGGGCGGTGGAGGAGGGGTTCCCGCAGAAGGAGATCGCCGACGCCGCCTTCCGCACCCAGCGGGAGATCGAGTCCGGCGACCGGGTCATCGTCGGCGTCAACCGTTTCCAGTCGCAGGAGGAGCCCATCTCCATCCTCAAGATCGACGAGAGCGTCGCCCGGGCCCAGGTGGAGCGGCTCCGCGCCGTCAAGGCCGAACGCGACGCCAGCAAGGTGGAGGCGGCGCTCGGCGCCGTGGAGCGCGCCTGCCGCGACGGTTCGAACGTCATGCCCTCGATCGTCGAGGCGGTGAAGGCCTACGCCACCCTGGGCGAGGTCTGCGACGTCTTCCGCACGGTGTGGGGCGTCTACCGCGAGGACGGGCGGTTCTGAGCACGGACCCGTGAGGCGCCGGCGGGCGCCAGCCCGCCGGCGGCAGCCGGGGTCGAGCCGCTGGACGCGATACACTCCGGCCGTGGTGCCGGACTGGACCGACGCCTACTACGGCGACCTGTACCTCGACTCGGTCGCGGACCTGCTCACGCCGAGCCTCTCGGCGGCGGAGGCCGAGGCGATCGCCGTCCTGCTGGAACTGCGGCCGTCGGACCGGGTGCTGGACCTCGCCTGCGGCCAGGGACGTCACCTGCGCGCTTTGGCCGGGCGGGCCCGCCTGGTGGGCCTGGATCGGAGCGGCGCCTATCTCGCGCGGGCCCGCGGCGCCGGCGCGAGCCTGGTGCGGGGTGATCTGAGGCGCCTTCCGTTTCGGGATGGCGCCTTCGACGCCGCCTTTTCCTGGTACGCCTCCCTCTTCATGTGGGACGACGCCGCGAACCTCGCCGCGCTACGCGAGGCGGCTCGAGCGGTCCGCCCCGGCGGCCGCTTGCTCGTGCACCACGCGAACCCGGCGAGGCTCGCCCGCGAGCCCGAGGCGCGGGCCGAGCGGGCCCTGCCCGGAGGCGGACGGGTCGAGGAAACCTCCCGTTTCGACAGGGGAACCGGGGTCGACACCTGCGCCCGCCGGCTGGTCCGGCCCGACGGGACGATGTTGGCTGGGACGGCCCATTTGAGGTACTACAGCCCCGGGGAGTGGTCGGCGCTGGCACCCCGGGCCGGCCTCCGGCTCCTCGGCCTCGCCAGCACCTCGAGACCGCGGGACCGCACCTTCAGCCTCGACCCGGACGCGCCCGACCTCGTCGCCCTCGCGGAGAAGGTTGCATGAGCCAGAAAGCGAAAGAGCGCCAGCTGCGAATCCTCGTCGCCAAGCCGGGCCTCGACGGCCACGACCGCGGCGCCAAGATCATCGCCCGGGCCCTGCGCGACGCGGGCTTCGAGATCATCTACACCGGCCTCCACCAGACCCCGGAGATGGTGGTGGCCGCCGCCATCCAGGAGGACGTGGACGCGGTGGGGCTCTCCATCATGTCGGGCGCTCACATGACGCTTTTCCCGGCCATCGTCGACCTGCTCAAGGAGAAGGGCGCCAGCGAGATGGTGGTGTTCGGCGGGGGCATCATCCCGCAGGACGACATCCCGCGCCTGAAGGCCCTGGGGGTGGCCGAGGTGTTCCTGCCCGGCTCGTCGACCCAGGCCATCGTCGACTGGATCCGCCAGCACATCCATCCTCGAAGGGCAGCATGATCGGTCCGGGGCGCGGGGCAGGGGACCGCACCGCCCGTTAGGATCGCGTGCATGGGGAGGCGCGTCACCGTCTACGAGGTGGGCCCGCGCGACGGCCTGCAGAACGAGGCCCGCCTGGTGCCCACCCCGGACAAGCTGGCCCTGATCCGGGCCCTGGCCGAGGCCGGCCTCCCGCGGATCGAGGCCGGGAGCTTCGTCTCGCCGAAGTGGATCCCGCCGCTGGCCGACTCGGCCGAGGTGGTGGAGAAGCTGCCGGCGGCGCCCGGGGTGCGCTACCTGTCGCTGGTCCCGAACGGAAAGGGGCTCTCGCGCCTGCTCGAGGCGCTCGATCGGGCCGGGCCGGCCCACCCGCCGGTGGACGCGGCGGTGTTCCTCTCCGCCTCCGAGACCCACAACCAGAAGAACGTCAACAAGAGCATCGAGGAGACCTTCGCCGCCTTCGACGAGGTGATCGGGCCGGCGCTCGCCAAGGGGCTTCAGGTCAGGGGCTACGTCTCCACCGCCTGGGGCTGCCCCTACGAGGGGCGAGTCGATCCCAGGAAGGTCGCCTCCATCGCCGAGCGGCTCCTCGCGATGGGCTGCTTTCAGGTCTCGCTGGGCGACACCATCGGGGCGGGCACGCCCAACCAGACCCGCGAGATCCTGGACCTCCTCATGCACCGGGCCCGCCCCGGGTCCATCGCCCTGCACCTGCACGACACCCGGGGCACGGCGCTCGCCAACGTGCTCGCCGGGCTCGACGCCGGCGTCGCCACCTTCGACGCCTCGGTGGGCGGCATGGGCGGTTGCCCGTACGCGCCCGGGGCCTCGGGCAACCTGGCCACCGAGGACCTGGTTTACTTGTTGAACGGCATGGGCTACGAGACCGGCGTCGACCTGGAGCGGCTGGTCGCCGCCGGAGAGCTCGCGCAGCGGCTGGTGGGCCGGCCCCTCCCCGGCAAGACCCTGCAGGCGGAGCTGGCGACGCGGGCGCGCCTGCGCGCGGCGGCCCAGGGACCGGCATGACCCGGGTTCAAGGGATGGAATTCATCGTCGAGGATCGAAGGGCGGTCGAGATCTGGACCATCGACGGCGAGGCGCGCCGCAACACGCTCTCGCGCGCCATGGTGGCCGGGCTGCGCCAGGAGCTGCACCGCATCGAGCCGCTGAAGGCGCTGCGCTGCGTGGTGCTCACCGGAGCCGGGGAGAAGGCCTTCTGCGCCGGGGCCGACCTGAAAGAGCGAGCCGGCATGAGCCAGGAGGAGGTCCGGGCCTTCCTGCGCTCCCTGCGCGAGGCGCTCCGCGCCATCGAGGAGGCCGCGCCGGTGTTCGTGGCCGCTCTGAACGGCGTCGCGCTCGGGGGCGGGCTGGAGCTGGCGCTGGCCTGCGACCTCAGGGTGGCGGCGGCCCACGCCGAGATGGGGCTCCCCGAGGTCGGGCTGGGCATCATCCCCGGGGCGGGCGGCACGCAGCGGCTGCCGCGGGCCATCGGCCTCTCCCGGGCCAAGGAGCTCATCCTCACCGGGCGCCGGGTGGGAGCTGCTGAGGCGCTCTCCATGGGGCTCGTCTCCCGGGTGGCGCCGCCGGGAGGCCTGCAGGCCGCGGCGCTGGAGCTGGCGGCGGAGGTGTCGAGAAACGCGCCCGTCTCGCTGCGCCAGGCCAAGCGCGCCCTGGACCAGGGCCTCGGCCTGCCGCTCGAGGAGGGGCTCGACCTCGAGCATCGGCTCTACCAGGACTGCCTGGAAACGCGCGACCGGGTGGAGGCGCTGCGCGCCTTCGCCGAGAAGCGACCCCCCGACTTCAAGGGAGAGTAGATGAAAGAGGACCGCCCCCGGAGCCCCGATCAGCGCATCGGCGACGAGCTCGACCGCGTTCGCCGGGGCGGGGCCGAGAAGTACCACCAGAAGAACGCCGAGCAGGGCAAGATCTTCGTCCGGGAGCGGCTGCGGCTCCTCCTCGACGAGGGGTCGCTGGTCGAGGACGGCGCGCTCGCCAACGCCCAGGACCCCGAGCTGCCCGCGGACGGAGTGGTCACCGGCATGGGCACCATCGAGGGCCGGCCGGTGTGCGTCATGGCCAACGACTCGACCGTCAAGGCCGGGTCCTGGGGGAAGCGCACCGTGGAGAAGATCGTGCGCGTCCAGGAGGTGGCGGGCCGGGAACGCCTGCCGCTCTTCTATCTGGTGGACTCGGCCGGGGCCCGCATCACCGATCAGGTGGAGATGTTCCCGGGGCGGCGCGGCGCGGGGAGGATCTTCCACAACGAGGTTCGCCTCTCCGGAGTGGTGCCGCAGATCTGCCTGCTCTTCGGCCCCTCGGCCGCGGGCGGGGCCTACATCCCGGCCTTCTGCGACATCGTCTTCATGGTGGAGGGCAACGCCTCGATGTACCTGGGCTCGCCGCGAATGGCCGAGATGGTCATCGGCGAGAAGGTGACCCTGGAGGAGATGGGCGGGGCCCGCATGCACTGCTCGGTGTCGGGCTGCGGCGACGTCCTGTGCCGGTCCGAGGAGGAGGCCATCCGCGAGGCGAGGCGCTGGTTCGCCTTCATGCCTCGCTCCTTCCGCGAGCTGCCGCCGGCGTCGCCGTCCCGGCCGCCGCGGGTGGACCCGGCCCGCATTCCCGAGATCGTGCCCGTCGACCAGAACCGCCCCTTCGACGTGATGCAGCTGGTGGAGGCGCTGGTGGACGAGGGCTCCTTCTTCGAGGTGAAGAAGCTCTTCGCCGGCGAGTTGGTCACCGGGCTCTCGCGCATCGAAGGCCGGGCGGTGGGGATCCTGGCCAACCAGCCCAGGGTGAAGGGGGGAGTGCTGTTCGTGGACTCGGCCGACAAGGCGGCCCGCTTCATCTGGCTGTGCGACGCCTTCAACATCCCGCTGCTCTACCTGGCCGACGTGCCGGGGTTCATGATCGGCACCAAGGTCGAGCGAGCCGGCATCATCCGCTCCGGCGCCAAGATGATCTCGGCGGTCACCGAGGCCTCGGTGCCGCGCCTGTGCGTGGTGGTGCGCAAGGCCTACGGGGCCGGGCTCTACGCCATGGACGGCCCGGGGTTCTCGCCCTCGGCCACCCTGGCCCTGCCGCAGGCCATGATCGCGGTGATGGGGCCGGAGGCCGCCGTGAACGCGGTCTTCTACAACAAGGTCATGGAGAAGCCCGAGGCGGAGCGGGCGGCGTACGTGCAGCAGCTGCGCGAGGAGTACAAGGAGGACATCGACATCGAGAAGCTGGCGAGCGAGCTGGTGGTGGACGCGGTGGTGCCGGGGAAGGACCTCCGGGAGGAGATCGCCCGCCGCTTCCGCTTCTACGCCGCCGGCTACGAGCCGCCGCCGGTGCGCAAGCGCGGCGTGCTGCCGGTGTAGGCCCAGGGGATCGGCGAGGGAAGACATCATGGACTTCGAGCTGCCCGAGTCGCACCGCGAGATCCAGCGCGTGGTGCGCCAGTTCTGCCAGGAGGAGGTGAAGCCTCACGCCCGCCGCTGGGACGAGACCGGCGAGTTCCCCCGGGAGGTGGTGGGGAAGCTCGGCGAGCTGGGCCTGCTCGGCATCTCGGTGCCCGAGGACCTGGGCGGGGCTGGGCTCGACATCCTGGCGGTGGCGGTGGTGGTGGAGGAGGTGGCGCGGCACGACGGCTCGCTGGCGCTGACCTTGGCCAGCCACAACGGGCTCGGCTCGTCGCAGATCCGGTACTTCGGCACCGACGCCCAGCGGCGGCGCTGGCTGGCGCCGCTGGCCAGGGGAGAGAAGCTCGCCGCCTGGGGGCTCACCGAGCCGGGCTCCGGCTCGGACGCCGCGGCGCTGCGCACCACCGCGGTGCGCCGGGGCGACCGCTGGATCTTGAACGGCACCAAGACCTTCATCACCCAGGGCTCGGCGGGGGACGTGTTCGTGGTGCTGGCCCGTACCGACCCCGAGAAGGCGCAGAAGGGCATCACCGCCTTCGTCCTGGAGAAGGAGATGAAGGGCTTCACCCAGCGCCCCATCCACGGCAAACTCGGAATGCGCAGCTCGGACACCGCCGAGCTGCACATGGAGGACGTCGAGGTTCCGGACGAGAACCGCATCGGCGAGCTCGACCACGGCTTCCTGGACACCCTGCAGATCCTGGACCGCGGCCGCATCACCATCGGCGCCCTGGCGGTGGGCCTGGCCCGCGGCGCCATCGAGGAGGCCCGGGCCTACGCCAGGGAGCGCAAGGCCTTCGGCAAGCCCATCGCCGAGTTCCAGGCCATCGCCTTCATGCTGGCCGACATGGCCACCGAGACCGACGCCGCCCGCCTCCTGGTGCACCGGGCAGCGACCCTGGCCGACGCGGGGAAGCCCTTCGTGCGCGAGGCCTCCATGGCCAAGCTCTTCGCCTCCGAGGCCGCCATGCGGGCCACCACCCGGGCCATCCAGATCCACGGCGGCTACGGCTACACCCGGGACTTCCCGGTGGAGCGCTACTTCCGCGACGCCAAGCTGTGCGAGATCGGCGAGGGGACGAGCGAGGTCCAGCGCATGGTCATCGCCAGACAGGTCCTGCGCTAGTGGCGCTCAGCAGAACCAGTGCCGGGTCGGCAGGGATGAGCCACCTCCAGGAGGCCGGCGCCGGCCTGGAGATCGCCGCCCCGTGACCGCTCCGCTTCCTGCCGACGCGGAGAAGGTGCTCTCCGGGGACGTCCGCGCCGCGGCGCGCCTCATGCGCGACCTCGACGACGGGGTGCCGTCGGCCCGCGCAGCGCTCCAGGTCCTCTTTCCGCGCACCGGACGCGCCTACGTGGTGGGCCTCACCGGGCCGCCGGGCGCCGGCAAGTCCTCGCTCACCGACCGGCTCATCGGGCTCCACCGGCGGAGCGGCCTCTCCGTGGGCGTGGTGGCGGTGGACCCCACCAGCCCCTTCTCCGGCGGCGCCATCCTGGGCGACCGCATCCGCATGCAGGAGCACGCGCTGGACCCCGGGGTCTTCATCCGATCGCTGGCCACCCGCGGCCACCTGGGTGGGCTGTCGCGCGCCACCGCCGAGGTGGTGCAGGTGCTCGACGCGATGGGCAAGGACCTGGTCCTGGTGGAGACGGTGGGGGTGGGACAGGACGAGATCGAGATCTCGGAGCTGGCGCACACGGTGGTGTTGGTGACCGTGCCCGGCATGGGCGACGACGTCCAGGCCATCAAGGCCGGGGTGCTGGAGATCGCCGACGTCTTCGCCGTCAACAAGGCCGACCGCGAGGGAGCCGACCGCACCGTGCGCGACCTCCAGATGATGCTGGAGCTGCGTCGCAGCAGCGCCACCCGGCCCGGGCTGGACCACGACGCCGACCACCGGCTCACCCGGACCGCGGCCTGGGACCCGCACGACCCCGGCTACTGGGAGCCGCCCATCGTGAAGACGGTGGCCACCCAGGGCGAAGGAGTCGAGGCGCTGGCCGCCGCGGTGGCGAGCCACCGCGAGCACCTCGATTCGAGCGGGGAACGCGCGCTCCGCGAGCGGGCCCGGGCCAGGGCCGGCTTCGTGGCCATGCTGCGCGAGCGGCTCCTGGAAGGGGCGCTGGCGCGCCTTGCCGCCGAGGAGGGGCACCTCGACGAGATCGCCGGGCGCATCGCCGCCCGGGAGGCCGACCCCTGGGCGCTGGCCGACGAGCTGGCGGGGAGGCTCTAGGCCCGTGGCCGGCGAGCGCGACCTCCCGGCGGCTCCCCCGCCCGACCCGGTGGCGGCGCTGGAGGTGCGCCTGGGCCTCGCCTTCCGGGACCGGGCCAGGGCGCTGGCGGCGCTGACCCACAAGTCCTGGGTCAACGAGCACCGGGACGATGGCGGAGGCGACAACGAGCGGCTGGAGTTCCTCGGCGACGCGGTGGTGGACCTCCTGGTGTCGCACCGGCTCATGGAACGGTTCCCGGCGGCCCGCGAGGGAGACCTCTCCAAGATGCGGGCGGCGGTGGTGGACGAGGCGGGGCTGGCGGCCATGGCCCGCGCGCTGCGGCTGGGGGAGCTCCTGCGCCTGGGGCGCGGCGAGGAGATGAGCGGGGGGCGGGAGAAGGCCTCGCTCCTCGCCGACGCCATGGAGGCGGTCATCGCCGCCGTCTGGCTGGAGCACGGGGTCGGGGAGGCCCTGGCCCTGGTGGATCGCTTCCTCGAGGAGGCCTTCGCCCGGGCCGCGGCCGGGACGCTCGACCGCGACTGGAAGACGCAACTTCAAGAATGGGCCCAGGCGCGCCTCCGGGCCACGCCCCGCTACCGGGTCGCCGCCGAGCTCGGGCCGGACCACGCCAAGGTCTTCGAGATCGAGCTGGAGCTGGGGGGAGAGGCGCTGGGGCGCGGGTCCGGACGCTCCAAGAAGGAGGCGGAGCAGGCGGCCGCCCAGGTCGCCCTCACGTCCCTGCTCGCGCGCCAGGCGGCGGGCGCGATGGCGGTAGGAGAACACGAGGTGGCCCGGGTCGCCCCGGCGCCTCGGGCATCCGGGGATGAGCTGGCCCTGGCGCCGCGGGACGCCGAGGCTGCGGACACGCCGGCGCCCCGGAGGCGGGTGGTGCGGACCGGGAGGGCCGCGCGTGGAGCCGGGGGGCATCGAGGCGCGGCGCCGCGTCGGAGCGCGGCCGCCCGGGCCGGGCGGGGGAGCCGCGGCGCGACCGGCAAGAAGAAGGTGGCGGCGCGGCGCCGGCGCCGCTAGACCGTGGTGCGCGATTCGAGAGGGCTCGAATCGCGCCACGGTCTAGCCAGATCGTCACGGGGCGTGCCGCCCCGCCCCGCCGGGCAAAGCCCGCGCGCGGGCGCGCAGGTGCCCGCGCTCCCGATCGACGTCCCCACCCCCAGCGCGCGCACTCGCGCGCGGGCGGGGCTTTGCCGCGCCTGTTGCCCGCGCGCGGTCCCCCGTCTACGATGCCGCGCATATGAAGACCACCGCCATCGCCGCCCTGGCGCTCTTGGCCGCGCCGGCGCTCGCCGCCGACCCCGTCTACGCCACGCTGGAGACCTCCGCCGGCAAGATCGGCATCCACCTCCTGCCAGAGAAGGCCCCCAACACCGTCAAGAACTTCGTGGACCTGGCCGAGGGGAAGAAGGAATTCTCGGATCCCGCCAGCCACAAGAAGTCGAAGGGGGTCCGCTACTACGACGGGACGCTGTTCCACCGCGTCATCCCCGGCTTCATGATCCAGGGAGGCGATCCGCTCACCCGCGGCGCCGCGCTCGGGGCGCGCGCCACCCCTGGAGGCAGCCAGTTCGGCACTGGCGACCCCGGCTACAAGTTCGCCGACGAGCTCAAGGAAGGGGACCGCCCCTTCGACAAGCCCTGCCAGCTCGCCATGGCCAACGCCGGCCCGAACACCAACGGCTCGCAGTTCTTCGTCACCGAGGGATCCGGCGACAAGGTGCCGCAGCTGTACCCGCGCCGCTGCCCTTCGCCCTCGGGCCTGTGCGGCTACACGCACTTCGGCGAGGGGGTGTGCGGATGCGATCTGGTGCCCAAGATCGCGGCCGCCGGGAACTCCCAGACCCGCCTCGTGAAGGTGACCATCAGCAAGGAGCCGCCCACCTGCCGGTAGGGCGGGGGCTCGCCCCCCGCGAAGTCGAGCCGCCGGGAACGGGCGGCGAGGCTTCTGGGAAGCCTCGGGCTCGTCGGGCTCTCCAGCCGTGCGGTGCCGCCACCCGCCAGGTAGCGGCGTCCAGGTGCATGCACACGAGTTGTGATAAATGGACGGGGCTCGTCCCCAGCCGATCCCACCCCGGGCAAGGAGTCACGCCATGGCCGAAGAGCTGTACGCCACCTTCAAGACCTCGATGGGCGACATCGTGGTGAGGCTGCTCCCGGAGAAGGCCCCCAAGACCGTGGAGAACTTCGTGCAGCTGGCCCAGGGCAGCCGCGAGTGGACCGACCCCCGCAGCGGACAGAAGGTGAAGACCCCGCTCTACGACGGCACCGTCTTCCACCGCGTCATCCCCCAGTTCATGATCCAGGGCGGCGACCCCCTCGGCACCGGCACCGGCGGCCCGGGCTACAAGTTCGCCGACGAGATCGGCCCGGACAACCGCTTCGACAAGCCGGGGAAGCTGGCCATGGCCAACGCCGGCCCGGGCACCAACGGCTCGCAGTTCTTCATCACCGAGGTGCCCACCCCGCACCTGGACCGCGGACACACCATCTTCGGCGAGACCGTGAAGGGGCAGGACCTGGTGGCGAAGATCGCGCGGGGCGGCAACGCCAAGACCCGGCTGGAGAAGGTGGTCATCAGCCGGGGCACGATGCCATAGCGGCTGATGCGAGCCGGCTTCGTCGCCATCGCTGGCCGGCCCAACGTCGGCAAGTCGACGCTGCTCAACCGCATCCTGGGCGAGCACGTCGCCATCGTCACCCCGCGGCCGCAGACCACCCGCACCCGGATCCTGGGCGTCCACCACGCACCGGAGGCGCAGATCGCCTTCTTCGATACCCCGGGCCTGCACCGGGCGGCCGGGGCGCTCAACCGGCGCCTGGTGGAGGTGGCCCTGCGGACCCTCTCCGAGGTGGATGCGGTGCTGCTCCTGGTCGAGGCCGGGACCGGCCCCGGCGGCGAGGTGGAGGTGGGGGAGGTGACCCGCTGGGCCATCGCGCAGGTGGCCCGGGCCGGGAAGCCGGTGGTGCTGGGGGTGAACAAGATGGATCGGACGCCCAGGCCGGCGCTGCTCCCGGTGATCGCCGCTCACAAGGACCTCCACGCCTGGGCCGAGGTGGTGCCCTTCTCGGCCCTCACCGGCGAGAACGTGGATCGGCTCCTCCAGGCGCTGGCGCGCCACCTCCCCGAGGTGGAGGCAGCGCCCTTCCCCCCGGACGTGCTCACCGACCAGGCGGAGCGGACCCTGGCCGCCGAATACGTGCGCGAGCAGGTGATGCTGCAGACCCGGCAGGAGATCCCGTACTCGGCCTACGTCGAGGTGGAATCCTTCGACGAGGCGGAGCGGCGCGAGGGGGGAGGGCTGGTGCGCATCGCCGCCAGGGTGCTGGTGGAGCGGGAGTCGCAGAAGGGCATCGTCATCGGCCAGGGCGGGGCCATGCTGAAGCGCATCGGCACCGCCGCCCGGCAGCGGCTGGAACGGCTGCTCGGGTGCAAGGTGTTCCTGGCGCTCACGGTGCGGGTGGACGAGCGCTGGAGCGAGCGGGCCGCCGCGCTGCGCCGGGCGGGGCTGTAAATGCCGCGCCCCATCCTGGCCCTGGTGGGCCGGCCCAACGTCGGCAAGTCCACGCTCTTCAACCGCCTGGTGGGCCGGCGGGCCGCCATCGTGGAGGACGCCCCCGGCGTCACCCGCGACCGCAACTACGCCGACATGGAGTGGGACGGCCGGGCCCTCTCGGTTGTGGACACCGGCGGTTTCGAGCCCGACTCGCCAGACCGGCTGGCGCAGCAGGTGCGCGACCAAGCCCGGCTGGCGGTGGACGAGGCCCAGGCGGTGGTGCTGGTGGTCGACGGCCGGGAGGGGCTCACCGAGGTGGACCGCGCCGTGGCCGACCTGCTGCGCCGCTCGGGGAAGCCCCTCTTCGTGGCGGTGAACAAGCTGGACAGCGCCCGGCAGGAGGCCGAGGCGCCGCTGGCGGAGTTCCACGCTCTGGGCTTCGGGGAGGTGCACCCGGTCTCGGCCGAGCACGGCCGGGGGGTGGGGGAGTTGCTCGACGCCGTGTTGGCGGGGCTCCGGCTCGCGCGCGCCGAGCCCGAGGTGGTCCCCCTGGGCGACGTGCGCCTCGCCATCGTAGGCCGGCCCAACGTGGGGAAGTCCACGCTGGTGAACGCCCTGCTGCGCCGGGAGCGCTTCGTGGTCTCGGAGGCCCCGGGCACCACCCGCGACGCCATCGACACCGTCCTCGAGTGGAAGGGGCGGCGCTTCGTGGTGACCGACACCGCCGGGATCCGTCGCAAGCGCTCCATCGCCCAGACCGTAGAGCGCTACTCGGTGATGCGGGCCATGCGCGCCATCGACGAGGCCGAGGTGGTGGCCTGCCTTCTCGACGCCGGCGAGGCCGGGGTGGAGCAGGACGCGCGGCTCCTGGGCCTGGTGGCCGAGAAGGGGAGGGCCCTCCTGGTGGTGGTGAACAAGTGGGACCTGGCCGAGGCGGCCGGCGCCACCCGCGAGTGGTACCGGAAGGCGCTCCACCAGCGGCTCCCCTTCGTGGCCTTCGCCCCGGTGCTGTTCACCTCGGCCCGGACCGGGCGGGGTGTGGAGAGGCTCCTCGCCACCGCCTCGCGCCTCTCCGAGCAGTACCGGGCCCGCTTCCCGACTCATGCCCTGAATCAGCTGCTCTCGGCGATCCAGGAGGCGCATCCGGCGCCGCTCGCCCGCGGCAAGCCGGTGAAGCTCTACTACGTGGCCCAGGTGGGGCAGGCGCCGCCGACCTTCGCCATCCAGTGCAGCCGGCCCGAGGCCATCGGCGACGGCTACCGCCGCTTCGTGGAGAATCGCTTCCGGGAGGCCTTCCGCCTCGAGGTGCCGATGCGCCTGCTGTTCAAGGAGCGCAAGCGCGCCGCGCGCCCGCGGCGAGGCGCCGGCCGGTAGG
>DASTPH010000114.1:0-57398 GCA_035762305.1 Anaeromyxobacteraceae bacterium
CTCGTCGTCTGGTCCGGGCTAGAGTCGCGAGCCATGCGTATCGATCAGCTTCCAGGCCGCGAAGCGGCCCCGGCCGGGAGTCCGGCCGTAGCAGGGGGGAGGCTCCGGCGGCTTTGCCGACGGAGGGGGGCGGCACGCCCCTTACAAATGAGGCTAGTGCCGCCCGGAGCAAAATGCTCCGGTCGCGGCACTAGAGTCGGCGGCGCATGACGACCATCCGCAAGGCGGTCATCCCCGCGGCCGGCCTGGGAACCCGCTTCCTCCCCGCCACCAAGGCGGTCCCGAAGGAGCTGCTCCCCATCGTCGACACGCCCACTGTCCAGTACATCGTGGCCGAGGCGGTGGCGGCCGGCGTGCGCGACGTCATCCTGGTGTGCGCCCGCGGCAAGGATTCCATCGTCGACCACTTCGACATCGCCGGCGAGCTGGAGGCCCATCTGGAGAAGGCCGGCAAGGTCGGGCTGCGCGACCAGATGCGCGCCATCGCCAAGATGGCCAACGTGGTCACCGTGCGGCAGCAGGAGCCGCTCGGCCTGGGTCACGCCGTGCTGTGCGCCCGAGACGTGGTGGGCGACGAGCCGTTCGTGGTCATGCTGGGCGACGACGTCATCGACGCCGCCGTCCCGGCGGCCCGGCAGCTGGCCGATTGCTTCCAGCGCCACGGCCTGGGCACGGTGGCCCTCATGGAGGTCCCGCCCGAGGACACCGCCATGTACGGCATCGCCGCCGGGCGAGCGCTGGACGCGCGCACCGTCCGCATCGAGACGCTGGTGGAGAAGCCGAAGAAGGACCCGCCTTCGAACCTGGCGGTCATCGGCCGATACGTGCTGCCGCCCCGGGTCTTCGCGATCCTGGAGGGCCTCCCCCCGGGCGCGGGCGGCGAGATCCAACTCACCGACGCCCTGGCGGTGCTGGCCCGCGAGCAGGGGCTCCTGGGCTACCGCTTCGAGGGCCAGCGCTACGACGCCGGCGATCGCCTGGGCTACCTCAAGGCCAACATCGCCTTCGCCCTGAAGCGCCCCGACCTGCGCGACGCGCTGCGGGCCTTCTTGCGCGAGGTGGCGCCTTGAGCGGGCGCCCCCCGCCCGACGGCCCGCGGCGGTGGCTCGCCCTGGCGCTGCTCGGGCTCTGGGCCGCCCCGGCCCTCGCCTACGTGCTGCCGGTGAGCGGGATCCTGAAGCGCATGGGGCACCGGCGGGAGGAGCTGGCGCTCACCAGCCTGGAGGTCCGAGGCACCTTCGCCATGCCGGGCGACCCGGCCCGGGCCGCCGCGGCGACCCTGGGCCTCTCGCCGGTGGGGGCCGAGCTCTCGGCGCCGGCCCTGCTCGCCTTCAAGATGCCCGGGCGCTGCCGTCTGGAGCTCTGGCCCCCGGACCTGCCCGAGTCGGAGCGGCCGGCCGCGGTGGTGAGGTCCGGGCAGCTGTCCGGCGTCCGCGGGCTGGATCGGGTGCCGGCGGCGGCGGCGATGCTGCGGGGCGTGTGCGCCCTGCTCGGGCAGCGGCCCGGCGGGCCCGAGCCCGATCGCCCCTACGCCCAGGAGCTGGCCCGCCTGGGCGTCCCCCTGGCCGAGGCGGTGCTGGGCCGGTTCAACGGCCAGGTGGCCTACGTCATCGGCGCCCGCCCGGCCGAGCCCAAGCCACAGGCCTGGGTGGACAAGCGGGCCTGGCAGCCGGTCCGGGTCCTCTTCCAGGCGGCCGGGGGCCTCGCCGACGTGCGCTTCCTCGACTGGGGGTCCCCCACCGGCGGCGACTGGTTCCCGCGGGCGGTGGAGGTCCATCAGGGCGGCGCGCTGCAGGCCCGCTTCGTCACCGAGAAGGCCGCGGCCAATCCGAGGATTCCGGATACCCTGTTCTGATCGTATCGGGGCGTGCCGCCCCGCCCCGCCGGCGAAGCCGTCGGGGCCCCACCCCTGCTTCGCCGGAGCCGGGCGCGCTTCGGCTTCGCCTCGCGCGCCTTCCGGCGGCGAGGGGCTTCGCCCCTCCCCCACCTCCGGTGGGGCCCCCTCCCCCGACTCGTGCCAGAGGCATCCGCCCCGCCCCGTCCCCCTCGGCTGCTACACTCCCCGCCGTGCTGGTCGAGGTCGCCGTCGCCGCCGCCGTCCGCGGCACCTTCACCTATCGCGTCCCGTCGCGCCTCGCCGCCGAGGCCACCCTGGGCCGCCGGGTGGCGGTCCCCTTCGGCCGGAGCCGGCGCGCCACCGGCTACGTGGTGGGCCACCCCACCGCTCCGCCGGCCGGGGTGGAGCTCCGCGACGTCGCCGACGTCCTCGACGACTTCCCGCTCTTCACCCCCGAGCTCATCCGGCTCATTCGCTGGGCCGAGGACTACTACCTTTCCCCGCCGGGAGAGCTCCTCCGTGCCGCGCTGCCACCCGGCCTGAACGCCCGCCGCGGCGCCGCCGCGCCGGCCCGGCGCGGGGTGGAGTACGCCGCTCCCTCCGCCGGCGCCGCCGGAGCCCTGCCCTCGCTGGGAGCGCGCGCCCGGGCGCAGCGATCGGTGCTGGAGTACCTGCTGGCCCGGGGGCGGATCCCGGTCGAGGAGCTGCGCGCCGCCTTCCCGCGCGGCCGGGCCGCCCTGGCGGCGCTGGCGCGGCGCGGCCTGGCGCGGCTGGAGGTCGAGAGCCCCCTCCCCGCCGCCGGGCTCCTCCCCGCCGGCGAGCCGCCGCTGTCCCTGACGCCGGCCCAGGGGGAGGCGCTGGCCGCGGTCTCCGGCGCCTTCGGGCGCTTCGAGACCTTCCTGCTCCACGGGGTGACCGGCTCGGGGAAGACCGAGGTTTACTTACAGGCCATCGCCCGGGCCCGGGCCGCCGGGCGAGGCGCCCTGGTGCTGGTGCCGGAGATCGCGCTCACCCCCCAGCTGGCTGGCCGCTTCCGCGCCCGCTTCGGCGAGGCGGTGGCGCTCATGCACAGCGGCCTCTCCGACCCGGAGCGCCACGCCGAGTGGCTGCGGCTGCGGCGGGGCGAGGCCCCCATCTGCGTCGGGGTGCGCAGCGCCGTCTTCGCTCCGGTCCAGGACCTGGGCGTCCTGGTGGTGGACGAGGAGCACGACCCGAGCTTCAAGCAGGAGGACGGCCCTACCTACCACGCCCGCGACCTGGCGGTGGTGCGCGCCCGCATGGAGTCGGCGGTGTGCGTGCTGGGCTCGGCCACTCCCTCGCTGGAGACGCTGGAGAACGCCAGGCGCGGGCGCTACCGGCTCCTCACCCTGCCGGCCCGCATCGACGACCGGCCGCTGCCCGAGGTGCAGCTGGTGGACCTGTCCCGCTTCCGCCGCGGCGGGCCGCTGCCGGGGCTGATCTCGCCGCCCCTCCGGGCGGCGCTCGCCGAGGCGCTGGCGGCGCGGCAGCAGGCCATCCTGTTCCTCAACCGCCGCGGCTTCCAGACGCTGGTCACCTGCCTCGACTGCGGCCGCGAGGCGCGCTGCCCGGCCTGCGCGGTGGCCCTCACCTTCCACGCCCGCCGCGGGGTCCTGCTCTGCCACTACTGCGCCCGGTCCGAGCCCATGGCCCGCGCCTGCCCCGAGTGCGGGGGCGAGCGGACCGGAGTGGGCGTCGGCACCGAGCAGGTGCAGGCGGCGGTGGAGCAGGCCTTCCCATCGGCGCGGGTGGGACGGCTCGACCGCGACGCCGTCTCCCGCGCCGACGACGCCGCGGCGGTGCTGGCGCGCTTCGCCCGCCGCGAGCTGGAGGTGCTGGTGGGCACGCAGATGGTCACCAAGGGCCACGACTTTCCCGGAGTGACGCTGGTGGGGGTGGTGCTGGCGGACACGGCCATGGCCCTGCCCGATTTCCGTGCCGCCGAGCGCACCTTTCAGCTCCTCACCCAGGTGGCGGGGCGCGCCGGGCGCGGGTCGGAGGCGGGCCGGGTGCTGGTGCAGACCTGGAACCCGCGCACGCCCGCCATCGCCTGCGCGGTGGGCCACGACTACGCCGGGTTCTCCGAGATCGAGCTGGACCGGCGCCGGGCCCTGGGCTACCCGCCCTTCACGCGCATGCTGGCGGTCCGGGTCGAGGCCCTGGACGCCCACGCCGCGCGCAGCTGCGCCGAGGCCCTGGCCGAGGCGGCCCGCCCGGCGCTCTCGCCCGAGCTGACGCTCCTCGGTCCGGCCCCGGCGGCCATCGAGCGCATCCGGGGCCGAACCCGCTGGCACCTGATCTTCAAGGCCCCCGACCCGTCCAGCCTGCGGCGAGCCCACGCGGCGCTGCTTCCGGTGGCGCGCCGCCCCCCCGGCGGCGCCCAGGTCCGCTTCGACGTGGACCCCTACGCCATGCTGTGACGAGACGCGAGCCGCCCGGAACGGGCGGCGAGGCTTACTGCCGGCAGTTTGTCGCCCGGCGACCTCGATCCATAATCGGCGATCGTGGCGCGCATCCTCCTCGTCGCCGACGATATCGCCGAGATCTCCGCGGTGAAGCGGGTGCTGGCCCGCGCCGGGCACCAGGCGGTCCTGGCCACCAACGGTGCCGACGCTACGGCGGCGGTGGAGAAGGAGCTGCCCCAGGCGGCCATCGTCTCCTCCACCTGCGACGGCCGTGGCGGCCTGGACCTGGCTCGCCGCCTGGCGGGCGACGGGGCCCCCGCCGAGGTCCCGGTGCTGCTCCTGGGCGAGTCGGCCCAGGCGCCCTCCGGTGCCGTACAGCTCCCCCGCCCCGTCGACCCGGCCCAGCTCGCCAACGAACTCCAGCGCGCCCTGGAGGCGGCCTCCCGCGCCAGGCCGGGCCCGGCGCGCATCCAGCTCACCGCCATCGGCCCAGGCAGCACCGGGTCCGCCCCGCCGCGACCCGGCGCGGCCGTCGCCGCCGGCCCGCGGCCCGGCACCCGCGCCGGCGCTCCGCCGGGCACCGACCGGGCCGCTGCCGCCGACGCGCTCCGCCAGCGCGCCGAGGAGCTGCGGCGGGCCGGCGGAAAGGCCGGCGCGCCGGCCAGGCCGGCATCGCCCGCGGCTCCCGAGAAGGAGGTCGCCTTCCCCTGGGAGCTGGAGCAGCCTCAGGGCGCCGGGCGCCACCGAGCGCCGCGGGGGGGTGAGGACGCCGTCCGCGGCGACGCCGCCAGCCTGGAGGATCAGATCGACGAGGAGCTGGCCCGCCTCACCCGGGACGACACCCCCTCGCCGCCCGCCGCCGGAGGCCCGGCAGCGGCCGACGGCGAGGCGGCCGCCCGCGTGGCCGAGGAGGCCCGCCGCGCCGAGGCCGAGGAGGCGCGGCGGCGCGCCGAGGCCGAGGAGGAGGCGGCCCGGCAGGCCGAGGCCGAAGCGCGCCGCGCTCTGGCGGAGCGGGCGGCGGCCCGCGCTGCCGCCGAGGAGATCGCGCGCCGCCGAGCGCAGAAGCTCGCCGGCGAACGCAAGGCGCGCGCCCCGGCGCCCGCTGAGCCGGAGCCGGAGCTACCGCCGCTGGCCTTCCCGCCGCCCGCCCCTGCGGCGCCGCCGGCCCAGGCCGAGCCGGAGCTGCCTCCGCCGCCGCCGGAGCTTTCCCAGGGCACGCTGGCCGAGGCGCCTCTGCCGCGGCTCCTGGCCCTGGTCGAGCGCGCCCGCCTCACCGGCCGGCTGGATTTCGGCGGCGACGCCCCGCGCTCGCTCTACTTCGAGGACGGCAAGGTAGTGGGCGCCACCAGCGCCGCCCCGCACGAGCGGGTGGAGGAGGTGGCCCTGCGCCTGGGCCTGGTGACGCGCGAGCAGCACCGGCAGGCGGCGCCGGCCCTGGGCGGGCTCGCCTCGCGGCGCGCCGCCCTGGCCCTGCTGGACCGTGGCTTCCTCAAGCCGGCCGAGCTCACGTCGCTGGTCCGCCGCCGCACCGAGGAGGTGCTCTACGCCCTCTTCGCCGAGGAGAAGGCGCTCTTCCGCTACGAGCCGGCTCGCGTCCCGCCCGACGAGCGCATCGCCCTGGAGCGCGGCCCGCTCCGGCTGGCCATGGAGGGGGTGCGGCGCAAGTGGCTCGAGCCCCGGCTGGACGCGGTCCTCGGCGGCGCGGCCACCCTCCTCTCTCCCTCGCGCCGCGCCCTGCCGCCCGGGGAGCTGGGCCTGGGGCCCGCCGAGCAGCGGGTACTGGAGCTCTCCGACGGGCTGCGCACCCTCGACGAGATCCTCGACTCGAGCCCGCTGCCGCCGCTGGAGACGCGCCAGGTGCTGGCGGGGCTGCTCATGGTGGGGGCGCTCTCGCTGCGCTTCCACGGCAGCGTCGAGACCCGACGCGAGTCGGAGACCATCGACCTGGCCCGGGTCCGGGAGAAGCTGGATCAGGTCCGCCGCGCCGACTACTTCGCCATCCTGGGCCTGTCGCGCCACGCCACCCCCTACGAGGTGCGCGAGGCCTCCGAGCGGCTGGCCGCCGAGTTCGACCCGGGCCGGTACGCCGCCTACCGCGAGCCGGGGCTGCGCGAGCAGCTGGAGGAGATCCTGGGCGTGGTGGCCGAGGCCCGCGAGGTCCTGTCGGACGAGGCGCTGCGCGCCGAGTACCTGGCCGGGCTGGGGGAGTAGCCGCGCCCTCTTCCCGGCGGCATATGCGCCGCGAGTTCCCCCGCGTTATCATCCGCGCCTCATGATCCGAGAGATCGTCATCTGGCCCGACCCGGTGCTGAAGCAGGTCGCCAGGCCGGTCGAGCGCGTGGACGACTCGATCCGCCGGCTCCTCGACGACATGGCCGAGACCATGTACGCCGCCGACGGCGTGGGCCTGGCCGCGCCGCAGATCGGCGACTCCCGGCGCTGCATCGTCATCGACACCTCGCCGCGCCAGGAGGGGCAGCGCCTCATCCACCTGGTGAACCCCGAGATCGTCAAGGCGGAGGGGACCACCATCTACACCGAGGGGTGCCTCTCCATCCCCGGCGAGGCCGAGGAGGTGGAGCGGGCCGCCAAGGTGTGGGTGCGGGCCCTGGACCGGTCGGGCGCGCCCTTCGAGCTGGAGTGCCAGGATCTCCTGGCCATCGCGGTGCAGCACGAGATCGACCACGTCGACGGGGTCCTCTTCGTCGACCACCTCTCCAGCCTGAAGCGCGAGGTCATCCGGCGGCGCATGAAGAAGCTGAAGGCTGAGCGCACCACCGAGACCGCCGAGGAGCTCCGGCGCGCCGCGGCGCACAAGTCGGCGCTGTGACCCGGGTTCACAGCGCGCGCCGGTTTCCCAGAGCCCCGGCGGCCCGGCCTCGCCTCCGGGCGCTGTTCTCGCTCACGACCCCGGAGCGGCGGCCGCGCGGCGATCAGGACCGCGCGGCGGCTCGCAAACGTCGGTCGCGCAGGCTAGGGACCTCCTCGGCGCATTGGCGCTCCACGACGGTTGCTCGCCGCCGGCCACGGGCCCGGGTCGCGCGTATCGGGATGGCCGCGGTTCGCTCCGAAGGCGCCCTCCGGCGAGACCGGGCCGCCGCGGACGTCACCGAGGCTCGCAGGCAGCGGTTACCGCGATGAAGCCCGAGGCCTAGAGCCCCGAAGGCGCCCGGGGACTCCGCGCTTGGGGCACAGGTCCTCCACCGGGCAGCGCGCGCACGCCGGCCTCCGCGCCGCACAGGTGCGCCGGCCGTGCCAGACCATGAGCTGGTGGGCCTCCCCCCAGCGCTCCGGCGGCAGCAGCCGGCGCAGGTCCTCCTCCACCCGGTCGGGGTCCCGCTGGCGAGTCCAGCCCAGCCGGCGCGCCACCCGCCCCACGTGCGTGTCGACCGGAAAGGCGTGTTCGGCGCCCAGGTGGATGAGCACCACGCCGGCCGTCTTGCGCCCGACCCCCGGCAGCGCCTCCAGGCCCTGACGCGTGCGCGGCACCCGGCCGCCGTGCTCCCGCGCCAGGATGCGCATCGACTCCACCACCGCCCGCGCCTTGGTGCGGTAGAGCCCCAGGCTGCGCAGGAAGGGCCACAGCGCCTCGGGCGAGGACCGGGCGTAGGCGGCCGCGTCCGGGAAGCGGGCGAACAGGGCCGGGGTCACCTGGTTCACGCGGGCGTCGGTGGTCTGGGCGGAGAGGATCACCGAGACCAGGAGCTGCAGCTCGTCGTCGAAGCGGAGCGCGATGCGAGCGCCGGGCATGGCCCGCTCGAATCGTGCCACGACGGCCCGGGCCCGCGCCCGCGCCGCCGACGCGGGGGAACGGCTGCGGCGCGGCGCCATCGTTCGGATGCTACCACCTCCGCCCACACGCCATGGTCCCGGTACAGGCGCCGCGGGGGCGGCGCACGCTACCATCTCGGGAGCGGCCGGGCGACGGCCGCGACCGCATGCGCCGCGCCTCGCCCCCCGCCCTCCTCGCCCTGGCCGCGCTGGCCGCCGGCTGCGCCCACGGCCGCGACACCATGACCTTCGCCGAGGCCGGCCTGGGGGCCCCGGTGGTGGTGACCGAGCCCATGGAGCCGGTGGGGCCTCCCAGGCCCCCGGCCAAGGACCCGGCGCCGCGCCGGGTGGCCAGCGAGGCTCCGCCCGGACCGCCGCTCGACGGGAGCCTGCTGCGCTTCGCCTCCGAGGCCCGCCTCCGCCGCCTGCGCCAGAACGGCACCCCCGGCTTTCCCCAGGGGGCCGAGGCCGCCTGGGCACGCCTCGGCGACGAGGTGGACCGGTACCTCCTGCGCTCGCTTCCCCAGACGCCCACGGCGGAGCTCTTGCGGGCCCGCGTCACCATGGAGGCCGAGCTGGAGTACGACCGCCGGCGCTTCGGCGAGCCGCCCGAGGCGCTGCGCCGGCGAGTGGAAGCCCTGCTGGCGCGCCTCTCCGCCCGGCTCGCCGCCGCCCGCGGCCTGCGCCAGGAGATGGTGCTGCGGCCGGCCCCGGCCTTGCTGAAATGGCCCATCGACGACGCCGGGATCTCCTCCCTCTTCGGCTGGCGACAGCACCCGCTCGACGGCCTGCGCAAGATGCACTTCGGCATCGACCTGGCCGCCAGCCCGGGGCGGGTGGTCACCGCCGCCGCCCGGGGATTCGTGGTGCAAGCCGGCTGGGCGGCGGGCTACGGCCTGCTGGTGGAGATCCGGCACGGCGGCGAGCTCACCACCCGCTACAGCCACCTGTCGCGGCTCCTGTGCGCGCCGGGCGACGAGGTCGAGCCCGGGCAGGGGATCGGCCTGGTGGGCTCGACCGGGAAGGCCACCGGACCGCACCTGCACTTCGAGGTCTGGCGCGGCGGCCGGGCCCGCGACCCGCTGGCGCTCCTGGGCGCGGCGGGCGCGGCCGTGAACGGCGGATACTGATGGCCGTGCTCGCACGCGTGGATCCGGCGGCTGCGCCGCCGGCGGGGGACGAGCCCCCGCCCTACGGACCATGGCAACCGAGCACCGCCATGACGGCTACCCTCGCGAGCCGGGCGGCTCCGGCTCGGGCGCCGGCTCGGCCCCGCACCGGGCCTCCAGGGCCGTGCGGCGCGCGATCATCTCCTCCCGCTCCCGGACCGCCGTCCAGTCCGGCAGGATCTCCATCGCCCGGCGCGAGGCCGCGAGCGCCTGCGGGCAGCGCCCCGCCGCCGCCAGGGCCTGGGAGTACAGCTCGAGCGCGAAGGCCTTCCAGGCGGCCAGCTCCACCGCCCTGGCCGCCACCGCGACCGCCTCCTCCGCCTTCCCGGCCGAGATCAACTCCCGCGCCAGCGCCGACAGCACCGCCGGCTGGTCGGGCGCCAGCTCGCGGGCCCGCTGCAGCGCCGCCTGGCGCTCGGCGGCCTCCCCCGGCCCGATCGCGCCCGCGACCAGGAGCCAGATCCGCCAGTCCTCCGGGGCGGCGCGCGCCGCCGCGCGCGCGCGAACGCTCCGCTCCCGCTCCGGGGCGAGCCAGATGGAGACGAACAGGGCCGCCGGCTGGGCGGGATCGTGGGCCAGGGCCCGGGCGGCCTCCTCCTCGGCCCGGGCGCGCCGGAACTCCGCCGGCGGGGCCCACTCCGGGGGGACCGAGAGCCACAGGACCGCCCACAGCGCGTGGAGCTCGGCCGGGGGCAGGGCCCGTTCGTCCGGCTCTCCCACCGGCCGGGGCACCGGAACCGCCCGCTTCGCCAGCCGACCCCTGCCGTTCCATTCCCGAAGGTCGCGTTCCAGCCGCGCCAGCCCTCCGTCAGGCGGGTCGTATTGCGGGAAGCTCTCCCGCCAGGCTCGTTCCGGGGCCGCGCCCGCTCCGAGCCGCCCCTGGAAGGCGGTGAAGGCCGGGCCGCGCTCGTCGACGAGGAAGTGGGTGAGCTCCCAGGCGGAGGCGTTCAGCGAGCGGAACTCCTGGCCGCCGCGGCGGCTGTCGCGCGCGTCCCAGGCGAGGAGCGGCTCCGCCCCGACCCGGCCGGCCCGCCCGGCCCACTCCGGCGCCAGCCCCACCAGCGCGGTGGCGCCTCCGGCCAGCGACGCGATGGTCTCCAGATACGCCGCCAGCCCCGCCCGCAGCCAGCGCGGCTGGCGCAGCCAGGCGAAGTCGGCGAGCTGCAGGGCCACCTCGCGGGCGACGCCGGCCGGCACGACCTCGCCCCCGGCGGCGTGGAGCACCAGCCGCGGCTGGCTCGGATCGGCGATGACCCAGCCGGTTGCCTCCCCGCGGAGGAAGAGCCGCAGCTCGCGCTCCGACCGCAGCGCCACCACGGCCAGGGGGGCGTCGGGCTCGAGCGACTCGTGCCACACCGCCGCCACCACCGCCGCCCGGATCCACTCCAGCCGCGCCACCAGGGCCCGGGCCTCGGCGCCGTCCAGGTCGGTCCAGACCAGGAAGTGCTGGCTGGCCAGCTCGCGCCAGGGCGGCCCGCCCTCCTCCGGGCAGCGCAGGGACGGGCCGAGCGAGGCGCAGCCGGCGGCGAGGAGCCCGAGCACCCCGAGCGCGGGGCGGCCGCGTGGCGGAGGGCGGGGCCGGCCGGTCACGAGCCGAGCATAGCGGTTGCCGGGCCGCGGGGGATCAGGTCGGCCGGGGACCCCGCCGGGGATCGGGATCCCGTGTCCCGGCGCGGCCGATCCTGATAGGGTGGACGCCGAATGCAGATCAACTTGCGCAAGGCCATGTTCGTGCTGCCCAACCTGTTCACGGTCAGCTCGATCTTCCTGGGCTTCTACGCCATGACCCTCTGCGCCGGGGATGCCAGCCCGGCCCAGCTCTACCAGGCGGCGATGGCCATCTTCTTCGCCATCTTCTTCGACATGTTCGACGGCCGGGTGGCGCGCATGACCCGCACCCAGTCCGAGTTCGGGGTGGAGCTCGACAGCCTCGCCGACGTGGTGAGCTTCGGGGCCGCCCCGGCGCTCCTGGTCTACAAGTGGGCGCTGGCGCCGATGGGCTTCCTGGGGCTCTTCCTCGCCTTCGCCTTCGCCGCCTGCGGGGCCCTGCGGCTGGCGCGCTTCAACGTCCTGGCCCATCGCGGCGACAAGTCGTCGCACCGCTTCTTCGTGGGCCTCCCCATCCCGCTGGCGGCCGGGACCATCGTCTCGCTGGTGATCGCCCACTACAAGGCCTTCGGCTCGGCTGCCGACCCGACCGCCCGCGCCCCCATCGCCGCGGTGGTGGCGCTCCTGGCCTTCCTCATGGTCTCCACCGTCCGCTACCGGACCTTCAAGGACGTCCACCTCTCCGGGAGGAGCCTGGCCGTCTTCGCCTTCCTGTGCCTGGCCGGCCTGGCGGTGGGCATCGCCACCCGGGCGTCCTTCGTGTTGGTGGTGTACATGGGCGCCTACATCGTGCTCGGGATGGCCGAGTCGATTTTCTTCCGGTCTCGCCAGCCCGAGGCGGGGAAGCTGCCGCCCCAGGTGCGGGCCCAGATCGAGGCCGACGAGGCCCTCGAGGCCGACGACGAGGACGTCGAGGTCAAGGACGAGGGGGACGAGTACATCTAGTGCTGCTCCGCAGGAGTCATGAGGCACCTTGCGCCCCCTGCTCCGCAGCACTTCGCGGGGAAGGCCCCGTGCCTTGCACGAGCAGCCGCAAGGCACGGGCCCTCCCCGCGGGCCCTACCGGGGGAGGCGGGGCGCCGCCTCCCCCGGACCCCCACCCGCGTGGCGCGCCACTCGGGTGGCTCGGAACTCCTGGCGCGCGCCACTAGGGCATGCTCGCCGCCCGGCCGAAGACGGGAACCCCCGACGGCCCGCCCGGCCCCTGGGTCGTCCTGGCCGCCTGGGGCCCCTGCGGCTGGTCGCCGGTAGCGCCGGGGACCGTCGGGACCCTGGGGGCCATTCCCCTCTTCTGGCTGCTGCGCGACCTGCCGCTGTGGACCTACGCCCTCACCACCGCGGCCTTCGCGGCCCTGGCGGCCCACGCCGCCGAGCGGGCCGGCCGGTACTGGAAGGTGGCCGACGCCTCCCCCATCGTCATCGACGAGGTGGCCGGTTATCTGGTCACCATGGCGCTCGTGCCCTGGTCCTGGCCGGCGGCCCTGGCCGGGGCCGGCTTCTTCCGCGTCTTCGACGTGCTGAAGCCCTGGCCGGCCTCGGCCTTCGACCGCTGGAAGAGCGGCCTGGGGGTGGTCCTCGACGACGTGGTGGCCGGGGTCTTCGCCTGGTCGGCGCTGGTGGTGTGTGAGCTCGCCCTGCAGATCCTCCTGGGCTGCCGGGGCGGGCTGCACTGGTGGTGCGCGGAGCTCGGACCGTGAGCCTGGCCGTCGAGATCCTCGCCACCGGCGACGAGCTGCTCTCCGGGCAGGTGGTGGACACCAACTCCGCCTGGCTCATGGACCGGCTGTGGGACCTGGGGCTTCTGGTCCGCCGCAAGACCCTGGTGGGCGACGACCGCCGGGACCTGGTCGAGGCGCTGCGGGAGGCCGCCGCCCGAGCCGAGGTGCTGGTGGTGAGCGGCGGGCTCGGGCCCACCGAGGACGACCTCACCACCGAGGTGGTGGCCTCGGTCATGGGCGTCCCCCTCGAGGTCCACCAGCCTTCCCTGGAGGCGATCCGCGAGCGCTTCCGCAAGCTGGGCCGGGCGATGACCCCCAACAACGAGAAGCAGGCGCGCTTCCCGCGAGGCGCCGCGGTCATCGCCAACCGCTTCGGCACCGCCCCGGGTTTCCTGGCCACGCTGGGGCGGACCGAGCTCTTCTGCCTCCCCGGCGTCCCGGCCGAGTTCCGCGGACTGTGCGAGGAGGTGGTCGTCCCCCGCATCGCCGCGCGCCTCTCCGAAGTCCCCGCCTCGCGCCTGGTGAAGCTCTTCGGGGTCCCCGAGTCCCACGCCGACGACCGCATGCGGCCGGTCATGGACGACCCGGCCAACGCCGGGGTGCGCTTCGGCTACCGCGCCCACTGGCCGGAGATCCACGTCAAGTGGTCGGTGTCGGGCCCGGAGGCGGCGGTCCGGGCCGACCGCATCTTGGAGGCGGTGCGCGCCGTTTTCGGCGAGGCGCTGTGGGGCGAGGGCAAGGCGGAGATGGCCGAGCTGGTGGTGACCCGCCTCGTGGCCCGGCGGGAGCGGGTAGCGCTGGCGGAGAGCTGCACCGGTGGGCTCCTGGCCGAGCTGGTGACCGGCGTGCCAGGCGCCTCCAGCGTCTTCGACCTGGGCGTGGTGGCCTACGCCGACGCCATGAAGACCGCGCTCCTGGGCGTGCCCACCGAGCTCCTGGTGGCGCACGGCGCGGTCTCCGGGCCGGTGGCCCTGCGCATGGCCGAGGGAGCGCGACGCGCCGGCCGCGCCACCTGGGGCCTCGGCGTCACCGGCATCGCCGGCCCCACCGGCGGGTCCCCGGAGAAGCCGGTGGGCACGGTCCACGTGGCGCTGGCCGGGCCGGAGGGGGCCCAGGCGCTGGCGCGCCGGTACCGCGGCGACCGCGACCGCATCCGGCGGCTGGCGGCCTTCGAGGCCTTGAACCTGCTCCGCCTCGCCATCCGCTGACGGCGCACCGGAGCCGGTTGCGCCCGCAGCCGGCCTGCGGTTCACTGATGACCGTGGCCCCACGTCTTGATCCGGCGGCTGCGCCGCCGGCGGGGGACGAGCCCCCGCCCTACGGATCATTGCATGCGGGTACCGCCATACCATGACCGCCGACGCCGCGCCCGCGGGTCCGTCGGGACCGCCGCGCGGGCCGCTCCTCGCCGCGCTGCGGGCCCGCAGGCTGGAGCTCGGCCTCCTCGCCTCGAGCTTCGCCGCGCTGGCGCTCTTCGCCGGCCCCAGGCTGTGGCGCCAGTCGCACGCGCCGCACTTCGTCTACCAGGCCGACGCCTGGCTCCACGGACAGCTGAACCTCCGGGTCTCGCCGCCGGACGACAACGACTGGGCCCGCGCCGGGGACCGCTGGCACGTCTCCTTCCCGCCGGGCCCGGCCCTGCTCATGCTGCCCGGGGTGGCGCTGTGGGGCTTCCAGTTCGGCGACGTGGCCTTCACCCTGGCCTTTGCGGCCCTGAACGTCGTGCTCCTCTTCCTGTGGCTCGAGTCGCTCGGCGGCGAGGGGGAGCACCGCCGCACCCGCGGCCAGTGCGCCGCCCTGGCGGTGCTCTTCGCCTTCGGCACCGTGGCCTTCAGCTGCTCCATCCGCGGCGAGGTGTGGTTCACCGCCGAGGTGCTGGGCGTCACCGCCACCCTGCTCTATCTCCTCTTCGGCCACCGCGCCCGTCGGCCGCTCCTGGCCGGCCTGGCCTGGGGCTTCGCCTCCGTCACGCGGGCGCCGCTCCTCTTCTCCGGGCTCTACTTCCTCCTGGAGGTGCTCTCGGGCGGCCAGGGGCTCGAGGGGCGCCTCCGGGACCCGGCCACCTGGAGAGACCGGGCCCGCTGGCGGAAGCTCGGGTGGTTCGCCCTCGGGGCGGCGCCGCTCCTCCTCTTCGCCGCCTGGGCCAACTGGGCCCGCTTCGGCTCCCCTTTCGACTTCGGGCACGCCCACTTCTGGAACAACCGGGTCAACGCCGACGTCCAGCGCTACGGGCTCTTCTCGCTGCACTACCTCGAGCGCCAGCTCCACGCGGCCTTCACCCGGCTCCCCCATCTGGAGTCCGGGCGCCTCGCCTGGGACCCGCACGGGATGTCGCTGTTCCTCACCACTCCGCTCTTCCTGTGGCTCCTCTGGCCGCGGGAGCGCCCGCGGCTGCACGCGGCGCTGTGGCTCACGGTGGCGGCCACGGCCCTGCCCGGCTTCCTCTACCAGAACACCGGATACGTCCAGTTCGGGTACCGCTTCAGCTTGGACTGGACGCCAGAGCTCTTCGGGCTCCTGGCGCTGGGGGGCCGGCCCATGGGGCGCGCCTTCTGGGCAGCCGGTCTCGCCGGCGTGGCCGTCAACGCCTGGGGGGCCCTCGCCTTCACCGGGGGAGTGAATTGATGATTCGAGCCGCCCGGAACGGGCGGCGAGGCTTTGGGAAACCTCGGGCTCGTCGGTTCTCCAGCCGTGCGGTGCCGCCACCCGCCAGGGCAGCGGCGCCCCCTCACCCTCCGAGGCGCGCGCGGAATCCGGATGGCCTCTCCCCCGAGGCGAGAGGGCAGCCATGGCTTGACGTCATCCGAGCGCGGTGAGGGGGGCGCGCCGAGCCCTTGCGGCCGAGCCCCCGCCCTAACCTCACCGGCAGAAGAGGGAGAGGAAGCGGTCCCAGGAGACGAAGGCGCCGCCCGTGGAGAGCAGCTGCTCGGTGAGCGACCGCGCCGCCTCGACCAGGTCCGCCTCCTCCCGGAGGGCGTGGCGGCCGGAGAGGCCCGCCTCGGAGAGGACCCGGGCGCACAGGTTCCGCACGTTCACCTCCCGTCCCTGGAGGTCGCCCTGACGGTCGAGGAGCCAGCCCAGGAGCCGCCCCAGCTGCTCCCGGGCCGCCACCCGCGCCGTCGCCCCGCCCTCGACCAGCGCCAGGTTCACGGCGTCCGGGTCGGCCTCCCGCACCACCAGCCAGGTGAGGCTTCGCTCGGCGCGCCAGCCGGCCGCCTCCAGCACCTCGCGGACGCGCGCCTCCTCCTCCGCCGAGGGACAGCGGATGCGGACCACCGGCTCCACCATAGTGGGTCGCACCACTAGCGGGAAGCCCGCCCCGCCGCAAGCCCGCCTACAATCCGGGGCGTGGACCGGGCGATCCTGGAGCGGCTGCGGGAGGAGAGCGGGCTCTCCATCGACGAGGAGGGCCGGTTCCTGCACCGCGGCGAGCCCATCACCCACCGGCGCACCCTGGAGGTGCTGTGGGGATCCCTGGAGCGCGCCGACGACGGCCGCTACCGGATCCGGGTGGGCCGCGAGGCCGCCTGGGTTCGCCTCGCCGACGCCCCCTACGCGGTGCGGGCCGTCCAGGGCGACCCGCCGCGCCTCGCCCTCTCCGACGGCACCGAGGAGCCGTTTCGGCCCGAAACCCTCCGCCTCGGGCGCGACGGCGTGCTGCGCTGCCTGGTGAAGGGCGATCACCGGGCCCGCTTCACCCGCGCCGCGCAGGTGGCGCTCGGCCTCGCCATGGAGGAGGACTCGAGCTCCCCCTCGGGCTTCTCGCTGCGAGTGGCGGGCCGGCGCCTGCCCGTGCCCCTCGAGTGACTCCGGTCGGGGCGGGGGCTATCCTCGTCCTGGCCGGCGGGGACCGGCCGGGACGCCATGGGCACCACCACGCGCCGCCTCGTCGCCTGCCTCTGGCTCGCGGCCGCGACGCCGGCGGCCCCTGGCGAGTGGGCCCCGCCGCTCCGCTTCGGAGACGGGCTGCGCCAGATGGAGCGCCTGCGGCGCGCCGGGGACGAGCTGCCGCAGACCCTGGTGCTGCCCGAGCGGCCCGGCCAGAACCGCATCGCCTGGTACGAGTTCGACTGGCGCACCTACGAGGTGCCGCCGCCGGGTGGCGGACCGGGCGGGATCCGCCTCTACCACTACCGGCAGGAGCGGGCGGTGGCGGAGCGCGCCCTCCCGGTCATCCGCAACGCCTTCATGCGGCTGGTGGACCGCTTCCGGTACAGCCCCACCAAGGCCATCCCCTACATCCTCTACAGCTCCAAGCGCGAGTTCCAGAGCACCAACGTCTTCCAGGTCTCGGAGTCGGTGCTGGGGGTCACCTCGCCCCAGGATCTCAAGATGTCGCTCCCCTACTTCGGGTCGCAGGAGCGCTTCCGCGAGGTCTCCACCCACGAGCTGGTCCACCAGTTCACGGTGCAGAAGCTGCTCGACATCGCCGGAGCCGGACACCTGATCGGGCTGGTGGAGACCCTGCCGCTCTGGTTCGTCGAGGGGCTGGCCGAGTACTACGCTCACGGGGGGCTCGACCCGGAGACCGAGGTGTACCTGCGGGATCTGGTGTGGAACCCGGACCCGGAGCGGCGCCACGAGGTGGTGGGCTTCGCCGAGGACCGGCTGCGGGGCTACCTCCCCACCTACAAGCTCGGACAGGCTCGGCTGGCGTTCGTGGCCGAGGTGTACGGCGAGGACCGCATCCAGTCCTTCATCGAGAACGCGCCGCAGATGGGCTCGGCCGGCTCGGCCTCCGGCGCCGAGCGCGGCTTCGCCGCCCTGGTGCGGCGGGTGCTGGGCGAGGACCTGGGGAAGGTGGACGCGCGCTGGAGGGCGTGGATGAAGCGCCGCTACTACACCGAGTACCTGCGGGCGCGCCAGGACCTGGCCCAGATCCGGCCCATCCCGGACGCGCCCGACGAGATCGAGTCCTACGCGGTCAGCCCCGACGGCTCGACCGCGCTCACCCGCCAGATCGACCGCGGGCAGGGGCGGGCTCGCCTCTACCTCCTCGACCCTCGCTGGCCGCAGGCCGCGCTGCAGGTGGCCGGCGACAACCGGCCCGGCGTCGAGTCGCTTCACCCCATCGACCAGAGCATCCTGGCGGTGGGCGACGGGGTTCTCGCCTTCGCCGCCCAGGACGGCCCCACCGACACCGTGTACGTGCAGGCCTTCCGCCGCTCGCCTCCGGACTCGCCCAAGCCCGCCGTCCTCCAGCTGGGGGCGCGGGAGCGAGTGGCCGTGAAGCACCCCGCCGGCGGGCGCTTCATCGAGATCTCGGACCTGGCCTTCTCGCCCGACGCGCGCCAGCTGGCCTTCGTGGCCCTCACCGACGACGGCCAGCGAGACGTGTGGGTGGCGCCGGTGGCCGGCGGCGCGGCGCGGCAGGTGACCGACGACCCCTGGGACGAGCGCGACCTGGTCTGGACCCGCGACGGCATCCTCTGCGCCTCGGACGCCACTGATCACGGGCGCTTCAACCTCTTCCGGCTCGACCCGGCCAGCGGGGCCCGCACCCGGCTCACCACCGAGCCCGCCGACGACCGCCACCCCGCGCCAATGGCGGACGGGACGGTCGTCTTCTCCAGCACCCGGGCCGGAAAGCCGGACCTCTACCAGCTCTCCGCGCAGGGCGTGCGGCGCCTCACCGACTTCACCACCGGGCTGTGGGGGCCGGGCCGCACCGTGCCGGGGCGCGGCCTCCTGGCCCAGACCTTCTACCGCGGGCGCTTCCGGCTGGTGGAGGTCCCCCGCGCCGCCCTGCTCGACGAGCCGCCGGTCCCGGAGGCGCCGCCTCCCGCGCCCCCCCTCCCCATCCCCGCCGATCCCTTCCCCGAGGAGATCCCGGCCTACGACTACGCCCGCCTCTCCAACTGGAAGGCCGAGACCGGCTTCGTGGGGGCCGCCGCCGCGCCGGGCGCCTACGGCGCGCGCGCCGCCGTGCTCTTCGCCGACCTGCTTCGCGACCGGCTCGTGCTGGTGGACCTCGCCATCGTCAACAAGATCGACTACTCCCAGGGGCAGATCCTGTACCAGGATCGATCCGGGCGGCGACCCTGGGTGCTGGGCCTGTCCCACTTCGTGAACCCACAGTACGACCGCCTCGACCCGAACTTCTCCTACTACCAGCGCGAGTTCGGCGTCTCCGGGGCGCTCCTCTTCCCGCTCAACCGCTACCAGCGGGTGGACCTGGAGCTCACCCTGGGCGGCATCAACCGCAACTGCCTCACCGACGAGTCGCCCTACGTGAGCCTGCTCGTGGTGTGCGGCGGGCCGCAGCCGCGGGATCGGCCTGGCGGTACCCCCTCGCCGTACTACCCCACCTACGCCGACTGGCTGGCCCTGAACGGGGGCCTGAACGGGCTGGTGGCCCCCACGGTGCGCTACGGCTACGACGACGTCCGGATCGACCGCTACACCGGGCCCATCGACGGCCGCTCCCTGCTCCTGGAGCTGGGGGTCCTGTGGGTCCCCAACCGCGCAGCCGTGAGCGGGTTCGCCCGGGCGGACCTCGGCTGGTGGGTGCGGCTGGTGGACCGGGCCAACTTCATGTTCCGGCTGGCGGTCGGGACCAGCTTCGCGCCCGACGAGGCCGGCCGGGCCTGGGCCAGGACCTGGTGGCTCTCGGCTCCCGACAACCTGCGCGGTTTCTACCCGCTCGACCTGGCCTGGCTGGTGGGGACCAACTACTGGGTCTACAACGCCGAGCTTCAGATCCCGCTCGACTGGATGGTCAACTTCTTCATCTTCGACTACCTGGAGGGCGTGGCGGCCATCGACTTCGGCGGCGTCTTCAACCGCTGGAGCACCGGCCGCGACCCGACCACTGGTGAACCCCTTCGCGACCCGGCGACCGGCTACTGGCTGGAGCCGGGGGCCTGGGAGGCCCGCACCCTCACCGGCGTGCTCGGGGTGAACATGGTCTTCGGGCCGCTCCTGTTGCGCCTCCACTTCGGACACCCCTTCGACATCGGCGGCCAGGTCACGCCGGCGCTCTACTACCACAGCAGCTGGGTGACGAACTTCACGATGCGGTGGCTGTTCTTCTAAATGGGGGGGCGCTCGCTCCCCAGTACCCTCTGGCTGGGGAGCTCGCACCCCCCCAAACCCCCCGTCGCTCCGGCCCAGCCTCATCCGGCTGGGCCTGCGCTCGCCATCTTTCCGATTCCTCTGGCTGAGGAGCTCGCACCCCCAACTGTCACGAACTCGCCGCCTCGGCGGCCCGGCCGGCGGCGGGCCCCGCCTCGTCCCGCGCCGCCAGCCGCGCCAGGAGCCCGTGCAGCGCCTCCGGGTTCTCTCGCAGCCAGGCGGCGGCGCGCTCCCGCCCCTGACCGATGCGCTCGCCCCCGAGCGCGAACCAGGCCCCCTGCTTCTCGAGCAGGCCCCGCTCCGACCCCAGGTCCACCGCCTCGGCGCAGCGATCGATGCCAACGCCGTAGCGGATGTCGAACTCGGTTTCGCGAAACGGAGGGGCCACCTTGTTCTTCACCACCTTCACCCGGGTTCGGTTCCCCACCACCGACTCCCCGTCCTTGATCTGCCCGATGCGGCGGATGTCGAGCCGGAGCGAGGCGTAGAACTTGAGGGCGTTCCCGCCGGTGGTGGTCTCCGGGTTCCCGAAGACCACGCCGATCTTCATGCGGATCTGGTTGATGAACACCACCAGGCTCCGGTTGCGCGCCACCACCCCGCCGAGCTTGCGCAGCGCCTGGCTCATGAGGCGGGCCTGGACGCCCATGTGGGCGTCTCCCATCTCTCCCTCGATCTCGGCCCGGGGAACCAGAGCCGCCACCGAGTCGACGACCACCACGTCGCAGGCTCCGGAGCGGACCAGCTGCTCGACGATCTCCAGCGCCTGCTCTCCGCTGTCCGGCTGCGACACCAGGAGCTCCTTGAGGTCCACCCCCAGCCGGCGGGCGTAGCCAGGGTCCAGGGCGTGCTCGGCGTCGATGAAGGCCGCCACCCCGCCGGCCCGCTGGGCCTCGGCGATGGCGTGCAGCGCCAGCGTGGTCTTGCCCGACGACTCGGGCCCGAAGATCTCCACCACCCGGCCCCGCGGGTACCCGCCCACCCCCAGCGCCAGGTCGAGCCCGACCGAGCCGCTGGGAATGACGCCCATCACCGGCACCTCGGTCCGCTCGTCCATCCGCATGATGCTGCCGGGCCCGAAGCGCTTCTCGATGCCGCCGACAGCTTGCTGCAGCGCCTTCAGCTTCTCGCCGATTCTGCTCACGAGGTCCCTTCCTTCCACGCCGGCCGGTCCAGGGCGCGGTACTGGATGGCCTCGGCCAGGTGGCACGCCCGGACGGCCTCCACGCCCTCGAGGTCGGCGATGGTGCGCGCCACCCGCAGGATGCGTTCGTGAGCCCGGGCCGAGAGCCCGAGCCGATCCACCGCCTCGGCCAGGAGGGCCCGGCCGGCGGCGTCCGGGGCGGCGCAGCGCCTGAGCGCCGCTCCGCGCAGCCGCGCGTTGGGCACGCCAGCCCGATCCACCTGCCGGCCGCGGGCCCGCTCCACCCGCGCCCGAGCCGCCGCCGAGGGCTCGCCCGAGCCGGCCTCGGCGAGCGCCGCCGCCGTCACGGCCGGCACCTGCACGTGCAGGTCCACCCGGTCCAGGAGCGGCCCGGAGAGGCGGCGCCGGTAGCGGGCCAGGTCCCCGAGCGTGCAGCGGCAGGAGCGCCGCGCGTCGCCGCGCCAGCCGCAGGGGCACGGGTTCATGGCGGCCACTAGCATGAAGCGAGCCGGGTAGGAGACGGAGCGCCCGGCTCGCACCAGCGCCACCTCGCCGTCCTCGGCCGGCTGGCGCAGGGCGTCGAGCACGTGGCGGCGGAACTCGGGAAGCTCGTCGAGGAAGAGCACCCCGTGGTGGGCCAGCGACACCTCGCCGGGCCTGGGCACGCTCGAGCCCCCCACCAGCCCGGCGTCGGAGATGGAGTGGTGCGGGGCGCGGAAGGGGCGCTCCACCACCAGCCCCCGCCCGCGCAGCAGCCCGGCCACGCTGTGGACCATCGAGGTCTCCAGCGCCTCCTCGAAGGTGAGGCGCGGGAGGATCCCCGGCAGGCGCCGCGCCAGCATGGTCTTGCCGCTGCCTGGCGGCCCGAAGAGGAGCAGGTTGTGCCCCCCGGCGGCCGCCACCTCCAGGGCGCGCCGGGCGGTGGACTGGCCCGCCACCTCGGCCAGGTCGGGCGCGGCGCGGTCGCACGGGGCCGGCAGGGCGCCGGCGGGCCCGCCCAACTCGCCGAGCCCGTTGGCCCAGGCCACCACCTCGCCGAAGTGCGCCGGGGCGCGGACGTCCAGGCCCCCGACCACCGCCGCCTCCAGCGCGTTGGCCACCGGGACCACCACCCCGCGCGCCCCCTCGCGCCTGGCCTGGATGGCGAGGGGCAGGACGCCGCGCACCGGCTTCAGCTCCCCGGAGAGCGACAGCTCCCCGGCGAGCCACCAGCCGTCGAGCGCCTGGGCCGGAAGCATGTCGAAGGCCGCCAGCACCGCCGCCGCGATGGGGAGGTCGAAAGCCGTGCCCTCCTTGCGCAGGTCGGCCGGGGCCAAGTTCACGGTCACGCGCTTCGGCGGCAGCTTGAGGCCCAGGTTGCGGACGGCGGCCCCCACCCGCACCGTGGCCTCCCGGACCGCCCCACCGGCGAGCCCGACCAGGTGCATGTCGGGCATGCCACTGGCCACCGCGTCGACCTCCACGTCGACGCCCAGGGCGCTGACTCCCACGAGCGCCGCTGAACGGACCCGCGCCAGCATGCGGGCCAGGCACCGAGCACGGCGCGTGCCACGCCCGGGCAGCGCCGCCGGCGCCCGCGCCCCGCCCGCTACCGGCCGGCGGATGGGCGGTTCCAGGGGTTACCCGGCGGCCGAGGCCGGAACCGGGAAGCGTGCGGCGCCGAGTCCGGGGGTCGCGGCGCGGCCCTCCTCTTCTCGCCGGGCGGCCAGGCCGATGGCGACGCCGGTTAGACTGAGTCTAGGCAGTTGTCGGGTAGCCCGGGGCGTTACCGCCCCGGGCCCCCACAGATCCGGACGTGCAGATCTCCCGCATCCGGCTCTTCGGGTTACGGATTCGCTGCGAGCCAGTAGTACCGCTGCGTGATCCTCGGTGGCGGGAGGGGGAAGTGCTGCAGGAGCGCCCGCTTGCGCTCCACCGTCATCGCTCGCTGTGACCGTCGCTGCAGCCACTTGAGCCAGACCAGCATGACGCCATAGCCGAACCGGGCGAGGGCTCGCGAGTTCCCGGCGATACCGTAGTACCCGTTGTGCCCCCGAACGGCTCGGCAGAGGTATCGATGCTGCTCGCGCACCGCGTCGTGGCGGTGCTGCTTACACCATGCCGTGATGCGCTTGAGCGCGCGGTTGAACCGGCCGCGCGCCGTCTTCCTCTTCACCACCCAGCGGCCCTTCCGGCTCCTGGCCCAGACATGGGTGAAGCCCAGGAAGTCAAAGGTGCCCGGCTCGCCGCCGCCGGGGCCCGGTGGCCGAAACGGCACCAGCCGGGTCTTCGTCGGGTGGAGGGTCAGGCCGTACTTGGCCAAGCGCTTCGGCAGTACGTCCAGGACCCGGCGCGCGTCGTCCTCGCGGGCGAAGAGGATGACGAAGTCGTCTGCGTACCGCACCAGGTGAGCCTGGCCACGCAGCCGCGGCCTCACCTGGCTTGCAAACCACTTGTCGACCACTTCGTGGAGGTAGACGTTCGCCAAGAGGGGCGAGATGACGCCTCCCTGTGGCGTACCGGCTTCCGGGTGGCTCACGCCACCTTCCTCCAGCACGCCGGCCTTCAGCCACTTGTCGATCACACGACGGATGACACCGTCGCGCACCCTCTGGTCGAGAAAGCTCCGGAGGTGCCCATGATCCAGTGAATCGAAGAAAGCCTGGATGTCCACTTCCAGCACCACCACCCCGCCCCAGGCCATCACTCGCTCCCACACCAGTTGCAGCGCTTGGTGCGCCGACCGCTGCGGGCGGAAGCCAAAGGAGCAGTCCAGAAAATCCTGCTCGTAGACGGCCTCCAGGACCATCGCCACCGCCTTCTGCAGGACCTTGTCCTCGAAGGTTGGGATCCCGATCGGCCGGGTCTTCGACCCGTCGCCTTTCGGGATGTGCACCCGCCGGACCGGAGGCGCCACGTACGTCCCCGCCTTCAGGCGCTCGTGCAGCGACACGAGGTTACCCTCGAGATTCGCCGCGTACTCCTCCGCCGTCTGGTCGTCGACGCCGACTGCGCCGTCCTTCCGCGTGAGCCGATGGGCCTCTCGCAACAGCTCCAGGTCGATGTGGTGCGCCAGGGTGGTGAGCACCATCCCGGGCGCCTCCTCGGCCAGTTTCGCTATCCGCCGAAGTCTCGTTGAGACGCTTCCTTCGGGACCCAATGTTCCCTCCGTCTTTCCCTCCGTCGGTTCCGCGCCCCGGCCTCCCTCTTCCCTCCACGGGGTCCCTCGGACTCGGTTCCCCCGCTTCCTCGGTACTGTTGGGAGGCTCCGACTTCCTGCCGCCCGTCCCGCCGCGCTTGGTTTCCTTCGCCCGGCGGTTCCCAGCGCCGCTCCGTTCTTCGCTCTCGCGGGGGCCGAGCGCGCCGTCCGCGAGCCTGGGCTTTTACGGGTTGCCCACCCGATCACCGCTGGAAGCGACAGGATCTCCCAGGTTCCTGGGGGTCCCCCTGTGCGTGTGCCCCGCTCTCAGACCCCGGCCGGACCTCGGCGCCTCGCATCGCGGCGCTTCGGTGCTGCGGTCGCTCTGGATGACAGCGCCCGCTCCGACGAGAAGCTCGTTTCGAGGCTCCATGACGCGGCTTCGCACTCCCTGTGTCCGCTTCGCAGCCGGGGTTACCCCCGCGCCACGCAACACTCGGTTCCGGCTGGTCGCTAGCCTTTGCCGGGCAGGATTCGTCCTGCTGGGACCCACTGAAGGTTTCGGCCCTCTACATGGCGTCCTCCTTCTCCAGGCTTGGCCTGGCGCCCCATCCAGTAGAACTGCCCCCTGTTGCCCGGATCAGCACCTGGTCGAACATGGCCGGGGTGAGGCGGCCGGTCTGGGTGTTCTGGCGCGAGACGTGGTAGCTCGCGAGCAGCAGAGGCGCCCCCGGCAGCCGGAGCTCGGCGCCATGCCCGAAGCGCGGCATCGGCCGGGGAAGCGCGAAGCCCCGGCGCCGCAGGGCGGAGAGCGCCGCCTGCCAGGCGATGGACCCGAGGCACAGCACCACTCGCACCCCGGGCAGCGCCATGAGCTCCCGGTCCAGGAAGGGGGCGCAGCGCTCGAGCTCGACGCGGCTGGGGCGGTTCCCGGGCGGCGCGCAGCGGCAGGCCGCGGTCACGAACGCGCCCCGGAGCTCGAGGCCGTCTCCGCGGCGCGTCGCGGCGGGCTGGCTCGCCAGGCCGGCGCGGTGCAGGGCGGCGTAGAGGAAATCGCCGGAGCCGTCGCCGGTGAACATGCGCCCGGTGCGGTTGGCGCCGTGGGCCCCAGGCGCCAGGCCGATGAGGAGCAGCCAGGCCCGGGCGTCCCCGAAGCCGGGCACCGGCCGCCCCCAGTACGCCTCCTCCCGGTAGGCGCGGCGCTTCTCGCGCGCCACCCGCTCGCGCCAGGCCACCAGCCGCGGGCAGGCGCGGCAGCGGACGACGTCGGCAGCGATGGCGGCCAGCGGCTCGTGCGACACGCCGTCAGGGTAGCGCGGGCGAGGGGTTCGGCGAAGCAGGGGGCGAGCGCAGGGGCAGGCGGATGAGCCTGCCCCGGCCGGAGGAGGCGAGCTCTGCTCGCCGACGGGCGGAGGCGAAAGCCGCAGCAACCCGACGCTGCGGGGGGCCCGGGGGGGCCGCAGACCCCACCGGCAGGAAGACGCGGCACGCCCCGTTACGATCAGAACAGCGACTCGGGAACGTACACGATGTCGCCGGGCTTGAGCGGGAAGTTCTGGGCCTTCCCCAGCGCGATGTCCTGCACCGGCACCTTGATCTTCTGCTCCTGGCCGTCCACCAGCCGCGTGACCGAGGTCGAGTTCTGGGCCGCCCCCTTGGCGAAGCCGCCGGCCACGGTCACGGCCTGGATGATGGTCATGCCGTCCTCGTAGACGAAGGTCCCTGGCTTCTGCACCTCGCCGAAGACGAAGATCTTCTGCGAGTTGAACTCCTTGACGATGACCGAGACGTGGGCCTTGCGGATGAAGCCCTCGCCCAGGCATTTCTGCAGCCGCTCCGCCACCGCGTTGGCGGTGAGGCCGGCCACCGCCACGCGCTGGCACAGCGGGAAGACGATGTCCCCCTGCGGGCCGACCCGGTAGGCCCCGGAGAGCTCCGGCTCCTGGTAGACCCGGACCTCGAAGACGTCGCCGGGGCCCAGGGTCGAGGCAACGCGCGGCTCGGGCGCCTTGGACGGCGGGGGCGGCGCTCCGGCGCAGCCGGAGAGCGCGAGCGCGGTCAGAGCCAGCCGGGAGCTAGTACGCAAAGACGACCCGCAACCCGATCAGCTGGCGCGTGTAGTCGAAGGCGGGAACCGGGGCCGCCAGACCGCTGGAGGTACGCGAGGTGATGGTGTAGGTGGCGCCGACGTAGATCCAGCGCATGAGCTCGTAGTCGACGGCCGGGGCGAAGGTGAAGATGCTGCTCTTCACGCCGTTGATGACGTACTCCACGCCGTCCCAGCTCAGGGTGGCCCGGATGGTGAGCCTGCCGCCCAGGAGGATCTTGCCGTCCGCGTAGACGCGGTTCAGCTCGTACAGCGAGTAATCGGTGCCCGGATCGGCGCGGAAGTCGTGCAGGTAGCCGAGCTTGGCCCCCACCGGCCCCTGGGTCACGTACTGCACCTCGGCCAGGCCGAGCCAGGTGGACCAGTCGAAGCCGGGCGAGTCGAAGGCCGTACCCCAGCCGGCCTTGAGCGTCACCGCCACCCGCGGCGTGACCAGGCCCGCCAGGCCTCCGTAGATGCGCAGGCCGTTGACCGGGAGGGAGAGCGTCTCGTCGTCGGGAGTGCGCTGGAAGTAGTCGAGGTTGAGCGTCAGGGCCGTCTTGGGCAGGAACCTCCAGCGGGCCTCGGCCGCGCCGCCGTACTGGTTGTAGCCGTATCCGGGAATGTTGGCGGGAACGCAGGTGGGGTTCGCGACCGGGTCGCAGCCGGTCGAGGTGACGTACTCCTCGAAGGTTTCTCGAACCCACTGGCCGGAGAGGGTCAGGTCCAGCGCGCCGCCGCCGGGGCGGATGGGCACGGCCAGGCGCAGGTCGTTGTGGTTGGAGATGACCGCCTGGGCCACCGACAGCGAGGGCGTCTGGTCGCTGTGGGCGAAGGTGTCGGTGAGCTCGACGCCGACGGCGCCGTTGCGGTTCAGCGTCGCGGCCAGCGAGGCGTCGCCGAACACCTTCGACAGGTCCTTGGCTTCCTCGCTGAGGTACTGCTTCACGTCGAGGTTGCCCTTGAGCGAAAGGGAGTTCTCGTTGCCGGTCACCTGCAGCTCGAAGCCGGGGATGATGTCCACCAGGTAGCCGCCCACCGGGGCGCCGGCCTGGCTGTAGAAGACGTTGCTGTCGTACTGACCGTCGATCTCGAGCCTGAGGTGCAGCCGGCCGGCCTCGCCGATCTTGAAGCCCAGGTCGCCGGCGGCCCGGGCCGGCTGCGCCACCGCCAGCGCCGCGGCGAGCGCGAGCCAGCGCAGCGGCGCGAGGGACCGGGACCTGAGTTGGTCGTTCTCCGGGGCTGCGTCCATTCCCTCTGGCGCGGCCCACCGGGGCGCGCTCTCCCCCTCGCAGGTGGCTGGCTAGTAGTAGCGGCTCGCGGGCGGCGGTCGCGAGACGACCGGCTGCGGGGGGGGTCGATTGGTCAGGTCCTGGTCCGGCAGGTCCTTGGGCTGCTCGACCTCGACGGTGGTCTTCTCGTCCACGGCGAAGGCCAGCTGGCCGATGCACTCCTCGACCTCGGCTCGCAGCTGGTCGACCTTGGCGCGGGCGATGCCGATCTTCTGCAGCTCGGCGTCGGCGGCCTCGTCGCGGCGAGCCACCGCCTCCTGCAGGGCGATGTCCGCCTGCTCGGAGACCTTGAGCAACCCCTTCACCTGGGTCAGCTTCTCGTTCACGCAGTTGAGCCGGACGATGTCCTTCTCGGCGCGGGCCTCCTCCAGCCGGGCGGTGACCTCCTTCAGGACCTGCTTCATCCGGACGATGTGCTCGTCGCCCTGCGCCAGCTTCTGCTGGTCGGAGAGGCCCGCGGCGGCAGGCCTGGCAGGGGGGGCCTTGCCCTGGCCCCAGGCGGGGACCACCGCGAGCGCTCCCACCAGCGCGAGGAGGTTTCTGTAGGTCACGGCAGGCCCGCTCCCGCGAGGGTGTAACCGCCAAAAACTCACGCGAGTATAGTAGCTTAGCAACTGGCCGTCAACGCGACGCCGGGCCCTGCCCTTCGTCCGAAATGCGTGGAGATCCAGGCTCTTCCGGGTCGGGATCCAGGTCCCACCGGCGCCTCGTCACTCCCGGTGGAGGGCCGTGGTCCCCCCGCTGCAAGGGCGCCGAGCCGACGGGCTCACTGCTGTAACCAGTCATTGTGAGCCAACGGAACCGAGTGCCGCCATCAGAGCAGGGACGCCAGGCGAGCGTTGGTCTCGCGGAGCCGGCTCGAGAGCGCCCTGGCGATGTTCAGCACCACGAAGGTGAAGCCGTCGCGCGACTGCCGGCGGAAGGCCGTGAAGTTCTGCGCCGTGACGTCAGAGGGCCGAGAAGACGAAGGGGTATTCCACGGTCACCGTGCCCGAGGGGCGGAACGGCGTGCGCCAGCCGCGCATGGTCCCCACGATGCAGCTGGCCACCTCCGGCGAGCCGAGCGAGTTCTCCACCACCGTCACCTCGGTCAGGCCGCCGGTCTCGAGGATGGTGAAGCGGATCCGGATCTTGCCCTTGAGGTTGGGGTTGCGCTTGAGCTGGCTCTCGTAGCACGCCTTGATGAGGCCGATGCGGGCGCGCACGAAGGCGCCGAGCTTGGCCTGGTCCACGTCGGAGGAGTCGATCTCCGCCGCCTCGGTGGCCACCGCGCCCGAGACCCGAGCCTCGCTCCGCTGGCCGTAGCTCACCTTGCCGCCCCCGCCACCGCTGGTGGCCAGATCGCCAATGGAGGCGGTGCCGCCCTCCCCGCCTCCCTTCCGCCCGCCCACGGCGCTCGGGTCGGTGGCCACCGCCACGCCGCCCGCGCCGGAGAGGGCCGAGGCCACGTCCCCGAAGCCGCCCCCCGAGCCGAAGACGTCCGCCACCGCTCCCCCTCCGGCGCCCGGGCCGAGGGCCCCCAGCACTCGCAGGATGCCCTTGGACTGCACCGCATTGGCGACCTGGGCGGCGTGTGCCGCCTTGCGCTCGGCCGCCGTGGCCGGATCCTCCTTCCTCGGCTCCTCGGGCTTCGCCTCCTCGGGCTTCTTCGGCTCCTTCCTGGGCTCGGCGGGCGGGGGCGGCTTCACCTCCTTGTGGCGGTGCGCCTCCCGCTTTTCCGGGATGAGGAGCCTGGCGAAGCGGTCGGGGATCTCCTCGAGCGTCACCTCCTCCCGCGGCGGCGTGCGCGCCAGGGCCACGTAGGCCGAGACGTGAACCGTCAGTGAGATCACCAGCACGGTGACGAAGAGGCGGTCGAGGGTTCGAAAGCGATTGCCGCGCGCCGCCTTGGGCAGGAGCGGCTGGGCCGTCTCCGGGGGCGGGGCCACTAGAAGGGCTCCTTCTCGGTGGCCTCGATGACCTTGGGGAGGAAGGACTGCGCCCGGTCCAGGTCGCCGTGGCTCGGGTTGGTCCTGGGCATGAGGAACACCGCCTGCGGCTTCTGAATCCGGCCCTGCACCTTCATCTCCTCGGCGCGGAGGACCTTCTTGGCGCTCGGCTTCTTCTTCGCGCCCGGCGCGGCCGCCTGCGCCCTCGACAAGCACGGGGCCGCCATCGTTAGCACGGCGGCCGCGAAGGCGACAAGGCGCGTCGTGGTCATCGGTTCTCCGGGGAGGGAGCGCGAAGCCGGTCCCGCTCCTCGCGGGCGAGCCGCCTCCGCTCCTTGTCGAGCTGGACCGAGGCGTCGCGCCGGTACTGCGACAGCTTGGGGTCGGCACCGCCCGCCGCCGCGTACCGATCCAGCAGGGCGATGGCCCGCTCCAGCCGCGCCGCGGTGGGCAGGCCGGGCTTCTCGCCGTCGAGGTAGAGCAGCCCCAGGTCGAACCAGGCGTCGCCCAGGCCGGGGTCGATCTCCAGGGCGCGCTGGTAGGCCTGCTCGGCCTTCTCGAACGCCTTGGCCCCGCGGTAGGCATTGCCGAGGTTCAGGTGGGCCGCCGAGCTCCCCGGCGCGTGCTTCACCGCCAGCTCCAGGTGCTTCACGGCGTCGGCGAAGGCCTCGGCCTCCACCAGCATGGCCCCGTAGTTGACGTGCCCCTCCGGGTAGGACTCGCCGAGCTCGGCCGCCTTGCGGAAGTGCTCCAGGGCCTGGGCGCGAGCGCCGAGCTGCAGCTCCACCATCCCCAGGCGGTTCCACACCACCGGGTCGCCGGGCGCGATCTGCCGCGCGTTCTCCAGCACCATCCGGGCCAGCTCCTGGCGCCCCTCGAGGGAGTAGGCGGTGGCCAGGTTGACCATGGCCCGGATGTCGTGCTCGTCCGATTTCAGGATCCGACGGGCCTCCTGCTCGGCGGCGTCGAGCCGTCCGGTGGCGAGCAGGACCTCCACCAGCTGGTTGCGCAGCCCCACCGCCTCCGGGTGAGCGGCCGCCCTCGCCCGCAGGTCGGCCTCGGCCTCCTCGGCCTGGCCGGCGCGGAGCCGGAGTCGCGTCAGGTTCAGGCTGGCCGCCTCGAAGTCGGGGACGGCAGCCAGGGCCCGGCCGTAGGCGTCGCGGGCCCGGTCCACCTCGCCCAGGCGCTCGTGGAGCACCCCGGCGTCGTAGGCGGCGGCGGCGAGGGAGTTGTCGATCCGGAAGGCCCTCTCGAAGAGGGCGGCGGCCCCGGCCGGATCGGATTCGGAGAGCGCCACCGCACGCTCGAAGAGCTGACGCGCCTCGGCGGGCGCGGGCGTCGCCGTGCTGCGAACGCCCTCATGCTTCGCGGCTTCCCCGGACTCCGAGCGCCCTGTCCCGGAGGGAGAGGGCCCCCGACCGTCACCCGTGCCGGCCTCCGGCGGACCGCGGGGCGCCGAGGCGCAGCCGATCGCCGCCGACGCCACCAGCGCCGCGAGGCGGAACCAGCGGGCGCCCGGCGCCCTCCTGTCGGCCGGACCGCGCATCTCGCTACTTGGCCTTCTTGACTCGCTCCCTGGCGTCCTCGACCTGCGACCTCGCCACCGTGTCGGTCACGCCCTGGATACCGGAAGCGATCTTGAACATCTCCAGGGCGTCCCCCTTCTTCTTCTGCTCGCTGAAGATCACCCCTCCGCGGTAGACGGCCTTGACGGAGTTGTTGGGGTCCTCCTTGACGCAGGTCTCGTCCCGGCCGAAGGCCTGGTAGTGCTTGGCCGCCTCGAGCTTCTTCCCGGTCGCCTCCAGCTCCACCGCCAGGTTGTAGAGCGCCAGGCAATGGCGCGGCCCCTGGGCCCACTTGTGGAGATACGACTGGTACAGCTTCTGCGCGGTGGCGTGGTCCCCCTGCCTCGAGAGCGCGCTCGCCTGGGCCAGCATCTCCTCGGGCACCAGCTTCGAGTCCGGGTAGCGCTCCAGCAACGCCGCGCGGGCGGCCTGGGCCTTCTTGGGCTCCTTGGCCCGCTCCCAGGCCACGGCCGCGTTGTGCAGGGCGTTGGGCGCGTCGGGGTGATCGCGGCTCTCGGCGGCGAACTTCTCGTAGGCCGCCGCGGCCTCGAGGTTCTTCCCGGCCGCCAGGAGCTGCCCGGCGGTGACGAAGCCGGTCGCTTGCTGCCGCTTCTCCAGGTCGCTGGCGAGCCTGGCCAGGATCTCGGCGGCCTTCTTGGCCTCCTCGCCCGCGCCGGGCGCCTTGGCGGCCTCGGCGGCCTTGCCCGCCTCGGGCTTCAGGAGGGCGAGGGTCTTGGCGACCGCCGCGTCGTAGCCGGCGTCGTCCTTCTTCACCAGGAACGTCTCCAGGTAATAGGGCACCGCGCTCTCGAGGATGTCGGCCCGGGAGGGCCAGGTCTGCATGATGGCCTCGTAGCGGCGGCGGGCATCCTCCATGTTGTCGTAGCCGAACTCGACTTGGGCGGCGATGTTGGCCAACTCGGCCGGGTCGACGCCGCCGCGCCGGCGCGCCTCGGCCAGGGGCAGCTTCGCCAGCGGGTCGGCCTGGCGCAGCGCCTGGTAGCGATCGGCGTTCTCGATGAATCGCTTCCAGGGGTCGGGGGGCACGCGCGGCTTGGGGTCCTGTCCCTGGCGCTTGTCGGCCGGGACCAAGCGGGGCGGGTCGATCCTGCCGGCCCGCGCCTCGCTGACGGCCACCACCTGCCAGGCGCCGGCGGCGTTGCGCGTGGCGATGGCCTTGCTGACGTCGTTGGCCTCCGGGTCGTCGTACAGCTTCTGCGCCTGGGCCCCAGCCTTGTCGAAGTCCTGCGAGCGCAGATAGAGGTCGGTGGCCATGGCCCGCATCACCAGTCGCCACTCGCTGGAGGTGAACTTGTCGGCGAACCTGCCGAAGATGTCGGCCGCGGCCCGGCCCTCGGCCCGCGACTGGTCCGTGTTCCCGGCCCGCGCCGCCTGCTCGGAGCGCTCGGCATGGGAGAAGCCCTCCTGGAGGATGGCGCGCTCCCCTTCCTCGGTGAACTGGGCCAGGCCGGGAGGCGCGTGATCCGCCTGCATGAAGCGCGAGCTCTTGCCGCCGCCGGCGGTGGCGCAGGCGGTCATGGCGAGCGCGGCCAGCAGGGTGATGCGGGGGGTGGGGGTCATGGTCTCCTCGTCTCGCTCGTGCTGCGGGTCGTGTCGCCTCCCTTGTCGGCCGGGGTCTCCCCGGCCTGGCCCGCCGCGTCCGGAGGCGTCGGAGCGGTGGGGCCGGTCCGCGCCACCGCCCCCGCCGGCCCCGCCCCTTCGGGCGAGGCGACCAGCGGGGCCGGCGCCCGATCCTCGAGGAGCAGCCGGCCCTTGGGCTCCTTCAGGACCGGGTACTCCCTGGGACGGTAGCGCGCCAGCGACTCGTTGATCTTGCGGGTCCACTCGTTCTTCACGTGCAACTCGCGCGCGGCGGTCAAGGCCTGGACGTACACCTCCACCGCGCGCTCCTCGTAGGGCTGGGCGTACTCTGCCAGCCGGTCCTGGTAGGCGGCCAGGTATTCCTCCCGCCCCTTCCTCTTGAACTCGGGGGGCGGCGGGGCGTCGTAGAGCGTCTGCGCCAGCCGCTCCAGCGAGTACGCCTGCCGGTAGAAAGCGGCCAGCGTCCAGTCCGGCCGCTGGTAGCCCTTCACCTCGTCGTAGAGCGGCGCCACCTTCCTGAGCTCGCCGAGCTTCTTCTGCAGCGCCGACTTGAGCTTCCCCTGGTCGGCGGTGGCCGGGAGCTGGATGCGGTCGTAGCGCTGGAACTCGATCTCGGCCAGGCGGAACTGCGCCTCGGCGGCGGCGGCGGCCGCGGCCGGCTGGGCCTCGGGGTCGAGCCCCCGCTTGCGGAACTCGGCCACGGTGGCCCGGTAGCCCTGCCGGGCGGCCTTCTCGTTCCCGAGCTCCCGCCAGGCGCCGGCGGTCTCGAGGTGGGACTGCACCAGGAGCTCCGCCTCGGTGGAGCGCGCAAAGCGGCTGCGGAAGTCCTGCATGCCCTTCACCACCCGCGGCCACTCCCGGGTCTTCTCGTAGATGAGGGCGGCGTGGTACTGGGTGCGGGCCGCGTCCTCGGCGGCGGGGTAGAGCCGGGCGTAGCGGGCGAAGGCGCCGGCCGCGGCGTCGTACCGCTGGAGGTTCTCCAGCGAGCGGGCGGCGTTGTAGAGGGCGTCCTTGCGATGCCTGGACCCGGGGTAGCGATCCACCAGCAACAGGTAGCGATCCACCGCCTTGTCGAAGTCGTAGGTGTTCTCGGCGTTCCAGGCCACGCGGAAGAGCGCGTCGTCGGCGAAGGGCGAGCCCGGGTACTCGGCCTGGACCCGCTCGTACAGCCGCAGCGCGCTCTCGAAGCGACGGGCGGACTCGAGGCAGCTGGCCGCGTTGTAGAGGGCCTTGTCGGCGAACTCGTGCCTGGGGTCTTCGGCCACCAGCGCAGCGAAGAGCCGCGCCGCCTCCTGGTACTGCTTCTGCTCCATGAGCTGCGTGGCGCGGTTGAAGCGCCCGCCCAGCTTGAACTTCTGCAGCGAGGCGTCGAGCTGCGGGCTCGAGGCCACCTCCGTTTTCTGAAGTTGCGCCGCCGCCGTCTCCACCGCCGCCCAGTCCTTCACGGCCAGGTGGGACTCGATGACCAGGTTGGCGGCGTACTGGGCCACCTCCGCCCTGGGCCAGCGGGCCATCACCTCCTCGAGGCGGCAGCGCGCCTCCTCGAACTGGTCGTGGGCGTAGAAGACTTCGCCCGCCTTGTAGGCGATGGCCGGCCCCCTGGGGTGCTGGGGGATCTTCGCCAGCAAGGCATCCGAGGCGCGCACCAGCTCGACCAGCGCCGGGGGCAACGCCTCCGGCCGGGGCACCTCCCCGGCCGGTCGCTCGGTGGAGCGCAGCGGCTTGCGGTCCGGCAGCTGCCCGGCGGCGCGCAACCGCGCCACCTCGCTCTCCCAGGAGATGACCGCCGACAGGCCGGCCTCGGCGAGGTGCGCGGTGCCGGCCGGGTCGTCGCGCACGTCGGCGTAGGCCTGCGCGGCCCGTGCGAAGTCCCCCGAGTTGTAGAGACAGTCGGCCTGGCGGTAGGTCATGTCGTACGCGTTCAGGGAATGCGGGAACCTGGACAGGTACGCGCCGTAGACCCGGGCCGCCTGGCGGTACTCCGGGATCGCCAGGTCGAGCTTCCCCGCCTTCTTGTGGGCCTGGGCCTGGGCGTGGTGGGTCGCGGCGGCGACCATCAGGCCCTTCTCGCGGAGGTCGCGGACCTCGTTCAGGAGGTCGGGGGCGGCCTGGTTGGCCTGCCACCAGGCGCCGTGCTCGTCGTAGGCCGTCACCAGTCGCTCGCGGGCGTCCGCCTCCCGGTCGGCGCGGTGGTCGCGCTGCCAGGCGATGACGATCCTGGCCTGGATGCGCGGGGCGTCTTGGGAGAGCGGGCTCCTGGCGAGGGCTAGCTGGTAGGCCTCCACCGCCTGCGCGTACCGGGTCTCGTCGAAGAGGACGTCGCCCAGCCGCTGGTAGACCTCGGCCTCGTAGGGCCGGCCGCCCAGGGACTCGAAGTAGAGGCGGGCCTTCGCCGGGCCGCCCCAGCGCCGGTCGGAGAAGCTGACGGCCGTGTACTGGACGGCCTCGGGCCAGACCTCGCCGGTGGGCGGGCGGCCGCTCTTCTGCGACTGCTTGACGTAGAAGTCGAGCAGCTTCACGAAGGCGTCCACGGCGCGGGCGAACTCGTCCAGGCGATACTGGGTCCAGCCCAGCTTGTAGGTGGCGCGCGGGTAGAGCGGGTGGTCCGGGTGGGCCTGCACCTTCGAGAACGCCTCGGCCGCGCGCCGCAAGGAGCCGGGTTTGCCCTCGTCGAAGTACCAGTCGCCGAGGCGGACCCAGGCCTCGGGCACGTAGGGGCTCTGCGGATACCGATCGACGAGGGTCAGGAAGACGCGGCGCGCCTGCTCGCCTTCCCCCGTCTCGCCCAGCGAGTAGCCGAGGAGGTAGTAGACGGCGTGGAGGAAGGGGGCGTTCCCGTACCTGGCGATGATCCGCCGGTAGAGCGCGATGGAGGGGGCGTAGTCCTTCACCGGCACGCGGGTCAGCTCGCGCCCCGCGGCCGCCGCGCTCCGCTCCTGCTCGCGCCAGGCGGCGAGCCGCCGGGCGTACTCCTCGTTGGACCGCTCCGAGTACAGCTCGGCCAGGCGGAGCATGGCGTCCGGAACCACCCGCGGGTCGTCCGGGTAGCGGGCGAGGAGCGCCTCGTGCTGCGCGATGGCCTCCTTCAGCTCCTTTCGCTCCAGGACCTCGAGGTCCTGGATGGCCCGCTCGTAGCTCTCGGAGAGGAAGCGCCGCCGCTCCTGGTACTTCTGCTCCATCAGGAGCTGGATCTCCTTCCGGTATTCCTGGGTCAGCTCGTCGAAGCGCCGCGTCCACTCGGCGGCCTCCTCGAGGTCCCGCTCCCGCACCGTCCGCTCGGCGGGCGCACGCCGGCGCTCCTCGGCGCCCCGCGCCGCCGGCGTCGCGCCGCGCTCCAGGCAGGAGGTGTACCCGCTCGCCGGGGCCGCGGCCTCGGGAGGCGCCGCCGCGGCGGGACCGACCCACAGCGCCGCCAGGGCGGCGAGCGCGGCGCCGGCGGGACGCGCCACGCTACTGTACCTCCCGCAGCAGGCTCCCGAACTCCTCCTCCAGGGCCGAGAGGTCCGCGGCCTTGGCGGTGGAGAGCTCCTGGATGGTGTCGAGCCACGCCCGCTTGCGCTGCCAGGACACGTCGGCCAGGCCGAGGTCGGCCCGCTGGACCAGCTCGTGGAACTGCTTGCGAACGGCTCGCAGCGACTGGGTGGCGACGCGCCCCAGGACCTCCTCGGACTCCTTCTGCACCCGCGCCAGGTCGCGAAGCTGCTGGGCCATGCGCTCCCGTTCCCCCTGCACTCGGGCCCGGAGGCCCGGCGCCGCCGCGCGCGCCGCGCCCCGCAGCCCTTCCTTGAGGCGCGCCGCCCGGCTCACGAGCTCCGGGAAGCGCGAGCGCATCCGCCCCATCCACTCCAGGCGCTCCCGGTCTGGCACGCCGAGCGCCCCTCCGGCGCGGCCCAGCGCTTCCCAGGACGCCGCCACCGCCCGCCGGTAGCCCTCCCGCACCGCGGCGTCGCCGGCGGCGCCCTCGTGCCCGGCGATGGCGTCGGCGGCCACCGCCGCGTCCTGCCGCAGGCGCCGCAGGGCCCGCTCGTAGCCCGCCATCGCTTCCCGGTGCCGGCGCATCTCGTCCAGGACCTCAGCGCGCCGTCGGGCGCCGCCCGCCGAGTCGTCGCCGATCGCCGCGAGCGAGGCCTGCGCCCCCGCCAGGGCCGCCTTGGCCGACTCGAGGTCGTATCCGAGGCGGAAGGCGGCCCGGTCAATCTCGGCGAAGCGGGCCCGGATGGCGTCGAGGCGCGCCACGGCCTCGGCGCCGGTGCGCGGCAGGCGGCGCGCGCGGGGCTCGAGCGCCAGCCGGGAGGCCCGCGCCCGCTCCACGGCCGCCCGGCGCTCCGGACTCGGCGACTTCTCCTCGAGCGCCATCGCCTCGGCCGCGCCCGCCAGGTCCCCGTCCAGCAAGGCCACCCCGTTCTCGATGGCATCGGCGCGGGCCCACCCATTCTGGAGCCGGGGAAAGGCGTCCAGCCCGTCGCCGCGGGAGAGCCGCACCTCGAGCCGGTCGGCCACGACCTGGCCCTCGGCGAGGTCGCGGCTGGCGCCATCGAGATCGGTCAGCACCGCGCGGGCCCGAGCCATCTCGGGCTGGGCCCCGGCCCACCTCGCCGCCACCGGCGGCAGGAGGGCGGGGGAGTCGGGCGCCGGGTCGCCCCGCCCGACGATCTCGTCGAAGCACCGGGTCGCGTCCCGGCTCCGGGCCAGGACGGCGTCCACCTGGTCGAGCGCCGGCCCGTATCGCTGGGTGACCTGTCGGTAGCTGTCGACGGCGTCCGGGTAACGCCCCAGCTTGAGCTGCAGGTGGCCTTGCAGGATGGCGTTCTCGGGGGCCAGGGCGCTCCGCGGAGCGAGCTCGGCCATGAGCGAGGTCATGCGGAGCGCCTGCTGGTAGCGCCCGGCGCGAGCCAGCGTCCAGCCCATCTCGTGCAGCGCCTCCTCGAAGTGACCCGATTCCCGCGGGACCTCCTGGTAGCGGTCGATGGCCTCCGGGTAGCGTCCCATCTCGGCGTAGACCCGGCCCAGCCCCAGCTGGCACAGCTCGCGGATCTGGCGCTGGGCGGCATCGGCCGCGGCCAGGCGGGCGCATCCCTCGAAGGCCTCGGCGGCGGCGGGGAGGTTCATGGCCTCCACCTGGATGGCTCCCCGGAAGTAGGCGGCCGCGAGGTGGTAGGGCGGGGGGACCTCGGCGAACGCCCGGAGCGCCCGCGCGGCGCGCGCGGCCGGGTCCAGGTCGCGGCGGCGCCAGGTGGCCTTGGCGGCGAGGTAGCGGAACTCGGGCGGCGGCGCGCCGGCGAAGGTCCGCTCGCCCTCGGCGAGGAGCGCGTCCACCGCGGAAAGGGTTCCCAGGCGCAACGCCAGATCGAGCAGCCGGGTGAGCGCCTCGCGGCGGAATCGTGCCCTGGGATCGGCCGTCACCTGGCGGAAATACCCTCGGGCGGTGTACAGGTCGCCCTGCTGGAAGGCCGACTCGCCCAGGTAGTAGAGCGCGGTGGCGTGGTCGCGCGAGCCGCGAAACGCCGGGTCGTCGACCGCCTCGTGGAGCAGGACGACGGAGTGGGCCCAGTCTCCGAGCTGGAACTGGCTCTCCCCTTCCGAGAACTTGCGCCGCGCCCGCTGGGCGGCCGGCTCGTCGCCTTTCCCGTGCTCCTGCTCCATGAGCTGCAGCTCGGCCCGCAGCTCCGCCAGCCGGCGCTCGGGGTCGCCGGCGGGGGCCCCCCGCGCGCCGGATGGCAGCGCGGCCGCCCAGAAGGCGGCCGCGGCGAGCCCGAGCTGGAGCCGCCGCGCGGTCACTTCACAGGAGCCTTCTTGCCCGCCTGCTCGGCCTGCACGTCCATGTCGTAGCGGACGGCGGGCCGATCCTTGAGGTCGGTGGTGAATCCGCCTTTCTCGAACCCCACCACCTTGATGTTGGTGACCTTCCCCGCCTCGGCGGTGAAGGTGTGGGAGGACTGCACCTTGAACTTGTACCCCTCCAGGTAGCTGAAGACCCCGTAGCCGTGTCCACGGTAGACCAGCTTCACCGACACCTTGTGATTGCCGGGAACGATGCGGCCGTTGAAGATCTCGAACTCCTCGCGCTTGTCGAGGTCCCCCTCCTGGTCCACCTTGGTGTAGATGGGGGCCCCGTCGAGGGCGTAGGCCGCCGACTCGAGCACGAAGGACGAGCCCATCTCGTTGCGGTGGAGGAGCACCGCCTTGGCGCCGGCGGTGATGTCGCCGCCGATGACCATCTCCTGCAGGTTCATGAGGCGCGCCTTGGTGCGGAAGATCTTCTCCTTGAGGTCGTTGACGCGCTCCTCCAGCGTCCTCACCTTGAGGTCGGCCTGCTCGTCGGCGGTCTGGCCGGCCGGGGCCGGCGCCGCCGCCGGCTTGGCGGCCGCGGGCGCCGCGGCGGTGGGAGCGGCCTTCTCGGGGGCGGTCGGGCGCGGCGGCTGGGCAGGCGGCTGCGACGTGCCGGGCAGCTCCATGGTCGGCGCCACCATCGACTTCTGGGCCAGCGCCGCGCCAGGCAGGAGCCCCGGCAGGACCAACGTGAGCGCGATGACGAAGCGTGCCACGGCCACCCTCGCTTCCATGGAATCGTCCGCAGAACCAACGGCCAAGCGATTACAATACCAGAGGGAGCGGCGGTCGGTCAGCCCGTGCGCAGCGGTTCGGTCGCGGCTGCCGTTGCGGTCGGGGTTGCGGATGCTGGTTCGGCGGTTGCGGCTCCCGAAGCCACTGCCGCCGCGGATGCGCCTCGGTAGCGGCTGAGTCAGCTCCCGCCCTTCTTGAGCTCGGTCAGCACCAGCTTGGCCACCGCCTTGAGGGTGTCGAACACCCCCACGCCGGTGGGGGCCACCGCCTGGAACTCCGGCACGTACCGGGGGTTGATGAGGCGGCGCAGCTCGTCGACGGTGGCGATGTTGGGCAGGTCGCGCTTGTTGTACTGGACCACGTAGGGGACGCGATCCAGGCTGTAGCCCTGCTCGGCCAGGTTGGTCCGGAGGTTGTCCACCGACTCCAGATTCGCCTCCATGCGCTCGATCTGGGAGTCGGCCACGAAGACCACCCCGTCGACGCCCTTCAGGATGAGCTTGCGGCTGGCGTCGTAGAAGACCTGGCCCGGCACCGTGTAGAGGTGGAAGCGCGTCTTGAAGCCGCGGATCTCGCCGAGCGAGAGGGGCAGGAAGTCGAAGAAGAGGGTCCGCTCGGTCTCGGTGGCGAGGGAGATCATCTTGCCCTTCGCCTCGGGGTTGGTCTTGGCGTACACGTACTGGAGGTTGGTGGTCTTCCCGCACAGGCCAGGCCCGTAGTAGACGATCTTGCAGTTGATCTCGCGCGAGCTGTAGTTGATGAAGCTCATGGCAGGCGGCGGCGGCGGTTACTGGCTGAACAAGTTGTCGATGTCGTCGTCGGTGATCTCGGCGAAGGGGCTCTGCGCCCCCGGCGTCGCCTGCTTCCGGGCCAGCTGGTCGAAGACCCTGGCCAGCTCCTCTCCAGCCTTCTTCACCCTGAGCCGCACCAGCCCCAGCGAGCTCTTGGCGTCGAAGATGACCACCAGGACCACCCGCCCGCCCACGATGCTCATGTGGAGCGACTCGCGCTCCCCCTCGTGGAACTGGTTGGGGAATTCCTTCTCGCCGATGAGCTTGGCGAGCCCGCCCATGGCCGCCACGTTACCGGCGGTGAGCGAGGCCAGCGAGGTGGTGTCGAGGTTCTGCGCCTGACCGCTGGCCGCGATGAGCTGGCCGTTCTTGTCGACGAGGAAGACGACCTTGGCGTTGGCGTCTCGGGTCAGGCGATCGCAGATCCCGGAGATGATCCGGTACTCCTCCTCGTACATCACCAGACCGGAATTCATGGGCTTATGGGCTCTCCGAGGATGGACGGCTCCACCGGCCCGAATACCAGGGAACCGGGGCCTTAGCAATCCCGCGACTCGAGGTACGGGCTCGCGCTATCGCGCGTCCCTCGCGCCTGGATGGCTGGTCGGGCCGGGGCCGGTCACAGCTCGCGCCGTCCGGCCAGCGCGCGGGCCAGCGTCACCTGGTCGGCGTACTCGAGGTCCCCGCCCATGGGCACGCCCTGGGCGATGCGGCTCACTTTCACTCCTAGTGGCTTGAGGAGCTTCACCAAGTACAGGGCGGTGGCCTCTCCTTCCACGTCCGGGTTGGTGGCCACGATGACCTCGTCGGCGGGTTCCCGCTCCAGCCGCAGCAAGAGCTCCCGCACCGTGAGGTCGCCCGGGCCCACGCCGTCGAGCGGCGAGAGCGCGCCGTGCAGCACGTGGTAGCGCCCGCGGAACTCGTGGGTGCGCTCGATGGCCAGCAGGTCTGGTACCCCCTCCACCACGCACACGAGCCGGCCGTCCCGCTGGTCGTCCCGGCAGATGGCGCACGGGTCCCGATCGGTGAGCGTCTGGCAGCTGGAGCAGGTGCGCACGTCGCGGACCACCCCCGTGATGGCCGAGGCCAGGGCCTCGGCGTAGGCCGGGCCCGCCTCCAGCACGTGGAAGGCCAGGCGCTGGGCGGTCTTCTCCCCGATCCCGGGGAGGCGGGCCAGCTCCTTCACCAGCCGGGCGATGGGATCGGCCACCGCCACCGGTCACAGCTCCTCGACCTTGGCCACGTCCGCCCCCAGCACCCGCGCCGCCTCCTGGACGTTGGGGTGGCCGCGGGCCGCCTCGGCCAGGCGCGAGCTCCGGGCCTCGCGCTCGGCCTGCTCCACCGCCGCCAGGGAGGTCGCCGGCACCTCGGCGGCGGCGGGCGCGGCCGGCCCCACCTTCAGCACCAGCCGGGTGGGGCGGCCGAAGAAGCGGCCCAGCGCCGCCTCGATGTCGGCGCGCTTGCGCTCCACGGAGGCGGGGAAGCTCGTGCCGTCCGCGAACTGCAGGACCACTTCCCCCTCCGCCAGCCGGAGCAGCGCCCCCTGCTTGAGCTGGGGCGCGACCGCCGGGCTCGCGCGCTCCACCTCGGCCACCGCCGCCCGCCAGCGATCGCCCAGGGGGAGCGCGGGGTCGTCCGTCAGCGTCGCCGATGGGCGGACGCCCTCACCCTCCGTGGTGCCTGTGGGCTCCGAGTGCCCTCTCCCGGAGGGAGAGGGCTGGCTGGACGTCGCCGATGGGCGGACGCCCTCACCCTCCGCGGTGCCTGTGGACTCCGAGCGCCCTCTCCCGGAGGGAGAGGGCTGCCCCTTCCCGGAGGGAGAGGGCTCATCCGCCAGCGCCTCGACCCGGGCGATGAGCTCGGCCACCTCCGCGCCGGGCGCGAGCAGCGCCGCCTTGAGCAGGGACACCTCCAGGGTGTAGCGCGGCTGATCGGAGAGCTTCACCTCCGCCACCGCCCGCTGCACCACGTCGAAGAGCCGCGCCAGCTGGGCCGGGTCGGCGGCGGCGGCCTGGGCCTCCACCTCGGCCCGCTCGGCATCGGCGAGGTCGAGCGCCACTCCCGGCGCGAGCCTGGCCACGGTGAGGTCGCGCAGGCGCCGCACCACCTCCTCGGCCACCCGCCGCATCTCCTGGCCGCGCTCGTGGAGCGCCGCCAGCTCGGCCAGGAGCCCCGCCCCGTCGCGGCGGAGGAGGGCCCAGGCCACGCGCCCCACCGCTGCGGCGTCCACCGCCCCCACCGCCTCGGCCACCGCGGCGTCGTCGGGAGACTCCCCCACCGCCGCTCGCACCCGGTCCAGGAGCGAGAGGGCGTCGCGCATGCCGCCCTCGGCGGCGCGGGCCAGGAGGGCCAGCGACCCGTCGGAGACCTTCATCCCCTCGGCCTGCACCACCTTGCGCAGCTGCTCCACGATCTGGGAGAGCGAGAGGCGCCGGAAGTCGAAGCGCTGGCAGCGGGAGAGGATGGTCTCCGGCACCCGGTGGACGTCGGTGGTGGCCAGCACGAAGACCACGTGCCCGGGCGGCTCCTCCAGCGTCTTCAGGAGGGCGTTGAAGGCCCCCTGCGAGAGCATGTGGACCTCGTCCACCACGAACACCTTGTAGCGGTCGCGCGCCGGGCGGTACTTCACCGAGTCGACGATGTCGCGGACGTTGTCGACCCCGGTGTTGGAGGCAGCGTCGATCTCCACCACGTCCACGCTCCGCCCCTCGGCGATCTCGACGCAGGCCGGACAGCGCCCGCAGGGGCTCGGGGTGGGGCCCCGCTCGCAGTTGACCGCCTTGGCCAGCAGCCGGGCGGCGGTGGTCTTGCCCACTCCGCGCGGGCCGGTGAAGAGGAAGGCGTGGGCCAGCTGCCCCGCCGAGAGCGCGTTGGCCAGGGTGCGGACCACGTGCTCCTGGCCGGCCATCTCGGCGAAGGTCTGCGGGCGGTACTTGCGGGCGAGGACCAGGTATCCCATCGTCGGGCTCTCGGGAGGAACCGGGTTCAGGTAACAGCTTTGGGGGCACTTTGAAAGAGCCGGCCCACAATCCCCGGGCGCACGGAAGACCTCCTACCGTTGCTCCCTTCCGGGCCTGGCGGGGTTCGGAGACCTTCGCGTCGCCCGAGGATTCTGGGCCGGCATCTCAATCGGGAAGTGCTCGCTCCCCTCTATCTGGCGGAGAGGGTGGGATTTGAACCCACGGTCCACCTTTTGGGCGGACACACGATTTCCAGTCGTGCACCTTCGGCCGCTCGGTCACCTCTCCATGGCTGTGTTCGTCGAATCCTATTGCCTTGCCACCGCTTCTGCATGGCTCGTCGACGGCTGGGCGGCGGTGGCAGTTCGGTCAGGCGGTGCTGCCGGGGTCGGGTCTGGGTCGGCGAGGGACGACGGGCCTTCTTCTACATCCGGCCGTCGAGCCACGGCAAGCGGCACTGGGTTTACCCGCCGACCCCGCCGGCTCCACCGGACGAATCGCCGCGCCAGCCCGGTCTCACCGGAACCGCTCCGGGAAGAGCAGTCGCGACACGGGCGTGTCGGGCCATTGCGGGCGCGCCGGCGCGGGCCAGGGCGCCGTGGCCACCAGCCTGCCCACCGGCGTCTCGATCTGGTTCACCCTCCTCAGGGCGCCCTTCTCGTCGCGAAGGAGGACGAGCCTGGCGGGATCGATGGGTTCGAACGGGCCGTCCCACCACCGGGGGCGCCAGGTGACCCGCTCTCCGTCGCGGCGGAATTGGATGAGCTGGCCGAGATAGCCGAGGTGGCCGAAGGCGGGGCGGCGCTCGTCGAGGCGTTCCGGGAAGATCAGCGCGTAGGTGCAGTAGTCGGCCCAGGAGTTCGCGTAGATCACGGGCGTGCTCGGGGCGGGGATGCCTTCGGCGATCACCGCCCAGCCTGGACCCGCGTCCGGCGCGAGCGCCATGACGTCCTTCCAGAAGCGCTGCTGCTGCCTCCAGGCGCTCACGTACTCGCGCTGGAGGTGATGGTGGTAGGTGACCATGCTCGCGAGCCACGCGGCGAAGAGCACGGCCGCCGCCCAGGACCAGCGCCGGCTGCGGCGTCGAGCGCCCTCGAACAGCGCACCCAGCAGGAGGCTCACCGGCCAGCCGGCCGCGACGTGGGTGGAGGTGAGACGGCCGACGGTCTGGGTGGGCGGGTAGTTGTAGTTCGTGAGCACGAGCGCGTAGCTCCCCGCCCAAACGAGGACCGCGCCGGCGACGAGCCACGACCAGGAGGGCTGGTCGGCGGCGACCCGTTCGAGGGCGGGTGAGGCGCGCTCCGGCGCGCCGTGCCCCATGGAATCGCGCCACCGGATCGCCTGCAACACCGCTCCGAAGCCGAGGACCAGGAACGCAGCGTCCAGGGCGGCCAGCGCGTCGACCTGACGCCAGCCTGCGAGGGCGGATGCCAGCAGGGACCATCCGCTGGTGAGGGGACCGAGGAAGAGGGAGGTCGTCATCCGGTACAGCGTCCTCGCCGGGTTTCCAGCCGCGTCGATCGCCCGGACGTCCCCGGTCGCGAACCGGATGGCGGCGATCGCAGCCACGATCCCGGCACAGGCGGCGAGGTGGATCCCCAGCGTCCGGAGCAGGGTCCGCCGATCGGGAGCGCGGAGGAGCGGAACGCCGAGGAAGGGCAGAAAGGCCGTTTCGTAGGAGAGCAGGGAAAGGGCGGCCACCGGGTAGCTGGCGGCGCGGCACCTCCCGCCTCGCAGCCAGAGCCAGACCCCGAGGAGGAGGAAGGTCATCGCCCCCTGCACATGGGCGGCGTGCACCAGCAGGGTCTTCGTCGAGTCGGCCGGGAAGAGCAGGTAGGCCATCGCGGACACGACGCCGGCCTGCTCCGACGTGAGGCGCCTCACGATGGCGTAGACCAGGCCTCCGTTCAGGGCGAGCCAGGCGGCGGCGAGTCCGTACGCGCCCTCCAGCCCGCCCAACCTGGACCCCATCCTGGACAGGAACACGGGGAGGAAGTGGTTCAGGGGGCGCCCGGTCGGCCAGGTGGTGAAGTTGGAGACAAGGGTCCCGAGGAGGTGGCTCACCGGCTCGCCGAGGTGTGGCGCGATCGACCAGTAGTCATCCTCGTACAGCCCGAGCTGCTGCATCCGCGCGAAGTTGGCCAGCAGCGCGGTCGCCGCGACCAGGACGACGGAGGCGAGCGGAACCTGGCTGGCGCGTCCCGTGGTCATCTCCGAGCCCCACTACCCCGTGAGGACGGCGGGGGCACTCTCACCCGCGGCGCGGCCTTCGTCCGCGAGGAAACGCCGCAGCGAGAGCTGCGGTTCCGCCTTGACAAGGGCTCGTGCCGCCGGTAACGGGGGCCACTCCGAGGCGAAATGGGCGCAGGGGGATTCGACTACAGCGCCATACCGGTCGGCTTCTACGACTCGGTGCTGCGAGGCGGGAACCCCGTCCGCCGCCTCTGGCACCTCGCCAAGTTCGAGCGCGTGCTCGACTGCCTCGAGACCGGAGCCGACCGCGCCATCCTCGACATCGGCTGCTTCGCCGGCTCGTTCCTCTCCATCATCGGCCCGGACCGCTTCGGGCGCCAGCTCGGCGTCGACATCCTCCGGGGCCAGATCGACTACGCGCGCGCTCACTACGGGACCGAGTTCCGCCGTTTCCGTCACCTCGAGAGCCTCGCCGACCTCGAGTCGATGGGCGACTCCTTCGACTGCATCACCGCCATCGAGGTGATCGAGCATCTCGACGCCGAGGATGCGGACGTGCTCCTCCGCCAGGCCGCCCGCCTGCTCCGGCCCGGCGGGCAGCTCGTCCTCACCACCCCGAACTACGCGAGCACCTGGCCCCTGCTGGAGGTCATCCTCGACCGCTTCTCGGACGTGAAGTACCAGGAGCAGCACGTCACGAAGTTCAGCTACTTCTCCATCGAGCGCAAGCTGCGGCAGCTCCACCCGCCGTTCCTCGACGAGTTCGAGGTGCGCCTCAAGACGACCAGCCATTTCCTGACGCCGTTCCTGGCGGCGATCTCCTTCCGCCTGGCGCATGCGCTGTCGCGCCTCGTGCCCCATCGCTACTGGCGGCATCCCTTCGGCAACCTCCTCCTGCTGGTGGCGAAGAGGAGGGGCGAGGCAGGTGGAACGGACGCGCTCGCTCCGCGCGACACGGCCTGAGGGGTCCGGGGGAGCCTGCGCTCCCCCAAATCCCCCGCTCGCTCCGGGGCAGGCTCATCCGCCTACCCTGCGGTCGCCCTTGCCGTGGGCCTGCGCTCGCCGATCCTCCTCGTCAATGAGCGGAGAGCGAGGGATTCGAACCCCCGGTACCGTTCCCGGTACACCTGATTTCGAGTCAGGCGCCTTCGACCAGCTCGGCCAGCTCTCCGCGCGCGGATCTAACCGATTTCCCTGCGTGAGCCAAGCCCGGGCGAGCCAGGTGGGCGAGCAGCCGCCCGGCCGCGAGAGCGCCGGCACCGTGGAGGCCCCCAAGCGGCCCGGGCGGCTACCGCCTCGATTCGAAGAACGCCCGCAGCACCCGCCCGCATTCCTCGCCCCGCACTCCGCGCTCCACCGGGAAGCGGTGGTTCAGGCGGACGTCCTGGGACAGGTCCATGAGCGAGCCGACCGCCCCGGCCTTGGGGTCGGCGGCGCCGTAGACCAGCCGGTCGATGCGGGCCAGGACCATGGCCCCGGCGCACATGGCGCACGGCTCGAGGGTGACGTACAGCGTGACCCCGCTGAGCCGCCAGCGGCCGAGCGCCCGCGCCGCCTCCTGGATGGCGAGGAGCTCGGCGTGCGCGGTCGGGTCGCGGGCGCCCTCGCGGGCGTTCCTCCCCCGCCCCACCACCCGCCCCTCGAAGACCGCCACCGCCCCCACCGGCACCTCACCGGCCTCCGCCGCCTGGCGGGCCAGGGCCAGGGCCTCGCCCATCGCCTCCTCGTGGCTCACGGGCGCACCATACTAGCCCGCAGCGCTAGCTAGCTATGGAAGCGCCAGCTCCGGGTGGTCGGCGCAGTCGAGCCCGCAGGCCCGGCAGGTCTGCAGGGCGCACTTGGGCGTGAGCTTCGCGCCCACGCCCCGCCTGAGCTCGCGGCCCAGGAAGGCCTTCTCGAGCCCCTGATCGATGAAGTCCCAGGGGAGCCGCTCCTCCTGGGACGCCTCCCGCGTCACGAAGAAGGCCGGATCGTGGGGCCAGCGGGAGAGGGCCTTCCTGAGGTCGCCGCCGGTCTCGCGGTGGGCCAGCTCCAGCAGGTCGGCGGCTCGCCGGTCGCCGCGCGAGAGCAGGGTCTGGAGGAAGGCCTCCCGCGGCGGGAAGAAGTCGAGCTCGATACCGTCCGGGCGCAGCTCCCGCGAGAGCAGGCGGCGCTTCTCCTCCAGGCAGCCCTCCTCCTGCATGGGAACCCACTGGAAGGGAGTCCACGGCTTGGGGACGAACGGATTCACCGAGAGCGTGAGGCGCCCCATGCGCCCGGTCTGCCGGGCCCGCGGACGCATCACCTCCTCGCGGATGCGCCGCGCCACCCGGGCCATGCCGAGCACGTCCTCCTCGGTCTCGGTGGGGAGTCCGCACAGGAAGTACATCTTGACGTGGCGCATCCCCTGCGACAGGGCGTGCTCGGCGGCGCGGACGATCTGGTCGTCCGTGAAGTCCTTGTTCACCACCCGGCGCAGCCGCTCGGTTCCGGCCTCGGGGGCGATGGTGATGGAGCGCTCCCCTCCCTCGGCCATGCGCCGCGACAGCTCGGGGGTGATGGCGTCCACCCGGAGCGAGGAGGGGCTGAAGGTCCCGCCGCCCTCGGAGATGAAGCAGGTGAGCGGATCGAGGCCAGTGTAATCGCTGGTGTCGGGCCCCACCAGGCCCACCCGCATCCCGCGCTCCATCCCCTTGCGCACCTCGGCGCGCAGGGTCTCGAGGTCCACCTCGCGATAGGGGCGCTGGACGAAGCCGGCGGCGCAGAAGCGGCACCCCCACAGGCAGCCGCGCGCCACCTCGGTGAGGAACAGGTCGCCGAACTGGGCCTCGGGGGAGTCCACCACCCGCGAGGTGGCCACCGTGCGGAGGTCCGCCACGTAGAGCCGCCGCACTCGCTCGGGCGCGCCGCCGAGCGGCTGGAAGCCCGTGACCCACCCGCCCCCGGCGCGGGTGTCGGAGTACTCCACCCGGTAGAGCGAGGGGACGTAGGCGCCAGGGACCCGCGCCAGCGCCGCCAGCGCCGCGGCCCGGTCCGGCCGGGCGAGCTCGAGCTCGCGCGCCGCCTCGAGGAAGGGGGGCAGGAGCTCCTCCCCCTCCCCCACCAGGAACAGGTCGAAGAAGGGCGCCACCGGCTCCGGGTTCATCTGCACCGCGATCCCGCCCGCCGCCACCAGCGGGAAGCGCTCGTCGCGCTCGGCCGCGCGGAGCGGGAGCCCGGCGCCCTCCAGCACCCGCAGCACGTTGCCGTAGTCCTCCTCGAAGGAGAGCGAGAAGGCCACCAGGTCGAAGTCGGAGAGCGGGCGGCCAGACTCCAGCGAGCGCACCTTCTCCCCCGGAGCCTCGGGGAGGAAGACTCGCTCGCACAGGGCGCGCGGGTCGTCGTTGACGATCCGGTAGACGGCGTGCAGCCCGAGGTTGGCCATCCCCAGCCGCCAGGCGTTGGGGTACACCAGCGCCACCCGGAGCCGGCCGCCGGGATCCTTGCGCACCGCGCCCCGCTCGAGCGGCCTCGAGGTCACCGCGGGTGGCTCTGGCGCTGCGACAAGCGGGCCGTCCTCGTCAGAACCGGAGGGCGAAAGCCGGTGCGGCGCGCGCGTCGGGCGCGTCCAGGGACCTCGTCGCCGGCGTGGCGCGCGGGTCGAGCGAGGCCAGGACCCCCGACCCCGGTGCCGGCGCGGCGGCGCTGCTCGAGCCGCCGGCGGCCTTGAAGGCGAAGTACCCCTCGAACCCCCGCTCCACGATCCAGGCGATCCACACCAGCGCGTCGACCGGGTTGTCGGCCAGCACCCAGATCACGATGCTCCCGCCCAGGAGCGCCAGGTCGATGATGAGCCAGGTGGTCGCCTCTTTCTTGGCGCCGGCGTAGAAGTGCCCCAGGCCGAAGCCGGGGATGATGCCCAGAACCAGCGCCAGCACGGGCTCGGGCCGCTGGCCGCCACCGCTCCCGCCCTCGGCACTCCCCATGAGCAACGTGTCGATGGACAGGCGGCTGACGAGGCCGGGGTCCGGCTGCGCCATCCCGAGGGAGGGGCCGGCCAGGGCCAACCGCGGCCAGCTCGACTCCCGGTCGGCGCGAGCCGGCGCGGCGAGCGCCAAGGCGAGGGCGACGACGACGGTGAATCGCATAACCTTCCTCCTTAGGATGGTCGGGGGAATCCTAGCCCCGGCCGCGCCCGGCCGCACGGCCGGGGCCCCCGGCGGGGCGTGATAGACTCCGCCCACCTTTGCTCACAGGGAACACGATGATCCAGCGGTTCGCCGTCGCCCTCGCACTGGCCTTGGTCGTCTCGCTCGGCGGCGCCGCCCGCGCTGCCGACCCGGCCTCGCCGAGCCCCGAGTCGCTCCTCCCGGGCGTGGACCTGTCGGCCCTCTCCCCGGCGCAGCGCGAGGTGGCGGCGCGGGTGGCCCAGGACGCGTTCTGCTACTGCGGGTGTCCTCACACGCTCTCCGGGTGCTTGCGGGAGCACGCCGGCTGCCGCCACGCTCCGCGCATGGCGCAACTGGCGGCGCGCCTGGCCGGGCTGGGACTCGCCCCGGCTCAGATCGAGAAGGTGCTCACCGAGTACTACGCCTCCTTCGACGCTCCCAAGCGGGCGAAGCTCGACGTCGCCAGCTGGGGCCCGCCGCTCGGCGATCCCAAGGCGCCGGTCACGCTGGTGGAGTTCTCCGACTTCACCTGCCCGTACTGCCAGATGCTCCGCACGCGCCTGGAGGCCTTCGTGAAGGCCCGCGCCGGCCGGGTGAAGCTCCTCTACAAGCCCTTCCCCATCCAGAGCCACGCCCGCTCCGTGGAGGCGGCGCTCACCGCGGAATGGGCCCGCGAGAAGGGGCTGTTCTGGCCCATGCACGACCTGCTCTTCAGCCGCCCCTCGTCGCTCGACGACGCCTCGCTGGGCGAGATGGCCGGAGAGGTGGGAGGAGATCCCGCCGACCTCAAGAAGGCGCTGGAAACCCAACGCCACAAGGGGCGCGTCCTCGCCTCCCAGGAGGAGGCCCGGGCGGGCGGGCTCACCGGCACCCCCACTCTCTTCTTCGACGGCCGCCGCTTCCTCCTCCCCGACATGTCGGAGGAGAGCCTGGAGTTCACCCTGCGCGACGAGGAGGAGTGGCGCAACGGGGGGTGGGGCAGGGACTAGCCCCTCGCCGGCGATGGCCCGCCTCTACCTCGACGTCGACGCCCACGGCCGGATGGCGCCTCACGGCGAGGAGGCCCGCCGGGCCATGGCCGACCGGGCCGGCCGCTTCGCGCTCCTGCCCTCCGCCGCCGACCTCCTCCTGGCGCTGCGCTCGCCGCCGGCCCCCGGTCCCGCCCCGCGCCCGCGCTGCCGCCTGGCCGGAGACCTGTCCGGCTTTCCCATCGCGGACCTGGTGGCCTTCGTCCACCAGTCCAAGCTCTCCGGGGTGCTGACCGTGGGCACGGGCGGGGTGGAGCGCTCGGTGGCCTTCAAGGACGGCGAGGTCCGCAGCGCCCAGTCCGAGGCGCCGGGCGAGCGCATCGGGGAGGTGGCGGTGCGGCTCGGCTACCTCACCGAGGCCCAGGCCGCCGAGGCCGCCCAGGCCGGCCGCCCAATCGGCAGGGTGCTCGTCGAGCGCGGGCTCCTGGCGGCCAAGGACCTGTGGAAGTGCTTCCACGAGCAGGTGACGGTGGTGTTCCACGCCATCCTGCTGGCCGAGGCCGGATGGTTCCACCTGGCCGACGAGGCCGAGGGCGAACGGCCGGGCGCGCCGCTCTCGGTGAACACGCAGTCGTTGCTCATGGACGGGATCCGCCGCATCGACGAGATGAGCCTGTTCCGGGCCCGAATCCCCGGGCCGCAGGCCTTCCTGCACCGCCGGGAGCCGCGCCGCGCCGTCCGCCTCGAGCGCGCCGAGCTGGACCTGCTCGACCTGGTGGACGGCAGGCGGCGCGTGCTCGAGGTGGCCCGCGAGGCCCACCTCTCCGAGTTCGACGCCACCAAGATCCTCTACCACCTCGCCGAGGCCGGCTACCTCGAGGCCGCCGACGTCGCGGCGGAGACCCCGGCCTCGCCCCGCGAGCGCCTGGGCGCCGTAGCCGAGGGCATGAACGCGGTGCTGCGCGAGGTGTTCGCCGCGGCGGCGGCCCACGGCGGCGCCGACCCCATGCTGGCGGGGGTGCGGGACTACCTGACCGACGCCACCACCCGCTTCGCGCCGCTGTGGAAGCTGGTTCTGCCCAGGCCCGACGGTGGCGTCGATGCCGACCAGGTGCTGGGGAACCTGTCCGCCTTGAAGGGCGCGGCGCTGCGCGAGCTCGAGCCCTCCGGCGACCCGGCGCGCGTGCTCCACGACGGGCTACGCGAGCTCGCCTTCTTCTACCTCTTCCTGGCCGGGGAGCGATTGCCCCGCGAGGCCGACGATGCGCTCGGCGAGGGCGTGAAGCGCCGCTTCCTGGCGCTGGAGGGGCTGCGCTGAGCCCGCCGCCGGACCCGGCCCGCCTCCCGTACCTCACCGCCGACCTCCCCGGCTCCGGCGGATCCGTCAAGGCCGTCCCGGAGGACTTCCAGGTGGAGGAGATCCCCGCCTACCCGCCACAGGGGTCGGGCCCGCACCTGTGGCTCCTGGTGGAGAAGAGGGGCCGGACCACCCGCGACGTGGTGCGGGCCCTCGCCAGGGCGCTCTCGGTCCCCGAGCGCGAGGCCGGCTTCGCGGGCTTGAAGGACAAGCAGGCGCTCACCACCCAGTGGCTCTCCTTCCCGTCATCCGCCGACCCCGACCCGGCGGCGCTCGGCGGCGACGGGTTCCGCGTTCTTCAAATCGCGCGCCACCAGAACAAGCTCCGCACCGGCCACCTCCGCGGCAACCGTTTCCGGGTGGTGGTGCAGGGCGGTGACCTCGAGCGGGCTCGCGACGCCGTCCGGGCCCTCGCGGCGCGCGGCCTCCCCAACTTCTACGGCCAGCAGCGCTTCGGGGCCGAGGGGGACAACGCCGCGGTGGGGCGGACCCTGCTGGTGGGTCGCCTCGACGATCCCCAGGTGCGGCGCGCCGCCCGCGACCGCTTCCTGCGGCGCCTGTGCATCTCTGCCTACCAGTCGCTGCTCTTCAACCGCTGGCTCGCCCAGCGGATCGCCGATGGCCTCTTCGCCCGGGCGCTGCCCGGCGACGTGATGCGCCGGCTCCCGGCGGGCGGGTTCTTCGTCTGTCAGGACCCGGTGGCGGACCAGCCGCGCCTGGAGCGCTTCGAGATCTCGCCGGCCGGTCCCATGTTCGGCCACAAGCTGTCCCCCGCGGCCGGAGAGGCGGCGGCCCGCGAGGCGCGCCTGCTCGAGGCCGAGGGGATCGCGCTCGAGGACTTCGCGCGGCGGGGCGGCGGCGAGGCCGAGGGGGCGAGGCGGGCGGCCCGCCTGCCGCTGAGCGTCGAGCTCGAGCCAGTCCCGGAGGGATTTGCCGCCCGCTTCGAGCTTCCGCCCGGCTCGTACGCGACGGTGGTGCTCCGCGAGATCGTGAAGGGCGAGGAGCCGGCGCTGCCGGAGTCCTAGGAGCCCGTGGGCGTAGATGGCGGTCTCGGCTGCGGTTCCGGTTCCGGCTGCGGCTCCGGATGCGGGTCCGGTTCCGGCTGCGGAAGCCGCCGCCGCCTGCGGTGCCGCCGCGGCGCAAGTATCGCGACCGCAGTGGCATCCGTAACCGGAACGGCAGCCGTAGCCCTGTCCGGAACGGCAGCCGCCCCGTATCCGGTACCGTCCAAGGCCCCCGTGCAGCTCGAAAACCGGGGCGCTACGCCCTACGGGCTGCACGGGCTCCTATTCCCCCGTCGACACGATGTGGAACTCGGTGCGGCGGTTCTGCGCCCGCCCCTTCTCGGTGCGGTTGGAGGCGATGGGCCGGGTCAGGCCGTAGCCGGCGGTCTCGAGCCGGTCGGCAGCGATGCCCTTCCCGATCAGGTAGGCGCGCACCGACTCGGCCCGCTTCTGGGAGAGCTTCAGGTTGTGGCTCTCGCCGCCGACGTTGTCGGTGTGGCCTTCGATGCGCACCCGCATGTTCGGGTAGTCGTTCAGCACCTGCACCACCTGGTTCAGCAGGGGGTAGCTCGCCTTCAGCACCTTGAACTTGGCGGTCTGGTACTTCACCTGCTGCTTGATCTCGATGCGGTCCTTCTTGACCACCACCAGGCCGTACTTCTTGGGGCAGCCGTCGGGCGCGGGGCCGGGCTCGTCGGGGCACTTGTCCTGGTCGTCCGGGACGCCGTCGCCGTCGCGATCCAGCACCGGGCAGCCGCGGTTGGAAAGCGGGCCGGGGTTGTTGGGGCAAGCGTCCATGGCGTCCACGATCCCGTCGTTGTCGTTGTCGGGATCGGGACAGCCGTCCTCGTCCTGGAAGCCGTCCTTGTCCTCCGGGTCGAGCGGGCAGCGGTCGATGTCGTCCGGGACGCCGTCGCCGTCGGTGTCCTTGGGCTCGAGCTTCTCGATGACCGGCACCGGCGCCGCCTGGCCGATGGTCACCTGCTTGGGGGCGCATTCCTTGGAGGAATCGATGGCGCGGCGGATGTTGTCCTCGGCCACCTTGAGGTGGTCCTCCGCCTGACTCCCCTGCCCCAGGGCCAGGTCATGCGTGGCGAAGTTGGCGTTGGCCTCGGCCAGCGCCAGCTCCTTGGGGGCGCAGCGCTCGGCCCCCATCTTGCGGGCCTTCTCGATGTCCTGCCGGATGACCTCCTGCTTGGTGAGGAGCTTCCCGCCCGAGGCGCAGGCGGCGAGGAGCGCCACGGAGAGAAGGGCCGGACGGCGCGTCACTGGGCCTCCACCGGCTTGCCGGTCGCGGCCAGCGCCTTCTTCTTCGCCTCCAGCGCCAGCTTCTGCGCCTTGTCGGCGTACTCCTCGGAGGTCTGGTACTGGGCGTATCCCGCGGCCACCCGCGCCTCGTGCAGGTAGGTCTCGGCGGCGGTGTACTCGTAGACCGCGGTCTTCTGCGCGCCGGCGGCCCGCGCGGCCTCGAGCTCCACGTCCGCGGCGATGAGCGAGCTGGTGGAGCGGACGGGGCCGCAGGCGAAGAGCGCGGCGACGAGCGGGAGGGCCGTGAGAACGCGCACCGCGACGCTCCTTTTCTCGAGTTCCTGGGCTTCGACGGACGCTACCCGCCGCTCGGGTGCGAGTCAAGAAACCGCGGTGCTAGACTTCCGCCCAGCGTGCACATTTCCCTTCATCTGGCGGCGCTCGCGCTCGGGGTGGCGCACCCGGAGGCGGCGCTCGACGAGGGGCTCCTGGCGCGCCCGGCGGGCGCGGAGCGCGCCCTGTGGGCCAGCGCCCTGCTCGCCGGCGCGCCGTACCGCCTCTCGCCGCTCGGCGAGGGCGCTGGGCCCGACCCCGACCCGCGGTTCCGGCTCGACGCCTTCGACTGCGTCACCTTCGTGGAGACGGCCCTGGCGCTCTCGGCCGCCGGGAGCGTGGCCCAGGCGGCTCGGCTCCTCGACGACGTGCGCTACGCCGGGCCGCCCGACTTCGCCCACCGCAACCACTACGTGGAGGCGCAGTGGCTGCCCTCGCTCGTGGAGAAGGGCTGGATCGAGCCGGCCACCCGGCGCGTCGCCCCCGAGTCCGCGGTGCGGGTGGAGAAGCGCCTCGACGCCGCCCTGTGGCGCGCCGCCGAGCGCGCCGGCCACGTCCTTCCCGACCTCCCGCCGTCGCGGCGGCCCGCCGGCACTTTCGCCATCGACATGCTGCCGCTCCCGCGGGCGCGAGAGATGGCGCCGCGGCTCGAGCCGGGGCTCGTCTTGCTGGTGATCCGGGAGGACCGCGCCGACCGGCCCTACCGCGTCTCGCACATGGGCCTGGTGGTGGCCGACGCCCGCGGGCGGCGCTATCTACGTCACGCCAGCGACGTTCCCCGCGTGATGAAGGTACGGGACGAGCCGCTCGACGCTTTCCTGTCGCGCCACGCCCGGCAGACCTCGTGGCCGGTGACGGGGGTGTCGCTGTGGGCCATCCGCGACGCCACCGCCCGGGCGCGGACCCTCCTCGGGCCGGAGGCCGGACCGCCGCGGGCTCCGGTGGAGCGGTAGGGCGGGCTCAGCGACGCGTCCGCACCGGCGCCGGGGCGGGCTGGCGGTGGCGGGCCACCAGCGCCTGCAGCTGCTGCGACTTGAAGGGCTTCTCGATGTAGCCGGTGGCGCCGGCGCGCCGCGCCGCCTCCCGGTCGGCCTTCCGCACCCGGGCGGTGAACATGTAGACCGGTACCTCGCGCAGCGAGCGCTGGGCGCGGAGCAGCCGGCACACCGAGATGCCGTCCAGGTCTGGCAGCACGATGTCGAGCAGCACCAGGTGCGGCCGGCGCCGGCGCGCCTCCCGCAGCGCCTCGGCACCGCCCGCGGCGCAGCGGAGCTCGACGCCGTCCTCCTGCAGCACCTCGACAACCAGCTCCTGGATGGCCGGCTCGTCCTCGACGAGGAGGATGCGGAAGCGGGACGCGGGCGCGGTCATCGGGTCGGCGGGGGCGGTCAAGGGAGCGGCGCCGCGGCGTTGCCCGTGTTGCGCGTGTCGTGGTGTACCTTTGGCCATAGGGCGCCGGTGTCGAGGCCGCCATCCACCATCACCGCATACACCTTGCCGTCCGCCCCGCCGAAGACCGCCGTGCTGAAGACGTCGGCGGGGAGCTTGAAGACATTGCCTTCCGTGAGCGACTGGCCGGCGGTCAGGGTCCCCTGCCAAAGCGTCGACAGGTCCGCGTTGAGCGCATGCACGGTCCCGCCGGCCGTCGGAACCACAAAACCCGCGTCGCCGTCGGCGAGGGCCATCGCCGAGACGGCCGCGGCGCCGAGGTCTCCGCTCGTCCCCTGGAGGGCGCCGGCTGCGTCCCATCTCCGAACCACGGGTCCATCACCCGCGACGACATCGCCCCCGGCGAGGAGGATCGGGGCTCCGAGGCTGCCTCCTGTGGCCACCAGCGTGGCGGCTCCCGAGGTGGTGGTCTGGAAGACTTGGCCCGCGGGCTCGAAAGAGGCGCTCCAGATCCTGTTGCTTCCGAACATCACGGGAACACGAACGCTGGCGCCGACGGAGACGTAGCCGGGCGAGGACCAGTTCTCGACGAAGAACCCAATGCCGTCGAGCCTCAAGCTCCGGAGACGACCCTGGTCTGACGCCGCGTAGACGTTGTTCGAGCCGTCGATGGCCGGCGCGGCGTAGAAGGCCTCGTACTGCCCGGAGTTGGTGCACTTGCTGGGTGCCGCCACGGCAAAGAGGCGCTGGATTTGCGAGCCGACGAACGCCGTCTCGGTCCCCGAGACCTGCGCGATGGCCGGGGTCGTGGCCGCCCCGCCGATGAGGCAGCCGCTGCCGTTGACGATGGCTCCGGTAGACGGGTTGACGAGGTAGACGGTCGTCTGGTCGCCGATCCATACGCCGCCCGATCCGACCGCCGGGGCGGTGGCGAAGCTGGTTGTCGTACTTCCCAGCCAACGGCTGGTAACGGAGCCGCCGGGCGCGAGAACATACAGCTTGCCGTTAGAGCCGCCGAGATAGATGTTGCCACTCCCGTCGACGGCCGCACCGGTGAGGATCGGTGGAGCTGAGCTCTCGACCTGCGTTGCCCAGCGGAGTCGGGTCACCTGTACCGGGGTGCCGGTCGCCATTGTCGCGACGTTGCCGACCAGATCTGCCGCGGTCACCTGGGCCGAGACATAGGTGTTGAAATGCGGGAACGAATGGTCCTTGACAGCGAAGGTCCCAGAGTAGCTCCCCGCCGAAAAGACCAGCTCGATCGGCGGCGAGGGCGCCAGCGAGACTGCCGCGCTGACCGTTCCCGGATGCGAGTCCGTGACGGTCGCGCTCACGGTCAGTGTCGAATCGCGGAGGCAGGGAGTGGTGCTGCAGGTGATCGTCACTTCGGTGATTGCCGGCGGAGCGGTATCTACCGAAACGGTTCGATTGGCCGAGATCTCGTCGATGGTCCCTTTGGCAGCCACGGCAAAGAGCGGGACCGTCGCATCGGCGAGCGCAGGAAGGTACACACCGCCATAGGTCGCGGTCAGACCCGACTGCCCCGTCTGCTGGAGTACTACCGTCATCCCTTGCCCTCGGAGCTCGATTGTGCCCGGCACAGGCACTAGGCTTCCGGATAGGGTGAGCGTGACCGACACGTTCACGCCGGCAGCGCCGACGACCGCGCCTGGTGCTGGCGCAGTGAAGGTCAGCGCCACGTAATACTTGGCGCGGCATGTCGGCCCGGCCGGATCGAGGCCGCAGACATCCGGGTTGCAGTCCGTGCTACCGCTCGACAGCGGAAAATGGCTGCAAACCGAGCTGTCGGCAAGACAGTCGACGATGGTCCCGTCGTCTGCACAGTATTTCTCAGTCGACTGACAGTTGAGCGACAGAGGCGGTGGGTACATCGCTCGGGCGGGGGTCCCGGGGCACGCTGCCGCGGCCAGGCTGCACTTCCCGTCCACACCGCACCGCTGCTCGGTGGGGCAGTTCGCGTCGCTCGTGCACGGCGCTCCCTCCAGCGGGACGCTGCAGGCCGCGGCGAGGAGCCACAGCGCGGCGGCGCGGCGGCGCATCAGAACGACCCCTCCAGGAAGAAGAGCGTCACCCCGGCGGCGCCGGCTGCGGCGGCCACGCCGTAGAGG
>DASTPH010000115.1:0-46533 GCA_035762305.1 Anaeromyxobacteraceae bacterium
GGGCTGCAGGAGCGTCCAGGTGGCGGCGCCGCCGGCGGTGATGGAGACCGAGCTCGTCTGCCAGAAGGTGATTCCGTTCGAGGCGATGGCCATGAAGTCGTAGCTGCTCGCTGCAATGCCGGTGAGGGTGAACGTGCCCGACGGAGCGATCGGCGAGGCCAGTTGGTCAGGCCCCCAGGTGCCGGCGCCCGCCGGCGACACGTACAGCTCGGCGATGGCGTAGGTGGTGCCGTTTACCACCTGGAGCGAGCCGGCCTGGCTAACTTCTTCGGTCCCGGCAGCGCAGGCTGCGAGGCACAGCCAAAGCCCAGCCAGAGGAATCAGCCTGCCAGGTGCCCTGGTGGTCATGCGGCTCCCCTCGCGTGAAAAGGCACGCTGATCATGCAGGTTGGGACTTCCCACCCCGAAGCGCAAGCCTCAGCCGAGAAGTGCCTACTGTTGCGGGGGTTTCTTGTGGTGAGGGGGAGAATCGAACTCCCGACCTAGGGATTATGAGACCCTCGCTCTAGCCGACTGAGCTACCTCACCGGACGCAGGCGCTTATAGGGCGACCCGAAAAGCCTGTCAATGCGGCGGCTTTCTTGACCCCTGACCGGCCCGTGATACCTGAGGGTACCGGAGGATAGCGCCTTGGGTCCCTTGCCGTTCCCATCCGTCTCCACGGTCACCTCGGCCTTCGTCCCCCGCGAGCTCCAGCTCCTCGCCGCCCGGGAGCCTCCGCGGAGGCCGCTGCCCGAGCCGGACGCGCCCTGGCGCCTGGGCGAGGCCCTCCGGCGCTGGCTCGAGGAGGAGCTGTGATCCTGGCCCGCCTGAAGCTGCGCCGCCTGGCCGAGCCCCTTCCCCTCGCCGACGGGACCGACCGGCATGACCTCGCATGCCAGCTCGACGAACCCTTTCTCGACGAGGCCGAGCCGGACCCGGACCAGGCGCACCGCGACCGCAGCGCCCCGGTCTCCTAGCTCGCCCCGCTCTGCGGTCCGTTCGACCCGCCCTCCCCGGCGACGTACTCCGCCTCCTCCCGCTCCAGCTCCTCCTCCACCTCGGCCGGCGCCCGGAAGATGCGGTCGAGCTGGATGTGGCGCGAGAACATGGCCACCACCCCGAAGAGCGTCTGCTGGGTGAGCTGCGCCAGCCAGAGCACGTTGGCGTAGGCGTTGCCATGGGTGTCCACCGCGTCCCTGGGCGCGAAGAGCGACAGCCCGAGCACCACCGCCGCCTGGAACGTGCCCACCATGCCGGGCCCGGCGGGGATCATCACGCCCACCACCAGCACGCCCAGCACCGTGAAGGCCGCCAGCGGCGTGAGGTCGAAGCCGAAGCCCCGGGCCAGCACCCTCATGCCGAAGCCGTTGAGCGCCCAGTAGAGGACGGTCAGGGCGAAGAAGAGGAGCAGCTTGCGCCGGCTGGGCACCAGGCGCAGGCCGTGGATGAAGGCGTCCATCATCCCGGAGGCTCGGTTCGCGAGGCGCGGCGAGACGGGGTCGAGAACCCGGTGGGTGATGCGCACCGCCAGCGCCCGGTTCTTGTAGGCCAGCACCAGGAAGGCCAGGAGCGCCGTGAAGGCCAGCAGCACCCCCACCCCGCCGGCCCGCAGGAAGTGCAGCGCCGGCGTCCCCTCCGGCACCGCCAGCAAGGCGAGCACCAGCAGGCCGGCCGTGAACATGCCGTCCACCACTCGTTCCACCACCACGCTCGAGAGCGTGGCCGAGACCCGGATGCGCGGGCGCTCCGCCACCAGGTAGGGGCGTGCGAACTCTCCCAGCCGGAAGGGGAGGATCATGAGGGCCATGAAGCCGACCGCGCACACCGCGTTCAGCTTGCCGAACGGGACCTTGGCGACTGGCTCGAGCAGGATCCCCCACCGCACCGTGCGCGTCAGGTGAACGGCGACCAGGAAGAGTACGTAGGGGGCGAGGTACCGGTAGTCGGCGCCGAGGATGGCCCGCCAGATGGCGGAGAGATCCTTCCCGCGCAGGGTGAGCCACAGCGCCCCGGCGGAGACGGCCAGCCCGACGAGCGCCTGGAGCAGGCGCTTCACGACAGCTCTTCCCCCAGGAGCACCCGGCGCGGGTTGTCGCCGAGCAGGCGGGCGGCCGCCTCGTCGCCGGCGCGGCGGGCCAGCTCCCGGTGGGCCTCGGCGACCCAGCGGCGCGCCTCCGACGGGCCGTGCAGGTCGGTGGCGGCGACGGCGTACAGGCCGGCGTCGAGCAGCCTCTCCGCCACCCGCCGCGCGTCGCGCCCGTAGCGCCCGAGGAGGGCACCCAGGTCGAGCTGCAGCGCCCCGCCGAGCCGCACCACCTCCTCGGCCCGGCCCGGGCGCTCGAACTCCAGGCAGCGCTCGGGATGAGCGAAGAGCGGCGAGTGCCCCTTGAGCTTCACCCGGAACACCAGATCCGGGAGCTTCGGCACCGCGGAGGAGAAGGGCAGCTCCAGGAGGACGTAGCGCTGGCTCCGGCCGAAGCCGCGGGGGTCGCCTCGCCCCAGGCGATCCATGAAGGCGTCGTCGAGGAAGTTCTCGGCCCCGCGGTGGACCTGGAGCGGCACCCGCTCCCGCTGGAGCAGCGACTGGAGCTCGTCGAATCGCTCCCGGCACAGGTCGCCGTCCCTGGAAGGAAAGTCGGCGCGGGCGTGCGGGGTGGGGGCGGCGTCGCCGTACCCGACGTCCGAGAGCGCCCGCGCCGCCTCCAGGGCGTCCTCGGGCGCGTGGCATCCGTCGTCGACCCCCCACAGGAGGTGGCAGTGCAGGTCCACGTAGCCCATGCGCGGCGCGCCCTTATACCACGCCGGGGCAGACGCCTCGGGAGCCTACGTCACCGGGTGGCGCGGCGGCTGGCCGGTGGCGACGCGCTCGATGTCCTCCCATACCATGCGCGACATGGCCTGGCGCGTCTCCTGGGTGCCGGATCCGAGATGGGGCACGAGGACCACGTTCTCGAGCGCCCGGTAGACCTCCGGCACCCGCGGCTCGTCGCGGAACACGTCCAGCCCCGCCGCTCCGAGCCGTCCCTCGCGCAGCGCCTCGGCCACCGCCTCGTCGTCCAGCACCTGCCCGCGGGCGGTGTTCACCAGGATCGCTCCGCGCTTCATGAGCCGGAGGCGCTCACGCGAGATGAGGTTCTCGGTGCCGGGCTTGAGCGGCACGTGCAGCGAGACGAAGTCGCTCCGCGCCAGCAGGTCCTCGAGCGCCACCCGGTCCGCGCCCGCGAACTCCACCGGCCGAGGGCTGGCGTAGAGGATCTTCATCTCGAACCCCTGGGCGCGCCGGGCCACCGCCTGGCCGATGCGCCCGAAGCCGACGATCCCCAGCGTCTTGCCGGTCACCTCGGTCCCCAGCATCCACGACGGGTCGACCTCCTTCCAGCCGCCCGCCCGGATGACCCGGTCTCCCTCGGCGATGCGCCGCGCCGCGGCCAGGAGGAGGCCCATGGCCAGGTCGGCGGTGGCGTTGGTCACCACACCGGGGGTGTTGGTCACCAGGACGCCCCGCCGCCGACAGGCGTCGAGGTCGATGTGGTTGAGCCCCACCCCGTAGGAGGCGACGTGCCGGACCGTGGGCAGAGGCCCCAGGAGGCCGTCGTCCACCCGGTCGAGGTAGGTGAGCGCTAGCACGGCGGCGCCGGCGGCCTCCTTCACCAGCGTCTCCCGAGGCGGCGGCCGTGGCGCGTTGCCCCGCACCTCGAAGAGCTCTCGCAGGCGCGCCGGGAAAAGCCCGGGGAAGGATCGCGCCACGTACAGGATGGGCTTCATGCGTCGTCTCCCTCGTCGGAGTCCTCCGCGGCGTCCTCGCGCCCGTCTCCCGCCGGCGGACCCGCGATCCGGTATTCCTCCCCCATCCACCGGCCCAGGTCCAGGAGACGGCACCGCTCCGAGCAGAACGGCGACCACGGGTTCCCAGCCCGCGGCGGGACCGGCTTGCGGCAGGCCGGGCAGGAGCGCGAGCGGGCCACCGTCAGGATTCCGGGCAGGCGCCGGGGGCCAGGAGATGGGGACCGGCCGCCTCTTCCAGGGCGCGCCGCGACAGGGGCCCGTCGAAGGCGCGCCGGACGCGCCCCTCGCGGTCGACGAGGTAGCTCCGCGGATAGCCGGGGACGTGCCAGTCGGCCGCCGCCTTCCCGTCCGCATCCAGGAGCAGCGGATACGGGATGGCGTGACGCCGGGCGAACTCGGCGACCTCGGGCGGGCTGCCCGACTCCTCGGCCACGCCCACCACCTCCAGGCAGCGCCCGCGCTGCGAGCGCCAGGCCTCGGCGAGCTCGGGGATCTCCTCCAGGCAGGGAGCGCACCAGGTGGCCCAGAAGTTCACCAGCACCACCTTGCCGCGCAAGCCGGCCAGGTCGACGCGGCGGCCCTTCAGGTCCTCCAGCGCCAGCGGCGGGGCCGGCTCTCCCAGCCTGAAGGGCGGGGCCTGGTTCTGCACCAGGAGCTGGGTCGCGATCACCGCCGCCACCGCCAGCACCAGGAGCTTCACCCAGCTTCGCACCTGGGCGAGTATAGCGTCGGGCGGCCGGCGCGCCTTGGGCTTCTCCTGGCCGCCCCGCTTCACACTTCTTCAAGAGACCCTGGCCTTCCCGGGGGTTCACGTACATAGAATGTGCCCGCGCCTTGCCACCCGGGCTCACCCACATGACCAGACGCCGCCTCCTCACGCTGCTCGCCGCCGCCGCCGTCGTCGTCGCCGCCGTGGCCGCGTGGCGCTGGCGCGCCGGGGAGGGGGAGCCCAGCCTGAAGATCGAGTCGGCCAAGGTGGACCGGGGGCGCATCGTCGCCAAGGTGACCGCCACCGGCACCCTCTCGGCCATCGTCACCGTGCAGGTGGGGAGCCAGGTCTCCGGGCGCGTCGCCGCGCTCCACGCCGACTTCAACTCGCAGGTGAAGAAGGGGCAGCTCATCGCCAAGATTGATCCCCAGCTGTTCCAGGCAGCGGTGGAGCAGGCCCGAGCCAACTCCGTAGCCGCCCAGGCGAACCTCGCCAAGTCGAAGGCCCAGGCGGCCGACGCCGACCGGCAGTACCAGCGGGCCAAGGCGCTGGCGGAGCGCAAGCTCATCGCCCAGGCGGACCTCGACACCGCCCAGTCCAACGCCGACGCGGCGCGGGCGCAGGTGGACGCCTCGGCGGGCGCGGTCGCGCAGGCCCGCGCCGCCTTGCACCAGGCCGAGGTGAACCTCGCCTACACCGACATCACCTCGCCAACCAACGGTGTCGTCATCTCCCGCAACGTGGACGTGGGCCAGACGGTGGCCGCGTCGCTCCAGGCCCCGACGCTGTTCGTCATCGCCGAGGACCTGGCCAAGATGCAGGTCGACACCAGCGTGGCCGAGGCCGACGTGGGGCGGCTCAGCGCCGGTATGACCGCCACCTTCACGGTCGACGCCTACCCGTCCGAGACCTTCCACGGCACGGTGCGGCAGATCCGCAACGCGCCGCAGACGGTCCAGAACGTCGTCACCTACGACGCGGTGATCGACGTCGCCAACCCCGGTCTCAAGCTCAAACCGGGCATGACCGCCAACGTCACCTTCGTGTATGCCGAGAAGGACGACGTCCTCAGGGTGCCGAACGCCGCCCTCCGCTTCCGCCCGCCCCCCGATCTGCCGGCGTTCTCCATCGCCCCCGGACGCCCCGGCGGGCGTGGCGACGGCGCCGGGGGCGGGCCCCCACCCAAGGCGGTCCAGACACCCGACCAACGTACCCTGTGGGTCGTTCGCGGCGACAAGCCCGCGCCAGTGCGGGTCAAGACGGGCATCTCGGACGGCGCTTTCACCGAACTGCTCGACGGCGCCCTCGAGCCGGGGGAATCGGTGGTCACCGATGCCAGCGGCCCGCCGGGTGGCATGGCGGCCAGGTTGCGCCGACCCTTCTAGTGCTGCTCCGCAGAAGTCATGAGCCCTCCTCGTTCACCTTGCTCCGCAGCACTTCGCGGGGAAGGCCCCGTGCCTTGCAAGGAGAGCCGCAAGGCACGGGCCCTCCCCGCGGGGCCCTACCGGGGGAGGCGGGGCGCCGCCTCCTCCGGACCCCCACCCGCGTGGCGCGCGCCAGGATGGGCTCGGGACTCGTGACGCGCGCCACGAGCGAGGGCGCGATGGAGCCGACGCCGCTGGTTCGCCTCGAGGACGTCGTGAAGACGTACCGGATGGGCGACGTGGAGGTGCACGCCCTGCGGGGGCTGTCGCTGATCATCGAGCACGGAGAGTTCACGGCGGTGATGGGGGCCTCCGGGTCGGGCAAGTCCACGCTCATGAACCTCCTCGGGTGCCTCGATCGCCCCAGCAGCGGCCGCTACCTGCTCGAGGGGCGGGAGGTCTCCCGCCTCTCCATCGACGAACTGGCGGAGATCCGGAACCGCACCATCGGGTTCGTCTTCCAGAACTTCAACCTCCTCTCCCGCACCACCGCCCTCGAGAACGTCGAGCTCCCCCTGCTCTACTCCGGGATCCCGACCGGCGAGCGCCACGTCAGGGCCGCCGAATCGCTGGCTCGGGTCGGGCTCGCCGACCGCGCCGGACACCACCCGAATCAGATGTCCGGTGGGCAGCAGCAGCGGGTCGCCATCGCCCGCGCCCTGGTGAACCGGCCCCGGGTGATCCTCGCCGACGAGCCCACCGGCAACCTCGACTCCCAGACCAGCGTCGAGGTGATGGCGCTCTTCCAGGAGCTTGGGCAGAGCGGCATCACCGTCCTCCTGGTCACGCACGAGCCCGACATCGCCGCCTACGCCTCGCGCGTCATCACCATGCGCGACGGCCGCATCCTCTCCGATACCCGCCGCCAGCCGAAGCGAGCCGCTCCCGCGACTCCGGCCGCGGCGCAGGAGGCAGTTCCGTGAGGTGGTTCCAGACCTTCCGCGTCGCGCTGCGGGCCCTGGCCCGCAACAAGCTGCGCTCCTTCCTCACCGCCCTGGGGGTGGTCATCGGCGTGTCGGCGGTCATCGCCATGGTGGCCATCGGGGACGGGGCCAAGGCCCGCGTCGAGCAGACCTTCGCGGCCATGGGCTCGAACATGCTCATGGTGCTGCCGGGCAGCACCACCGCCGGCGGCATGCGCGGCGGCTTCGGGTCGATGCCCACCCTCACCTGGGACGACCTCAAGGCCATCCAGACCGACGTGCCGACCGTCCGCTGGGCCGCCCCGCAGATGCGCGCCACCGCCTCGGTGCTCTCCGAGGACCAGAATTGGACCACCTCGGTGTACGGCACCACGCCGGACCTGTTCCTGATCCGCACCTGGCCGGCGACCCGCGGCTCGCTCTTCACGCAGTCCGACGTGGACGCGGGCACCAAGGTGGCGGTGCTGGGGCAGACGGTGGTGGACAAGCTCTTCGGACCCAACTCCGACGCGGTGGGCCACGTGGTGCGCATCAAGAACATCCCCTTCACCGTCGTCGGCGTGCTGTCCAAGAAGGGGCAGTCCCAGTTCGGCCAGGACTTCGACGACGCGGTCTTCGTGCCCACCAGCACCTATCTCCAGAAGATCCAGGGCGGCCTGGGCAACTACATCGCCGGGATCATCGCCGTCTCGGCCAACACCGCGGAGGCCACCAGCCGCGCCGAGAGCCAGATCCGTGCCCTCCTGCGCGACCGGCACCACCTCCAGTCCGGAACCGACGACGACTTCTCCATCCGCAACCTGGCCGAGCTCGCCAGCGCCCAGCAGGAGGGGACCCGCACCCTCACCACCCTTCTCGCCGCCATCGCCGCCGTCTCGCTGGTGGTGGGCGGCATCGGCATCATGAACATCATGCTGGTCTCGGTCACCGAGCGGACGCGCGAGATCGGGGTGCGCATGGCGGTCGGCGCCAAGGCGCGCGACATCCAGCTTCAGTTCCTGGTGGAGGCCCTGACGCTGGCGGTGGCCGGCGGCGTCTTCGGGGTCGGCCTGGGGCTGGTCGCCGCCTGGCGCCTGGCGGCGAGCTTCGGCTGGCCGGTGCTCTTCCGGCCGGACGTGATCGTCGTGGCGGTGGGATTCAGCGGCCTGGTGGGGGTGGGCTTCGGCTTCTGGCCCGCCCTCAAGGCCTCGCGCCTCGACCCCATCCAGGCCCTGAGGTTCGAATGAGGTCGTTCCTCCTCGCGGTGTCCCTCTTGGCGGCCCCGGCCGCGCCGCCTGCGGCGCTGCGCCTGCTCGGGCTCGACGAGGCGATCCGCATCGCCCGGGAGAACCAGCCCCAGCTGCGCCAGGCCAGGGCCGGCACCGAGGCCGCCCAGGCCCGGGCCGACGAGGCCCGCTCGGCGCTGCTGCCCCAGCTCACCGGGACGGCCGGCTACGCGCGGGCGACCTCCAACCTGCCCGGGCTCCCGGAAAGCTCCGCCTCTGCCAACTTGTGGGCGCTCCGGGCCACCCTGAACCAGCTGGTGTGGGATTTCGGCCAGACCAGCGGGCGCTACCAGGCGGCCCGCGAGGGCGCCGCCTCGCAGGAGGCGAGCGAGCGCGCCACCCGACTTCAAGTGATCTTCTCGGTGCGGTCCGCCTTCTTCACCGCCCGGGCCGCCCGCGACCTGGTGGGCGTCGCCCGCGAGACGCTCCAGAACCAGGAGGCCCACCTGCGCCAGGTCCAGGGCTTCGTGGAGGTGGGGCGGAGCCCCGAGATCGACCTGGCCCAGGTGCGCACCGACCGCGCCAACGCCGAGGTCCAGCTCATCCGGGCCCAGAACGACTACGAGACCGCCAAGGCCCAGCTGAACCAGGCCATGGGCGTCGAGGGGTCCACCGACTACGAGGTGGCCGACGACACCCTGCCGGCGGTGGAGGGCGAGGACCTCCCCATCGAGCCGCTCCTCGCCGAGGCGCTCCCCCGGCGGCCGGACGTCGCCGCCCTGGAGGCCGAGGTCCGCGCCCAGCGGGCCACCCTGGACTCGGCGAAGGGCGGTTACTGGCCCTCCCTGGGCCTCGTCGCCGGCGCCAGCGACGTGGGCCCCGAGCTGAGCGGCCCGGGCATGGCCTGGAACTGGAGCGCGGGCGCCACCCTCACCTGGAACCTCTTCCAGGGCGGGCTCACCTCGGCTCAGGTGCGGGAGGCGCGCGCGAATCTGACGGCCCTCGACGCGCAGCTCGCCTCCCTCCAGCAGCAGGTGCGCCTGGACCTGGAGCAGGCGCGCCTGCCCGTGCGCGCCGCCAAGGCCGCCTTGAGCGCAGCCGCCGAGGCGCTCGTGAACGCGCGCGAGCGGCTTCGCCTGGCCGAGGGGCGCTACCAGACCGGCGCCGGAAGCATCATCGAGCTCGGCGACGCCCAGGTCGCTCTCACCTCCGCGGCGGCGCAGAAGGTCCAGGCCGACTTCGCCCTCTCCGCCGCCCGCGCCCTCCTGCTCCGGGCGCTGGGCCGGCCGGCCCCGGGGGAGGAGGCCGCGGGCCACCCGCAGCGAGGCTCCTGATCGCATCGCCGGTCGAGGGTGCGCGCGCCGCGCCCGGGCCTCGACCTCGACGCCGTCGAAAGGCTCGTGGAGGCACGGGTCGGCCCGTGGTAAGTGGGCCGGGCTTGGCCAGCCGCCCCGCCATCGCCGTCGCGCTCCCGCACCCGACCGCGCGCCATCTCACGGGCCTGCTCTTCTGCGCCATCGCGGTGGGCACGGCGCTGCCCTGGACCGCCTCGGGCCAGCCCGCCGCCCCTGTGGCGCCCGAGCCTCCCCCGGCCACGCCCGGAGCAGCGGCCCCCGCCGGCGCGCTCACGCGGGCACCGGCGCTCACCTGGTTCGTCGAGGCGGAGTACCCGCCGGAGGCGCTGGCGGCCGGCGTCGAGGGCGCGGTGCTGCTCTCGGTGGTGGTGGACGCCGAGGGCAACGTGACGCAGGTCGCGGTGCTGGACCCGGGCCCGCATCCCGGCTTCGGCCCGGCGGCCTTGCACGCGGTGGCGCAGTTCCAGTTCTCACCGGCGGAGATCGACGGCAAGCCGGCGGCGGTGGAGATCACCTACCGCTACCAGTTCACCATCCGGCGGGAGGCGCCGCCGCCGCCCGCCGAGGCGCCGGTGGCGATCCGGGGTCGCGTGCTCGAGCGCGGCACCCGCTCCCCGGTGGCCGACGCGGTGGTGGACGCCGGCGCCGCCTCGGCCACCACCGGACCCGACGGCCGCTTCGAGCTGCGCGGCCTGCCCTCGGGCCCGGTGCAGCTGGCGGTGTTCTCCCCGTCGCATCAGCCGGGCCGCGCCGGGGTCGCGGTCCGGGAGGGCGAGGTGGCCGAGGTCGAGATCCGGATCACCCGGCGCCACGACGACCCGTACCAGGCGGTGGTCCAGGGCGAGCGCGACCGCCCCGACGTGACCGTGCGCACGCTCCGGCCCGAGGAGCTACGCACGGTGCCGGGCACGCAGGGGGACGTGCTCAAGGTGATCCAGGACCTCCCCGGAGTGTCCCGGGCCCCGTGGGGCCTGGGGCTGCTGGTGGTGAGGGGCTCGGCACCGCAGGACACCCGCTTCTACGTGGACGGGGTGGAGATCCCCCTCCTGTTCCACTTCGGCGGCCTGGTCTCGGTGGTGGCCTCGGAGGCCCTGGCCGGGCTGGACTTCTACCCGGGGGACTTCGGGGTGCGGTTCGGCCGGGCCCTGGGGGGCACCGTGGAGGCCCACACCAAGGACGCGCGCCGGGAGTGGCACGGCCTGGCCCAGCTCGACGTCGCCGGCGGCCAGATCGCGGCCGAGATGCCGGCCGGGCGCGGCAGCTTCTCCCTCGGGTTCCGGCGCAGCTGGATCGACGCCGTTCTGGCCCTGGCGCTCCCGCGCCTGGCCCCGGACGCCGCCAACGACCTCCGGGTGGCGCCCCGCTACTACGACTACCAGATGAAGCTCTCCCATCCGGCCCTGAGCGGCGAGGCCAGCCTGACGTTCTACGGGAGCTACGACAAGCTGCTCTACGCGCAGGACAGCGACCCGGCCGACCGCCCCTCGCTCGACTACCAGACCTTCTTCCACCGCCTGGCCGGGCACTGGCGGCGCTCCCTCGGTCCGGACCTCCGCAACGATCTCACCCTGGCGCTGGGATTCGATCGCTTCAAGCTCCTGCAGGCCTCGAACCTCGGCGTGAACAGCGACGTCTGGTCGGCCACCCTGCGCGACCGCCTCGCCTGGCGGCTCTCCGACTCGCTCTCGCTCGAGGCCGGGGCGGACGCCATCCTGCGACACTTCACCTACTCGGTGTTCGCGCCGCCCTACCCCCCGCCCGGCACGGTGGGCGGCTTCGAGAACCCCGACACCGGCACCCAGCTCGGAGAGACGGCGGCCGGATCCTGGATCTCGCCCGCGATCTATCTGGAAGCGGGCTGGCGGCCGCTGGACCGGGTCCGCATCGTTCCCGGCTTGCGCCTGGACGCGGACAGCCGGCTCTCCACGAAAGGGGTGTGGCTGGACCCGCGCCTGGCGGCCTTCTTCGACGCCGGGCCCGGCACGGTCCTCTCGGCGGCCGCCGGCCTGTACGGCGAGGCCCCCCAGCCGCAGCAGACCACCAAGACGCTGGGCAACCCCTCGCTGGGGCCGCAGCGCTCGCTCCAGCTCTCCCTCGGCCTGACGCAGCAGCTCCCCTGGGCCTCGCGCCTGGAGGCCACCGTCTTCTGGAAGAAGATGTGGGACCTCGTCACCCAGACGCGAGCCGTCGGCGCCGACGGGCGCCCGCTCTTCTTCTCGAACGAGGGGCTGGGCCGGGTGCTGGGGCTGGAGCTGCTCCTGCGCCGGGAGCTGGCCCAGGGCCTCTTCGGCTGGATCGCCTACACGCTGAGCCTTTCCGAGCGCCGAGACGACCCCACCGTCCCGAGCTACCCGGCGTGGCACCCGGCGCCCTTCGACCAGACCCACAACCTCACCCTGGTCCTCTCGTGGCGCCTCCCCGGCGAGTGGATCCTCGGCACCCGGGTACGCGCCGTCACGGGGTCGCCGGTGACGCCCATCGAGGGTGCGGCCTACGACGCCGACACCGGCGGCTACCAGTGCCTCCTGTCCCCCCGGCCGTTCTCGGCGCGGGTGCCGCCCTTCTTCCAGGCCGACGTGCGCGTGGACAAGCGCTGGACCTTCGACCGTTGGATGTTCTCGGCCTACCTCGACGTGCAGAACGTCACCAACCGCTCGAACGCCGAGTTCCGCGTCCCGAGCTACGACTGCGGCGCCCAGGCGCCGCTGCCGGGCATCCCCATCTTCCCCACCCTGGGGCTGAGGGCCGAATGGTGAATCCCGCCATCCCCGCGTCCACCGCGCTCGCCGCCGCGCTCGCCGCCACGCTCTTCGTCGCGGGCTGCAGCGAGGAGTTCGCCCCCCAGTACCTGGTGACCGACTTGCGGGTGCTGGCCATCCGGGCCCAGGTAATCGGCGGCGTGCCGGCGAGCCTCGCCGACGCCGACGCCGGCGACACCCTGCGCCTGGAGGCGCTCCTGGCGAACCCCGAAGGGCTCTCGCCGGTCGACGTCCGCTGGAAGACCTGCCTGCCCGCGGAGGGACAGACGGTTCCCCCCTGCCTCGACGCCACCTACCTCGCCGATCCGGCCCGCCTCGACGGCGCCCCGGGCGTCCTGGATCTCGGATCGGGCCCGACCGTCGACGTGCCGGTGCCGCCGGAGCTGGCCCCGGCCCTGGCCGCGCTCGTCGAGCGGGCCGTCGCCGAGCCGGCCTACGCCTGCACGCTCTACCTCCAGGTTCCGGTGGTGGCCATCGCCACGGCCGGGCAGCGGCAGCGGGTGGCCCTGAAGAGCGCCCGGCTCACCCCGTATCGCGAGGTGGCGGGGACGCCGCTCGAGGGGGCCTACCCCCCGAACCTGAACCCGTCGCTGGTTGCGGTGACGGCCGGCCCATCGAGCGGCGAGGCCTGCGACGCAGGAGCCCCGGCGGCGCGCGCCTGCCAGACCGCGGCCGACTGCGGCGGGGTGGCCTGCCTTCCCGACCCGGCCGGTGGCCCGGGACAGTGCGACGACCCGCGCCCCTCCGCCGGGGCCTTCCTGTGCGCCCTCCACGCCGCCGACGCGGTCCAGCCCATCTCCCAGTGCCGCCCCGACGGCTCGCGACTCCCGCTCGCCGAGGAGCTCGACTACCAGTGGTACGTCACCGGCGGTAGCTTCGATGGCCCGGCGGTGGAGCCGGTCTCCGGCACCGGCAACGTCACCGATCGCTCGGTGAGCTTCTGGGCGCCGCCCGGTCCCTACACCATGTGGGTCATCGTCCGCGACGGCCGGGGCGGGTCGGGCTGGCTGCGGCGGGACTATCCGTGACGCGGCGGGACGGGGCGTCATGGCGCGGCGTCAGGGCAGCGACGTGGTCGCGGCGCCCAGGCCGCCGAAGAGCGTCTTGAGATCCTGGTCGGTGAAGAAGAACCCGCCGCCCATGAACACGTCGCGGCCGATGGAGAATCTCGGGCCGCCCGGGTAGGCTCCGCCTCGCCACTTGTTGAGGAAGTCGTCGGTGCCGGCGGTGACGTAGAAGTGATCCAGGAAGTACCAGTTGGCCCACAGCTTGGCGCGCGGGAAGACGTCCTGGGTGGCGCGGGTGAACTGGTAGAGGTCCACCGAGATCTGCAGGGCGTCGTCGAAGAAATGGACGTCCGACCCCACCCCGCCCGAGCTCTCGATGATGCCGATGCGGAAGGTTGCCCAGCCGAAGCGCTTGGCGAACTCGGCCGAGACGGTGAGCTTCTGCTGGTTGAGGGCGCGGGTGCTGACGGTGGTGACCTGCTGGCCGGTGGTCTGGTTCAGGGTGGTCACCGTTTCGGTGGTGACGGTGTTCACGCCCCGCGGGTCGCTCACGAACTCCAGCAGGTAGTACTTGTCGGGCCGGGGGATGAAGCGGATGCCGGCGTAGGTCTTGGCGCCCGACTCGTTGAGCAGCCACTCCGAGCGCAGCTGGATCTGCACCTGGAGCTTGTAGAGCCGGTCGGCGTAGTCGGTGTACTGCTCGATGGCGGTGGCCAGCTTCTGGCCCAGCTGCTCGTCGGCCAGCAGCTTGCCGGCCACTCCCTTGCCCTGCGCCACCGCGTCCACCGTCTGCTCGATCTGGTCCAGGCTGCGGTTGATCTTGTCCAGGGCCTGGCGCACCCCCTCCACCGACTCCTTGAGCTGCGGCTCCTGGCCGCCCACGATCTGCTGGACGCTCTTCAGCACCTGGTTGAGCCGCTCGCTGGCCTCGGCCACGTTCCGGGCGATGGCGTGGTAGCGCTCCCGGTCGGTCTCGGCGACCTCGCGGATGGTGAGGCTGAAGGCCTCGGCGTTGGAGAGGGTGCGCGACATCTTGCCGGCGTTCTGCCCCACCACCTCGTCGATGGTCCGCGAGACGTGGGCCAGGTTCTGGATAATGTCCCGCATGCTCCCCTCGGGGCCGCCCACGGTCCTGGCCAGGTCCCCGGTGACCACCTGGATGTCGGCCGCCACTTTGGCCAGGGACTCGAGCAGCTTGGCGGCGCTGGCGGCCTCGCGGACGCAGGTGATCTCCCGCTCCTCCTCGGGCAGGTCCCGAAGTCGCGGCTTGGCGGGGCTGCCGCTGGAGGCCTCGAGCAAGGCGTCCGGGAGCAACGCCGAGGGGAAGCGCTTGGTGAGGCAGGCGTCGCTGTGCAGCACCACGTCCCTGGAGATGCGCAGGTCGAGGCGGGCCTTGTCGCCCCCGACCAGCGTCACCTTCTCCACCTCGCCGATGGGGATGCCGGCGATCTGCACCCGGCTCTTCCAGGTGATCCCGGTGATGTCGTCGAAGCTGGCGTGCACCGCGTAGCTGTCGCGCTCGGAGAGCCCGCCCTTGCGGAAGAAGGTGTAGCCCACCAGGAAGGCGCCGCCGGCCATGGCCACCAGCACCCCCACCGCCAGGGCCTTATTGGCGAGTGCCTTGGTGAGGATCGCGCTCGGCATCGTCCGCCGGTCTTTTCGCTACTGCTTGCCGAACCAGAGCGCGAGGAACTTGCGCACGTACGGGTCCGCGCTGGCCCTCACCTCTCCCGGGGTGCCCTGGGCGGCGATGCGGCCATCGTAGAGCACCGCCAGGCGGTCGGCCACTTTGAAGGCGCTGGCGATGTCGTGGGAGATGACCATCGAGGTGACCCCCAGCCGTTCCTTGGCCTGGTCGATCATGGCGTCCACGTAGTCGGTGGTGATGGGGTCGAGGCCGGTGGTGGGCTCGTCGTAGAGCACCACCGTGGGCTCGGCCACCAGCGCCCGCGCCAGCGAGACCCGCTTCTTCATCCCGCCCGAGAGCTGGGCCGGCCACAGGTCCAGGATCTCCTCCCCCAGGTCCACCACCCTGAGCTTCTCCACCACCCGGGCCCGGAGCTCGTCGCGGTCGATGCCCCGCCGCTTCTCCCGGAGCGGGAAGGCCACGTTCTCGAACACGGTCATGGAGTCGAAGAGCGCCGAGCCCTGGAACACCATCCCGAAGGCCCGGCGCGCCTCGGTCAGCTCCCGCCCCTCGAGGCGCGAGATCTCCAGCCCCTCGACCCGCACCGTGCCCCGGTCGGGCTTGAGGAGCCCGATGACGTGCTTGAGGAGCACGGTCTTGCCCGACCCGGAGGCCCCCAGCACCACCAGGGTGGTGCCGGCCGCGACGTCGAGGTCGATCCCCTTCAGGACCTGGTTGTCCCCGAACGCCTTCCACAGCCCGCGCACCTCGATGGCGGCCACCCGCCCTACCCCCCGATGGAGATGAAGGTCATGAGGTAGTCGAACACCAGGATGGCGATGCTGGACATGACCACCGCCCGGGTGGTGCCCTCTCCCACTCCCCGGGCGCCGCCGTGGGCGGCATAGCCCCGGTAGCAGCAGATGAGGGAGACCACGGCGCCGAAGACCAGGGACTTGGAGAGCCCGTGCATGAGGTCCCTCACCTCCACCATGCTCCGGGTGTGGTCGATGAAGGGGGCGGGCGGGATCTGGGAGACCTGGATGCCGATGAGGTAGGCCCCGAGGTATCCCACCGCGCCGAAGACCACCGTCAACACCGGGAACATCACCAGCGACGCCGCCACGCGCGGCACCGCCAGGTACTGCACCGGGCTCACGGCCATGGTCTCCATGGCGTCGATCTGCTCGGTGACCCGCATGGTGCCGAGCTCAGTGGAGATGGCGCTGCCGGAGCGCCCGGTGATCATGAGCGCCGTGAAGACCGGCGCCAGCTCGCGGGTCAGGCTCACCGCCACGAAGCCGCCCGTGTAGCCCTGGGCCCCGAACTGCCCTAGCGCGTAGTTCCCCTGCAGCGCCAGCACCATCCCCGAGAAGAGGCCGGTGACGGCGACGATGAGGGTCGATCCCACCCCGATGGCCGCCATCTGCGCCACCAGGAGCTCCCAGCGCCAGGGCGGGCGCGCCGCCCACGCCAACGTCTCGCCCCCGAAGAGGACGAGCTGGCCGAAATCCTCCAGAGCCGCCCTCAGGCGCGAGAGCACCGTCACCCCCGCACGAACCGCCGCGGCACCCGCCGCCCCACGCCGCAGAGGATCTCGTAGGCGATGGTCCCGGCGCGCTCGGCCAGCTCGTCGGCGTCCACCGCCTCGTCGCCCTGTGCCCCGAGCAGCACTACCTCGTCGCCATTCTCGACGCCGGGGACGTCGGTGACGTCCACCATGGTCATGTCCATGCAAACCGTCCCCGCCACCGGCGCCCGCCGGCCCCGCACCAGGACCTCGGCCCGCCCGAAGCCGGGACGACCGGAGAGCTGGCGCGGGTAGCCGTCGGCGTACCCCAACGGCAGGGTGGCGATGCGGGAGGGACGCTCCGCCACCCACCGCCCGCCGTAGGAGATGGGGGTCCCCGCCGGCACCCACTTCAGATGAACCACCGCGGTGCGCCAGGTGAGCACCCGGCGCAGCCGCCCGGCCACCTGGCGCGCCAGCGCCGAGCGCGAGGCGTGCGGCAGCATGGGCAAGTATCCGTAAAGCAGGATCCCGGGGCGGGTCAGGTCCTGGCGCGCCGCCGGGTACTCCACCGTGCCGGCCGAGTTGGCGAGGTGGCGGTAGCGTAGCGGCATGCCCGCGCGCGCCATCGCCTCGGCGACCTCGTCGAAGAGGGCCACCTGCCGCTCGGTGAGCGCCCGGTCCTCCAGGTCCGCGCTGGCGAAGTGGGTGCAGAGTCCCTCCAGCGCCACCTCCGGGGTGCGCCGGGCCAGGTCCAGGAACGCGAGCAGGTCCTCGGGCGGTATCCCGACGCGACCCATGCCGGTGTCGATCTTGAGGTGCGCGGCGGCCCGGACTCCGGCGGCGCGGGCCGCCTCGGCCAGCCCGCGCAGGTGGGCCGCCTGGAACACGACCGGGGTGAGGCGGTGCCGAACCAGGAGGTCGAAGCGCTCGCCGTAGGCCCCGCCCACCACCAGTATGGGCGCGGCGATCCCGGCCTCGCGCAACTCGAGCCCCTCCTCCACCAGCGCCACCGCCAGCAGGGGGCAACCCTGTCCCACGAGCTCGCGCGCCGCCTCGACCGCCCCGTGGCCGTAGGCGTCGGCCTTCACCACCCCGATGGCGGGACGGCCGCCCACCTCCACCGCCACCCGGTAGTTGTTGGCCAGGGCCGCGAGATCGACGAGCGCCTCGGTGGGGCGGATCGGCATCGTGCGAAACACTACCATCGAACCTCCCGCCGCGCCGCTCGGCGCATCCCGCTATGATGCCCGCATGGCCAGGGTCGGCGGCGACGTGGACGCCTTCTGCACGCGGTGTGGGCTCCTGCTCGGGCACACCGTCATCGCCATGGTGAGGTCGAACCCGGTGAAGGTGCGGTGCAACACCTGCCACACCGTCCACCCCTTCCGCGGCGGCGGCGCAGCCACCCGCCCTCCCCGGGAGCGGCCGCGCGCCGCGGGCTTCGACGAGCTGCTCCGGGCCCGCGACGTGGCCCGCGCCCGGCGCTATTCCCCCCGCGAGACCTACGCCGAGGGCCAGGTGCTGGACCACCCCCAGTTCGGGCGCGGCTTCGTCTCGGCGCTGCGGGAGGCCGGCAAGCTGGAGGTCACCTTCCGCGGCGGCGTGAAGACGCTGGTCCACGGCAGGGGGGAGCGATAGTGCTGCTCCGCAGAAGTCATGAGCCCGCCCTCATTCACCTTGCTCCGCAGCACTTCGCGGGGAAGGCCCCGTGCCTTGCAAGGAGAGGCAGCAAGGCACGGGCCCTCCCCGCGGACCCTACCGGGGGAGGCGGGGCGCCGCCTCCCCCGGACCCCCACCCGCGTGGCGCGCGCCGGGATAGGACTCGGAGCTCGCAAGGCGCGCCACTAAGCTCCAGCCCTCCAGGAGGCCCCGACATGATCCGCCGCACCTCGCTCGCCCTCCTCGTCCTCGTCGCGGCCGCCTGCTCGGACAGGAAGCCGGCCACCCCTCCTGACGCCGGCGCGCCGCCCGCCACCGGGATCGCGATCCCGGCGGGCGGGGCCGAGACGGCCTACGTCACCGTCACCACCGCGCTGCGCCGCGAGCCCAGCGACGCGGCCCGGGTGGCGGGCCCCGGGCCCAAGCGCGCCCAGGTGGCCAACGTCCTCGCCACGCTCCTGCGCGGGGAGAAGGTGACCCTGGTCACCGAGCGCGACGACTGGGCCCAGGTGCGCGCCTCAGACGAGAGCCAGGGCTGGGTGAAGAAGGCAGCGCTCATCCCAGGCCTGGGGATCACCGAGGCGACCCTGGCGGCGCCCGCCGACGCCTTCGACCGGCCCGATCTGCTGGCGGTGAACGCGCGCCGCAAGATCGAGCCCGGGACGCTCCTCCTGGTAGTCCGCAGCCGGGAGCTCTTCAGCGAGGTGAACACCGGCGGCGGCCCGAACGCCTGGGTGCTCTCCGACCGGCTCCTCACCGGCCCCCGCGACGTGATGGTGGCGAAGCTCGTGGAGAAGGCCCGCTGGCTCGTGAAGGCCGGCAGGCCCGACGACGCCAGGGCGGTGCTGGACCTGGCCCGGGCCCAGTTCGGAGACGTCCCGCTCACCCAGGTCCTGGCGACGGAGTTGCTCGGCAACGAGGCCGGCACCCCGGCTCCCGCTCCGGGCGTCCCCCCTCCGGTGTCGCCGTTCCAGGCGGCGCCAGGGACCGAGGGGAGGTAGCTACCCCCTCGCCGCCCGGAGGGTCCGCTCCATGTCCTCCGGCAGCGGCGCCTCCAGGACCAGCTGCCTGCCCGTGACGGGGTGCTGGAACTCCACTCGGGAGGCGTGCAGCGGCGTCCGGTCGATGAGCACCGCCCCGGCGGCGTCGCGGATCGGCTCCGCCTCCCCGTAGTCCGGGTCCACCGCCAGCGGGCAGCCGGCCGCGGCGAGGTGAACCCGGATCTGGTGGGTGCGCCCGGTCTCTGGGACGACCTCCAGGAGCGCCAGCGCCGGCAGCGGCGTGCGGGACGGGAACCGTTCCAGCGTCCTGAAGTACGTCGCCGCTACCTTGGCGCGCGGGTCGCCGGGGCGCGCCGGCCGCATTCGCCCTCGCCGCGCCGGCGCCAGTGGCAGGTCCACCCGCCGCTCCTCCGGCGGCTCACCGCGCACGATAGCCAGGTACCGCTTCGACACCGATTGCCGATCGAAGGCCATGTTGAGCGTCCGGTGGGCCTCGGCGCTGCGCGCGAAGAGCAGCACGCCGCTCGTGCCGCGGTCGAGCCGGTGCACCACCCACACATGGCCAACCAAGGCCTCGACCTCCTCCCGCAGGCTCGTCTCGGGCGCGCCCCGCCCCGGGATCACCAGCCGGCCAGCCGGCTTGTCCACGGCGACGAGGTGCGGATCCTGGGCCAGGATTCGCAGCACTTAGATCACCCGTCGCGGGGAGACCACCTCGACTTGTCCGAAGGGCTCGAGCTGCCGCCGGATGCTGGCCGCCGGCCCGACGGCCACGATGGCCCCCCCGGCGTGGGGCAGCCAGCGCCGGGACACCTCCCGGCACGCCTCGGCGGTGACCGCTCGCACCTGCTCGGCATAGCCGGTGACCTGGTCCATCGGGTAGCCGTACAGCTCCACGTCGCAGAGCTTGGCCGCGAGCTGGTCGTGCGTCTCCAGCGACAGCGGGAAGAGGCCGGCGAGGTAGCCCTGGGCCCGCGCCAGCTCCTCGGCGCTGGGCCCCTCGTCGCAGAAGCGGCCGATCTCCTCCAGCGCCACCCGGAGCAGCTCCCCGGTGGTCTCGGCCTTGGTGAAGCTCGAGAAGACCCACAGACCGGCGGCCCGCCCCAGCCCGAAGCGGCTGCGCACGCCGTAGGAGAGACCGCGGTTCACGCGGATGGTCTCGACGAGCCTCGAGGTGAAGCCGCCCCCCAGGGCGGCGTTGGCCACCACCGCCGGGAAGTAGTCCGGAGAGGAGCGCCCGAAGACCGGCGTCGCCAGACGCACCTGGGTCTGGGTGGCGTCCGGCTTGTCGACCAGCAGCACCGAGCGCGGCGCCGCCGGGGCGGCGGGGATCTCCGCCGCCGGCTTGGCTGCGGCGCGCCAGCCGGCGAGGGCGCGGCGCGAGAGCCGAAGCGCCTTGCCGGGATCGACGGCCCCGACCACCGAGAGGATCGTCGAGACCGGCCCGAACCAGGCCTCGTGGAAGGCGACCGCGTCGCGGCGGCGCGCCGCCGAAAGGTCCCTGGCCTTCCCCTCCACCGGGTGGCCGTAGGGGTGGTGGCGGTAGGCTGCGCCGATCATGGCCCGATCGGCCACGGTGGTCGGATCGTCCAGGTCGTGCTCCAGGCCGGCCAGCTCCCGCCGCCGCACCCGCTCGAACTCGTCCTTCGGGAAGGCCGGCGCCGAGGCCACATCCACCACCAGGTCCACGAGCCGCGGGAGGTCCTCGACCTGAGCCGAGAGCGCCACGTAGGTGGCGTCGTCGTCGCAACCGGTCCCCAGGTCGGCTCCCAGCGACTCCACCAGCTCGTCGATGCGCCGCCCGCTGCGGCGGCGGGTCCCGCGCCGGGCCACCGCCGCCGCGAGACTCGCCAGCCCGAGCCGGCCCGGCGGGTCCAGCGCCGCCCCGGCCCGGACCATGAGCCGCACCGTGACCAGCGGCACCCCCGGTTTGCGGGCCACCAGCGCGGTGGCCCCCCCGGGCAGGACCTCCCGCTCCACCGGCGGCAGGCGCAAGGTCACGTCCGCCCCCGCGCTTGCGGTTCGAGCCACACCACGCACCGCCGCGACGGATGGAGGTACTCGGCGGCCACGCGCCGCACGTCGGCGGGCCTCACCCGGGCGTAACGCTCCAGCACCCGCCCCGCCTCGCGCCAGTCCCCGAAGAGCACCTCGGCCTGGCCGAGCGCGTGGGCGGTGCCGTTGTGGGTCGCCACCTCGTGCAGGAGCCCGCTGCGGAGCAGGCGCCGGGCCCGCTCCACCTCCTCCGGCCGCACGCCGCGCGCGGCGACCCGCGCCAGCTCGGCCCAGAGCGCCCGCTCCACGCGCTCCGGGCGGGCCCCGGGGGCCACCTCCAGCCAGGTCATGAAGACCCCCGGATCGATGCGCCAGGCCCAGCTCACGTGGACCGAGACCGCCACTTCGAGATCTTGCACCAGGCGCCGGCGCAGGCGGGAGGCCTCGCCGGTGGCCAGGCACACCTGGAGGACGTCGAGCGCCGCGGCGTCGGGGTTCCTGGCCTCGGGCGCCCGCCAGCCGGCGAGCAGCGCCGGGGCCTGGGCCGGGTAGCGCACCGCCGCCCGCCGCTCCCCCCGCTGCGACGGCTCGCCGGCGGCCACCGGCGGGACCGGCGGGCCGGCCGGGATGCGGCCGTAGGCCTCGTCGACCAGGCGCAACGTCGCCTCCGGCTCGAGGTCGCCCACCAGGTACAGGGCGGCGTTGGTGGGGGCGTAGTAGGTGCGGAAGTAGTCGAGGCAGTCCTCCCGGGTGATGCGCTCGATGTCCTCCATCCAGCCGATGACCGGCCAGCGGTAGGGGTGAGCCAGGAACACCAGCGCCTCGAGCTGCTCCTCCATGAGGCCGAAGACCGAGTTGTCGGTCCGCAGGCGCCGCTCCTCCTTCACCACCTGCCGTTCCTGCTCCAGGGTCTCCGGGGTGATGCGCAGCGAGCCCATGCGGTCGGACTCGAGGTCCAGCACCGTGGGCAGGGCCTCGGCGGCGAAGTCCTCGTAGTAGGCGGTGACGTCGGTGGAGGTGTAGGCGTTGGAGCTGCCGCCGCGCGCCTCCAGCACCCGGTCGAACTCCTTGGGGCCGTAGCGCGCCGAGCCGTTGAACATCATGTGCTCGAAGAGATGGCTGATGCCGGTGCGCCCGAGCTGCTCGTTGCGCGACCCGACCTGGAAGAAGGTGTAGCAGCTGACGGTGCCGCTCCCGGGGTCGGGGAGCAGCCTCACCCTGAGTCCGTTGCCAAGGACATGCGTCGCCACGCGATCCAGATCCAGGGCTGGGCTTCGCGGCGCGCGGGGCACGGCAGTCGTTTACCGCCAGGCGGGGCGGGACGCCAGCCGCGCTAGAGCGGCACGCCACAGTGGGCGCAGCGCCCCTTCTCCCGCCTGAGCGGCAGCCCACACCCCGGGCAGCGCTTCACCGCCGGGCCCCGCCGGGGCGCCGGATTGCGCCCGTCCCCCGGGGGGAGCTTGCCTTGCTCCAGGCGGGCCACGCGCTCCTCCAGTGCCTCGAGGCGGGCGGCGAGGCTCTTCCAGTCCGGGCCCGTGCGGCGAGCCATGAGCCGAGCGTGCCACAGGGGCGTGCCCCTTTGAAGTTTCCGGCGCGCCGGGGCCCGCGCCGTGCTATCTCCCGCGAGATGCCGTCGCGACCGCAGCGGGAGGCCCTCCCCGGCTCGAGCTACCAGGATCCGGAGGTGCGCCAGATCCTCGGCCGCCCGCGCCCGGGCGCACGCGAGGCGCCGCGCGCGCGCCAGATCTTCGTGAACCGCAGCCTGCGCATGGACAAGGTCGAGGCCGTCGGCTTCGACATGGACTACACGCTCGCCATCTACCAGCTGACGCGGATGGAGAAGCTGTCCTTCGATCTCACCGCGGAGCGGATGGTGGAGCGGCTCGGCTACCCGGAGTCGATCCGGTCGCTGCGGTACGACCCGGAGTTCGTGATCCGGGGGCTGGTGGCCGACAAGCAGCACGGCAACCTCTTCAAGATGGACCGGCACAACCATGTGGGGCGCTGCTACCACGGGCGGCGCCCGCTCTCCGACGAGGAGCTGAAGCGCCTCTACCGCGACGAGAAGATCAACCTCTCCGCGCCCCGCTTCGCCTGGATCGACACCCTCTTCGCGCTCCCCGAGGCCGCCCTCTTCGCCGAGGTCATCGAGCGCCTGGAGGGGCGCGGGGAGACGGTGGACTACGCCCGCCTCTTCGCCGACGTGCGCGAGTCCATCGACGGGGTGCATCGCGACGACACGCTGAAGGCGGTGGTCGGCCGCGACCTGGGCAGCTATCTGGTCCGAGATCCCGAGCTGGGCCCGGCCCTCCACAAGCTGCGCTCCGGAGGGAAGCGGCTCTTCCTCCTCACCAACTCGCTCGCCAACTACACCCAGACGGTGATGGCCTACCTCCTCGACGGGGTGCTGCCGGAGTACCCCTCCTGGCGGAACTACTTCGACCTGGTCGTGACCGGGGCCATGAAGCCGACCTTCTTCTCGGAGGGGCGGCCCTTCCTGGAGGTGGGGCCGGACGGCGCGACGGACGCCCCGGCGCGCGCCCTGGAGCGCGGGCGGATCTACCAGGGCGGGAACCTCGCCGATCTGGAGCGGCTGTGGGGCATCGGCGGCGAGCGCGTCCTCTACGTGGGCGACCACATCTACGGCGACATCGTGCGCTCCAAGAAGTCCTCGCTGTGGCGCACCTGCATGGTGGTGGAGGAGCTGGAGAACGAGATCGCCTGGCTGGAGAGGAACCAGCCGGCCCTGGAGGAGGCGGCCCGGCTGGAGGAGCTGCGGCTCGACCTCGACGACGAGGCCAGCCGCCACAAGACCGGTCTCAACGTCCTCGACCGGCGGCTGGAGAGGGAGGCGCTTCCCCCGGCCGAGCGGGAGCGGCTGGAGGACGAGCGCCGCCAGATGAAGGCCGACCTCGAGAAGCTGCGGCGCGCCCTCAAGGACCTGAACGCCCGGCTGGAGGCGCTGCGGCGCCAACTGGAGGAGGGCTACAACCGCTACTGGGGCCTCACCTTCAAGGAGGGGAACGAAAACTCCCGCTTCGGCGAGCAGGTGGAGGATTACGCTTGCCTCTACACGAGCCGGGTCTCGAACTTCCTCTTCTACTCCCCCATGCAGTACTTCCGGGTTCTCCGGGCGGTGATGGCCCACGAGCGTGCGGCGCTGGCCCTGGCGCCGTACGGCGAGGAGCACGCCGCCCCGGCGGCGGCCGACCGCCCCGCCAGCGCCGCGCGCTGAAGCCGCCGGTGCTTCATTCAGGCCACGGAGACCGCCAGCGCCGCCGCGACCACCGCCACCAGGCGGCCGGCCTCCAGCGGCCGGGCCCAGGGACGGCCGTCGAGGAGCCCGCCCAGCGAGGCCAGCGACCACACGATGAGCCCGGCGAGGAGCAGCGCCGTCGCCCGCGGCATGGCGGCACCCCACATCATGAGGGCGAACGTGGCCGCCACCACCGGCACGAGCTGCAGTCCCGCGTAGAGCCGGCCGCCGCGCCCCGCCGGCGCCTCGTGCTTGGTCCGGCCTTCCACCGGCGGCTCGGGCCACGCCGCTCCGGCCGGCTTCCAGTCAGGGGGCATGAGCCAGACCTTGACGCGGTCGGGCCAGCGCGGGAGGGAGCGGGCCCTGCGCCACAGCTCGACCCAGTACTGCACCTGGGCCCAGATGGGGTTGAAGCTCCCGAGCGGCTTCACGGTCCCGAAGACCGCTGGCTCACGCTCCTCGGCGAAGGTCCCGAAGAGCCGGTCCCAGACGATGAAGGTGGCGCCGTAGTTCCGGTCCAGGTAGCGGGCGTTCACGGCGTGGTGGACGCGGTGATGGGAGGGCGTGTTGAGCACCGCCTCGGCCCGCCCCAGCTTCCCCACCAGCTCGGTATGGATCCAGAACTGGTAGAGCGTGGAGAGGGAGAGCATGGTGGCGTAGGCCAGCGGGGGCACGCCCAGCAGCGCCAGCGGCAGGTAGAAGGGCAACGAGGTGAAGCCCGAGAGGATGGCCTGCCGCAGGGCCACCGCCAGGTTGTAGTCCTCGCTCTGGTGGTGGACGACGTGCACCGCCCAGAGCACGTTCACCCGGTGCGACAGGCGGTGCCACCAGTAGTAGCCGAGGTCCACGCCGACGAAGGCGGCGAGCCAGCCCCACGCGCTTGCCGCCGAGAGGTCGAGAAGGTGGAAGCGGTCGTGGACGGCCGCGTAGGCTGCCAGGAGCGCCGCCCCGGCGAAGGCCACCACCACCTGCTGGACGATGCCGCACCCGAGGTCGGCCACGGCATCGGCGAGGCGGTAGACGCGGCGCCCGCGGGCCCGGGCCGCGAGCAGCTCCAGCCCGATGAGGAGGAAGAAGAAGGGAACGGCCAGGGCGATGTAGTTCGGGCCCTTCATACGGCGGCTGCCGCGGATCTTAAGGGCGGCGCCGCGCCACCGCCTTCCCGGAGCGCTCCGGCGCCAGACCGCGCGCCAGGACGCGCCGCCCTTGACCGCGCGGCAAGGCCAACGTACACCCGGAGGCGGCAGAGCTTCCTAGGCTGGTGCCGGGCCCGGTCTTCAAAACCGGTGTGTGGTGCTGAGAGGCGCTGCAGGCGGGTTCGATTCCCGTGCTCTGCCGACCCTGCCCGCCCGTGCTTCCTGACGATTCGCCGCGGGCAGGGACCCCTTGCCCCCAGCTTGCCACGCACTCGGAGTCGAGGGCGGCGATGGCCTGCCCCTTCGCCTTCAGTGCCGGTTCAACTTCATTGGCTCGCTCGCCGGCTGGTCTGCGCTCTGGGCCCTCTCGCCCCGGCAGTGGTTCGACGGCAAGCCGGTGGCGGTGACCTGGGGATCGGCCGCGCTGGCCATCGTGGCCTTCGCCGGCATCACCGGGCACCTGCCGTCAGGTCAGCGAGCAGGAAACAACTGCAGAACAGGACATGCCGGGCACGCGGACCTCGGGACGACCCTCCGGTACATGCACCTCTCGTCGGGGGCCAAGACGCCGCGGCTACACCTCCTGGATCGGGGGCCGGATGGCACCAGGTTGGCACCAGCGGCACCACGTGGTAGCGGCCGGCCGGCACCTGCAGAAGCGAAGAGGTGGGGGGCGGTGCAGGTTGACGCGTGACATGGACCGGTTAGACTTCACCGAGGAGAAGCGGTGGCGGTGGAGTCCGCCCGAACCGCCGGTCGCCCCGGCCAATGACTCCTGTGCACCCGGGAGTCAAGGCATGCGCAGGCGATTACTGCAGGAAGGTCCGAGCAGAGCCGAAGGGCGCGGGGCCGCGTTCCGTCCGGCAACAACCTCGAGGGTCTCGCCATGACCGAGACCTGGACCCTGGCGGCCCTGTGGCTCGGGCTCGCGCTCGCCGCAACGATGATCTCCATCTGGCTGCGCTTCGCCACGGCTCTCTCCGAGATCATGGTGGGGACCATCGCCCAGCTCGTCATCGGTGCGGTCGTGGGAACGGCAGCCCTCGGCGCGGGAGAGCCGTGGATCAAGTTCCTCTCCGGGACCGGCGCCATCGTCCTCACCTTCCTGGCCGGCGCGGAGCTCGATCCGGCGGTCTTCAGGCGCAAGTGGAAGGAAGCGAGCGCGGTCGGCCTGGCGAGCTTCCTGGCGCCGTTCCTGGCCTGCGCCGCCGGGGCCAGGTGGATCCTGGGCTGGAGCCCCATGTCGAGCTGGCTCGCCGGGGTCGCCATGTCCACCACCTCGGTGGCGGTGGTCTACGCGGTGATGCTGGAGTTCGGCTTCAACGTCACGGACTACGGCAAGACGGTCCTGGCGGCCTGCTTCGTCACCGACCTCGGCACGGTGGTGGCCCTGGGGGTCATCTTCTCGCCCTTCACCGCGCGGACGCTGGCGTTCGCCGGAGTCGGCGTGGCGGTCTTCGCCGTCCTCCCGTGGCTCACGCCCCGCTTCTTCCGGCGCTACGGCGGACGGCCGTCGGAGCTGGAGGCCAAGTTCCTCCTGTTCTTCCTGTTCGGGATGGGGGCGCTGGCCAGCTGGGCCGACAGCGAGGCGGTGCTGCCCGCCTACCTCGTCGGGATGGTGCTCGCGGGAACGGTCGGCAAGGACCACGCGCTGGTGCGGCGGCTGCGCACCCTGACCTTCGGGCTGCTCACCCCCTTCTACTTCATCCGCGCCGGCTCCTTCGTGTCGGTGCCGGCGCTGGTGGCAGCTCCAGCGGCCGTGGTCGTCTTCCTGCTCCTGAAGATGAGCGCCAAGTTCGCCGGGGTCTGGCCGGTCACCCGGGCCTTCGGGGCGCCCCGCCAGGAAGCCGCCTACACCACGCTGCTCATGTCGACCGGGCTGACCTTCGGCACCATCTCGGCGCTCTTCGGCCTCTCCCACCGGATCATCGACCAGGGCCAGTACTCGGCCCTGGTGGCAGCCGTCATCGGGAGCGCGGTGGTTCCGACCCTCATCGCCAATGCCTTCTTCTTCCCGCACCATCGACTTCACCAGGCCGTCAAAACCGTCGATTCGGCACCCGCCGCGGCGGCTCCACGGGACCCCGGGAGGTGAGAACGTGATTCGCAAGATCCTGCTCGCCTACGACGGCTCCGACCCGTCGCGAAAGGCCTTCGACTTCGCGGCCGAGATGGCGCAGCGTCACGGGGCCGAGCTCTTCGTGCTCACGGTGGCCGAGGTCCCGGAGTTCCCCGAGGACGTCGAAACCGAGGCGGTGGTGGAGCATTCCCGCGCCTATCATCAGAAGCTGCTCGATGGGCTCGCCGAGCAGGCGAGCGGCTTGGGGGTCGCCGTGCACCTCCAGCTTGTGGTCGGCCACCCGGCCCGGCAGATCATCGCCGAGGCGGAGCGCTGCCAAGCGGACCTCCTGGTCCTGGGCCACCGCGGCCGCGGCCTCCTCGATCGCTGGCGGCTCGGCTCGGTGACGCACCGGGTGATCAGCTACGCCGACTGTCCGGTGACGGTGGTGCGCTGACTGGGAGAAGCCGCCCTGGGGGCACGGTGGCTCGTCATGGCTCTCCACAGCCTCCGAGGGCGGCGGCCGAGGGGACGCCATCTTCCTGCGCGCCGAGCGGCGGCCGGACGGAGCCCGCACCTTCCGCATTCCGGGAGGGCGACCCGCTCGAGACCGCCTTCGGGGAGGAACGTGTACCGGGAGGTGTTCGCGCCCGGCGCGGACAACGAGCCGGCTCGTCCGCCGAGCCCGACGCCCGTCATTTTGGTCGGGCCAGGCTGAGCCGCCCCGCCCTCGGCGAGGCTATCCGAGTCGCGTGATGTCGCGAACGGCCCCGGTGTCTGCCGAGGTGGTCATCACCGCGTAGGCACGGAGGGCCGCTGACACGGGGCGCGGGCGCTTCTCCGGCTTCCAGGCCGCAGTCCCCTTCGCCTCCATGGCGGTGCGGCGCCGAGCGAGCTCCCCTTCCGGAACGGCGAGGTGGACGCGGCGCGCCGGGATGTCGATCTCGATGGTGTCGCCTTCCTCGACCAGGCCGATGGCGCCGCCAGCCGCCGCCTCGGGCGAGCAGTGGCCGATCGACAGGCCCGCAGTCCCTCCCGAGAAGCGCCCATCGGTGAGCAGGGCACACACTTTGCCCAAGCCCTTCGACTTCAAGTACGAGGTCGGGTACAGCATCTCCTGCATGCCCGGCCCGCCCTTGGGACCCTCGTAGCGGATGACGACCACGTCGCCCGCCACGATCCGATCGCCCAGGATCTTCTCCACCGCATCCTCCTGGGACTCACAGACCCGGGCGCGGCCGGCGAACCGCCAGATGCTCTCGTCCACCCCGGCCGTCTTGACGATGCAACCCCGCTCGGCGAGGTTGCCGAAGAGCACGGCCAGCCCGCCGTCCTGGGTGTAGGCGTGGCTCCGGTCGCGGATGCATCCGCGGCTCCGGTCCAGGTCCAGCTCGGGGTGGAGGCGCTGCTGGGAGAACGCCTCGAGCGTGGGCACGCCGCCCGGCGCGGCGCGGTAGAAGCCCACGACCCGCGGATCGCGGCTGCGAATCACGTCGAAGCGATCGAGGGCTTGCCCCAGGCTTTTCGAGTGCACGGTGGCCACGTCGCGGTCGACCAGGCCCGCCCGGTCCAGCTCGCCGAGGATGCCCATGACGCCGCCGGCGCGATGGACGTCCTCCAGGTGGTAGAGCGGGGTCGAGGGCGCCACCTTGCACAGGCAGGGCACCCGCCGCGAGATGCGGTCGATGTCCTGCATGGTGAAAGCCACCTGGGCCTCGTTGGCGGCCGCCAGCAGGTGCAGCACCGTGTTGGTGGAGCCGCCCATGGCCACGTCGAGGCTCATGGCATTCTCGAAGGCCTCGGCGGTGGCGATGCCGCGGGGCAGCGCGCTCGGATCCCCCTCCTGATAGTAGCGGCGGCACAGCGCGACGACGAGCCGTCCCGCCTCCAGGAACAGCTCCTTCCTCGCGGCGTGGGTGGCCACCAGCGAGCCGTTGCCGGGTAGCGAGAGACCGAGCGCCTCGGTGAGGCAGTTCATCGAGTTGGCGGTGAACATGCCCGAGCAGGACCCGCAGGTCGGGCAGGCCGAGCGCTCGAGCTGCTCCACCTCGGCGTCGGAGGCCTCGTCGTCGCCGGCCTTGACCATGGCGTCCACCAGGTCTACGGCGATGACCTCGTTCTCGCGCCTCAGCTTGCCCGCCTCCATCGGGCCGCCGGAGACGAACACCGCTGGGATGTTCAGGCGCAGCGCCGCCATGAGCATCCCCGGCGTGATCTTGTCGCAGTTGGAGATGCAGACCATGGCGTCGGCGCAGTGCGCGTTGACCATGTACTCGACGGAGTCGGCGATGAGCTCGCGCGAGGGCAGCGAGTAGAGCATGCCCCCATGCCCCATGGCGATGCCGTCGTCGATGGCGATGGTGTTGAATTCCCTGGCGATGCCGCCTGCGGCCTCGATCTCGCCGGCCACCAGCTGGCCGAGATCCTTGAGATGGACGTGGCCGGGAACGAACTGCGTGAAGGAGTTGGCCACGGCGATGATGGGCTTCCCGAAGTCCCCGTCCTTCACGCCGGTAGCGCGCCACAAGGCGCGGGCGCCGGCCATGTTTCGGCCGTGGGTGGTGGTGCGCGAGCGATAGGTCGGCATGGCGCGCGGTCCCCTGGGGCTCACCAGCCCGGTGGATGGCAAGGTCGCAAGGCGATTCTAGTCGACGCGTTCAGCCAGCGAGTCGGCTTGCGGATGGCGGCCGCCCCGTTCACCGCTTGCCACCTTCCCGTCCGAACGGGCGCGACCCGGCGTACCGGGCGAGGCTGCCGAGCTCCTCTTCGATGCGGAGCAGCTGGTTGTACTTGGCCACCCGTTCGCCGCGGCAGGGAGCTCCAGTCTTGAGCTGCCCGGCGGAGGTCGCCACCGCGAAGTCGGCGATGAAATCGTCCGCGGTCTCGCCGGAGCGGTGGCTGATGACGGTGCCGTACCCGGCCGAGCGCGCCTCGGCCATGGCCGCCAGGGTCTCGGTGACCGTGCCGATCTGGTTCAACTTGACGAGGACCGAGTTGGCGACGCCCTCGTCGATGGCTCGCTCGATGATGTCCGGGTTGGTGACGAAGATGTCGTCCCCGACGAGCTTGATGCTGCCGCCCAGCTTATCGGTGAGGAGCTTCCAGCCGTCCCAGTCCCCTTCCGCCAGGCCGTCCTCGATGGACCAGATGGGATACTGCCGTACCCAGTCCGCCCAGAAGGCGACCATCTCGGCGGAGGACTTCCTGCTCTTGTCCGACTTGGCGAGGGAGTAGGCCCCGTCCTCGTAGAATTCGCTCGCCGCCGGGTCGAGGGCGAGCACCACGTCCGCGCCCGGCTTCAGGCCGGCCTTCGCGATGGCGGCCAGGATCACCTCCACCGCCTCCACGTTGGCCTTCAGGTTCGGCGCGAAGCCGCCTTCGTCGCCGACCGCCGTACCGTAGCCCTTGGCCTTGAGCGTCGACTTGAGCGCCTGGTAGCACTCGGCACCCCAACGGAGCGCCTCGCGGAAGCTCTGGGCCCCGACCGGGGCGATCATGAACTCCTGGAAGTCGACGCTGTTGTCGGCGTGGACGCCGCCGTTCAGGACGTTGAACATCGGCACCGGAAGGAGGCGCGCATCCACGCCGCCGAGGTAGCGGTACAGGGGGAGCCCGGCGGACGTGGCCGACGCTCGGGCCGCGGCCATCGACACGCCGAGGATGGCGTTCGCGCCGAGCTTGGCCTTGCCGTCGGTGCCGTCGAGCGCGAGCAGGCGCTCGTCGAGCCTCGCCTGCTCGGCGGCGTCCATCCCCTCGACGGCGGGGGCGATGACGTCGTTCACGTTGGACACCGCCTTGAGGACGCCCTTGCCGCCGAAGCGCTGCTTGTCGCCGTCGCGCAGCTCCAGCGCCTCCCGGCTTCCGGTCGAGGCCCCCGAAGGGACCCCGGCCCTGCCGACCGCTCCGTCCTCGAGTCGGAGGTCCACTTCGATGGTGGGATTACCGCGGGAATCCAGGATCTCGCGTGCCTTCGCCGACACGATCGCGCTCACGTGCCCTCTCCTTTCACGTCGCGGACAGCAACGACTCGGTCCTTCTTCGAAGCGACTCCAGCCTCTGCAACTCCTCGCGAACCGATGTCTCCCCCTCGGCCCGCTGCGCCCGCGCCCGCGCCAAGGCGCGCTCGGCCACGGTCGATACCTGCCGGAGGCTGGCGCGGATGTCCGATTCCAGGAGCGCGCGGCTCTCGGCAACGCGCTCCACCAGGTCGTTCGAGATCCGCGAGGTGTTGGCCTCGACGAGCTCGTCGAGGTAGGCGCCCACCTGGCGGAGTACGCTCCGGACCGCCCGCTCCCGGGTTCGCAGCCGGTCGGCCAGCGACTGGAGCGGCGCGAAGGTGCGGGCCAGGACCTCAGTGTAGTAGAAGCGGCTGCGCACCCGGAAGCCGGCCTCGGGGCCCAGCGACCTCGGCAGGCTCTCGGACCCGGGCTCGCCGGAGCGCGCGAGCCGGGCGAGGAACTCGTTGGCGTGCTCGACGAAGCGGCCCGTGACCCGCCGGTACGTCTCCTCGGCGACGGGCTCCGTCTCGGCGCGCCATGCCTCCCAGACGCGCCTGGCGATCTGCTGCGCCAGCCGGAACCCTTCCCGCCGCATGGCACCTCGGCGCTCGATCCGGCGCAGGGCCTGCTCGAGCTCACCCCGCGCCGCGGCCTGCGCCCCCGGGAAGTGGGCCGCGTGGCTGTCCCTGAGCTCGCGGCTGGTGCGCGCCTCTTCGGCGACGAGGAGGACGCTGAGATCCTGCAAGGCCCGCTCGGCCGAGGACACGTAGGCGCGCAGGGTCTCGATGCGGCGCTCGGATTCCTCCACCGGCCGGACAAGGGCGTCGCGGCGCTCATCCAGCTCGTGGAGCAGGGAGCGGGCGAGGCGCGCGACGCCGCGGCTCTCGGCGGCGGGGACGAGGTCGCTGCCCGCCTTCCGGGAGAGCGACTCCAAGGAGGCCTGGAGCGCGGCCCAGTCGCGGGTGGGTCCGCGCTCGATCCGCTCGAGCGCGCTCACCTGGTGCACCGGGCCGACCAGCCGGCCGAGGCTTCGCGAGAGCACCTCACGCGCGAAGCGCACTCCTTCCGACCGCTCGTGAGCTGAGAGCCGGTCGGCCTTGTTGAGCGCGAAGACGAGGTGCTCGACCCCGCGCCCGATGTCCTGGACCAGCGCCACTTCCTCGCCGGAGATGGGCGGGTCGGCCCCGATCACCACCAGGGCCGCGTCGATGTGGGGCACGAACCCGCGAGTGACCGCTGCGTTGCCGGTGAACACCGACCCGACGCCGGGCGTGTCCACGAGGCACATCCCCTCGGCCAAGAGCGGGCTCGGCAGGAACACCTCGACGGCTCGCACGCCCTTGCGGTTCTCCGGGTTCTCCGACTCGGAGACGTACGCCCCCACCTCGCCGGGGGCAATGGGCTGCTCGTGGCCGTCCGCGAACCGCACGCGGGCGCCTCTCTCCGGCCCGTAACGCAGGATGGTCAGGGCAGAGGTCACCGGGACCACGCCGCAGGGCAGGAGCGACTCGCCCACCAGGGCGTTGATCAGCGACGACTTCCCGCGCTTGAACTGGCCGACGCACGCCACGTAGTAGCGCCCCTCCTCCAGCCGCGCGGACAGATCCCGGGCCTGGGCCGCGATGGGCTCGGCACCGAGCTCCCCGGCCAGGCGCTCGAGCGCGCGGAGGGGCGAGCCCGGCTCGGGGACGGCGGTGCTGGCCAGGGATTCCGGCATCGTCTACCCGCCCCGCCACGGACGGACCCGGCACACCAGGGCCGTTTCCTCCGAGCGCCAACCGCCAACCGAGGGATCGGATGACAAGGGGCGCGTCGAGAGCGCGGCAATCGCGTAGACGCCGTTCACGACCGCTCCCTCCTGTTGACTGCCCACAAGAAAGAAGCTCCTACGGGCGGCTGCGTCCTCGTAGAAGCTATCAACCCCTTGCGGGGTGGTTGGCGGCGTCCCCTCGGGGACGGGCGAGCTTCATCGCCAGATGTTTTGCTCTTCTGTAAAGTACGAGCGCGCGGGTGTCAACGTCCCCGTGCCCCGCCTCGGGAGGCACCGCGTGGACCTCGTCGGCAAGGCGAAACGCGTCCGCATCTACCTCAACGAGGGTGCCCGGATCGGCATGCGCCCGGCGCACCTCGCGGTCGTCGAGTTCCTGCGCCGGGAGAACACGCAGGGCGCGACGGTGATCCGGGCCATCGAGGGGTTCGTGGAGCACGGAGACCGCTGCGCCTCACACGGCGGCTGACGGCCGGCGGGGAGAGATGGACATGCGGGTCCTCGTCGTGTCGGACATCCATGGGAACACGGAGGCCCTGCGAGCGGTCGCGACTGCCGCCGGGCCCGTGGATCGGATCGTCTGCCTGGGCGACACCGTCGACTACGGCCCCCGCCCCGTGGAAACCGTCCGGTGGATCATGCAGTACGCCGAGTCTTCGGTCCGCGGAAACCACGACAACGCGGTGGCCTTCGACGCACCGTGCCGCTCTGCGCCCGCTTTCAGACGGCTTTCGGAAGAGAGCCGGAAACTCACCGTGCCCATGCTCGGGGAGGGGGAACGAGCATTCCTCGCCGGGCTCCCCGAGACGGCGGAGATCGAGGTGGGTGGCCTCCGGCTCGCCCTCGTCCACGCGGCGCCGTCGGACCCGCTCTTTCGATATCTCAGACCCTCGGACGTCGAGGCATGGAGGCGGGAGGTGGAGCCCATTGACGCCGACCTGATCCTCGTCGGGCACACCCACCTTCCAATGGTGCTCGACTTGGGTAACAAGCTCGTCGTGAACCCGGGGAGCGTGGGACTTCCCCGAGACGGAGACCCGCGCGCGGCGTATGCCATCCTCGACGGGCGAACGCCTCGGCTGGGGCGCGTCGCGTACGACGTCGACGCAACGGTGCGAGACCTGAAAGCCTGGGGTCTGCCCGACGACGTGCAGCAGGGCCTGGAAGGTGTCTATCGGACAGGGTCGCTGGGCTGACGGAGGGGAATGCTGAGTGCGGCACACGGCCAGCCGGACCGGCTTGCCGCGGGCCGTGGAACTTCAGTGATGTGACGCGGAGGGCGGGCACGTCGCAACCGTGCCCCCAGCTTGCCCCGCGCCCGGTCTACCGGCGTCCGGTCCTGTCCACTTGCGTCGACGGGCCAGCAAGCAGGAAACCGCTGGGGCACGGGGCGTTCGTGCGATTTGGTGAGCGCCGCCGCCATGTTGGCCATACACCCTCAGTCGAGTTCGATTCCCGTGCTCTGCCGTTCCGCTGTTCTCGGCGAAAGACCCGCCACGGACGCGTCGAGCTGCTCCGTCCGCGCCTGGGGGAATCGCTACCGCCTCGTGCACGCGTCGGCGATGGCCGAGGGGTCCATCACCAGCGCCCCGCCGAGACGGTCGACGAGGACGTCGGCGTGCAGTGAGCAGCCGGCCGTGACCGTCCCTACGAGGAAACCGGGGCGCTGCTCCGTGCAGAGGACGTCGGCCTGCACTCCGTACTGCACGACGAAAGCGTCGCCGCCGGCGAGCGGCACGGCCGTCTCGGCGAGCACCTCGAAGTCGGGATCCGCGCAGGGCCACCAGGTCGTGTCGGGCGTGAGGAGGCTCGGCCCGACGTCGACGCTGGCGAGGAGCTGGTAGCGTGGGAACGCGATGGTCCCGCCGGACTCGCGCGGGTCGTAGGCGAGCAGGGCCTCCCTGGCGCCTGGCCCGATGGCATCGAGGTACGCTTCGTGCCAGTCGGTCCAATAGACCTCGCGGCGGAGCAGGCTGGCGGAGAAGGTCATGTGCTGTACCCCCGGGCAGGAAAGGCCGGGCACGGGGCACGCCGCGCTCACCGACCAGTCGACGAGCTTCTCGCCGGCGTAGCTCGTGCGGACCGTGGCGGAGGGGGTGGCCCACACGGTGATCCAGTCCGAGCCCGGATGCGGGATGTCGGCCCAGGTGGTGAGCGTCCAGAGCCCGCCCCCCGGCGCCACCCGAAGCGTCGTTTCCGAGGTCGCCACGAGCTGCCCGAAGAGGCCCGGGTCGAGCTTCCCGATCGTGGCGACGGTCTCTTCTCCGCCAGGGCGGCGGATCACCACGCGGAAGGCCGTGCCGGAGGTCGAGCTGGACTGCGGCACCATCGCCGCGTCCCAGGTGACTCCGTAGCGGAAGACGCTGGCGCTGCCCACCGGATCGTACCTCACGTCGACGAGCAGGAAGGGAATGGGCACCGCCTCCTCGGAGACGATCCGCCATTCCGCGCAGGCGCACTTGCCGTACGCGCGCTCCGCGCGGAGGCAGCCCTCTGGAAGATCGCAGGGTCTCGTGCCGCCGCACCCGGCAGCCGCGAACAGCGCTGCAACGGCCATCGACGCGATGCGCATGAGGCCCCCCTGTCATCAGATCCCGGGAGCGGGTGAAGCTCCAACCCACGACCTCCCGTTTCGTAGGGTACACCTCACGGGTAGCAGGAGGCCTGCGAGATGGGGCCTCCCATGACCCTCCCGGGGCGCAGCGCCGCGGCCCCACCCGCCAGTGCTTCCACGGGTTTCGCTCAGGGGCTTGTCCCGCTATCGCCTGACTTCACGCTCGACGCATCCGCCGTCCCTCCAGGGAGCGTGACCGCGCCAGATACACCACGAGCCGGTCGATGCCGCCGCGGCCGCCAGGACTTACAATGAGCAATATGGCGCAGCGGGAGGGTCGGATGCCCTGGTACCTCAGCAACGCGATGTTCGGCGTGGCGATCGGCGTGCTCGGACTCGCAGTCACCGCCCTGCTCGTGGCCAGGGACCGATTCGACCGCGGCCGGGTGGAGGTCGACGCCGCGCGAAGCGGGATCGTCTGGGATGGCAGCAGCGGAAGGCCGCACGGCGTGGTCCTGGCCCTTCTCCGCACCGGGAACAGGGCGACGGTCGTGCGCGACATCCGGCTCGTGAGCGCGGAGGGAGAGTCCTACGTCGTCTACCGGGATTCCCCGCACCGCGCCCAACCCCCGCCACCGTTTCGCCTCGGCGCTCCGGAAGAGCGGATTGCGACGCTGGAGCTGACCGAGGAGGAGGAGGAGCGCCTCGACCGCGTCGAGGTCGATCTCCTCGATGAAACCGAGCCCGTCGCCTGGCGGTACGTGAGGTCACCGGGGCTGGTGGCTCGGGAGGCGCGTCCCGAACAGCCAGTCGCACCCGTTCCACGCCAAACGCGGGGAGCGAGGTCGGCGGGCGGGGCCGATGCCGCCGTCGAGGCGCCGGGGAAGGGCCCGCGGGTGCGGCGGGCCGCCACCGCCGAGGTCGTGCCGATCGCCGAGCCGTTCCCGGCCGAGGCCGAGCCGGCACCCGAGGGCGTCGAAGGAGCCGTGGAAGACCAGGCGTCGGCCGGCGTGGCTCCAGTGGCCGAGCCGCCGCAGCCCGAGGCAGAGCAGGCGTCGGACGACGTCGAGGCCGTCGACGTTCCTCGCAGGAAGGCGCAACCGTAAGTCCCGATCGCCGCTCAACACCCTAAAGGACGAATCCGACGGTGAAGGCGCCGGTGACCACCGTCGCGACCCCCGCGCTGTTGAACGACGGAGGGGACCAGAGCGCGCGGGCGCCGATCCGGAGCCAGCCGATTCGCATCCCGACCCCTGCCAGCGGGCCGAAGGCGTGCCTCCAGTCCTCGAACCGCAGCGGGAGCGCCGTCGCGCCCACGCCCAGCTCGCCCCAGGCGTCGATCGACCCCTCCGCGAGGTGGAAGGTCCCGGTCACGTCGAGCTGGAGGTGGCTGGTGGCCCCGCCGAGGCTCCCGGCGTAGCAGGCCGGAACCGCCGCATAGCTGAGGACGAGGAAGAAGTCGGCGAAGATGGCGCCCATGTAGCGCAAGGCCTGCTGCTCCTTGGTCCCCCCTCTCGCCCACGCCTCGACGTCGGCGAAGGCCTTCGTCGTCCACTGGGCAGCGCGGTTGCCCTGGTCGATCCAGGCGCGGGCTCGGTCCCAGTCCGTCAGCCCCCAGGTGAGCGTGGCGCCCAGCCCGAACCACGGGGCGAGCCTGGCGTCCACGTGCAGCTCGAGCGCCAGGCCCGACGCATCGAGGTGCCGGCCGTTCGCGCTCATGTCGAACCAGGCGAACCCGAGCGCCGGGGCGACCTGGACCGCGGAGGCCGCGCGGGCGGCGGGCGGCTCGCCGGGCGCCGGCTGCGCCTCGGGCTGGGCTGGCCCCGCCTGGAGGAGGATGACGAGTGCGCTCGCCAGCTGCATGGCTGTCTCGCCCCTTGCCCAGCAGTCGGCGTGCCACCCGAAGCCTCGGAGTCCCGGGGGGTTCCGGCGGTGCACGTCGCCCCCGGGTCCGGCCGGACTCGGCCGACCGGTGCGTGCGGTATCCGCTCGAACCGCCGCTCCACCGCGACACGCGGCCAGGGCGTCGCGCTCCGGCTGATGAGCTCGCAGCGGCGTCCGGACGAGCGCGGGGCCGGCGCGATCGGCTAGGACTGCGAGTGCTGGAGGATCGTTCAGGGCCACCTGGCCGCACGGCGACGGGCGACGCGCGGCGCACCTTTCGGGAGAAGCGACCACTCGGCGCGCGCCAGTCGCGAGCCCAAAGACTTGCCTTTCGCAATCACTGCTGAGAAAAATGAATGAGGGAGATCGACCGGCGCCTCGATGTGCCGCGTCGAGGGAGGGTGCTTCGATGGCGTCGCCTACCAAGGCAGCCCCGGGATTCGAGGGCTTTCTCTCGAACCTGTCGCTGCCCGACCTCTTGCAGCTCCACGGTCAGGGTCGCTTCTCCGGATCGATCGCCGTCTCCAACGATGGGCAGGAAGGTCAAATCTTCCTGCAGAACGGGGAGGTGGTGCACGCCGAGGCGGGGGACTTGAAGGGCGAGGAGGCGTTCTGCGCCATCCTCGGCTGGAGCACCGGCAACTTCGCCGCTCACGCCAACGTGAGCACGTTCTCCCGGACCGTCTTCAAGGGGCTCGACCACCTGCTGCTCGAGGCGCACCGGCGCATGGACGAGGTCAAGAAGGCGCCGGCCCGCCCTCCCCCGCTCCCGAAGGAGCCACCCCCGCCTGCACCGAAGCGCGGCACGCCGTCCGTGGTGTCCCAGCTCCGCGCCATCCCGGGCGTGACCTACGCAGTGGTCTTCAACCGCGAAGGGATGCCCATCGGGGACGCGAGCCCCGCGGCAGAAGCGCTGGCGGCCCGGGGACTCTACTTGGTTACGACGCTCTCGGCCCCGCTGGGCCAGGCCCTCGGCCTGGGAGACCTGCAGCTCGCGTCGGTGAGCTCGCCGGGCGATCAGCTCCTGCTGTTCCAGGCGCGCGACACCTACCTGGCGGCGTCGATCTCGGAGGGCGCTTCCCTGGCGGACGCCGAGGCCGCGGTCCGGCGAGCCCTCAGCCCCAGCGCTCGGGGGAGGTAGCCCATGATCGAGATCCTGCAGCAGCTGACCTCCATCCCCGGCGTGGTGGGATCCCTGGCGTGCGACTCCGGGGGCGAGATCCTGGCCTTCGAGTTCCCCTCGGTGTTCGAGGAGGCGACGCTGGAGCGGGTGGCGGCCCTGCTGGCCGACGACACCGGAGCACTCCCGAACGTCGTCCGCCCCGACGGCACGCTGGAGCTGCGCTACACGGGAGGGCGCACCATCGTGAGGCGGTTTCCCAAGGGCGCGCTGCTGCTGGTCTGCACCTCGGCGATCAACCCCCAGCTGCTGGCCCTGTCGCTCACCCAGTGCTGGCGCCGGCTGGAGAAGTTCGGGGTGCCGCGGCCGGCGGCCGCGCCGCCGCCGCAGGTCCCCATCGCCTGGGCCTCGGAGTGGGAGGAGGTGCGGGAACGACTCCTCAGGGCGCTCCTGCGACAGATCGGTCCCATCGGGGACATCGTCTTCGCGCAGAGCTGGGACGCCTGGCTCGCCTCGGGCCCGCCCTCGCAGGTCCGCCTCGAGAAGCTGGTCGCGACCCTGGCGCACGAGATCGACGAGGCCGATGCCCGCGCCCAGTTCCAGGCCGAGGCCAAGGGCATCCTCACCCTCTAGGAGGGGTCCATGCAGCTCGGTTTCCTGAAGAAGAGCATCCGCCTCAAGCTGCTCGGAGGCGTGCTGGTGGTCGAGGTGCTCCTCACCGTCATCTTCGCCGTCATCCTGGTGATCTCGTTCCGGCAGCGGCTCGAGGGCGAGGCGCTTCGATCGGTCCAGAAGTCACAGGGCGTCTACGACCTGATCCTCAAGGGCGACGCCAAGATGCTCTCGACCGCGCTCGACGGCTTCCTCGGCAACGCCAACGCGTCGCAGATCTACGCGGAGCACACCGACCGCCAGCGGCTCCTGTCTGCGGTGCGGGACCTGTACGTGAGCAACCGGGCGCGTTACGGGATCACCCACTTCTACTTCATCGACAGGGAAGGCACCTGCTACCTGCGCGTGCACAAGCCCGAGCAGTTCGGCGACACCATCGCGCGCGAGACCTTCCAGCGCGCCCGGGCCACCGGGGCAACCGCCAGCGGCATCGAGCTCGGCAAGACTGCCTTCGCCCTGCGGGTGGTCACCCCCTACCTCCGCGACGGCAGGGTCATCGGCTACGTGGAGATGGGCGAGGAGATCGACCACTTCGACACCCTGGTGAAGCAGGAGACCGGGGTCGACGTGGCGGTGCTGGTCGACAAGCGCTTCCTCAAGGAGGCGGAGTACCGGGGGGTGCGCCGGGCGGCCGGGCAGCCCGACGACTGGGACGACCTGCCGGACTACGCACTGGTCAGCAGCACGCTGCGCGATCGCAAGCTGGTGGCGGAGAGCCTCCCGCCGTCCGCGGCCCGCCTCGTCGACGAGCCGGAGTACCTGGGCACGGTGGCGAGCGGACAGCACCGGCTCGCCAAGGGGGCCTTCCCGCTCAGGGACTCGGCCCGCAACCAGGTGGGGGTGGTCCTGGTGCTGACCGATGTCACCGAGCAGGCGAACGCCGAGCGCATGGCCCTGGTGACCCTGGTCCTGGTGGCGCTCGTCACCCTGCTCTTCACCTTCGCGGTTGCGGCCTGGTTTCTGCGCTCGCAGATCATCGGACCGCTGGTGGCGCTCTCCCATCAGGCCATCGAGATCAGCATGGGGAACGTGGAAAAGAAGCTGGAGACGAACCGGACCGACGAGATCGGCCAGCTCATCAACTCCTTCGAGCGGATGCGTCTGAGCCTGAAGAAGGCCTTCGCGATGCTCTCGCGCAAGACCGCCCCGACGGCTCCGGGCGGCTCGGCCACGCACCGGAACTGACCGATTTCGGCGGGGGGCGCTCCCGTCGCTCCCCGCCGTCCCGGGCTGCGGAGGCAGCGATCACGCCGCAAACTCGTACCGCGTCCCGGCGGTGCTCAAGACGAACTGGTCCGGCATCTCCCGGCTGAACGCTACCATGGCCTCGAACCCGCTGCAGTGCGCGGGCACGACGTAGTCCGGCTTCAACGCCTTGATGTCCGCCACTGTGCTCTGGATGATCTCGGGCTTGGCGCCGATGAGGTGGCAGCCCCCGATGATGGCGTGGATCCGGTCCGTGCCCGCGCTCTTCTGCGCCTGCTTCACGGTGTTGACGATCCCGGCGTGTGCGCAGCCGGAGAGGACCACCAGGCCCTTCCCCCTGACCTCGAAGAACAGGGCCTGCTCGCCAGGGAAGGCGTCCTGCTCCATCTTCTCGCCGCGCTTGACGAGGAGGTTCTGCGCCACCTTCTCGTAGGCCGTGACCCGCTCGATGTTCCCGCTGAGGTACGCGCCAGGCACGATCTCCGTCGGCGCCTTCACCTCCACCACCTTCACCCCCAGCGCCTCGAGATCCTCCTTCCTCAATTGACCGAGATCGGTGGGCTCCGGGGGGCCCGGGCGGATGGAGTAACGATGGGCGAAGGCCTCGGCGCCGACGTAGAAGGGCGTCCCCGGGGATATCCGCGCCTGGTTCTGCTTCAATATGCCAGCGGCGCTGGTGTAGTGATCCCAGTGGCCGTGGCTCAGGGTGAAGGCCTCCACCTTTCCCACGTCGAGCCCGAGAAGCGCAAGGTTGTTGAGCACGCCTGCGGCGTCGAGCCCGTAGTCGAGCATGCACGTGCGAATCTTTCCCTCGACGCTCACCTCCACGAAGAAGGAGAGGCCATGCTCCGCGTGGATCGATTTCCCCGCCACGGCCCGGTACCGTTTCGTGATCTTGGCGTCCGCCCGGTTCGAATCGAAGTAGTTGTCGGCGACGACCCAGACCGTCAGCCTGTCGACGGCGGTGATGCCGGCAGTCGTCTGCGCCATGACCCCTCCCAGAAGGTGATCTCCCGCGGCGACGGCGGCGCCCGTCGCGAGAGAGTACTTCAGGAACGTCCTTCGGCCGAGCAGAATGGCGCCGTGCTCACTTCAGGCAACCCACCCGCTGCGTGGCGACGACCATGTCGTCGAACTGGACGCTCCCGTCGATGCCGGCGGTGACGTAGTTCTGCGGCCAGAAGGCGTTGAGGTGCAGCGACGCCGAGTTGCGGAACCGGAGGTCGAGGACTGTGTCGGCCGGGGCCGGGTAGCTGGTGCATTCGGGGCCGTCCGCGCCCTGCGGGCAGAACTTGTCGCGGATCCAGTAGCCGAGGGGCGCGGCGTCGTCGAAGCGCTGCACCGGGACGTCGTCCTTCCACACCTCCAGCACCGCGCCCAGCGAGGACGCCGGGTCCGGGTTCAGCCGGACGTGGACCTCGAGGCACACCCACCGCCCCTCGTCCACGGTGAAGCCATTCCGGTGGACGAGCGTGTTGCCGTAGTACGCCGTGCTCCCCGATGGCTGCGCCATCCAGGAGTGCATCGCCATCCAGTAGTTGTAGAAGTCGAGGCGCGGCGAAGGGCTCCCGATGTCGAAGACCGGCTCCAGGGATACGGAGAGCCGGTCGTCGCCGTTGGGCCGCAGGCCGGCCTGCGGGTTGGGCCAGGCCGAGGGCGGGTTGTACCCGCCGATCCAGACGCCGGTGTGGTGCCAGGAACCGCCCGGCTGGTACTTGGCGTACCAGCGCACGAAGAGCTCGTCCCGATCGGGCAGCCGCTTGTACAGGTCGGTGGCGCTGGCGGCCGCCCCGGCCGTCAGGCGCATCGAAGACGCGCCCGAGCTGCCGGGGGGAACGTCCGGGACGAGCGACATCCCCGGCGGGTTCTTCCAGTCGTCGTAGCGAGCCGTGACCGCCCCCACCGACCCCTCCTCGAAGGCCTCCGACCACAGCACCGCCGGGTCGAGCTCGATGCCGCGGTCGCCGGGGTACCGCGAGGCGAGGTCGCCTCCGGGAGCTCCCCCGCCGTCCGGCGCCGGCGGGACCGCGGAGGAGGCGCACGACAGGACGGCCGCGGCCAGCACGGCTCCGCTGACGAATGGCGGTCCGGAGGTGGACATGGCTCTCGCCGCAATGGCGCCGCAGCCCGAAGGCCGCAGCGACCCGGGCGGCATCCATGATGCCAGGAGCGGCGCGGCCCGGCTACGGTGCGCTCGGCGTGCGAGGCCGGGACGGGCTGCGCGAGACGCCCTGTGCGCACGCCGCCACCGATGTGGACCTTGACGACGCGCGCCGGCTCGCCCACTACTCGCGCCATGATCGGTCTGGCGCGCGCCGATCGCGGCTCACCGCCGCGGGCGACCCGCGGCGAGGAGCGGATGCCTCGGAGAAGGCCGGGCGCGACAACGTCCAGCCACCGGGCGTGGGGTGCCGTGCTTGCGGTCCTGTGCGCCGGCTGCTCCAGCCCCGCATTTGACGACGTCGGCCCGGCGGTCATCCTGTGGAGGGACGACATCCAGATCGGCGCCGAGCCGTGGGGCTTCGACGGCGTCGGCCTGGAGCACCCCATAGGGACGGCGGTCGCTCCCGACGATCTGAACGGCGCCAACCTCTCTCGCGTGATCGATCCCCTGCTCGGCGCCGGCCTCGCGCTCCGCCACTTCGCCATTTTCGACGCCGGCGGGGCGCGCTCCCAGGGCGGCATCTACGGCGACGTCAACACGGCCTTTGGCGACCAAGCCAGGCGCCCCGAGGGGGTGTGGGTGGCGCAGGAATGGTACTTCCCCGCCGTCCTGACCGCGAACGGCGACGCGTCGTGCTGGATCAACCTCTGGGACTGGCACTCCATCGACGCCGACCGCGGCAACCGCTGGCACACCTCCCCGGGCCTCATCCTCGCCCGCGACGGCTCGATGAGGGCGCGCTGGGAGTGGGGCGGCCCCGCCGGCGCCATCAACCCGCCGAGCGCGTACTCCACCATCGCCCTCCCGGTGGGCCGGTGGTTCGACGTCGAGATGCACTATCGGTGGGACACCAGCCCCGCCACGCTCTCGCTGTGGATCGACGGGCAGCTGGCGCTGCAGCAGAGCGGCGTCCAGACCCGGGCGCCCTCGCACCAGATCGTCGAGACCTACGTCAAGTTCTACGGGTCCACCCAGGGAGGCACGCCCTGGAGCCCGACTCCCAGCCTGCGCTACACGCGCAACGTTCGGGTGGCCGGCGGGCGCATCTGGCGCTGAACCGGGCCGGCGCGGCGGGGCGGCGAGGACCGGTCAGGGCATCGCACCCGAGCGCGCCTTGGCAGGCAAGGTGCCCTCGCGGCTTTCGATGGCGCGGCCGGCCGGCGAAGGTCGGATTCGAAGTGCCGCTGCGACGCCTTCACTACATTTGGCGTGCTGGTGGGATGGACGCCCACCTCGTTTCTCCACGGCGCCCCGTCTTTCCACTCCGGGGCTGGCTGGACGCGTCGGCTGGGAGCTATCCTTCGGCTCACGCTGGCCCGTACCCGGGGAACTTGAGCCGATCATGGTCGTCTTCGACACCCGTCTCGAGCCCGCCGAGTGGCTCGGCGCCTGGAGGGCCGACTCCAAGCGAGTGACCCTCAAGGCCCCCCCGACGACGCGCATGAAGGACCGCGTCGCCGTGAGGGTGGAGCTGGTGAAGCCGTCGGTGCGTGCCACCCTCCTCGGGACGGTAGTGAGCCTCCAGAAGCACCAGCACTACAACACCGTCCTCATCGCGGTCGAGCCCGACAGCCTCGACGCGGCGAAGATGCTCCACGCGGCGGCCCAGGGCGAGCCGAGGGTCTTCCACCCGCGCCAGCCGCGCTACCTGGTCAAGCTGCCGGTGCTCGCGTCCACCGGAGCGGCTCCCTTCTACGCCTCCACCGTCGCCATCGGCATGGGCGGCTGCTCCTTGCGTTGGTCGGGGTCACCACCCGCGGTGGGGGAGGCCGTGCTTCTCAGCTTCCGCGGAACCCGCTCGGTCGAGATGCAGGGCGTGGTTCGCTGGAGGAAGCCGGCGAGCCAGACGGTGGGCCTGAGCTTCGTGGAACGGGTCCGCGGTTCCGAGGCCTGGCCCGCCCTAGTGGACGAGGTGAGGAACTCGGGGGCGCCGCCGGCCTAGGTTGGCCGCGACCGGCGCGGCCTGAAGCCCCGGGGCCGTCCTCCTATGATCAGCGGGTGGCCCGGGCAGCGCGAGCCGTACCCGAGAACGTCCCCGGCGACTTCTTCGTCGACGACACCTGCATCGCCTGCGACACCTGCCGCCGCGTCGCGCCCGCGACGTTCGGCGGCGGGGAGGACGACCGCTCCTTCGTGCGCCTGCAGCCCCGTTCGGCGGAGGAGCGCCGGCGAGCGCTGATGGCGCTGGTGGCCTGTCCCACCGCCTCCATCGGCTCGCTCGACACCTCCGGCGCCGGCAAGGCGGCCCGGGCCTTCCCGGCCGAGGTCGCGCAGGGCGTCCTCGACTGCGGCTACGCCTCCGAGTCCTCCTTCGGCGCCGCCAGCTGGCTCCTGCTGCGGGAGGAGGGAAACGTGCTCGTGGACTCGCCCCGGTTCGCGCTGCCGCTGGCGCGGCGGATTGAGGCCCTGGGCGGCGCCCGCTTCATGTTCCTCACCCACCGGGATGACGTCGCCGATCACGAGCGCTGGCGGGCGGCGCTCGGCTGCCAGCGGGTCCTCCACGAGCGCGACCTCTCCCGGCGCACCCGCGACGTCGAGGTCCGCCTCCAGGGCGACGACCCGGTGGCCCTGGCGGACGACCTCGTGGTCCTCCCGGTGCCCGGCCACACCGCTGGCTCGGCGGCGCTGCTCTTCCGCGAGACCTACCTCTTCACCGGCGACCACCTGTGGGGCGATGCCTCCGGCCGGCTCGGGGCCTCCCGCTCGGTGTGCTGGTGGGACTGGGACGAGCAGACCCGCTCCATGGAGCGCCTGGCCTCGCATCGGTTCACCTGGGTGCTCCCCGGCCACGGGCGGCCCTGGCGCGCGGAGACGCCGGAGGCCGCGCGGGCGGCCGTGGCGGCGCTCGCCCGGGAGATGCGCCGGGGCTCATGACGCAGCTCAGGTGCCCGGAGCGGCGGGCGCTCCGGTGCGAGGCCGCTGCGCCCCGCCTACCAGGCCTCGCCGCCGGTTCCGCCTCCGGAGTGCCTGGAGCAGGTGGTCCCGAACCAGGCGCTCCCGCTGTAGGTGCTGTTCTTCACGAAGCGCGTGAAGTTCAGCGTCTGCCCGGACACCGTGTAGCGGGCCGGCGCGTTGGGGCTCGTCACCATGAGCCGGCTCACCTTGCCGCCGTGCGGGATCCGGATGTGGCAGCGCACGCAGGTGCCGATGGCGTTCCCGCTGTGTTGGCCGTTGAACTGCCCATGGGCGGTGTTGGGGTTCCCGGTGCCGGTGCCCGGATTGCTGTGGCAGTTGCGGCAGAACAGGCCGTTGCTCGTTCCGAAGCCGGTTCCGCTGTTGCTCATCTGGAAGAGCGTGCCGCTCGTGGCGCCCGCCACCGTGTACGGCCAGGCCTTGTTGGTCCCGGCCAGCAGGAAGCGGACGGCAGACCCATGCGGCCCCTGCGCCGCCGGTGAGGCCGAGTCGGTGTTGTGGCAATCGGTGCAGGTCATGGTCTGCGTCCCGACGTTCACGTTCCACGGTGCCAGGAGATAGGTCGCCGGCAACGACTTTGGGGCGAGCGTACCGGCGGCGCTTCCGAGCGGCGAGACCACCGGGTGCATGGAGCGGTTGTTGGGGTTGAACTCCATGGCCACGTCGGTCTGCTGCATGGCGGAGTCGCCCAGGTTCGGGGCCGTGGGCGGCGTGCCACCGAAGGCGAAGCTCGAGTGGCACTTGAAGCAGACCTCGTACTCCCGGGTCGCGGCCACCGGGTTCGTGCTGAAGCTCGCCGCCGAGGTGGCGGTCCACAGGGCCGGGAAGGTCGTGAACTGCACGCCGGTGGCGCCGGTG
>DASTPH010000116.1:0-40934 GCA_035762305.1 Anaeromyxobacteraceae bacterium
CGGCGCGGGTCGACGGGCGGGCGCTGATCTTCAACATGGCGCTACTCCTCCCCCCGGAGGCACTGCGTTGGAGGTCAAGCTGCTTCTCGGGCCTTCTCCTCGTCTGCGTGGAACTCCGCGAGGTAGCGGCTCACGATCTCCTCGCGGAAACTCTTCTCGAAGCTCTCGATGCGGCAGAACACCTCGCCGGCGTGGCCGGACTGGAGGTAGCGGCCGCCCAGGCAGCCGCCGCCGCACACCGGCAGGTAGGCGCAGGTCCGGCAAGGGGCGTGCTTCTCCCAGGGGCGAGCGGCGGTGAGCGGGTCGGCGCGGCCGATCCCCGTCCACACGTCGCCGATGGCCATCTCGGGCCGCCCGGCCACTTCCAGGCACTTGTAGAGGCGGCCGGCGGGATCCACCACGAAGGCGTTGTCCCAGTGCAGCTCGCACAGGCTCACCGAGTCCACGAAGGACAGGGGCGTGCGGGCGAGCCCGCGGCGCTGCACGGAGCGGCCGATCTCGACCAGGGTCTCGGCCTCCTGCGTCGCCGAGGCGCACCCGGCGCACGCACCCTGGGCGGAGTCGGTGTCCACCACCGGCTTGAACCGGACCCGGCCCAGGAGCCCGCGCAGCCCCGCGTCCTCCATCCGCTGCAGCAGCCGCTCGTAGGAGGCTTCCTGGCCGGCCACGAAATTGCCGCCCACGCGCAGGGTCACGCCGGGACAATTCTTGGCCACCGCCGCCATGGCCGAGAACACCTGCTCGAAGGTACCCTGGCCGCTCCGGTACACGCGGGCGGCGTCGTGGGTCTCCTGGTCGCCGTCGAGGGTGACCTTGACGCTCCCCTCGCCCAAGGCGAGGAGCGCGTTCACGAACTCCGGGGCGAGGCCGATGCCGTTGGTGGTGAGCTCCCAGCCGAAGCTTCCGCCGCGCGCCGCCATGGCCTTGGACAGCGCCTCGGCGCTGCGGAGCACCAGGTCCTTGCGGGTGAGCGGCTCGCCGCCGATGTAGTGGACCACCAGCTTGCGGGTGCCGGCCTCGTCCACGCGGCGCAGGACGTACTCCAGCGTGGCCGCCTCGGCCTCGGCGGACATGTGGCCGGTGGCGGGGTGGTCCTTCTGGAAGCAGTAGGAGCAGGCCAGGTTGCAGGCCAGCGTGGGAAGCCAGGTGACGTACATCGCGCCCGGCATCCCCTCGGCGGAGCGGCGCCAGGACTCGGACAGGCGCGCCTGATCGGCGGCCTCGTCGGCCACGAGGAAACCCATCTCCGCCAGAGCCGCATGGGCCTCGGCCTCGGCCCCGGCAGCCGGAGGCTCGGCCTTCCAGCGCTCGATCGAGGACAGGAGCCCGTCGTCCACGCCCACGAAGCGGTCGCCCAGCACGTCGTACAGGACGTGCTCCCCGGGAGCGGCCTCCCGGAAGGCGACGACGAAGCGCGAAAGCGGCACTTCGTCGGTTCCCAGCAATGGGAGTGCCAAGAACTACCATGTTCAGGTGACACTCACCCATCCGACAGATCAATCAAGAGACACGGGGGGTACGGCCAGGAAACGAGCCGTCGGTCCACATCCTGGCCTGATGTTTGACGGTTTTCCGTGGGCTCGGTTCCGAGCCTGAGCTCGGCTTCCTGCCTCCAAAGTCGGACTTTTGTCCACCCTTTCAGTACCTTGATCGTGGGGCTCAAGAACTGGCTCATGTGGGCTTTCACGCACCCCGCTCGGGTGGCCTGCGGGTTGCTTCACCCACCGGCGTGAACAAGACCGAGCTCATCGCGGTGAAGCATCTCAAGGCCGGCGGACGCGTCGTGACCGTCGAGCTGTTCCGAAACGCGTGCGGAACCGTGGCCGCACGATGCCACCTGGGCGACGATCTCCCGATCATCGACGGCCCGTCGGCGGACGAGGTCTTGAAGGCCGTCGAGGACGCGCTCGAGGGCCTGCTGCTGGCGCGTACCCTGCGCGCCGCCTGAGCCTCCCCGGCCGGCGCGATATCGCCCGCGGCTCGTTTGGCGGCGGAGCCGCAGGGCGGAGCGCCCGGCCCCCAATCACCGACCCTCACCGACGGTGCGAGCCGGTCGCTCGCGAAGCAGGGCGGCCCTACTTGGGCTTGGGCGCGGGCTTGCCCTTCTCGAAGACCACGCCCTCGCCGAACTTGGCCACGACCTGCTTCTTGGTCTTGAGGCCGGTCGTCTCGATGACGAAGTTCGGGACCCGGCGCGCCCGTCGGTCGGCCGCCCAGCGGGTGATCTCGCCGCGCCTCCGCCCGCGCGCTCCGGCCCGGCGGCCGCGTCCGCCGGCGCGCCCCGCGCTTCGCCGCAGCTCCTCGTCGAGTCGCGCCGCGGTCAGCTCCGCCACCGCTCGGGCGATGGCGGCGGACGCCCGCGCCACCACGCCCTCGACCGCGGTCCGGATGACGTCGTCGACGCTGCGCGCGCTTCGGGGCATGCGGTCCTCCCTTTGATTGATTGGCGAGATCCAAATCAACCGGCAATCCCGCGTGGCGCCTTTCTAATACGTTCCGGTGGCGTGCGCAAACTGCATTTCTCTGCTAGGGTGCATTCCCCGGGCCCTCTGGCGGAACGGTAGACGCGCTCGACTCAAAATCGAGTGGGGCGACCCCCCGTCCCGGTTCGAGTCCGGGGAGGGCCACTCGCCCCTTGCGGCAGGGGCGCGCGGCGGTGTATCCGTGCCGCCGACCGTCCGAGGGATCCGCGCGCATGATCAACCTGCTCCTCAGCCTCGCCGCCGGCGCCGTGGCCGCCCTGGCCATCCTCTTCGGCTCCAGCTTCGGCTGGGCCGCGGCCGTCGGACCCGGGGCGGTGGTCGCCGTCGCCGCCTACCTGCTCCTGTCGCGCCGCACCTTCAAGCAGTTGGAGGCCCTCTTCGAGGAGGCGCAGAAGGAGATCATGGCCCAGAAGTTCGAGAAGGCGGTGCGCACTCTGGAGGGCGGCTTCGCCCTCGCGCCCTGGCAGTTCCTGGTCCGCTCCCAGATCCACTCCCAGATCGGCGTGCTCCGGTACGTCCGGCAGGAGTTCGACGACGCGCTGCCGCACCTCGAGAAGAGCTTCTCCCGCCACTGGCTGGCCCGCGCCATGCTCGCCACCTCGCGCTACCGCCGCCGGGACGTCGACGGCGCCGTCAAGGTCTTCGAGCAGGCAGTGGCGTCCAGCAAGAAGGAGGGGTTGCTGTGGGCGGTCTACGCCTGGTGCCTCGACAAGGAGGGGCGGCACGACGAGGCGGTGTCGGTGATGGCCCGAGCCGCCAAGGCCAACCCCTCCGACGAGAAGGTGAAGGCGGTGCTGCAGTCGCTGCAGAACGACAAGAAGCTCAAGCTGGGGAAGATCTACGACGAACAGTGGTTCCAGTTCCACCTCGAGCGCATGCCGGACACCATGGGCGGCGGCCGGCGCGTGGTGTACCAGCGCCGCTGAGCCCTGCCGCCTCCACTCCCGCCCGGGGAGCGCTACACCCCTCAGCTCCCCCCGTAGCCCACCGTCACCCGGCCGTCCTCGACGACCAGGGGGACCCGCCGCTCTCCCCCGGACAGCTCCAGGAAGCGCCTCATGGCCTCCGGGTCCCTCTGGACGTCGTGGTACTCGACCTTCGCCCCGCGCTTCTCGAAGGCCTCACGGGCCGCCTTGGTGTAGGGTCAGGTGTCCTTGCCGTACACAGCGACCTTCCTGGGCATTGACGGCTCCTCCGCCCGGGATCATGACCTGCCGGCGGGCGGCGCGCCAGCCGGTTTTGGCGGCGGTTTCGGCGTGCCAGGAACAGGGGACGGCGTCGACCCTGGATCCGCGCCCGGCCCCGCTGTAGTTTTTTCGGAGGGGGCGACGGCCGGCCCGGGCTGGTCCGCGGCGCGGACGGCGGTCGCCCCGCGGCGACGAGGTGACACCTGGCGCAAGGGCCGGACAGCGACGGCACGGGACTCGGGGCGCCCGCCGCGCTCGATCAGCTCGGCCAGCTCGCCCAGGACCTCAAGCGGGCCCAGGCCGATTGCCTGGAGCTGCTGGAATCCAACCGCCGCCTGCGCGAGGCCGGGCATCGCAAGGACGACCTGCTCGCCCTGTGCGCCCACGACCTGCGCCAGCCGCTGAACGTGCTGGTGGGCCAGGCGCGGCTCCTGCTCTCGGGCGCCCGAGGCGCCCTGTCGGAGCCGCAGCGAAAGGGGGTCGCGGCCATCGAGCGGCAGGGGCGCCGGCTGCTCGAGCTGGCGGACGACCTGGCCGGGCTGGGGTCGCTCCAGGTGGGGCGCCTGGGCCTGGAGCAGGAGGCCGTCGACCTGGCCGCCCTGTGCAACGAGGTGGCCGATGCGGTGGCGCCGGCGCTGCGCGACAAGGGGGGCGCGCTCACCCGCACCCTCCCCGCCTACCCGCTGGTGCTGCGCCTGGATCCGGAGAAGCTGGGCAGGGCCCTGACCCTGCTCTTCTCGCAGGCCATCCTGATCGCGCCGCGCGGCGGCCGGCTCGACCTCTCGCTGGAGCCGGTGCCGGGCGGTGCCCGCATCTCCGTGGCGCTGCGGGTGGTGGAGGGGACCGTCCGCGGCCGATCCCAGCGGGGCCGCGCCCGGGCCGCCTCCGAGCTCGGGCTCGCCATCTGCCGCGAGCTGGTGGAGCTGAACGGCGGGACCCTGGAGACCGAGCCGGTCGAGCGGGGTCTCCGCTTCAGCGTGGTGCTGCCCCTCTCCGCCGACGATGGCGGCGCGTCCCGGCCGGCCGCCGCGGCGCCCGGGCGCCCCCGGGTGCTGGTGGTGGAGGACGAGGCCGACCAGCGCGACGCCCTGGCGGCGCTGCTGGAGGCCGACTACCAGGTGGCCACCGCCCGCGACGGGGAGGAGGGAGTCCGGGTGGCCCGCGCCGACGCGCCCGACCTGGTGGTCATGGACCTGGTCATGCCCCGCATGGACGGCTTCGCGGCCCTGGAGGCGCTCCGCGGCGACCACCGCACCGCCGAGATCCCGGTGATCTTCGTCTCGGGCCGCGGCGACGACGTGACCCGCGTCAAGGGGCTCGACCTCGGCGCGGTGGACTTCCTGGCCAAGCCCTACTCCGAGCGCGAGCTCAAGGCCCGCATCGAGCGGACCTTGCGCCTGTCCCGCCGCCAGACCCAGCTCCGGGAGCTGGCCCAGACCGACGCCCTCACCGGGCTCGCCAACCTGCGCGCCTTCCGGGCCCGGCGGGAGGACGAGGTCAAGCGCGCCCAGCGCTACGGGACGCCGCTCACCTGCGTCATGGCCGACATGGACCACCTCAAGTCCGTGAACGACGAGCTGGGCCACGCCGCCGGGGACCGGGCCATCGCCGCGGTGGCCGACGTGGTCCGCACCGAGCTGCGCGAGACCGACTTCGCCGCCCGCTACGGCGGCGACGAGTTCGTGGTGCTGCTCCCGCACACCAGCGCCTCCGAGGGACGGGTCTTCGCCGAGCGCCTCTGCGAGCGCCTGCGCGAGACCACCCTGGAGGTATCCGGAAAGCCGCTGGCGCTGGCGGCCTCCATCGGCGTGGCCGAGCTGCGCCCCGGCGACCCCGACGACGCCGCCGAGGAGATGCTGCAGCGCGCCGACGAGGCGCTCTACGCCGCCAAGCGCGCCGGCCGCAGCCGGGTGACGGTGGCGCCGGCGCCGGTCCAGGCGGCCAAGGGAGCCGCCTCGAGCTGACCGGCGCTTCGGCCGCGGCCGGCGGTCCGCCCGCCGCAGGCGGCTCGGGGCGTCAGCGCCCGCCCCGCTCCCCCGCCTCCGGACCCGCGCCCCCCTCGGTGTGGCGCCCCTGGGCCGCGTACCGGGCGAGCTTGTTGTAGAGGGTCTTCTCGCTCACCCCCAGGGCCTCGGCGGTGCGCGACTTGTTGCCTCCCAGGCGCCGCAGGGTGGCGAGGAGGTAGCGCCGCTCCACCTCGTCCAGCTCGAGGCCGAGTGGGAGGCGCAGGCTGGCCTCGCCTGGGGGGCCCGGCGCCAGCTCGGGGGGAAGCTGCTCCACGCCGATGAGGTCGCCCTCCACCAGGATCATGGCCCGCTCCAGCACGTTGCGCAGCTCGCGGATGTTCCCGGGCCAGGCGTGGGCCTGCAGCACCGCCATGGCGGCGGGGGTGATGCCCTGCACCCGCCGCCCGGTCTCGGCGTTGAACTTGTCCACGAAGTGCTGGGCCAGGAGGGGGATGTCCTCCCGCCGCTCGCGTAGCGTCGGCAGCTCGATGGTGAACACGTGCAGCCGGAAGTACAGGTCCTCGCGGAAGCTCCCGCCCCGGATGGCGTCGCGCAGGTCGCCCTGGGTGGCGCACAGCACCCGCACGTCCACCTCCACCTCGGCGCGCCCGCCCAGCCGGCGCACCCGCCGCCCCTCCAGCACCCGCAGGAACTTGCCCTGCAGCTCGAGCGGCAGATCCCCCACCTCGTCGAGGAACAGGGTGCCGCCGCTGGTGAGCTCGAAGTCCCCCTGGCGGCGCTCCACCGCCCCGGTGAAGGCCCCGCGCTCGTACCCGAAGAGCTCGGCCTCGATGAGGGTGGGCGGGATGGCCGAGCAGTTGATGGCCAGGAACGGCCCGTCGTGGCGCGGCGAGAGGTTGTGGATGGCCCGGGCCAGCACCTCCTTGCCGGTCCCGCTCTCGCCCTGGATCACCACGCTGGCCTGGGAGGGCGCCACCTTGCGCACCAGCTCCAGCACCCGCTGCATGGCCGGCGCGGCCCCGATGATGTCGGTGCCCGGCCCCAGCGCCGCCAGCCGCCGCTTGAGGATCTGCACCTCGCGCAGGGTCCGCTTCTTCTCCAGGGCCCGCTCCAGCACCATCCGCAGCCGGGAGGCCTCGAGCGGCTTCTCGATGAAGTCGTAGGCCCCCTCCTTCATGGCCTGCACCGCCGACTGCACCGAGCCGCGGCCGGTGAGGAGCACCACCGCGCACTCGGGCAGGTCGGTGCGCAGCGCCCGGAGCAGCCACAACCCGTCGGCGACCGGCATCACCAGGTCGGAGAGGATGGCGTCCGGGTGCCAGTCGAGCGCCAGCTGGTGGGCCTCGCGCCCGTCGCGGGCCGCGCGGACGTCGTAGCCCCAGCTCTCCGCCAGCTGCCCCAGCGTGTCGCGCCCGTCGGCCTCGTCGTCAACGATGAGCACGCGGTATCGCATGGCGGTCCGCCCATTGTGCCTCAAACGGCGCCGGGGCGCCTCATGGGCGCGTGAGGTCCCGTGCTACAGTCCCGCCATGACGGCGGCGCGCGCCCTCGCCCTGGCCCTGGCGTGCGGCTGCGCCGCCGCGCCGCGCCCGGCCCCGGAGGCGGGAGCCCCGCCCTCCGGCGCGGCCCCGGCGCCGCGCCCGCTGACGGCCGCGCCGGCGGAGGCGGCCCCGGTGCGGACCGAGGCGCTCCTGACCCTGGGCGCGGTGGGCGACGTGCTCATGCATGGGGCGGTCAAGGAGTCGGCGGCCCTGCACCGCGACACCCGCGGCGGCGACGAGGACGGGTACGGCTGGATCTACGCCGAGGTGTCCGACCTGCTCTCCGCCCCCGACCTCACCTTCGCCAACCTGGAATCCCCCATCGCCCCCGCCTCCGACCGCGGCTCGCGCAGCTACGTCTTCAACGCGCCCCCGGCGGCGGCGCGGGCGCTCCGGGCCGCCGGCGTGGACCTGGTCAGCGTGGCCAACAACCACGTCTTCGACCAGGGGCGGGCCGGCTTCCTGGAGACGCTGCGCCGGCTGGACGAGGCCGGGCTCGAGTGGGTGGGAGCCGGGACGCCGCCGGCCGAGGCCGGGCCGCGGCTCCTCGAGGCGAAGGGGCTCAGGCTCGCCTTCCTGGCCTGGACCCGCTTCTTCAACGACGACGGGAACGCCTGCGCCCCGCCCGGCCCCTGCCTGCGGGCGGCGCTCCTCGACCCGGAGCGGGCGGTGGCGGCGGTCCGCGAGGCGGCGGCCTCGGCCGACGCGGTGGTGGTCTCGCTCCACTGGGGCGACGAGTACGCCCCGGAGCCTCGCGCCGAGGACGTGGCGCTGGCCCACCGGCTCGCCGAGGCCGGGGCGCTGGTGATCCTGGGGCACCATCCCCACGTGCTGCAGCCGGTGGAGCTGCATCGCCGGCCCGACGGCCGCGTCTCGGTCATCGCCTACTCGCTGGGGAACTTCGTGTCCAACCAGTCGCGGAACTTCGTGTCCGGGGTGACCCCGGACCGCGCCGGCGCAACCCGCGACGGGGCCCTCTTGCGCGTCAGGCTGGCGCGCCGGGACTATGGGGGCGGGGTGCGACAGGTGGAGGTGGCCGGGGTGGACTACCTGCCGCTCTGGACCGAGAACGACACCGCCGAGCTCGACCGCCGCCGCAACCCCAAGGCCAGGGCCTCCATCCGCGTGGTCTCGCTCGACCGGGCGCTGCGGGCGGTGCGGGCCGAGCTCGCGGCCATCCCCGACCCGGTGCCGGAGGCCGAGCGGGCCCGCTTCGTGGGGCTCCGGCAGCGGGAGCGCCTGTACCGCTCCCGCCGGGAGGCCATCGCCGCGGTGCTGGGTGAGGACCTGCAGGCCGAGGCGCCGCCGCGGTGATGGTAACGCACACCGTGCTTCGGCTCGCTCGGCATCGTTTACCGAGACTCTTCCCGCTCGGCCGCACCGCCGCCGTTCCCGAGCGCCTCCGCAGGCGTTGCCTGGTTACACGTACTGTGAGTAACTTGAATCGGCGGATATTCGCCAGGGAGGCGACCGATGCCGATCCTGATACGGGTCACGGCCAGGATGCGTCGCTTTGCGGTCAAGGGGGTGCTCCGTCACTTCTTCCAGTTCCGAGGCGCTCGTCGCGGACGACAGATCAACTTCGAGAGCCGGATCATCCTGGTCGACGCCAGGAGCGAGCGCGAGGCGCGCGACGCAGCCCGGCGGTCGTTCGAGGCGAGTGAGTACGTGGCGACATGGCCGAGCGCTCAAGTCGCGCGGAACTCGCTCACCTTTCTCGGGATTGCTCGCGTACTCGAGTTCGGCCCAGAGATGGAGCGAGACGAGGTCTGGTGGGAGCTCGTCGACGAGCGCCCAGCCGTGGAGACGCCAGGGCGAACGGCGAAGGCTCGACCGCGGCGCCCAGCTCGTCGGAGGCCGTAGGGTCTACCGCTCGTCCCGCGAGACGATCACCTGGCGCGCCGGGCCGGTGTCGGAGGCCTCGAGGTCGGGGCGGGCCGGCACCTTGAGCTCCACCAGCTCGATGCCCAGCTCCTTGGCGTGGTCGAAGATGCGCTCGTCCCGGTAGAACTCGCCGAAGACGATGCGCCGGACGCCCGCGTTGGCCACCAGCTTGAAACAGGGCCAGCAGGGCGAGGCGGTGGTGTAGATGGTCGACCCCTCGATGGCCACGCCGTTCTTGGCGGCCTGGATGATGGAGTTGGCCTCGGCGTGGACGGTGCGCACGCAGTGGTTGTCCTCCATCATGTGCCCCACCTCGCTGCAGTGGGGCAGCCCGCGGATGGACCCGTTGTAGCCGGTGGAGAGGATGGTGCGGTCGCGGACCAGCACCGCCCCCACGTGCTTGCGCTCGCAGGTGGCGCGGGTGGCTACCACCCGGGCCACGTTCATGAAGTACTCGTCCCAGCTGGCGCGTCGGTCCATCGGTCCTCCGAGGTCCAGGCTCTGGCGGCGCATCGCCTCGAGCCAGGGTATGGTAGCCGCGGGGCCCGACAGCCGGCCCGCACCCGCTCGTGCGCTTCGCACCGACCGCCTTCCTCGCCTGCCTGGCGGCGCTCATCGCCCCGGCGCGGGCCGCTCCGCCCGAGGGGCGCCCGCCCGGCCTCGAGGTCCGCTCCGGGCGCGTCGCCGAGGTGGACTGGGGCGATCGGCGCCTCACCATCCTCGGCCCGACCGGACGCTTCCAGGTGGGCTTCGACCGCAACACCGTGGTGTACCTTCCGGAACGGCTCGGCACCCTGCGGGACGTGGCGCCCGGAGCCGAGGTGCGCACCGTCGCCAACCCGGACGGGGTCGCCGCCTGGATCGAGGTTCGCCCGACCGTCGCCGGCGGCGGGGCGCTCGCCGCTCCCGACGGCGGGGCGCCGGGCGGCGCCGGGCCGGATGGCGGGGCGGCTGCGGCCGCGGACGGTGGGGCGCCCGCCGGGTCCGACGGCGGGGAGCCAGGCGGGGATCCCGGCCGCCCGGACGGCGGCGGCGCCCTTCGTTGAACGGCCACCGCGCCTTCCACGGCCCGCGAGGAGGGGTGGCGGCGGCCTGGCCGGCGCCACCTAATCATACCGGCGGCGCAGCAGGAACAGGATGGCGTCCTGGGCGCAGTGGTCGCAGTAGCCGTACCGATCGCGCATGTGCTGGAGCGTGTCCTGCACCTGCTTGCGGGTCCGATCGTCGAGGCCCGCCCGCTCGTCGGAGAGGTAGCGCAAGAGGTCTTCCTTGGAGCGCCGCAGCTGCCGCTTGCGTTCCTCGTAGGAGTGGTCTCGCAGGCGACGGAACAGGTCCGGGAAGATGGCCCGGTAGTCGATCTCCTGCTCGTCGGGATGGTCGAGGCGAAAGGCGCCCACCGAGGCGATGAGGCCGCGCCGGAAGTTGGCGCGGTCCTCCCCGGGGGGCATGACGATGGCCTCCACCTCGGCCATGCGCTCGTCGTCGGGGGCCCGGTACTCCCCGGTGATGCGGTCCCGGATCTTCTCCCCCTTCACCCAGGAGGAGACCTGCGTGACGTAGCGCTCGAAGAGCTCCCGGTACTGGCTCTCCGAGACCAGGCCCATCGACTCCCGGATCTCCTCCTCCACCGCGTCGAGGACCTCGCCCTCGGCCACCCGCAGGAACTCGTCGTGGTCGTGGTAGCCGTCCAGCACCTCCTGCTGCAGGAACTCGTGGACCGTCTTGTCGCGGCAGAGGGCCTCCAGCTCCTCCAGCACCGCCAGCGGCGTGAGGCAATGCCAGTCCCGCTGGGCGGCGTTGAGGAGCACGGTCTTGATCTCGCGGGCCGAGGCCCCGGAGCGCCCCTCGTAGTTCGGGTACACGTCCGACTCGCGGTACAGGTCGGGCAGCGCCTTGCGCAGCACCTTGGACGGCCCCAGCGCCAGCCGGTCGGGGGCCTCGCCGCGATCGTAGAGCTTCAGCTTCTCCAGGGGGGTGAGGTCGTCCACCAGGTCCCGCACCTCGCCCTGGTAGCGGTCGGGCATGGGCTTCTTCAGGCGGGTCAGCACCGCCCACAGCGCCGCCGCCTCGTTGACGTGCGGGGCCACGTGCTTGCCCACCGTCGCCGGCGAGACCTGCTGGTCGTAGATCTCCTTCTCCACCGAGAAGCGGCGCAGGTAGGGGACCCGCACCAGCTCGAGCCGTCCCTTGAACGACGGGAAGTCGGGCGCCTCCTTGAAGGCGGCCAGCTGCTTCTCGTTGGTGGAGCCCACCAGCACCGCGTCGAGGTGCAGGCCGAAGCTCTCCAGCGAGACCCGGCCGGTCTCGCTCATGCCCAGCAGGTACTTGAAGTGCTCCAGGGGACGCTTGAGCAGGTCGGAGAAGTCCAGCAGGCCGCGGTTGGCCGCCACCAGCGGCCCGTGGGGCTCGAAGAGCGCCACCGACTGGAGCGCCGCCGGGAGGGCGCCGTGGCTGCGGTCGCTGGTGACCTGGCGGTAGGCGGCGTCCACCGACAGCTGCGGCTCCACCGTCACCGCCGCCTGCTGGTAGCGGGCCGAAACGTGGAAGCGCTCCACCTGGACGTGGCGCAGCACCTTGAGCCAGTCCCCGCGGTAGGCGCCCATGAGCGCGGTCTGGATCTGGTGGCAGAAGTGGCAGGGCTGCCCCTCCAGCAGCGAGTCGGAGAGGACGAAGTCCCCCTCCCCGGCGCCGGCCCGGTCGCTGGGCCGGCAGTGCGCCTGGAGCAGCTCCCGCCGCTCGGGGCGCGGCACCAAGAGGAGCGGGTGGTCCCGCAGTGGGCAGGCCAGCCGCGCGTCCACCGCCTCGCCGTCGAGGTGGGCGAAGGAGGCCAGGTCGCCCCCGGGCCCGCCGGAGCCGAAGCCGACCGTGCCGCCGCCCTTGAGCTTCTTCTCGCTGGGGAAGACCCAGTGGTAGCGGTAGAGGGCGCCCTGGGGAAGCCGCGAGTAGGCCTCCACCGCCCGGGTGAGGGCCTGCACGATGGAGGACTTGGCCGAGCCGTTGGGGCCGTGGAGCAGGATGAGCTTGTTGGGGTGCCCGGCGCGCACGAAGTTGGAGAGCACCCGGTAGAGGGACTGCTGCACCTCCTCCTGCCCCGCCACCCGCACCGCCCGCCCGTCGGGCTCGAACTCGACGTCGAAGAGGCGAGCCCGGCGAAGCGGGCCGGCCGGGGTGGGCACCTCGCGCCAGCCGAAGTGGTCCACCACGTCGCGCAGGTACTGGGCCGAGTTGCGGGCCTGCAGCCTGGGCGCCGCCAGGAAGACCGTCAGGTACTCTTGGAAGGAGAGCAGCGACCGCTGCTCGTCAAAGGCGCCGCGCACCGCCGCCCCGACCTGGGAGAGCCAGCGGCCCGCGTCCGAGGTGGAGGGCATGCCGGCATGATAAGGCCGCGCGGGCCGCCGCGCCCGCGCCACCGGCCCGCGGGGGCCCTCCACCCGGCGACCTCACCCGTAGTAGTCTCGGGGGACCGTCGATGCTCCCCCGCGACACCATCATCGGGATCGACCTCGGCACCACCAACAGCTGCGCGGCGGTGGCGGTGGGGGACGGGCAGGTGAAGCTCATCCCCTACAAGGCCGGCGATGTCATCATCCCCTCGGTCTACGCGGTGGACGACAAGGGGAACGAGCTGGTGGGCCACGAGGCCAAGCGCCAGTGGCAGCTCAACCCGCGCAACACCCTCTACGCCACCAAGCGTCTCATCGGGCGCTCCGCCAAGGACGACGTGGTGGAGACGGTGCAGAGGTCGGTGCAGTACCGGGTGCGTTCCGGCCCGCAGCACGACGTGGCGGTCGACTGCCACGGGCGCACCTACCAGGTGTACGAGGTGAGCGCCAAGATCCTGGCCAAGATCCGGGACGTGGCCTCCGACCACCTGGGCTTCAAGGCCGCCCGGGCGGTGGTGACGGTGCCGGCCTACTTCACGGACCGCCAGCGCCAGGCGGTCAAGGAGGCGGGCAAGCTCGTCGACCTCGAGGTGGTGCGCATCATCAACGAGCCCACCGCGGCGGCGCTGGCCTACGGCCTGGGCAAGAAGCTCCACGAGCGGGTGCTGGTCTTCGACCTGGGGGGCGGCACCTTCGACGTCTCCATCATCGACATCCGCGATCGCGTCTTCGAGGTGAAGGCCACCGGCGGCGACATCTTCCTGGGCGGGCTGGACTTCGACAACGCCATGATCCACCACGTGCTCGACGACTTCCGCCACCAGCACGGCATCGACCTCTCGACCGACCCGGTGGCCATGCAGCGCATCAAGGACCTGGCCGAGCGCACCAAGATCGACCTCTCGGCGCGCACCGAGGTCCCCTTCTCCATCCCCTTCGTCACCATGACGCCGCAGGGACAGCCCCTGAACATCGAGATGAAGTTCGAGCGGCGGCTGCTGGAGCAGCTGACGCAGGAGCTGGTGGATCGGGCGCTCACGATCGTCGGCTCGGTGATGGTGGACGCCGGGGTCTCGGTGAAGGAGATCGACGAGGTGATGCTGGTGGGCGGCCAGACCCGCATGCCCATCATCCAGGAGCGGCTCACCAAGTTCTTCGGGAGGCCGCCCTCCAAGGGCGTCCACCCGGACGAGGCGGTGGCCATCGGCGCCGCCCTCTACGCCTGGTCGCTGCAGGAGAACAGCGACCTCAAGCTCCAGTTGCTCGACGTCATCCCCATGGCCATCGGGGTGGAGCAAGCGGGGGGCGTGATGCACGTGGTCTTCCCGCGCAACGCCCCCATCCCCAACGCCAAGGCCATCTCCGCCACCAACTCCCTCGACGGCCAGAGCGAGCTGGTGGTGCGCATCTTCCAGGGCGACCAGCCGCAGACGGCCAGGGACGAGCTGCTGGGCGAGTTCACCTTCAGCGGAGTGCGGCCGGCGCCGGTCGGCGAGGCCCGCCTGGAGATCCTCTTCGAGGTGAACGTCGAGGGGATCCTCACCATGAGCGCCCGCGACGTCGAGTCCGGCCGCCAGATGCAGACCACGGTGCGGGTCACCCAGAATTGACGCACCGCCCTGTCGCCACGACCCCGCAGGGCGGGGGCTCGTCCCCCGCCGATTCGAGTCGCCCGGAACGGGCGGCGAGGCTTTTGGGAAACCTCGGGCACGTCGGGTTCTCCAGGCGAGTTGGACGCGGAGTGCACACCGGCTGCAGAAGCAGCCTCGCCACCCTTCGGGTGGCTCGGCAGTCAGTGGCGCGGCCCGTTGCCCCGGCCCTGGGATCCGCCCCCGTGCCCCTGGTGCCCACCGCCTCGCTGGGCGGGCGGGGAGGCGGAGCCGCCGCGGGGCTGGGCCTGCCCGCCGCGAGGGGCGGCCGCGGGAGGCTGGCTGCGTCCGCCCTGCGGCTGAGCCGCCGGGGGCTGACCGCGTCCGCCCTGCGGCGCGACGGCGGGAGGCTGGCCGCGTCCGCCGCCCGGAGATCCCCAGCCCTGCGCCGGCGGTCCGGCGCGCCCGGGTGCCGGGGAGGGAGCGGGAGCGCGCGGGCCGGGCGCCACCGGGGGCGGACCACGGCTCGGGGGCGTGCCCCAGCCCGGCTGGTTGTCTCGCGGGCGAGACCCAGGCGCGGCTCCGGGCGCGGGAACCCGACCCGGCGGGCCCCAGCCCGGGCTGCGGGTCGAGCCCCAGCCCGGGTGCGTCCCGGTCCCGCCCGGCGCCGCCGACGGCGGAGACGGAGCCGGCGGGCGGAACACGGTCACCGGGCCGGAACCGCGCCCTGGCCGCACCTGCGACGGGCTCCCCACGGGTACGATGGGCGTCGGGGGGATGGCGCGCCCCGACCGCTGCTCCACGAAGCCGTGGGCCGGCCCGCCCCAGGCCGGGCCGGTGTGGCCGTAGGCCGCCGCGCGCGGCGGGGCCGGGACGGTACGCTGGTAGTAGGTCGTGGCGTAGGCCGGTGCGTAGGCCACCGAGTGGATGGGCACGCCCACGAAGCTCTGGCAGGGCACGAAGGTCCAGGCCGCGTAGACGGCCGGGAACCCGGAAAAGTAGATGGACACGCCCGGCGCGAGCGGCGCCCAGCCCACCGCCTCGGCGCTGTAGCGCCAGCTGACCCACGCCGGCGCCCACTGGTAGCCCGGCACCCAGAGCCAGCCCCAGGAGGCGTCGAAGAGCCAGCGGCCGTAGTGGTAGGGGCCCCAGCCCCACGGCTCGTCGGAGATCCACAGCCACCCCTCGTTGGTCCAGGCCCAGTGGCCGTAATAGTAGGGGCGCCAGCCGGCCGGCACGCTGGGGCGCCACACCATCCCGTACGGGCTCACGTTGATCCACTGCCCGTACGGCGCGAGGGCCTGCTGGAAGGTCTCGAAGGTGACCTGCGCGCCCGGGGTCCCCATGTCCACCGACACGTCCACCTGGGGCTGCTCCGGGGGCGGAGGGGGCTGGTAGTCGTCACCTCGCGCCGGCGGGATGGAGGCGAGGGCGGTGAGGGCCAGGGTGGCGATGGTGCGGCGCATGATGCGATCTCCGCTCCCGACGGCGCCTCGAGCGCCGCGGGGCCGGAGAGAGGGGTAGCAAGCCGGGTGCCGGACGGAACCATCCGGAAACACGTTGGATTCCTACCGGGACCGGGTGGCGAGAACGCCACAGCTGTGAAGATGCGGTCCCGCCGGGGCCCCGGCCTCGCGGCCGGGCCAGCTTCAGGCGAGCTTCTTCTCCTTCTCGAAGGAGAGCAGGGGCGGCTCCTTGTTCAGGATGACGCCCTCGGTGATGCGGCACTCCTTCACCCCCTCGCGGTAGGGCACGTCGTACATGATGTCGAGCATGGCCTGCTCCAGGATGGAGCGCAGGCCGCGGGCGCCGGATTTGCGACGCATGGCCTCGCGGGCCGTGGCGCGGAGCGACTCCTTGGTGAAGGTGAGCTTCACCTTCTCCATCTCGAACAGCTTCACGTACTGCTTGGTGAGGGCGTTCTTGGGCTGGGTGAGGATGGTGACCAGGTCGTCCTCGGAGAGGTCGGAGAGCGTGGCGATGATGGGGATGCGCCCCACGAACTCGGGGATCATCCCGAACTTGACCAGGTCCTGGGGCTCGATGTGCGAGAGGACCTCGCCCAGGCTGGCCTCCTCGCGCCGCTCGATCTTGGCCCCGAAGCCCAGCCCCTTCACGCCGATGCGCCTCCGGATGGCCTGCTCGATGCCGCAGAAGGCGCCGCCCACCACGAAGAGCACGTTGGTGGTGTCGACCTGGATGTATTCCTGCTGGTTGTACTTCTTGCCCCCCCGGGGGGTGACGTTGGCGCGCGTCCCCTCGACGATCTTGAGCAGCGCCTGCTGCACCCCCTCCCCGCCCACGTCGCGGGTGGGCGAGGGCTGGTCGCCCTTGCGCGCGATCTTGTCGATCTCGTCGATGTAGACGATGCCGCGCGAGGCCTTCTCCACGTCGTAGTCGGCGTTGTGGAGCAGGTTCTGGATGATGTTCTCCACGTCCTCGCCCACGTAGCCCGCCTCGGTGAGCGAGGTGGCGTCGGCGATGGTGAAGGGGACGTTGAGGAAGCGCGCCAGCGACTGGGCCAGGAGCGTCTTGCCGGATCCGGTGGGGCCGATGAGCAGGATGTTGGACTTCTGCAGCTCGACCTCGTCGGCGGGACGGCCCGCCACCTGCCGCTGCGGGCGCGGGGCCTTGCGGGCGTGGACCCGCTTGTAGTGGTTGTAGACGGCCACCGAGAGGATCTTTTTGGCCTTCTCCTGCCCCACCACGTAGTCGTCGAGGAAGCTCTTGATCTCGGCCGGGGTGGGCAGCGACACCGCGGGGCGGCCGTCGTCGCGCTCGGCCTCCTCGGCGATGATGTCGTTGCACAGGCGGATGCACTCGTCGCAGATGTAGACGGTGGGCCCGGCGATGAGCTTGCGGACCTCCCGCTGCCCCTTGCCGCAGAACGAACAGCTGAGGTTGTGGTGCTCCTTCCGGCTCACGAGATCCTCGACGTCGATGCTACACCAAACCGGCGCGATCCGACCACAAGTCGGCCGCGCCCTTCATAATCCGTGGCGCGCGGCAGCGCCCGCCCGAGGTTGGGCGCGAGGCCCGCCCGCCGGGCCGCCTCCGGTCCGTCACTCCCCCGCCAGCGCCGCCAACTCCTCCGCCAGCGCCTCGGCCCGGCGCCGCAGGGCCTCCGGCAACCTCGCCTCCTCGCGGCAGGCGTCGGCGAGGCGGCGCGCCGCCGCCGCCAGCCGCGAGAGCCGCTCCGCCGCGGGCGGCGCCGGCTGGGGCGGAGGCCCACCCCAGCGCTCGGCCAGACGGCGGCTCACCGCGGCCGGGGTGGCGCCCCGCTCCACCACCTCCTCCCGCAGGGACTCCCATCCCCCGTCCGGAAGGCGGCCGGCGGCCTCGGCCCGCGACAAGACCTCGATCACCTCGAAGGGCGGCGCCCCGCGGGGCTCGCGGGCCCGCGCCAGCTCCGGCTCGTGGCGCTCCAGGAAGCCGTAGGAGGCGGTGAGCTTGTCGACGGTCTGCTTTCGCAGGAAGAGCTCCGCCTGGCAGTAGCGCTCGAAGGTCGCAAAGCCCCACTCGCGCCAGGTTTCCTGGCGCCGCACCTGCGAGAGGAGCCGGGCCATCTCCACCCAGGAGGACTTGAAGCGGCGGGCACCCTCCAAGACCCGCCGCCGCAACGATCCCTCGGGCAAGTCCTCGATGCGGGCGGCGATGCGCTCGACGGCCTTGCTCATGTCGGGCCGATGCGGAACGACAGCGACACCGTCGGGCGCTGGCCAGGGAAGGGCTTGAAGGCCCAGCCGCGCAGCGTGCGCAGCAGGCAGTCGTGCAGCTCGCCGCGCTTGAACCGCGGCTCGTCGACCCACAGCTGCACCACCCGCCCGTCGTTGCCGATGGCGAACTCGAGCGGGATCTCTCCGGCGAAGTCGGGGGAGCGGCGGGCCTCCTCGCGGAAGCAGGGGGCCAGGGTGCGCTGCTCGCGCCCCACCACCGACTGGATGTGGACCACGTCGTACTGGGCCACCACCAGCTCTCCGCCCTCGGCGCTGCCGCTCGCCGGCTGGCCCGGACGGGCCAAGTGCCGGCCCGCCGGGATCTCCACCTCGGCCGGGGCTTCGGCATGGCGGCCGACGCCGACGCGCACCGGCGAGGCGATGGCGATCCCGCCGCCGAAGTCCTCGAGCAGCCGCGAGCGCGGCTCCCAGGGCTTGTTCTCGGCGAGCCACCAGGCGACCCAGAGGCCGCCCCCGCCGCCGACGAGGAGCACGAGCACCGCCAGCGCCCAGCGCATGCGGCGGCGCCGGCGCCGGAGCAAGCGCGCCCCGGTCACCTCCTGCTCCACTCGCAGCTGGGCCTCGGCCTTCTTCGCCTGGACCACGAAGCCCGGGACCTGCCCCAGCGGGCGGTAGGCGCCGTCCTCGGCGGCCACCGGGGTCTGCCCGTCCAGCTCGCCGCGGTAGAGCATCCCCACCAGCTGGCGAGAGCTCACCGGCCCGAAGACCTGGCCGTCCTTCTTGAAGGTCCACTCGCCGCCGTCGTCGCCGGCCGCCGTCGGCTGGTGGTCGCGCTCGTGGATGGGCATCGGCGGTGGCGCCCCGGGGCGCAGGCGTGCCACAAAGGTACCACGACGTGGAAAAGCGACGCTACGCTCTGCGCCTCGCCTACGACGGCCGGGCCTTCCGCGGCTTCCAGCGCCAGCCGGGGCTGCCCACGGTGCAGGAGGCGCTCACGCGGGCCCTCTCCACCCTGGGGATCCGCTCCCGGCTGGACGCCGCAGCCCGCACCGACGCCGGCGTCCACGCCCTCGGGCAGGTGGTCGGTTTCGCCACCCGAGCCGACCTCGATCCCGAGGCCCTGCGCGCCGCCGTGAACCGGGAGACCCCGGCGGAGCTCATGTGCCTCGAGGCCCGCCCGGTGCCGCGCTCGTTCCACCCCCGGGCCAGCGCCACCTCGCGCCGCTACCTGTACCTCGTCGGCCTGCCGCCGCCAGCGGAGGTCGCGCCCTATGCTTGGGCCCTTCCCGACGAGCGGGCCTTCCCCGGGGTGGCGGCGCAGCGCCTCGACGCGGCGGCCATGCGAGAGGCGTTCGCGGGCGCGCTCGGCGAGCACGACTTCCGGGGCTTCGCCCGGCCGGGCGAGCAGCGCCGCACCGTGCGCACCCTCACCCGGGCCGAGGTGATCGAGGCGAGCTGCGCCCCGCTCTACGCCGTGGTCCTCGAGGGCCGGGGTTTCCTGCGCGCCATGGCGAGAAACCTGGTGGGGACGGCGGTGACGGCCGGGCTGGGCTTGGCCTCGCCGGAGCGCCTGGCCGAGCGGCTGGCGGCGGGCCAGCGATATCGCGGCGTCCGCGCCCCCGGCTGGGGACTGACCCTGGTCTCCGTCTCCTACCCCGGAGGCGCGTGGGCCGGCTGAAGCGCGCCGGCGGCGCGGGAGCGCGCCCGGCGCTTCCCGGGGGGCAGCGACGGGGCCGAGGGCCGGGACGGCGAGGTAGGGCCAGCCCTGGCCGAGGCGGCGGTCATCAGCTCTCGCTCCGCTCTTCGAGCGCGACGTGACCGTACTTCGTGAGCAGGTCCGACACCGCCTCGCGCAGGTAGTCCGACTGGCGGATCCGGGTGGCCCTGGCGAGCCGCCGGAGGCGGTCGGCGAGGTCGGGCGGCAGGCGGATGAGCATGGGCTCCAGGCGAAGTCCCTGCGAGGCAACGATATCGGCGGCGGTTCGCATGTGGGCTGTAACCTCCCTTTGTCTACGTTTGCCTACACGCTACCACCAGATACCCATCTGTCAAAAACACCCCTTGACAAAATCGTGTGAGTTCGTTCCTCACAGGGGCAGGATGCGGCGAGACCAGGGCCGCCGTCGGGCCGAGACTGGAGCGCCCGGGCCTCGCCCGCCGGCGCTTCCCCGCAGCCGCCCGAGGGTGTGCCGGTCGCGGCGCCGCGCCGACGCGCACCGTGTCGCGACGGCGAACACGCGTCGAGACCGTCGCCAGGGAGGCACGGGGCGCTGCCCGCCTTTCGCCGTCGCGCCTCGAGGCCGCCGGGCGCGACGCCGCCGCAGACGCCTCGGGGCGGCGAGGACACGCGCCGGCGGGAGAGGCCCGGGCGCGTATCACCAGCGCGCCTGAAGCCCGGCGCCCGCGTCCAGCGATGCCCCCCGGAACTCGCCGAAGGCGGTGGCGAAGCCGAAGGAAAGGAACACGCCCAGGCTGCGCGAGAAGTCCCAGCAGGCCCCGAGCCCGGCGCGCGGGCCCACCGCCAGCCGCGGCGACAGGGGCACCCACAGCCCGGCCTCGTAGAAGGTCTTGAGCTCGTCGGTTCCGAAGTACCCGCGGTAGCGGGCGTCGAGAGCCCATTCGACGTCCGGCGCGTCGCCGCCGCCCTTTCCGCTCCAGGCGCCGCCGAGGCTGAGCTCGTCTCCCTCTCCCGACAGGTCGAAGGTGTAGGCCAGCCGCAGCGTCGGATAGCGCCACTGGCTCCGGCTCGCGTCGCCGACGGTGACCGCGCCCCAGGACCCGCTGGCCTCGAGGAGCAGCCCCATCTGGTCGCGGTGGTCGAAGCGCGGCTCGAGCGCCGCCACAGGCAGCGCGACCGCGAGGCCCAGGGCGAGGGTGCCCGCCGGGATCGCCCCCCGCGACCCGTTCATGCGCCCGGTACCGGGACCACCCCGGCCACCTCGTTCAGGCGTCCGGAGCGGAAGGGCTCGAGGTCCAGCACCGCCAGCCTGAAGCCGGCGGCCTTCACGGCCGCGAGGAGCGACTCGCGCCGGGCGAAGGCCAGCTCCTGCTCCTCGGCGGCCACCTCGAGGCGCCCGATGTCGCCGTGGTGGCGCACCCGGAAGGAGCGGAGCCCGGCGGCTCGCACGCCCGCCTCGGCCCGCTCCACCTGGGCCAGGCGCTCCGGCGTGACCTCCGTCCCGTAAGGCAGGCGCGAGGCCAGGCAGGCCATCTGCGGCTTGTCCCAGGTCGGCAGGCCCATGGCGGCGCTCCAGGCTCGCACCTCGTCCTTGCCCAGGCCGGCCTCGGCGAGCGGCGAGCGCACGCCGTTCTCCAGGGCGGCCTGGTGGCCGGGGCGGTGGTCGCGCCGGTCGTCGGCGTTGAACCCGTCGAGGATGGCCGGCAGCCCCTCCCGGCGCGCCGCCTCCTGGCACAGCCGGTAGAGCTCGCTCTTGCAGAAGTAGCAGCGGTCGGTCCCGTTGGCGACGTAGCGGGGGTCGTCGCCCTCCCGGCTCTGGACCTCGAGGTGGCGGACCCCCAGTCGGCGCGCCAGCGACCGGGCTTCGTCGCGCTCGACCTGCGGCACGCTGGGAGAATGGGCGGTGAGCGCCACCGCCCGCTCGCCCAGCACCTCGCGGGCCACGGCCAGCACCAGGGTGGAGTCCACGCCGGCGGAGAAGGCCACCAGGGCCCCGCCGCAGTCGGCGAGCGACCGCCTGAGCCGCGCCATCTTGGGCTCGGAGGCGCGTCGGATTGCCTCGAGGCTCTGGGCGGTCATCGCGAGCGCGGGCGCCCGCCGGGGCAGGCCCTGGCCGATCCTATCGCCGGGAGCGGCGCGCCGCCCGCCCCGCCTTCCGGGGGACCCTGCGGCCGCCTGCCTGGGCGCGCCCCTTCGCGCCCCGTCCCGCGAGCTGTCCGCGCTTGGGGCGCTGCCCGCCCGTGAGCCGGCCGAACTCGGCCGGACCCAGGTACTTGAGGTCCACCAGGGACTGGAAGATGCGAGTGGCGGCCTGGTCCACCTTCTCCTGGTTGGTGAGCACCCGGACCTCGGGATGGGTCGGCGGTTCGTACGGGTCGTCCACGCCGGCCACGTTCTTCAGCTCTCCCGCCAGGGCCTTCTTGTAGAGCCCCTCGCCGTCGCGCTGCAGCAATACCTCCATCGGGCAGTCGACGAAGATCTCCACGAAGCGGCGCACCTCCCGACGCACGGCGTCGCGCGCCTCGCGATGAGGCGAGAGGTGCGCCACCACCGTCACCACCCCGTTCCGGGCCAGCAGCCTGGCCACGTAGCCGAGGCGCCGCACCGCCGCGATGCGGTCGTCCTTGGAGACGCCCAGCCCCCGGGTCAGGATCCCGTCCGGCTCGTCGCCGTCGAGGAACTCCACCCGCCGCCCCACCGCCGCGAAACGGCGCGCCAGCTGGGCTCCGAGCGTGGTCTTGCCTGTCCGGGCCATGCCGGTGAGCCAGACGACGAAGCCGCCGCTCTGCTGGGCCTCCATGGAACCTCCGGGCGCCTCGCGCCCCGACCAAAGGTGAAGACCTCGAACCGGTCAGTATATCCCGGCGCGGCACTCGAAGAAAGCTTGGACGCGCGCCACCGCCGGCGCAGCCTGAGCAAATACACCTCTGATTTCCAATTGATGCACGGCTTTTCGACTTCGGAGTCAGATGGCGGAGTCGGGTGACGCGTTGCGTTGGCGAGCGCTGATTCACCACCAGTCCACGGGAACGGAGCGGCGCCAGGCACCGCTCAGGGCGCGGCCTGCGCCCGCCCGCAGGCGCACCCCGGCAGGCGCGAGGTGGCCCGCGCAACGGGCTGGCCGCGCACCAGGTCGATGCGGCGCCCTCGCGGCTCCTGGCTGGCGCCGGAGAGCATCATCACCAGCTCCAGCGCGGCCAGGGCCCCCACCGCGGCGGCGCCCGCCGGCTGGGGCGGAGCGCCGTGCCCGGCGCGAAAGGCGCAGGCGTAGCAGGGCGCCCCTGGCGGCACCACCGTCACCGACCCGCCCTCGCCGTCCGCCTCGGCGACGACGTGGGCGAGACCGAGGAGCCGCGCCTCCTCGGCCACCGCCCGGGCCACCTCCTGGCGCCCCGGACAGACGAGCAGCGCCGTGGGCTGCGCGCCCGGGCGGAGGATGTCCGCCCGCACCAGGGCGCTGGCGGCCCGGGCCGCCTCGGCGGCAGCGGCCCCGCGCGGGCGTCCCACGTCCGCCGGCGGGTAGATCCAGGCGGCGAGGTCTTCCGGGCCCACCGGGTCGGGATCGTCGATCCACAGCGTGCCGACGCCGGCCTGGGCCAGGTAGACGATGGCCGGGCCACCCGTGAGGCCGGCGCCGACCACCCTCACCCTCGCCGCCCTGAGGCGCTCCTGTCCCGCCTCGCCCATGGCCGGGAGGATGAGCTGGCGTGCGTAACGGCGGACCTCGGCCTCGGAGAGCGACATCAGACCCCTTCCTCCAGCGCCTGGCCCTTCTCGAGAACGACCCGCCAGCTGCCCGGCCCCTCCGCCGGCGCGGGCTCGCACGAGAGCACCGCGTGCCCCTCCTCGGCGGCGCTGCGCGGCACGCTCTCCAGGGCCTCGCCCTCGGCGAGGAGGACCTCGAGCGACTCGCCCACCCGGAGGCGCTCCAGGGCGATGCGGGTCTTCACCCAGGTGAGCGGGCAGGCGTAGGGTCGGATGTCGAGCCGGGTCACGGCGGCCCTCCTCGCGCCTTCGAGCTCTCGACCTCGCAGGCGGCCGCCCGCGCCGATCCCAGCGGCTGGCGACCCTCGCAGGCCGGACAGCCCGGCCGCCGGCGCACCACCACCACCCGCGGTCTGGCGGCCCGGGCCTCGAGGGTCACCAGCCGGCCGGCGTAGGCGCCCCGCTCGCCGGCGAGCAGCCGCATCGCCTCGCCGGCCATGAGCGCCCCGGCCATCCCGGCCAGCGGCCCCAGGATCCCGGCCTCGGCGCAGCTCGGCACCGAGCCTTGCGGGGGCGGCTCCTCGAAAAGGCAACGCAGACATCCGGTGCGTCCCGGCAGGATGGTGAGAAGCTGGGCCGTGTAACGGAGCACCCCGGCGTGGACCAGGGGGCGGCCGGCCATCACCGCGGCGTCGGAGATAAGGAACTTGGTGGGAAAGTTGTCGGCGCCGTCCAGCACCACGTCGGCGGCCAGGACCAGGTCGATCGCCGAGTCGGCGTCGAAGCGGCGATCGTGGGCCTCCACCCGCGCGGCGGGGTAGAGGCGCCGGAGGCGGACCGCCGCGGCCTCGGCCTTGCGGGCGCCCAGGTCGGCCTCGACGAAGAGCGGCTGGCGGTTCAGGTTGCTGGTCTCCACCTGGTCGTCGTCGACGACCACCAGGCGCCCCACGCCGGCGGCGCCCAGGGCCAGCAGCGCCGGCCCGCCCAGGCCGCCGGCTCCGACCACCAGCGCGCTCTTCTCCGCCAGGCTCACCGGTGTGGATTCTAAGCGGCCTGCCGCGACTGGGAAACCGGCCCCATCAGATGGCGAGCGCCTGGCCGGCGCGGGCGATGCTCCACAACTCGGGGAGTCCCATCACCCGATCGAGCGCGGCGGTGGCCCGCACCGGGTCGATCCCGGCGAGCCGCACCGCGGTGTCGCAGGCCACGATCCGAAGTCCGAGCTCGCGGCGCCCCTCCTCCAGCGCCTCCCGGAGCGAGCCCACCTTGGCCGCCGCGGCCAGAGGCGGTGCTCCCTCGTCGAAGCGGCCCTCCACCCAGGCGGTCAGGGCGTCGAAGAAGAGCGCCAGGTGCACGGGGTCGCCCGCGGCCGCGGCGGTGAGCGCCAGCATGGCCGCCTGGTAGCGCGCCGGCCAGTCGGCGGAGCGGAGCAGGATGACGAGCGGTCGGGCGCGCCGGCGCCGCTGGCCTGGGCGAGCGGGCACTACTTTTTCCCGAAGAGCCGCCCGAAGAAGCCCTTCCTGGTGGCGGCGCCGAAGAGGGGCCCCGGCCGCGGGGCGGCCTCGATGGGGCGGGCTCCCTTGGGCGCGGTGGGCGCCTCGGCGAGGCCGAGCTTCTGGCGCAGCGAGGCGGGGGTGTCGGCCGTGGCGAGCTTGGCCTCGGTGACCCGGCCGGTCGCGAGGTCCCGGGCGGTGACGGCCAGGATGCCTTCCGCGCCCACCGAGAACTCGACCGAGACCCGAACCTCGCCGCGGGGCCTCGCAGCCAGGCCCCCCACCTTGACGGCGCCCAGGTACTCGCACTCGGCCACCTTGGGCGAGTCCCCCTGGAACACGTGCAGCTCGATCTCGGTCTGGCCATCGCGGGTGGTGGCCACCTCGTGGGCCTTCTTGACCGGGAGGCGGCTGTTGCGCGGCAGCACCGTGATCATGCGCCCGCCGGGGAGCCCCACGCCGATCCCCATGGCCAGGGCGTCGATGAGGACCACCGAGTCCACCTTGTCGGCGGACTCGGCGAGGAGCGCCGCGCCGAGCGCCACCGCCTCGTCGGGGTGGACGGCCTTGTTGGGCTCCTTGCCGAAGGCCTCCCGGACCTTGCGCCACACCAGAGGCATGCGCGACTGCCCGCCCACCAGCAGCACCTCGTCCACGTCCGCGCCGCCGAGTCCCTTGGCGGCCAGCACCTCCATGGCCACCGCGAGGGACCGGTCCACCAGCTGCTCGGTGAGCCCCTCCAGCTCGACGCGGGACACGTCCACCTGGAGGTCCACGTCGTGGCCGCTCGGATCCCGGCACAGGTACGGCACGTGGGCCACCGCCACCTCGCGCCCGGAGAGGGCCACCTTGGTCTCCTCGGCCGCGTCGCGGATGCGCTGCCAGGCCACCCGGTCGTCGGGCGGGGCGAAGCCGTGTCGCTCCATGAAGCGGTAGACGAGGTGGTCCATGAGCTGGCCGTCGAAGTCCACCCCTCCCAGGAAGGTGTCCCCGCCGGTGGAGACCACCTCGTAGACGTCCCCCTGGATCTCCATCACCGAGGCGTCGAAGGTGCCGCCGCCGAGGTCGTAGACCAGCACTCGCTTGTCCAGCCCCTTGCCGAAGCCGAAGGCCAGCGCCGCGGCGGTGGGCTCGTTGACGATCCGCTCCACGTGCAGGCCGCCCAGCTCGCCGGCCTCGCGCACCGCGTTGCGCTGATGGTCGTTGTAGTAGGCCGGGACGGTCACCACCGCCCGGGAGATGGGCTCTCCCAGCGCCTGGCTCGCCATCTCCCGCATCTCCTTCAGGATGAAGGCGGCCACCTGCTGCAACGAGAACTCGCGGCCGGCGAAGCTCACCGCGGCGGCGCCGCCCGGCCCTTCCACGATCTCGTAGTGGAAGCGGTCGCGGCAGGCCTGCACCGTCGGGCTCTGGAAGGGGCGTCCCACCAGTCGCTTCGAGCCGTAGACCGTGTTGCGCGGGTTGATGATCATCTGCGCCTTGGCGGGGTGGCCGACCAAGAGGCGCCCCTGCGCGTCGAAGGCCACCACCGAGGGAATGGTCCGGTAGCCCTGCCTGGAGGAGAGCACGCGCGACCGGCCGCCGACCGAGATGGCCACGCAGGAGTTGGTGGTGCCGAGGTCGATCCCCACCACCTTGCCTCGCCGCAGCGGTCGCGGCGCCGGAGCCGGGCCCGCGCCGGGCGTGCCCGGAGGCAGCTCCGGAGCCGCGCCAGCGGGCTGCGGGGGTGCGGCTGCGGGGGCCGCCGGCGCGGGCGCCGGGTGGGACGGAGCCTCCGGCGGCGGCCCCGAGGCGGGCGATGCCTCCGCGGCGGCCGGAAGCTCCTCGGAGGCGGGCTCCTCCTCGATGATGAGCTCCGTCAGCTCGACGGTCTCGGGCTCCTCCTCGGCCGCACCCCCTTCAGGGCCCGGAGGAGCGCCCTCCACGACCGACTCGCCGGCCGGGCGCGGGGGCTCGTCGGACCGCCCCTCGGCACCGCGGGTGGCCACCACCAGGTCGATGAGGGCCCGGCTCTCCGAGTCGAGCTGGGTGAAGCGGATTCCCATCCCGGGGTGCCGTTCCGGCTCGCCCGGGGCCGAGGGGGGCGTGGTCCACGTGACCATGCCCCGGCCGCGGATGATGCGCTCGCCGGTGCCGATTTCGATGTTGAGGGTGACCGGGGTGCCGGGCGCCTGCGGCTCCAGCGTCCTGACGAAGATGCCGCCGCGGGAGATGTTGAGGGCATAGCGGTCGATGAACTCGTCCACCGACCCGTAGGCCAATTTCAGATTGAGCTCGACCGGAACCCGCGGCTCGCGGCGTTTCTCCTCCGCCATCCGCCGATAATACCCGTAGGTGAAGCCCTGTCCCATTCTCGGCCGCCAGAGACCGAGGCGCCCTCCAGGAACGCCGGGCGGCTCATGTGCGCTGCCCAGCCTTCCCGAGGAGAGATCGTGACCCGTACCCTCCGCCGCCGGCGGCCGGCCGCTCCGACAGCCCCATGGCTGACCCGCCGCCGGCCGATCTCCTGCCAGCGGCTCCTGGCCGGGCCGCCCCGGGCGGGTCCGTGCACCAGGCTCCGATACCGCTTATCTCCGGGCCGCCGGCCTCGCCGCTGGAGCGCCGGAGGGAGGCGCCCCATGGCCTACGTCGTCGCCGAGCCGTGCATCAAATGCAAGTACACCGACTGCGTCGAGGTGTGCCCGGTGGACTGCTTCTACGAGGGGCCCAACTTCCTCGTCATCCACCCCGAGGAGTGCATCGACTGTGGGGCCTGCGAGCCCGCCTGTCCCACCAAGGCCATTTTCGAGGTGAGCGCCCTGCCCGAGAAGTGGCAGGAGTACGTGCAGCTCAACGCCGACAAGTCGAAGACCTGGCCCAACATCTCGGTCAAGAAGGACGCTCCGGCCGACGCCGACGAGTGGAAGGACGTGGAGCAGAAACGGCAGTACCTCGAGGGCGTCTGACTACTCGATCCGCCTGGAACGGGCGGCGAGGCTTTTAGGAAACCGAGGGACCCGTCGCGGGTCCCTCGGTTTCCAGTTGAATGGTGCCCAGGGCGAGATTCGAACTCGCACGCCTTGCGGCGCCACCCCCTCAAGATGGTGTGTCTACCAGTTCCACCACCTGGGCATTGCAGCGGGGGTTTGTAGCAAAGGGGGGTGGTGGGCGCAAGGGCCGGCGAACCCGGGCGAATCTGCTGGTCCCAGCGCTGGGGGGCTGCACCCGGAGGAGCTGGCGCGCGTGGAGGACGGCCTGCGCGCGCCCGGGCCTCGCCCGGCGGCGCGTGTCCTCGCCGCCACCAGGCTTCCGCGGCGGCGTCGCGCCCGGGGCTCTCGGGGCGCGACGGCGAAAGGCGTGTATCGTCCCGTGCCTTCCTGGCGACGGTCTCGGCGCGTGTTCGCCGTCGCGACGAGGTGCGCGTCGGCGCGGCGCCGCGACCGTCCTACCCTCGGGCGGCTGCGGGGAAGCGCCGGCGGGCGAGGCCCGGGCGCTCCATCCTACTTCCTACTTCGTGGCCGGCGGCTGGTGGGCCGGGGCCGGCGCCGCCGGGCCGCCGGCCGGGGGCGCGGGAGCTGCCGGCGCCGGGGAAGAGCGCGGCGGCTCGCGAGCCGGCGCCGGGAGCGGGACGGGCGCGGGCTGGGCAGGGGCCGACGACTGGGGCTTCACCACCGAGCCGGAGCGCGAGGAGTTGTAGGCCAGCGTCAGCGAGGTGGCCATGAAGATGAGCGCGCAGACGCTGGTGACTTTGCCGAGGAAGGTCTGGGAGCCGCGCCCGCCGAAGACGGTCTGGGAGCCGCCGCCGAGGGCGGCCCCCATGCCGCCCCCCTTCCCCGCCTGGAGCAGGATGACCAGGATGAGCACGACGCTGACGACGACGTGGATGACGGTGACGAGGGTGATCAAAGGATGGCTCCCTTTGCGATCTGGGCGAAGTCCTGGGCCTTCAAGCTGGCGCCGCCCACGAGCGCGCCGTCGACGTCGGCCTGGGCCATCAGCTCGGCGGCGTTGTCGGGCTTCACCGAGCCGCCGTACTGGATCCGGACCTGGTCGGCGGTGGCGCCGCAGATCTCGCGGAGGAGCGCCCGGATGGCGGCGTGGACCTCCTGGGCCTGGGCGGCGGTGGCGGTCTTGCCGGTGCCGATGGCCCACACCGGCTCGTAGGCCACGGTCGCCGCCGCCAGCGCCGAGGCCGGGATGCCGGAGAGCCCGCCGCGCACCTGCCGCGACACCACCTCCAGCGTCCGGCCGGCCTCGCGCTCGGCCAGCGTCTCGCCCACGCACACGATGGGCCGCATGCCGGCGGCGAGCACCGCGCCGGCCTTCTTGCGGACGATCTCGTCGGTTTCGCCGAAGAGCTGACGCCGCTCGCTGTGTCCGACGATGACGTGCCGGCAGCCGACCTCGGCCAGCATGGGAGCCGACACCTCGCCGGTGAAGGCTCCCTGCGACTCCCAGTGTACGTCCTGGGCCGCCAGGGCGATGCGCGAGCCCCGGAGCGCCTCGGCCGCGGCGGAGAGCGCCGTGAAGGGCGGCGCCACCGCCACCTCGAGCTGCTCGGCCAGGCCCTCGGCCAGGGTGCGCAGCTCGGAGGCGAGCGCCCGCGCCTCGGCGGCGGTCTTGTGCATCTTCCAGTTGCCGCAGACGAACTTACGGCGGGCCACTATGCCTCCAGCACCGCGATGCCGGGGAGCTCGCGCCCCTCGATGAACTCCAGGCTGGCGCCTCCGCCGGTGGAGACGTGCTTCATCTTCGCCGTGAGCCCGGCCTCCTCCACGGCTGCGGCGCTGTCGCCGCCGCCGACCACGGTCACAGCCGGCGACTCGGCCATGGCCCGGGCGATGCCGAAAGTCCCCTCGGCCCACGGCTTCTGCTCGAAGAGCCCCATGGGGCCGTTCCAGAACACCGTCCCCGCCGAGAGCACCCGCTGCCGGTAGGCGTCGAGGGTCTTCGGCCCGACGTCGAGCCCAATGAGGCCCTCCGGGATCTCTCGGCCCGGCGTCACCACGCGCTGCGCGGTCTCCTTGGCCTCGGCGCCGCAGACGTGATCCTGCGGCAGGAGGAAGTCCACCTTCCGGGCCCTGGCCTTCTCGAGGAGGGAGCGGGCCAGGTCGAGCTTGTCCTTCTCGACGCGGCTCTTCCCCACCGGCACGCCCTGCGCCTCGAGGAAGGTGTAGGCCATGGCGCCGCCCACGCACACTGCATCGGCCTTGGCGAGCAGGTTCTCGATGACCTTGATCTTGTCGGAGACCTTGGCGCCGCCGAGCAACGCCACGAAGGGGCGCCTGGGCGAGCCCAGCGCCTTGCCCAGGTACTCGACCTCCTTCTGGATGAGGAAGCCGGCTGCCTTCTCCTTCACGAACCTGGCCATGCCGGCGGTGGAGGCGTGGGCGCGGTGGGCGGTGCCGAAGGCGTCGTTGACCCACGCGTCGCAGAGGGCGGCCAGCTCCCGGGCGAAGGCCTCGTCGTTCGCCTCCTCGCCCTTGTGGAAGCGCAGGTTCTCGAGCAAGAGCACCTGCCCTTCCTTCAGGTCCTTCACCATCTTCTTGACGGCGTCGCCGACGCAGTCGTCGGCCAGGATGACGTCCTGGCCCAGGAGCTCCGAGAGCCGCACCGCCGCCGGCTCCAGCGTGAACTTCTTCTTGTCGGAGGGGTCGCCCTTGGGCCGGCCCAGGTGAGAGGCCAGGATCACCCGGGCGTTACGGGAGACCGCGTACTGGATGGTGGGCAGGGCGGCGCGGATGCGGGCATCGTCGCCAACCCTGCCCTGCTCGTCGAGCGGGACGTTGAAGTCCACCCGGATGAAGACGCGCTTCCCGGCGAGGTCGAGCTGTTCGATGGTCCGCAGCGCCATGGCGTTCCCCCCACTCCCCGTCCCTAGCGGGTGAGGACCTTCATCACGTCCAGCATGCGGTTGGAGAAGCCCCACTCGTTGTCGTACCAGGCGAACACCTTGGCGAAGGTGTCGCCGATGACGAAGGTGCTGGTGGCGTCGAAGATGGCCGAGTGCGGGTCGTGGTTGTAGTCCACCGAGACGGTGGGCTCCTCCGAGTACTTCAGCACCCCCCGGAGCTTGCCCTGGGCGGCGGCCTTGAAGGCGGCGTTGATCTGCTCGGCGGTGGCCGGCTTCTCCAGCTCCACCGTGAGGTCCACCAGCGACACGTTGGGGGTGGGCACGCGCACCGCGGTGCCGTGGAGCTTGCCCTTGAGCTCGGGGATCACCTCGGCCACCGCCTTGGCGGCGCCGGTGGTCGAGGGAATCATCGACAGCGCCGCCGCCCGGGCCCGCCGCAGATCCTTGTGCGGCAGGTCGAGCAGGTTCTGGTCGTTGGTGTAGCTGTGGATGGTGGTCATGAGCCCGCGCTTGATGCCGAAGGACTCGAGCAGGACCTTGGCCACCGGGGTGAGGCAGTTGGTGGTGCAGGAGGCGTTGGAGACGATCTTGTGCTTCGCCTTGTCGAGCTTGTCGTGGTTGATGCCGTAGGCGACGGTGAGGTCCGGGTTCTTGGCCGGGGCGGAGATGAGCACCCACTTGGCGCCGGCCTTGAGGTGCTGCTCCGCCTTCTCCCGCTCGGTGAAGAGACCGGTGCACTCCAGCACCAGGTCCACCTTGTTCTGGGCGTGGGGCAGCTCCGCCGGATTCCGAACCGCGGTGACCTGGATCTCCTTGCCATTCACGACGATGCCCTTCTCGGCGGCCTTCACCTCGGCCGAGAAGGTACCGTGCACCGAGTCGTGCTTCAGCAAGTGGGCCAGCGTCCTCGTGTCGGTGATGTCGTTGATGGAGACGAACTCCAGGTCCTTCTCGCCGCGGTCGACGGCTGCCCGCAGCACGCAGCGACCGATGCGACCAAATCCGTTGATGGCAATCCGGGCCATGAGAACGCCTCCGGGTTACGTGGGGTTGGATGGGAAGGTGGGCTAAACTACTTACCGAGACGCAGGGTGTCAACGGAAACCACCCGAAAGAAAAGCGAAGGACGGCGCCGGCTTGGCCGGCACCGTCCGAGTGGTTTCGCCCGCGCCGCGGCGCGGACATGGGACCGAAGAGGCCCCGCCAGGATGCTAGTGGGCCTGCTCGGGCTCCTTCACCGCGGAGCGGGCCTTGAGATCCTCGGTCACGAGGTCGATGAGCTCCGTCGAGACACTCAGGATCTGGTTCCGCGAGTACCCGTTCTCGCGCAGCTCCTTGAAGAGCGACTCGGCGAGGATCCTCGTCCCCTTGGCGTCGAGCATCGCTGGTACCATCATGGTTTCTCGTCTCCCGTGCAGCCGCCCGTTGGCGCCGGCGGCGGGGTTTCCTCGGAGCAACCCCCGGGCCACCGCCGTCGCTTCGAAAATTGGCCCGTTTTTTCCAGCAGTTTCAGCGTTCGCACTTTTCGCCATGCGTAACCGCCTTCGCACTCCGCCCCCTCCGACGCGGGGTGGAGCGCGAACCCAGTTTCGCACCGCCGAGGTGGCAAACCCGGCCGGGACCGGGCTATCTCCGGGGGCCCCGTGCGCTACCGCGTGCTGAACGTTCCCCTCTGGCTGGACGAGGACGAGGCCGAGGTGGCCCGGCGCGCCGCCGAGCGCCTCGGGGTCGAGCCCGGGAGCCTGCGGGACCTCCTGGTGGTGCGCCGCTCGCTCGACGCTCGCCGCAAGGGCCACCCCCGCTGGCTGCTCAACGTGGAGGTGGACCTCGAGGGGGCCCTGCGCGGCGAGCCCGCCGAGGTGACGCCGGTGGCGCCGCCCGAGCCGGCGCCGGCCCCGGTGAAGGCGCCGCCCCGCCCGCCGCTGGTCCTCGGCGCCGGCCCGGCCGGCCTCTTCTGCGCCTGGGCCCTCCTCCAGAGGGGCGTGCCATCGGTGGTGGTGGATCGGGGCCGGACGGTCTCGCCGCGCCGCCGCGACGTGGCCCGCCTCATGCGCTCGGGCGAGCTCGATCCGGAATCCAACATGAACTACGGCGAGGGAGGCGCCGGCGCCTACACCGACGGCAAGCTCTCGACGCGCATCCACCACCCCGCGGTCCGCACCGTGGTGGAGCTCTTCGCCCGCTTCGGCGGCGTCTCCCGCATCCTCTCCGAGGGCAAGCCCCACGTCGGCTCGGACGTCCTGCCCGGGGCCATCTCGGCCATGCGGGAGGAGCTGGAGCGCGGGGGCTGCACCTTCCTCTGGGAGGCGCGGGCGGTAGACCTCGCGGTGCGGGAGGGACGGGTGCGGGGCCTGGTGCTCGCCGACGGCCGAACCCTGGACTGCGACCGGCTGGTGCTGGCTCCGGGCAACAGCGCCCGGGAGATCTTCGAGCTGTTCGCGGCGCGAGGCTGGCCCGTCGAGGCCAAGCCCTTCGCCGCCGGCTTCCGGGTGGAGCACCCGCAGGCGCTGGTGGACCGCATCCAGTACGGCCGCGCCGCCGGGGACCCGCACCTCCCGCCCGCGGACTACCGCCTGGCCGAGACCCCCGCCCGCCAGGGCGGCGCGCCGCGCGGGGTCTTCTCCTTCTGCATGTGCCCGGGGGGCGTGGTGGTGCCCACCCCCACCGAGCCGGAGATGCAGTGCACCAACGGCATGTCCAACTCCCAGCGCTCCTCGCCGCTCGCCAACGCCGGGCTGGTGGCGGCGGTCTCGCCGGAGGACTTCGCTCGCGAGGGCTTCCAGGGACCGCTGGCCGGCCTCGCCTGGCAACGCAAGTGGGAGCGAGCGGCCTTCCGCCTCGGCGGCGGCGGATACCGGGCCCCGGCTCAGCGCCTCTCCGACTGGCTTTCGGGCCGGCCTGGCCGTGCCCCGGAGCGGTCGTCCTACCGGCCCGGCCTGGGCCACGCCGACCTCTCGACGCTGTTTCCCGCGGCGGTGCAGGAGGCGCTCCGGGCGGCGGTGCGGGCCTTCGACCGCCGCATGCGCGGCTTCGTCACCGACGAGGCGGTGCTGCTGGGGGTGGAGACCCGCACCAGCTCGCCCTGCCGCCTGCCGCGGGGCGACGACTTCCAGTCGCCGGGCCTTCGCGGCCTCTACCCGGCCGGAGAGGGGGCCGGCCACGCCGGTGGCATCGTCTCCTCGGCGGTGGACGGCCTGCGCGTCGCCGAGGCCATCTGCAGGGAGCTCTCGGCATGAGGTACTTCGTGCGGAACCAGAAGGGGGAGGAGCTCACCTGCCCGACCCTGGGGGACCTGGCCGCCCTGTACTCGCAGGGGTTCCTCGAGGACCACGACCTGGTGCGCTCCGAGCGCTCGCAGCGCTGGGTCCCGGCCGGGCGCATGCCGGCCCTGCGGGGCCTCAGGGAGCGGCGCCGGGACCCGTGGAAGGTGATGGCGCTGCTCGCGGCGGCGGCGATCCTGGCGCTCGCGCTGGCGCTGCTCGTGGCGCACCGGTGAGACCCGCCCCACCGCAGGCGGCTTCCGAGGTTTCCCAAAAGCCTCGCCGCCCGTTCCGGGCGGCTCGAGTCGTGGGCGGACGAGCCCCCCTACCTCCCCGCGCGACCGTAGCTGTCCTCGAGGCGCACCACGTCCTCCACCTCCGGGGTGGAGGCCTCGAGGATGTCGCAGTCGGTGAGCGCCACCATGCGGTGCTTGGTCAGCGGCTTCACGCGGTAGCTCTCGCCGGGCTTCATGCGGTGGGTCTTCAGGCCCTGGCCTTCGTCGAGCTGGAGCTCGAGCTCGCCGCGCCACAGGTGGATGGTCTCGTCCTTCTTCTGGTGGTACTGCAGCGAGAGCTTGTGGCCGGCCTTCACGTGCAGGACCTTGCCCACGTACCGCTCGGTCTGGGCCCACCACAGCTCGTGACCCCAGGGCTTCTCCACCCGCTTCGGCTGGTCGAACTTGGACATCTCGCGTCTCCCCTACTGCCGAGCCACCCGAAGGGTGGCGAGGCTGCTTCTGCAAATCAGTGTGTACTCCGCGTCCGGCTCGGTTGGGGAACCCGACGAACCCGAGGTTTCCCAAAGGCCTCGCCGCCCGTTCCGGGCGGCTCGAATCGGCGGGGGACGAGCCCCCCGCCCTACTTCCTGCCGAGCCACCCGAAGGGTGGCGAGGCTGCTTCTGCAATCAGTGTGTACTCCGCGTCCAACTCGGCTGGAGAACCCGAGCCCGAGGTTCCCCAAGAGCCTCGCCGCCCGTTCCGGGCGGCTCGACTCGTACCATCAATCGCCGCCGGTGACGAACCCCTTGGCTCCGGTCTCGCGGGAGAGGTCCAGCAGGTAGCGATCGGCCTCGGACCGGGTCTCGAAGGCGCCCAGCCTCACGCGGTACCAGCGCCCCTTTCCAGGGACCACCGCCTCCACCACCCGCGGTCGATGGGATCGATACTTCTCCGCGATCCGGTCGGCCTCGGCCCGATCCTGGGACGCGCCCACCTGGACCGCGAACGCTCCCGCCGGGGCGCCTGCGGCCGGGGCCGCGGGAAGCTCGCGCGGCGCCGGGCTCGCCTCGGCGCGCTGGGAGGGCGGCGAGGGGGCGGCCGGAGCCGGCCGGGGCTCGGCGGCGGGCGCCCTGGCCGGAGCCGGGCGCGGCAGCTCGGCCGGCCGGTCCTTGGTGAGCGCCTCGTGGTAGGAGAGGCGCGGCGGCGGCTCGCCGGCGTCGGGGCGGGGCGAGGGGGCGTCCAGGGCCGCCAGCGGGTCGGCCGGGGCCGCGGCCGGGCGCGCCTCGCGAAGGCCGATCTGCCGCCCCACCGAGAAGCCGAGCACGAAGACCGCCGCCAGCACCACCAGCGAGCCGACCACGACCGAGGCCACCTGCCGCCCGTCGAGCGACAGCGTGAACCGCTCCCGGATCCGGTTCGGGTCTCGCATGCTTCGGCGATTCTAGACGTCCTCGCCGATCTCTCTACTTTCCATCCGCTCGGGGGCGGAGACCCCCAGCACCGCCAGGCCGTTGTGGACCGCTTGCTTCAGCGCCTTGCACAGGTAGAGCCGGCCGGCGGTGAGGCGCGGATCCGGACCGATGACCCGCTCGCCGCTCCGCTTGCCCTGCGTGTAGTAGGAGTGGAAGGCCCCGTTGATCTCCTGCAGCCAGAAGGCCACCCGGTGCGGCTCGTAGGCCAGGGCCGCCCCGGCCAGCACGTCCGGGAAGGAGAGGATGCGCTTCACCAGATCCAGCTCCTCCGGGGCGGTGAGCGCCCGCGCCGCCTCGAGGTCGAACCGCGGCGCGGGAATCCCCGCCTGGGCGGCCTTCTCGAGGATGCGAGCCAGGCGGGCGTGGCCGTACTGGACGTAGAAGACGGGGTTGTCCAGCGTCTGCTTTGTGGCCAGCTCCAGGTCGAAGTCCAGCTGGGCGTCCGAGCGGCGGGTGAGGAAGATGAAGCGGGTGGCGTCGCGCCCCACCTCCTCCACCACCTCCCGGAGCGACACCACCGTGCCGGCGCGCTTGGACATCTTCACCGCCTCGCCGCCGCGGGTGAGGTTCACCATCTGGATCAGCACCACGTGCAGGTCGTGGCGCGAGGCGCCCAGGGCCTCCAGCGCCGCCCCCAGGCGCGGCACGTAGCCGGCGTGGTCCGCCCCCAGCACGTTCACCAGGACCTCGGCGCGCTGCCGCTTGTCCCAGTGGTAGGCGATGTCGGCGCAGAAGTAGGTGGGGGTCCCGTCGGCCTTCTTCACGGGCCGGTCCACCTCGTCGCCGAATCGCGAGGAGCGGAAGAGGGTGAGCTCCTCCCCCTCCCCCACCGCCTCCTCGTTCTCCGCCCGCGCCGGCTGCCCCTTCCTCGACTTGGGCGGCGGGAGGCGGCCCCGGTAGACGAGGTCCCTGCGCTCCAGCTCGTCGAGGAAGCGCTCCACCGTCCCCGACTGGTAGAGGGTGCGCTCCGAGGTCCAGGCGTCGAAGGCGATGCCGATCGCGTCCAGGTCCTGGCGGATCAGGCCCAGGACATGGGCCACCGCCCGGTCGCGGAAGAGCTCGAGCCACTCCGCCTCGGGCGCGTCGAGCCAGCGCGGCCCGAACTCGTCGCGGATGGCCCGGGCCACGTCCTTCACGTACTCGCCGGGGTAGCTCCGGGGCGGCATCTCCACGGCGCGCCCGAACAGCTCCTGGTAGCGCAGGTGGACCGAGCGGGCCAGGGTCTGCACCTGGGCGCCGTGGTCGTTGACGTAGTACTCGCGGGTCACCTGGTGACCGCTCCAGGCCAGGAGGCTCGCCACCCCGTCGCCCACCACCGCGTTGCGGCCGTGGCCCACGTGCATGGGTCCGGTGGGGTTGGCCGAGACGTACTCCACGACGACGCGCCGGCCGGCGCCCACCCCCGTCCGGCCGAACTCCGCCCCCTGGCGCTCCACCTCCGCCAGGGCCCGGTACCACACGTCGGGCGCGAGGCGCAGGTTGATGAAGCCCGGCCCGGCCACCTCCACGGAGGCCAAGGCGCCCTGCGCGTCGGCGGCGCGCACCTCCTCCACCATGGCCTCCGCCAGCCGGCGCGGCGCCTGGCCGGCGGCCCGGGCCAGCACCATGGCGGCGTTCACGGCGAAGTCCCCGTGCCGGGAGTCGCGCGGCGGCTCCACCGCGAAGTCCACCTTCCCCGCCGGCCACCGCCCCGCCGCGGCGCCGCGGGCCAGGGCGGCGCGGACGATCTCGGCGACCTGGTCGCGCATGAGGGGCCCGGTCATACCCGCGCCCGACGGTGGGCGCAAGACTTCACGGGTAGGCGTCGAAGGCCCCGCAGCGCCCGCAGCGCCAGGCCCTCGAGGCCGCGCTGGCGCCGCAGCGGCGGCAGCGCAGCGACCGCACCTGCCGCGACAGCGCCGCCACCATGAGGTCGTGACGGGCCGACAACTCCTCCGGTCCCGGCGAGCCGGCCTCCCTGAGGAGGTCGCGCATGGCGAGCGTCACCTCCCCGGACCGGTCGAGTTCCAGCGCCCGACCCAGCGCGGCCAGGGCCTCGGCGCCCCGCCCCTGGGCGTGGAGCAGCCGCCCTCGCAGGAGATGCAGCGCCGCGTCCAGCGGCGCGCGCGCCAGCCTGGCCGCCACCAGCCCCTCGGCCAGCGCCGGGTCGCCGAGCCGCTCCAGCGCCGGCCAGGCCAGGAGCGACGCCGCCGGCTCGGACTCCAGGGCGCGCCCCACGGCCGCCACCGCGCCGGCGCGCTCGCCCCGCGCCGCCTCGACCTCCGCCAGCGCCAGCAGCCCGTCGGCGCATCCGGGGCTGGCCTCCACCGCGGCCCGCGCCGCCTCGCGGGCCGCCTCCGGGTCGGCGGGGAGCCGCGCCCGCGCCAGCCGCGCCAGCAGGTGCGACAGCAGGCGGTCGTCCGCCCCGTGACCCAGGCGGCGCTGGATCGCCACCGCGCCCTCGGCGTCGTCCATCTCCACCAGGACGTCGCGCAGCCCCTCGGCGGCAGCGCGATCGCCGGCCTCGGCCAGCGGGCGATAGGCCTCGGCCGCCTCGCGCAGCATCCCGCCGCGCCGGTAGTCGTCGGCCAGCTCCCGCTCCACCTCCGCGCGGCGGCCGGGGTCGAGGCCGGGGCGGAGCAGCATGTTGCGGTGGAGCCGAATGGCCCGGGGCAGGTCGCCGGTGCGGCGGAAGAGCGCCCCCAGGGCCAGGTAGCTCTCCACCGCCTCGGGGCTCCCCAGCCGCGCGGCGTCGGAGAGGGCCTCGATGGCGGCGTCGGAATCGTCGGAGATCATGGAGCGCACCCCCTTGAGGTACGCCTGGGCCTCCTCGCGCCGCCGCCGCAGCCGCTCGCCCAGGAAGATGGCCAGGGCGACTAGCAGGCACAGGATGGCGACGGCGAGCCAGTGCATGGCAGGGGCCGGGTGATCGCCGTTCAGCGCGCGAAGCCCGCCCGGATGCGCTCCCAGGTCGCGTCGAGGTGCTCCACCATCACCTTGGTGTCGCTGAGCACGGGCATGAAGCTGGTGTCGCCATTCCAGCGCGGCACCACGTGCCAGTGGAGGTGGTCGGCGATGCCGGCCCCGGCCACCACCCCCAGGTTCATGCCCACGTTGAGACCGTCGGGGCGGTAGACGCCGCGGAGGACGGTCAGGGTGCGGCGGAGCTGGTCCTGCAGGTCGTCGAAGTCCTCTGGGGCCAGGTCGTCGAGCCGCGCCACGTGGGCCCGCGGCACCACCATGACGTGCCCGGAGTTGTACGGGTAGCGGTTGAGCATGGTGAAGCTGCGGGAGGCCCGGTGGACGACGAGGTTCTGCCGGTCGGCGGCCTCGCCGGACTGGGCGGGGAAGAGGCAGAAGATGCAGCCCTCGGGCTTGGGCGCGTCGATGGAGGCCATGCGCCACGGCGCCCAGAGCCGGTCCACCGCTCACCTCGCCAGGTACCAGAGGCCGGGGCCCTGGGCCCCCAGGGCCTCGTCGCGCAGCTCGGAGCGGATGGCGCGCGCCACCGCCCGCGCCGCGTCGCCGAAGAGGTCCTCGAAGAAGCGGGCCCGCTCCTCCGGAGGGTAGATGAGCCGGGGGTCGCCCTTGAGCCCGGCCTGCTCCTTGGCCAGGTCGACCGCGTCGTGGAAGTTCCCCAGGTCGTCGATGAGGCCGAGCTGCTGCGCCTGCTCGCCGGTGAGCACCCGGCCGTCGGCGAACTTGCGCACGTCGGCCTCGGCCAGCTCGCGCGACTCGGCCACCGCGGTCAGGAACTGCCGGTAGACCTGGTCGACCAGGGCCTGCCAGTAGGCCCGGTCCTCGGGGGTCATGTCGCGGAAGGGGTTGCCGGCGTCCTTGAGCTTGCCGCTCTTCACGGTCTCCATCTTCACGGAGAAGCGGTCGGCCAGGCCCTTCACGTTCACGAACTGGCTGATGACGCCGATGGACCCGGTCAGCGTCCCGCTCTCGGCCACGATGCGGTCGCAGCCCATGGCGACGTACAGGCCGCCCGAGGCGGCCACGTTGCCCATGGAGCAGACCACCACCTTGTCCTCGGCGACCCGCCTCAGCTCGTCGTAGATCTCCTGGCTGGGCGCCACGGCGCCGCCCGGGGAGTCGATGCGCACCACGATGGCCTTCATGTCCGAGTCGTCGGCGTAGCGCTTGAGGGTGCGCAGCACCTGGTCGGAGTCCACCCCGCCGCGCCCGCCCACGCCGATGACCCCCTCGATGGGGACGACCCCGATGCGGGGCCCGCCGGCCAGCCGGGGCGTCTCGCCCTTCACGGCCGTGTAGGCCAGCACCAGGAAGGCGAAGAACACGGCGAAGAGGCCGCCGAAGATGAAGAGCACCACCGCCATCGCCAGCCGATCCCGCTTGGGAGGCTCCGTCGCCAGCCGCGGCGGGGGCGGCGCCCAGGGGGGCGGCGGAGGCGGCGGCGCGCCCCACTGCGGCTGCGAGGCCGCGGCCGGCGGCGAGGCCGCGGGCGCGGCCGGAGCCTCCGGTTCGACCGGGGTGGTGGGCAGCGGCTCGTTCGGGTCGTTCGGCGTCATGGCCGATTCAGGTAATCACGGGGGCGCCAACGCCGCAACCACCGGGAGTGGCGCCCGAGCCGGTGCCGCCGCCAGGACCCGGACCTGCCCGGCCCTGGCGGGCGGCGAGCCGCATCCCGCGCCGGCAGGCGCAGAGCGGGCGGCCCTGACGGGCCGCCCGCCCCATCGCAGGCGTCCGGGGCCAAGACGAGCGATCACGATCCTGAAACAGGAGCGGGGAGGGGCCCCACTTCGGGTAAGGAGGGGCAGAGCCCCTCCCCGCGGGGCGGCGCGCGAGGCGAAGGCCGAAGCGCGCCGGGGCCCCGCGCAGCAGGAGTGGGGCCCCGGCGAGCTTTGCTCGACGGGGCGAGGGCGCAGCCCTCGTTCGATCATGGCTAAACGACAGCGCGATTCGGGTCACCGCAAGGTGATCCCGAATCGTGCCCTGTCGTTTAGCCCTTGCGCCGGTTGAACTTCTCCATGAGGTCGCCCAGGCGGGCGCGGGCGTCGCCCTGCTTGCGAAGGTACTCGCGGTAGTCGTCGTCGCCCTCGCGCGAGAGGGCCTTCACCGAGAGGGCCACCTTGCGCTCCTGAGAGTCGATGTCGATGACCTTGACCTCGATCTCCTCGCCCTCCTTCACCACGTCGCGGGGGTTCTCCACCCGCTCGTCGCGCAGCTCGGAGACGTGCACCAGCCCCTCGATGCCCGGCTCCACCTCCACGAAGGCGCCGAAGTCGGTGACCTTGGTGACCTTGCCCTTGAGCCGCGAGCTCACCGGGTGGCGCTCCGACAGGGTGGTCCAGGGATCGGCGGCCAGCTGCTTGACGCCCAGGCTGAAGCGCTCGTTCTCCACGTCGATGTTGAGCACCATGGCCTCGACCACGTCGCCCTTCTTGAACTTCTCGCCCGGGTGCTTGATGCGCTCGACCCAGCTGATGTCGGAGACGTGGACCAGGCCGTCGATGCCCTCCTCCACGCCCACGAAGATGCCGAAGTCGGTGACGTTGCGGACCTCGCCGCGGATGACCGAGCCGATGGGGTACTTGTCCTCGAGCAGCGTCCAGGGGTT
>DASTPH010000117.1:0-5308 GCA_035762305.1 Anaeromyxobacteraceae bacterium
CCCCGGCGTTCGCTCCGCGAGAATGTGGCCTCGGTGCGGCGAGGGTCCGCCCGGAGGAGCCGTGGTCCGCCTCTTCGACTGGCTGCAGGAGCGCTGGGAGAGCGCGGCGGCGCGTCGGTTCGTGACGGCGGCGCTGGTGACCGCCTTCCTGGCCACGCTCCTCGCCGTCGAGCTGGGCCGGCGCGGGCTCCTGCCCGCCTCCCTGGCTGCGGTCGCGGGGCAGAACCACTTCCACGCCGTGCAGGTGGCCTTCTACCTGCTCCTGGCCTACGAGGTGCTCGGCCTGGTCTTCGGGCTGGCGCGCTCGGTGTCCAACGCCACCGGGAAGCAGCTGGAGATCTTCTCCCTCATCCTGCTCCGGCAGTCCTTCGAGGCCTTCGGCCACCTGGAGGAGCCCCTGCGCTGGGAGCAGGTCCAGGGCGCCGTTCTCAAGATGGGCTCCGACGGCGCCGGGGCCCTGGCCATCTTCGTGGCCTTGGGCTTCTACTACCGGCTGCAGCGACACAAGCCCGCCTCCGGGAGCGACCCCAAGGACCGGGCCACCTTCATCGCCGCCAAGAAGGTGATCGCGCTGCTCCTCCTGGCTGTGTTCCTGCTCGTGGGGGGGCGGGTCATCGTCTCCCAGGCGCTCCTGGGCCAGCCCACCCGCTTCTTCGAGGCGTTCTACACGCTCCTCATCTTCGCCGACATCCTCATCGTCCTCCTGTCGGTGCGCTACAGCTCCACCTACCGGGTGGTCTTCCGCAACTCCGGCCTGGCGGTCTCCACGGTCCTCCTGCGCCTGGCGCTCTCGGCCCCGGTGCCGGTGAACGCCGCGCTGGGGATCGCCGCGGCGCTCTTCGCCACCGGCCTCACGCTGGCCTACAACGCCTTCGGTATCCCGCCGGGCGAGGCCACGCCCTCCGCCGCGCCCGGCGAGCCGTGACCGTACCGGGCGCCGCGCCCGTTCGCGCTGGCGCGGGCGGCTTGGCCGCGCGGGCCGCGCCTCCCGACCCCCACCGGGAGCGCCCCGAAAAGGGGGGTGCGGGTTTCCCGTTGCGCGCTCCCGCCCACCCCGGGTCATGATCATCATGAGGGTGGGCCGCGGAGGTGACCGCATGGCCGACGGGAACAAGGCGCGCCGCCTCGTCTGGTGGGCGATCCTCGGGGCGTGGGTCATGACGCTGTTGTGGGCCACCGTCGGGACCGGCCCGCGCCCCGAGTCCCTCTCCTACAGCGACTTCAAGGCGGCCCTGGCCCAGGACAAGGTGGCCGAGGTCAGACTCTCGGCGACGGAGGTGCGCGGGCGCATGAAGCCCGAGGCGGCGGAGGGGCAAGGCCGCTCCTTCGAGGTGGTGCGGGTGGAGGATCCGGATCTGGTGCGCGAGCTCATGAAGGCCGGAGTGCGCATCAGCGGGGTCCAGGATCGCACGCCCTGGTGGTCGGCTCTCCTGTGGCTCCTGCCGGCGGCGGCCATGGCGGCGGTGCTCGTCGCCTCGATGCGGCGGGCCGGCCAGGCCGGCCAGGGGTTCATGACCGTGGGGCGCTCCAAGGCCAAGGTGTACGTGGAGACCGACGTCAAGGTGACCTTCGAGGACGTGGCCGGCGTGGACGAGGCCAAGGAGGAGTTGCACGAGGTCATCGACTTCCTGAAGACGCCGGAGCGCTTCCGCCGCCTGGGCGGCCGCATCCCCAAGGGCGTGCTGCTGGTGGGTCCGCCCGGCACCGGCAAGACGCTGCTGGCGCGGGCGGTGGCCGGCGAGGCCGGCGTCCCCTTCTTCTCCATCAGCGGCTCCGAGTTCGTGGAGATGTTCGTGGGCGTGGGCGCGGCCCGCGTTCGCGACCTCTTCACCCAGGCCAAGCAACGGGCCCCCTGCATCATCTTCATCGACGAGCTGGACGCCCTGGGGAAGATGCGCGGGGTGGGGCCCATGGCCCACGAGGAGCGGGAGCAGACCCTGAACCAGCTCCTGGTGGAGATGGACGGCTTCGACACGCAGGTGGGTGTCATCATCATGGCGGCCACCAACCGGCCGGAGATCCTCGATCCGGCGCTGCTCCGGGCCGGCCGCTTCGACCGGCACGTGCTGGTGGACCGGCCCGACAAGGCGGGGCGCTTGGCGATCCTCCAGGTCCACGCCCGGGAGGTGAAGCTCGCACGCGGGGAGGACCTGGAAGTCATCGCCTCCATGACCGCCGGGCTGGTGGGGGCCGACCTCGCCAACGTCGTCAACGAGGCGGCGCTCCTGGCGGTGCGGCGCGACCGCGAGAAGGTGGAGCTCTCCGAGCTGCAGGAGGCGGTGGAGCGCATCGTGGCCGGCCTGGAGAAGCGCAACCGGGTGCTGAACCGCATGGAGAAGGAGCGGGTGGCCCACCACGAGATCGGCCACGCCCTGGTGGCCCTGGCGCTCCCGGGCCAGGACCAGGTGCAGAAGATCTCCATCATCCCCCGCGGCATCGCCGCCCTGGGCTACACGCTGCAGCTCCCCACCGAGGACCGCTTCCTCATGACCGAGGCGGAGCTGGAGTCGAAGATCGCGGTGCTCCTGGGCGGGCGCTCGGCCGAGGAGATGGTCTACGGCGACGTCTCCACCGGGGCCCAGGACGACCTGCTCAAGGCCACCGACATCGCCCGCAGCATGGTGCGCGCCTACGGCATGAGCGAGAAGCTCGGGCCGCTCTCCTTCGAGCGCGACGGCCGGCCGCTCTTCCTGCGGACCGGCGAGCCGCCGGCGCGCCCGGACGTCTCCGAGGAGGTGCTGCGCCAGATCGACCAGGAGGTGCGGCGCATCGTGGAAGCGCAGCACGCCCGGGCACGGCGGATCCTCATCGAGCGCGAGGAGCTCCTGCGCGCCGCCGCGGCCGAGCTGCTCCAGCGCGAGACCCTCTCCGGGGAGGAGCTCCTGGCGCTGGCCGCGCGCCATCCCACCGGTCACGGGGCGGAGAGGAGCGAGGCCGCTCCGCAGCACCACTGAACGACAGTGCGCGCTTCGAAATCGCCTTCGCCGTCGCGAAGCGCGCTGGCATCCAGCCCCTCATCTCGGTAACCGATCTTCCGCGAGCCTCGTCGACGTCCGCGGCGGCCCGGTCTCGCTGGAGGGCGCCTTCGCAGCGAGCCGCGGTCGCCCCGATACGCGCGACCCGGACCCGTGGTCGCGGCGAGCAACCGTCGTGGAGCGCCAATGCGCCGAAGAGGTCCTCAGGCTGCGCGACCGACGTTTGCGAGCCGCCGCGCGTTCCTCGTCGACGCGCGGCCGCCGCTCCGGGGTCGCGAGCGAGAACAGCGCCCGGAGGCGAGATCGGGCCGCCGGGGTTCCCGGAGACCGGCGGGCGCTGTCAGAAAGCCTTCACGCCCCGGAGGACCTGGATGATCCCCACCAGCACCGCGATGGTCGCGGCCGAAACCGCCGCCTTGGCGTGGACGCGCAGGTAGGCGAGGACGCCGGCCACGAGGAGCACCGCGGCCAGCGCCAGGCTGAGGGGGAAGTTGGACACGGAGAGGTGCACCACGCCGTAGGCGATGAGCACCTCCAGGCCGGCGGCCACGGTGGCGAAGACCGCCGGGAGCCGCGCCGCGGACCCGAGCAGCAGGAAGCCCGAGGCGACGAGCGCGGCCAGGGCCAGGGCATTGGCGACGTTGTTCATGGGCTTCACCTCCGGGAGATGGGATACCCGGAGGCGCCGCCGGCGCGCCAGAGAAAAGCGGGTCCGCCCGTCACTCGCCGGCGATCTGGCGTAGGACGTAGGGGAGAATGCCACCGGCGCGCACGTGCTCCACCTCGACGGGGGTGTCCACACGCACCGTCACCGGCACCTCCTCGGCGCGGCCGTCCCGGCGGTGGACCACCAGGCGCGCCGCCAGGCGGGGCTTGAGCTTCGCGAGCCCGAGGAGGTCGAAGGTCTCGCCGCCGTCGAGCCCGAGGGTCTGGGCCGAGACGCCCTCCGGCAGCTGGACCGGGAAGACGCCCATGCCCACCAGGTTGGCCCGGTGGATGCGCTCGAAGGAGCGCGCCACCACCGCCCGCACCCCGAGCAAGGCCGTCCCCTTGGCGGCCCAGTCGCGCGAGCTCCCGGTTCCGTACTCCACCCCCGCGAAGACCAGGAGCGGGGTGGCGGTCTTCTCGTACTCCAGCGCCGCCTCGTAGATCGAGAGTCGCTGCCCCGAGGGCTGGTGCACGGTCACGCCCCCCTCGACGCCCGGGACCATGAGGTTCCTGATGCGAACGTTGGCGAAGGTGCCGCGCACCATGACCCGGTCGTTGCCGCGGCGGGAGCCGTAGCTGTTGAAGTCCCCGGGCGAGACGCCCTGGGAGACGAGGTACTGCCCGGCCGGCGACGAGGGGTGGATGGCTCCCGCCGGGCTGATGTGGTCGGTGGTGACCGAGTCGCCGAAGATGGCCAGGGGCCGCGCCCCGGCGACGTCCAGGAGCGGCGGCGCGTCGCGGAAGAAGTAGGGAGGCTCCTGGATGTAGGTGGAGCGCGGGTCCCACTGGTAGAGCGTGCCGCCCTTCACCGGCATCTCGTTCCAGCGCGCGTTGTGGGAGAAGTCGGCGTAGTTCTTCCGGTAGGCCTCGGGGTCGGTGGCGGTGGCCAGGAGCCCCGCCACCTCCTCCACCGAGGGCCAGACGTCGCGCAGGAACACGGGCTGGCCGCCCCGGCCGGCGCCGAGCGGCTCGCGCGAGAGATCCACGTCCACCCGGCCGGCCAGGGCGAAGGCCACCACCAGCGGCGGGCTCGTGAGGAAGTTGGCCTTGACGCTCTGGTGGATGCGGGCCTCGAAGTTGCGGTTGCCGGAGAGCACCGCCGCCGCCACCAGGTCGCCGTCGGCGATGGCCTTCTCCACCGCCGGGTCGAGCGGGCCGGAGTTGCCGATGCAGGTGGTGCAGCCGTAGCCCACCACCTGGAACCCGAGCCGGTCCAGCGAGGCCTGCAGGCCGGTCTCCTGGAGGTAGCGGCTCACCACCCGCGAGCCCGGCGCCAGCGAGGTCTTCACGTGCGGTGGGACCGAGAGCCCCTTCTCCACGGCCTTGCGGGCCAGCAGGCCCGCCGCCAGCATCACGCCGGGGTTGGAGGTGTTGGTGCAGGAGGTGATGGCGGCAATGACAACGTCGCCGTGGCCCAGCTCCACCTGCGCGCCGGCGCGCGGCGGCGCGGGGTGCGGGGTGGGGGTGGGGCGGTCGTCCACCATCTCCCGCTCGCTGGCGCTGGGGCGGGGCCCGGGGAGGCTGGCCGGGTCCTGCAGGCCCCCGCCCGGGCGGGCCAGACCGTTGCGGGCCCGGACGCGCCGCTCGAGCTCCGCCGCCGGCTTGCCGTAGCCGGTGGCGTCGGC
>DASTPH010000118.1:0-25460 GCA_035762305.1 Anaeromyxobacteraceae bacterium
CCCGCCATGATCGGGAGCAGGGAGCGCATGCCAGCAGGATAGCGCCGAAAAGGGCGGGTTGCACCCGGAACACCCGACCGGGAGCCGTGCCGGGGCCGAGGGCGCCGCGCCCTGCCGCGTCGCGCCACCGCCCCTAAACGAACGATCATGATTCGTGAACAGCATCCGGGGAGGGGCCCCACTTCGGGTAAGGAGGGGCAGAGCCCCTCCCCGCGGGGCGGCGCGCGCCAGCGCGCCGGGGCCCCGCGCAGCAGGGGTGGGGCCCCGGCGAGCTTTGCTCGACGGGGCGGGGCGGCACGCCCCGTCACGATCTGGCTAAACGACAGCGGGGTTCGCGACGCCGAAGGCGATCGCGAATCCCGAGCTGTCGTTTAGCGCCGGGGAGCGTCCATGCGCGCCGTCGCCGTCGCCTCGTCGCTGCTCGTCGCCGCCGCGCTGGCCCTGGGCGTGCTCCTGTGGCGGGAGGGCGAGCGGGCGCGCCACCTGGCCGTGCCGGTCCTCTTCGACCCCTCGGTCCCGCCGGGGACGCCGGTGGACCTGGTCGAGTTGCCGGCCTGCCGCACCCGCCCGCGGGCACGAGCCCCGGGCCGGGTGACGGCGCTTCACCTCGCCGGCGACCGGGCCCTCTGGATCGGGACCTTCGACCAGGGCCTGCTGCGCGCCCCAGCCGGCCAGCCGCCCCGGCCGGTGGGCGCAATCGAGGGGCGCGAGCGCTTCGTCAACGACCTCGCCGAGCACGAGGGGAAGGTGTGGGCCGCCACCCAGGCCGGAGTCCTGGTGCTCTCGCCCGAGGGCCAGCGCCTGGCCCTGGTCGAGCCGGGGACGGCGGTGACCTCGCTCGCCCTGGCGGGAGGGGCACTCTACGGCGGCACCGCGCGCGGCCTGCTGCGCCTGTCGCTCGAAAGCGGCGTCGAGCCCGTCGAGGTGCGCGGGCCGGTGGGCGACCCCGTCCGCGTGAACGCGCTCGCGTCGAACGGGACCGTCCTCTGGCTCGGGTCGTGGGACGGGGCCTACTCGCTCCCGGTGGCGGCCCTGGCGCGCGTGCCGCCGCTCGCCGCCCGCTGGCACCCGCTGGTCTTCGGCACTCCGCCAGCCCAGACCAACGTGGTGACGGCCCTGGCGCCCCTGGGCGACGGCGCCCTGGCGGGCACCGACGACGGCGGGCTGGTGCGGATCTCCGCGGCCGGCGTCGCCGCCGCCCGCTTCGCCGAGGCCCGGGCCAACGAGGTGAACCCCGGCGCGGCGGTCTCGTTCGGCGCCGCGGCGGCGGTGGGGACCCAGGGCGGCGGGCTGCTCCTCGCCTCCCTCGATCAGGGCTTCCTGCGGGTGGGCCGGCCCCGGGCCTGGCCCGAGGCGCAGGTGTCGGCCCTCCGGGTCACCGAGGCCGGGTTGCTCGCCGCGACCGCGGACGGCCGGGTGCTCTCGGTGGAGTGCGACCCGGCGTCGGTGGCGCGGCGGTAGGGGCCTCGGGGGAGGGACGCGCCGTGGTGAAGGCGTGGCTGGTGGCGGCGGTGCTCCTCGTGCCGGACCCGGGGCCGGCGAGGCGCGGGAACCCGTGCGCCGGAGACGAGGCCTCGGTGGTGGTGGAGACGCGAGAGCGCGGCCTGTTCCTCTGCGAGAGCGGCCAGCCCCTGGAACGCTTCACGGTGGCCGTCGGCCGGGGCGGGACCGGCAAGCTGGCGCGCGGCGATCTGCGGACGCCGCTCGGCAGCTACCCGCTGGGCGCCCCGCGGGCCTCGAGGCGCTTCGGGATCTTCATCCCGGTCGGCTACCCCACCTCCGATCAGCGGAGGCAGGGGCTCACCGGGACCGCGGTGGGCATCCACGGCCCGGCGCGGTCCCTGCGCTGGCTCGGGCCGCTCAACACCTTCTACGACTGGACGGCCGGCTGCGTGGTGGTGGGCTCCGACGCCGAGATGGACCGCATCGCCGGCTGGGTGCTCCGTCACCGGCCGACGCGGGTGGAGATCCGGTGACCGCGCCACGGCCCTGGAGTAGCGTGCCGAGCCGGCCATCCCCACCGGAGGTCCCCCATGCCCCGCGCCGCCGCCCTGCTGCTGGTCCTTCCGCTGCTGCCTGCCCTCGCACGACCGGCCGACGCCTCGCCCGCCGCCGTTTACCCAATGGAGGAGGGCTGGGTAGACGCCGGCGGGGTGCTCCAGTACTACAAGATGGTCGGGCGCGGACCGCCGCTGGTCATCCTCCACGGGGGTCCGGGGGCCTCGCACGAGTACTTCCTCCCCTGGCTCTTGCCCCTGGCGCGCAGCCACCGCCTGGTGTTCCTGGATCAGCGCGGCTCCGGGAAGAGCGAGAAGCTGGACGACCCCAAGCGCTACACCATCGAGGCCATGGTGGAGGATCTGGAGGCGGCCCGGAAGGCCCTACGCCTGGGGCGCGTCGACCTCCTGGGCCACTCCTGCGGCGGCGTCCTGGCCCAGGCCTACGCGCTCCGCTACCAGCAAAACGTAAAACGCCTGGTGCTGGCGAGCACCTTCGCCTCGACCAAGGGCCTGAACGCGGTGTTCGCGAGGATGAAGGAGCGGATGGCCCCCGAGCTGCGCCAGCGCATCGAGGCCGCCGAGAAGAAGGGGCTCTTCGGCCAGGGCAAGCCCTTCGAGCGCGGGCGCTACCCGGCCGACTACATGGTGGCCGCCTGGGGCGAGGGCTACTTCCCCTACCTCTACCAGCGACGCCCCGACGCCAACTTCGACCCGGCGCAGGTGGGCATCCTCTCGTGGGAGCTGTACCGGGAGATGTGGGGCTCCGACGGCGAGTTCGTCGTCACCGGCAACCTCACCTCGGTGGAGTACCTGGACCGCCTCGGCGCCCTGCGCGTCCCCACGCTCGTGACCGTGGGCGACCACGACGAGACCGATCCCGAGCTGGCGAGCGCCATCCAGCGCGCCATCCCCGGCTCTCGTCTGGCGGTCATCCCCGAGGCCGGCCACATGACCTTCGTCGACCAGCCGGCCCTCTACGTGCGGACCGTCCGGGAGTTCCTTCTGGAGCGGCGCGCGTCGCCGGCGGGCGGAAGGTGAGCGGCTCATCCAGGGTCCTGGACCCGGATGGACCCGGAGCTCAGCTCGCTCGCTCGCAGGCCGCCAGCTTGCGCGCCAGCACCGCCTCCTCCGCCTCGTTGCGGACGAGGAGCAGCGCGGCGCGGAGCTGGCTGGCGGCGCGCTCGGGCTGCCCGGCCCGCAGCTCGAACTCGGCCACCGCCGCGGGGAAGAACGGGTAGCGCGCCAGCCGCTCGCGGTCCTCGATGGCAGCCAGCGCCCTCAGGCCGGCCTCGGGGCCTTCGGCCATGCCCAGGGCGATGGCTCGGTTCAGGGCCACCACCGGCGTGGGGCGCAGGCGCATCAGGAGGTGGTACAGGTCCCGGATCGAGGCCCATTCGGTCTCGGCAAAGCTCGCCGCCGCCGCGTGCCGGGCGGCGATGGCCGCCTCCAGGTGGAAGGCGGTGAGCGCCTGGCCCTCGGCCGAGCGGTCGAGCCTCCGGAGCCCCTCGGCGATCAGCTCCCGGTCCCAGAGGGCGCGGTCCTGCTCGGCGAGCAGGAGCAGGTTGCCGTCGTCCCCCAGCCGGGCCGGGAGGCGGGCCGCCAGGAAGCAGAAGAGCGCCAGCAGCGCCTGCGTCTCCGGCCCGGCCGCGGGCAGCCGCGACAGGAGCACCCCGAGCCGCATCGCCTCGTGGCACAGGTCCTCCCGCACCGGCCGCTCCGGGTGGGCGCCGTGGTACCCCTCGTTGAAGAGCAGGTAGATGGCCCCCCGCACCGATGGGAGCCGCTCTCGCACCTGGGCCGGTTCGCGCACCTCGAAGAGCGCTCCCCGCTGCTCCAGGGTCCGGCGCGAGCGGAAGAGCTGCTTCTCCACCGCCGCCTCGGCGGAGAGGAAGGCCTGGGCGATCTCATGGACCGAGAAACCGCACAGGTACTTGAGGATCACCGCCACCTGGGCCTGCGGCGAGAGCGCCGGGTCGCAGCAGGAGAACATGAGCCGCAGCTCGTCGTCGGCGATGGCGTGGGCCTCGGCGCCGGGGACCTCGGCGACGACCGCGGCCAGCGCCCGCTCCAGCTCCGGGGCCAGGCGCTTGAAACCTTCCTGGCGGCGCAGGAGATCGATGGCCCGGTTGTGGGCCGAGCGCAGCAGCCAGGCCGCCGGATTCGAAGGCGCCCCCCTGAACTTCCAGGTCTCGAGCGCCCGGAGCAGCGCGTCCTGCACCGCGTCCTCGGCGAGCGCCAGGTGGCGCATCCCGAGGACGCGGACCAGCGACGACACCATCCGCCCCGCCTCGCGGCGAAACAGGTGCTCCGCCAGGCTGACCGTCTCCTGGCTCACATGGGCTGGACCGGCCGCACCTCGACCGCGCCGTCCCTTTCGTAGATGGGGCAGCCGCGGGCGATCTCCACCGCCCCGTCGAGGTCCTTGGCCTCGACGATGGCATAGCCGCCCACCAGGTCCTTGGACTCGGCGAAGGGGCCGTCGGATACCACCTTGCGGGCGCCGCGCACCACCTTGCCGCCCGCCTCCAGCGGCGCGCCCTGTCCCTTGTAGGCGCCGGCCTTGGTGAGCCCCTCGAACCAGCCGAGCCACTTCTGCATGTGCTGCTGCAACTGCTCCGGGGAATCGTTGCGGTTGTCCCCTCCGCGGAAGATCAGCATGAAGCTGGCCATGTGAAACCTCGTCGTGAGCGCCGGTGGATTCCGGTCGACCAGAAGACGATCCGGCGGTCGCGACCCGGACATTAGCCGGGCGCAGCCATTCGCGCGGCACCCTCCCGGTACGCCCCGGCGAGGACCCGATCGGCCGGCGACGACGTCCAGCGCAGCCTAACGCTTGGGCCGCACCACCAGCACCGAGCAGGGCGCGCCTCGAACCACCGCCTCGGCCACCGAGCCCAGCACGAGATGCCGGACGCCGCGCCGCCCGTGCGTGCCCATCACCACCAGATCGTACCCGCCGTCGGCTGCGGCGCGCGTCACCTCGTCGGCGGGACCGCCGCCGCCACCGGGGTTCACCTCACCCGTCACCCGGCCCGGCAGGATCGCCTCGGCCTCCCGCAGCCACGCGGCCACTACCCTCTGCGCCTGGTCGACCTGGGTCGCCGTGGACTGCTCCGCCGACCAGGCCTCACCCCGGTACGCTCCGGCTTGGGGCTCGAGCACGTGCAGCAGGTGAACCGCCCCGTCGTTCCTCCTCGCGAGCTCCAGCGCCTCCGCCATGGCCGAGCGCGACAGGTCTGAGAGGTCGACCGGGCACAGGATCTTCCGCCAACCAGCCATAGAGGCTCCTTCCCTCCCCTCCACTCAAACGGTACGCATCCCTACGCCCGGAGCCTCTACCCGCTTGAGTCGACCCCGCCCCGAAGGGGTCGGGCGCGAGCTCGAGTCAGAACACCGGTGCCCCGGAGCGAGCCGCGTCCTCGACCAGGGCGCGCCACACCTTTCCCGACCGCCCCGCCGGCAGAACGCGCAGGCCCGCGGAATCGGCGAGCGCCGTCGGCCCGCTGACCCAGCAGACGGTGGCGTCCAGGTCGGCCCCGAGGAGGAGCGGGCCGGTGTGGAGGCGCACCGTCTCGCCCACCGCCGGGGCGGCTCCGCGCCACCGCACGCAGCAACCGCTCTCCGAGACGTTGACGGTGGTGGAGCCGAAGCGGCCCGCGTTCTGGCGCGCGATGGTGAGCCGGCGCTCGTAGGCGTAGCGGGGCTCGCGCTCGTTGTAGTCCACCGGCCGGCCCCTGGCGACGCGGGCCAGGTAGCTCGCCGCCGACTCGCTGCCCTCCTGGAGCGCCAGGAAGACCCCGGGCGCCAGGGCCGTCGAGCCGGAGCGCCGCACCGCCACCACCGTTCCCATCACCGTGGCGCCGATGCCAGTCCCGCGGATGACGATGCGAACGGCCGCCAGCGCCCCGGCGCGCGAGCCGGCCAGGGCCGGGACGAACAGCCTCGAAGCTTCCGGGTCCCAGCCCCCCAGGTAGTCCTCGGGAGTAGGCTCGACCGTCGCGACCAACGGCGGAAGCGTGGGGCGCATCCTTCGGCGAAAAAGTGTACCTCCGGCTGGCGCAGGCCGCGAGGAAACGGCCGGGAGGTCGCCGGGCTGCCCGCGGCAGGGTCTCAGGCCCCGCCGGGACCGGGTGGGTGCCCGGCGACGCCGCTCGCGGCGGGGGCCACCGAGCCGCGCCCCCGCCCACCCCGCGAGTAACGAACCACCGCCAGCAGCACGGCGATGCCACAGGCGGTGAGGACCACGTCGGCGGCCAGGGCCCCGCGCGAGCCCCAGCCGCGGATCTCCGAGGCCAGCCCGTCGAGGGCGGTGGTGTAGCTGGAGGTCATGCTGGCGACCGCGGTGAAGAGCGAGTACTTGGTGGCCGCCGCCGCGGAATCGCCCACCATCTCGAGGATGAGCGCGGCCAGGGCGGCAAAGGCGGCGCCGTTCATGAAGCTGTAGGCCAGCGCGCCCCATGCGAAGGTGGCCGGGCTCATGGGCGCGGCCAGCATGGCCGCCGCAACGAGCGCGGTCAGGCCACCCGCCAGGGCGTAGGCCAGCCGCCGGTTCATGCGGTCGGCCAGGACGCCGCCGGCGAGGGATCCCAGCGCCCCCACCAACCCGCCCCCGAGCCCGTTCACCGCCGCCACCAGATCCACCGAGGCGCCGTAGTCCACCGCCATGGCCGAGAAGAGGTTGGTGAGCGCCCCCAGCCCCACCGGGACGGCGCAGATGACGAGGCCGGTCCATCCCTCGCGGCTCGCCAGGGTGGTCCAGGTGTCGCGCCCGACTGCCGCCAGCCGCAGCCAGAGGGCGCGCCACAGGCTCCCGGCCCGCTCGACCACCTCGTCGCGCAGCCGCGGCTCCTGGATGGCGAGCGCTCCCAGCCCGCAGAGCAGCACCAGCCCCGCCAGCGCCAGGCCCGCCGCCCGGGGCGAGCTGCGCGCTGAGAGCCACAGGGCCATCGCCCCCAGGATCCCGGTCCCGCCCACGTTGCCGGCCATGCGCCAGCCGCCGGCCTTGCCCTGGTCCTCGAGGCGGATGGTGGCCGCCATGAGGCCGTCGGCGGCCGCGGCCGCGGTGGTGCCGGCCACCTGCGCCAGCGTGGCCAGCGCCGCGAAGAGCCCGAGGTGGCGGGCCGGCGCGGGAAGGATCGAGAGCGCCACCAGGAGGGCCGCGGTGGCGGCCGTCATCCAGGCGAACCAGGCCTTGCGCCTGGCCCCCACGTCGATGAGCGGCGCCCACAGGAACTTGAGGGCGTGCGGCGTCATGGCGCCAGCCTGGACCGCGCCGATGGCCGCCAGAGACACCCCCTGGTCCTTCAGCCAGAACGGGGCGGCGATGGTGAGGTAGCCCACCGCCGCCGCGAAGGGCTGGATGGTGAGCCCGAAGATCGCCGGGGGCGAGGGGCGCGGGCTCACGCCCGGGACTCGAGCCAGCGGCTCACCTCGGGAAGGCAGCGCTCGCGCAGGGCCACGTCCTGATCGAGCCGCTCCAGGGTCTGGGCGGCGGCCTGCCGCGCCGGCTCGACGGGGTGGGCCTTCAAGAAAGCCCGGGCCTCCTCGAGGTGGCGCCGCTCGGTGAGCCCGCCCATGGCCTCGACCAGGCGCCGCTGCAGCATGGGCGCGCCGGCGGTGCGGGCCATCACCTCCGGCCAGCGCTGGCGGAGCTCGACCCAGAAGGCGTCGCGGGTGGCGCGGTTCGCCAGCAGCGCCGCCGCGTAGGAGGCCAGATCCTGAAGCGGGACGGTCTCGCCGAACGCCAGCTTGCGGCCGCGGGAAGCGAGCGGCGGGGTCTCGAAGGCCGCCAGCGCCATGAGGTAGCGGCGCTTGAAGGCCGGATCGGCCTCGCCGCGGTAGCGCGAGAGGAAGCGCTCGAAGCGCCCCTCGTCGCCGGCCCGCGCCGCCATGGTCGCAACCGGGTCGTGCAGGTTCGCTTCCAGGGCCGCCGTCTCGCCGGCCAGCACCCAGTCCATCCGCCGCGACCCCTCGGCCGCCACCTCCGGCGACCGGCCCACGAGGCCCAGGATCCACACCAGCGACCGGCGCCGGAGCCGCTGCCCGTCGGCCTCGTCCGGCGCCGCCTCCCAGCCCAGCGCCGAGAGCTGCCGGCCCAGGAGGGACTCCAGAAACGCCCGGAAGCGGGGGCGCTGGGCGTCGTCGAGGAGCCGGTGCTCCAGCACCGAGAGCCGCGCCCCGAGCTCGTCCAGCACCGCGTAGTCCTCCTCGCCCCCGAACCCGGCTGCGAGGTCCAGGAAGGCGCCCACCGGCCGCTCGCCGGCGCGCACCAGGGCCCACTCGTCGGCGAGGAGCTGGATGCGCTCCTCCGGCCGCAGCGCCCCGAGGTGGCGCGTCAGCGCCGCCAGGCCCGCGACGTCGTAGGCCACCCGGTAGAAGCCGGTGGCGCCGGCGTTGGCGCACAGCCAGGCCACCTCCCCCTGGGCCTCCAGCTCGACGGTGTCGGAGGCGTTGCGCAGGAGCACCCGCCTCTCTCTAAGACCGCCCTGGTCCTGCCAGCGGAGGACCGCCGGCACCGGCCAGGTCGAGGGTCGCCCTTCCTCCCGGGCGCCGGGCTCGGAGAAGAAGCGCCGCTGCGACAGGGCCAGGCGCCGCCCCTGGCGCTCCACCCGGAGGAGCGGGAAGCCCCCCTTCCCGATCCACGCGTTGGCCAGCTCCACCACCGGCTGGCGGGAGGCCTCGGAGAGCGCCGCCCAGAGGTCGTCGGCAGTGGCGTTCCCGCGGGCGTGGCTCTTCATGTAGAGCCGGATGCCGTCGCGGAACGGCTCCTCGCCGAGCCATCCCTCGATCATGCGCAGCACCGCCCCGCCCTTCTCGTAGGTGATGAGGTCGAAGGCCTCGGTGGCCTCGGCGGCGTTGTGCACCTCGGCGCGGATGGGATGCGTGGAGCGGAGGGCGTCGAGCCCCATGGCGGCGGCCTTGCCGGCGTCGAACTCCAGCCACACCCGCCACTGTGGCCTCCACCCGTCCACGGTCTTGAAGGCCATCCAGGTGGCGAAGGCCTCGTTGAGCCAGAGGTCGTCCCACCAGGCCATGGTGACCCAGTTGCCGAACCACATGTGGGAGAGCTCGTGGGTCACCACCTCCGACACCCGCTTCTTCTGCGTGAGCGGGGCGTTGGCCGGGTCGAGCAGCAGCATCACCTCGCGGTAGGTGACGAGCCCGGCGTTCTCCATGGCGCCGGCCTCGAAGTCCGGCACCGCCAGCTGGTCCAGCTTGCCGAAGGCGTAGGGGATGCCGAAGTAGTCCTCCAGCCGCGGCAGCACCGCCGCCGCCACCTCCTGGCCGAAGGCGGCCAGGTGGACCTTGCCGGGCACGGCCCAGGTGCGGACCGGGACCCCGCGCACCGTCTCCGGAGGCGTGGCCTCGAGCGTTCCCGCCGCCAGCGCCACCAGGTAGCTCGCGAGCGGCGGCGTCTCGGAGAAGGCCACCCGCACCCGGTCGCCCAGGTCGTCCCCGGAGGCGGGCCGGGAGTTGGAGAGCACCACCGCGCCCTTCGGCGCCTCCAGGGTGAGCGACCAGCTGGCCTTGAAACCCGGCTCGTCGAAGCAGGGAAAGAGCCGCCGCGCATCCGCGGCCTCGAACTGGGTCACCGCCAGCGGCCCGGCCTGGTAGAGGCCGCGTAGCCCCTCGGTGAACTTCCCCGACCACTCGACCTCCAGCTCGACGGCGCCGGGCTGGACCGGCTCGGGCAGGCGGAGGCGGAGGGTCTCGCTGGCGGGGATCGCCTTCGCCTCGGCCGCCAGGCTCCGGCCGGAAGCCCGGACCGCGGCGCGCGACACGTCGAGGTTCGCGCCGTGGAGGACGATCTCGTCGGTGGGGCGGGACACGGTGAGCTGCACGGTCTCCCGTCCCCGGAAGGCCCGCCCGGCCAGGTCGAGGGAGAGGGTGGCGACGTAGCGCAGTGGCCGCACGTGCAGCGGCAAGCGGTAGTTCCGGTCCTCGGTGGGATGGGGCATGGGGCGAGATAGATGACCTGGAGGCGGCGCGGCGGCAATCGAAAACGGGGTTCCGTCGACGGGCGCCCCTCTCCGAGCACGCTCGTCGCACGTCGCGTGGGCTCGAGCCGGATGGGGCGGCCCGCATTATACCTCCCGCGCTCCAAGTGAATTTCACCGCAAGGAGGCGCCCATGCCGGCAGCCCACGTCGCGCAATCCATCGATAGGGTCGTCGCCTACCTGTCGGAGCATCCTGACAAGGCGCGGTCCAGCGACAAGGCCGCCACCGCCATCGTGGAGGAGGGCCTCCGCTGCCGCGCCCGAGCTCCGGATGGCGCGACCGTCCACAGCGACATGCCGAAGTCCATCGGCGGCGGAGGCTCCGCGCCATCGCCCGCCTGGCTGTTGCGCGCCGCGCTGGCCTGCTGCGATGCGACGGTCATCGCGCTACGGGCAGCGCAACTCGGGGTGGCGCTCGCGGAGCTCGAGGTCACCGTCGACAGCGAATCGGACGATCGCGGCATGCTAGGGATGGACGGTCGGATCCCCGCGGGGCCGCTCAGCATGCGCACCCGCGTGCGGATCGGTGCGCCCGGGGTGCCGCCGGAGCGCCTGCGGGAGATCGTCGAGTGGGCCGAAGCCCACTCCCCGGTCGGCGACGCCATTCGTCGCGCTGTGCCCGCCACCACGGTGATCGAGATCCCGTGACCACGCCCTGATGTCCAGCCGCCGCCCCGCCGGGCGCCGGCTCGCTGGAAACGGGTCTGGTTCCGCGGGTCGGCACGCTACCCACATGCGCGTATCTTCCCGACATTGTCGGTGAATGTACCCAGCTGTGGTAGCCCAAATGGGTTAGGTCGTTGTAGGGACACCGACCGAGACTTACACTGTGACATCGACGAGCAGGACTTCGCCGGCCTGCCTACCCAACGCCGGCGAACGCTGCAAGGGAGGGGTCCCATGACGCTCAGCTGCGATCGGTGCGGCAGGCATCTTTCGACCGCGGAAGCACCGGTGCCCGGACGCGTCTATCGCGTCCCGTGCAGGTGCGGCACGAACCTCGCCTTCGAGATCGATTCGACCGGGCAGGTGCCAGCGCGGCTGGCGCCGAGGTTTACGCCGCCGCCGCTGCCGCCGGACGCCAGGGCGGGGCCGCACATGGGAGCCCTTGCGTTCGGCGGGGCGGCACCGGCGGAGGGGAGCGATCGGGCGCCGGCAGGGGCGACGGTCCTGGGCCCGATGGCTCCTGCCGCGCTCGCCGCCTGGGTCGCCGCACTTCCGGAGCCCGACGTCGCGGCTCGCGCCCCGGTGGAGCCGAGCGCTCCGCCCGAGGTCGGCGGGCTCGCCGGAATCCACCTCGATCCCGACGAGGGCCTGGAGCACAGCGTCCTGGCCTGGATCTCGGCGGAGACGGCGCGCGAGCGCGCCTTCGCCACGGGGTTCGCGAGCGGCAGCGGCGCCGCGGTAGTCGTGCTGGTCGCCGCCGCCTGGCTGGGCACCGCCGCGGCTCACCCGCCATTCGCGACGGGAAACCAGTCGCTGATGGCGCTGCCCGCGGCGCAGGTGGCGCCCCAGGTTTCGGCGCCGGCCGCGAGCGCCGAGCCGGCTCCCGCGGCGCGGGTGGCGCGCCAGGTTTCCGCGCCGGCCGCGAGCGCCGAGCCGGCTCCCGCGCCCCAGGACCCGCTCGCGAGCGTGCTCGCGCTCGCCGCGCTGGCGCCCGCGGCGTCGGTCGACTCGCCACCTCTCTCGACGCCGGTCGCCGCGCCGACGCCCACGACGGCAGCCGCAGCGTCACCAGGCCCGGTCGCCGCGGCACCTGCCGCCGCGGTAGAGGCAGCGCCGGCTCCGCCGACGACAATCGCCGCGCCGCGGCGCTCCACGCCACAGACCAGCGCGTCGCGCGACGTCAAGGCGGCGCCGAGGGGCCGCGCCCCCGGTAAGGCTCTGCTGGCGCACCGGACCCCCCGCGCCGACGCCAAGGCGCCGGTCGAAACGCGCAGCGAGGAGCCCGCCGAACCGGTGATCGAGACCCGCAGCACGGCCGAGGCCGAGCCGGCAGCCGAGGGCCCATCCGCCTCCGAGTCTGAGTCGGTGGCGGCGCGCAGCGAGCCAGGGACCAGGGAGCCAGCCGGCTCCGGCGAACCGCAACCCGCTCCCGCGGACGTAGGGCAAACGCGGGTCGCCACCCCGGACGCGACGGCGGCAAAGGAACCGGTCTCGGCGCCCGCCCAGGCCCCCAACGCCGAAAGCGCACCGCCGGCGCCCAATCAGGCCCCCGAGGCGGTCGGCGCCCCACCGGGGCCCAACCCGCTGGCGTCGAAGTTCTGAAACTGGATGGTACCGCCGGCCCACATCGACGGCACCAGCACCACACACCAGATCGTGTGACGCGGGGACATGGGGCTTCCCCCGGAGGCATGGGTGAACCATGGTCATCCGATGATGGCTGGACTACCAGATCGTGCGACAGACGTTCTCATCATCGACGACGACTGGCTCTTCGTCGAATGGGCGTGCGAGGCCTTCCGGAAGCGCGGCTTCGTGGTACGCGGCGCCCCCAGGGCCGACGGAGGGCCGGAGGCTTTCGGGCGAGACCGGCCCCCGAAGCTCATCCTGCTCGACCACGCCCTTCCCGGATCGGGCTCCCGCGACTTCCTCGAGATGGTGCGAGGACAGGTCGGCTGGGCGGAGACCCCGGTGGTGCTCCTCACCGGCCCCGCGCCAGCAGAGGTCGCCACGGGCATGCGGATCGAGGGATTCGTGCGCAAGCCCCTCGAGCTGCCCCAGCTGATGAGCCTGGCCTACCGGTACGCCGGCTGGCCCCTCGGCTCTCGGGCCTGACGACCTGGCGCCGAGCTCGGTTGCCAGCACGACCGAGCTCGGGTCTGGCGCTCGGGCCACCCATCCGCCATCCTGACCACATCTGGGGTAGGCTCGGGCGGCGCCGCCCTTCCCGGGTGACGCGGAGCGCCGTCCACGTGATCGCTAGGCGATGGCTGAAACGCATCGGCGCTGGCCTCCTGGCGATCACCGTACTGGGCGCGGGCCTCGCCTACCGGGCCTACCGAAGCGACATGACCGCCATCCGCGCGCGCCTGGAGGCCGGGAGCCAGGTCGCGGCGACGCGCTGCGGGCCGGTCGAGTACGCCATCCGCGGGGAGGGACCGCCGGTGGTGGTCGTCCACGCGACGGGCGGCAGCTACGACCAGGGGCTCCTCATCGGCCGGGTCTTCGTCGGGGACGGCTACCGGGTGATCGCGCCCTCGCGCTTCGGGCATCTGCGCACGCCGCAGGCGGCCGACGCCACCGCCGAGGGGCAGGCGGACATGCTCGCCTGCCTGATGGACGCGCTCCGCGTCGAGCGGGCCCCGGTCCTGGGCATGTCGGCGGGCGGCCCGGTGGCGCTGCAGCTCGCCCTGCGCCACGCCGAACGAGTCACGGCCATGGTGTTGCTCTCCACGGCCGCCTACATCCCGCCTTCCTCGGGAGTGGTGCGGCGGTTGCCGGCCCCCGACATCGTATACCGGACGCTGTTCAGCTCGGACTTCCTGTTCTGGGGAGTGGTCCGCGTGGCGGGTCCGGCGCTGGCGGCCTCGTTCGGGGCAACGCCCGAGCTGCAGGCCCGCATCCCGCCCGAGGAGAAGGCGTTCCTCGCCGCCATGATCGAGGGGATGCTGCCCATCCGCATGCACACCGCCGGGCTCGCCAACGACGCGGCCCTGGCCGACCGGAGCTTCGTCACCCCCTATCCCACCGAGCGCATCGGCGCTCCCGTCCTGGTCGTCCAGGCGCAGGACGACACCGCCGCCGTTCCCGCCGGCGGCGTCTACCTGGCCGAGCACATCCCCGGGGCCAAGCTCGTCCTCTATCCCGACGGCGGCCACGCGCTGCTCGGGCACCACGCCGAGATCAAGGCGGAGGTGAGGGCCTTCCTCGGGAGAGCGGGGGCGGCGCCGCGCTGAGAACCGTGCTCCGCCGGCCCTCCAGACGCGGGGACCTCGACGGATGGAGGTCGCGCAACGTCGGGTGCTATCGTGACGGCGATGCGCGCCATGCTCCTCGACGCCGCCGGCCAGCCGCTCCGGCTCGCCGACCTGCCCCGCCCCGAGCCGGGGCCGGGCCAGGTGCTGGTCGAGGTCCTGGCCTGCGGTGTGTGCCGGACCGACCTGCACGTGGTGGACGGCGACCTGCGAGGCGGCAAGCTCCCCATCGTCCCGGGACACGAGATCGTGGGCCGGGTGGCGGCGGTGGGAGCCGGGGTCTCGCTGGCCCCGGGGGCCCGGGTGGGCATCCCCTGGCTGGGCTGGACCTGCGGGCGCTGCGAGTTCTGCCTGAGCGGCCGGGAGAACCTGTGCGGCGAGGCCCGCTTCACCGGCTGGCAGATCGACGGCGGCTACGCCGAGTGGGCCTTGGCCGACGCCCGCTACGTCTTCCCGCTGCCCGAGGGCTACGGCCACGCCGAGGCGGCCCCGCTCCTGTGCGCCGGTCTCATCGGCCACCGCTCCTGGTCGAGGGTGCGGGGGGCGCGGCGGCTCGGCCTCTACGGCTTCGGCGCCGCTGCCCACATCGTGATCCAGGTGGCTCGCCACGCCGGGCAGGAGGTCCACGCCTTCGTCCGGCCGGGGGACGAGGAGGCCCGGCGCTTCGCACTCGAGCTGGGCGCGGTCTGGGCCGGGGGCTCGGACGAGGCCCCGCCCCGAGAACTGGACGCCGCCATCATCTTCGCGCCCGTGGGGACGCTGGTGCCGGCGGCCCTGCGCGCGGTGGGGCGCGGCGGCACGGTGGTCTGCGCCGGCATCCACATGAGCGACATCCCCTCCTTCCCCTACTCCATCCTGTGGGGGGAGCGGACGGTGCTCTCGGTGGCGAACCTCACGCGCCGGGACGGCGAGGAGTTCCTGGCTCTGGCGCCGGCAGTGCCGGTGCGGACCGAGGTGGAGACCTTCGCCCTCGACCGCACCAATGAGGCGCTGGGCCGCTTGCGCTCCGGCCGCCTGCGCGGGGCGGCGGTCCTGTTGCCGTGACAGGGGGGGCGCAAGGCCCCGCCCTACCATCACGTGAACCCAGCTCGTAGGGCGGGGGCTCGTCCCCCGCCGGGAAACGCGGATCGCCGGCGGGGCGCAAGGCCCCGCCCTACTTGCCGCGCTTGCCGTACTCCTTGTCGAGGTACAGCGTGGCGCTGGACTTGTCTCCGACGATCCGGAGCTTGTCCACGATCTCCTGGACGTTGGCCTCCTCCTCCACCTGCTCGGCCACGAACCACTGGAGGAAGACCTGGGCGGCGGTGTCCTTCTCGGCGGCCGCCGTGGCGTGCAGCGCCTCGATGCCCTTCGAGACTTGCCGCTCGTGCTCCAGCACCTTCTCGAACACCTGCAGCGGCGTTCCGAACGAGGTTCCGGGCGGCGCCACCGCGCCCAGGTTGGCCTCGCCTCCCCGCTCCACGAGGTAGTCGAGCATCTTGTGGGCGTGGGCCAGCTCCTCGCCGTGCTGGACCCGCAGCCAGTGGCCGAAGCCCTTGAAGGCCTTGCCCTGGCACCAGGCCGACATGGCGAGGTAGAGGTTCGCCGAGAAGAGCTCGGCGGTGACGTGCGCGTTCAGCGCCTCCTGCATCTTCTTGCCGATCACGGTGGGCCTCCCGGGCCAGGGTCGGTTGCGGAACGGCGTGAGCATAACCGCCGGCACGGGGCCAGGGCCGCGCCCTCTCGGGGAGCCCTCTCCCTCAGGGAGAGGGCACGTTCAGGTAAGTCTGTCCCTCGAGCCAGGCGACCCGGTGCCGCCTCGCCTGCCGGCGGAGCAGCGCGAGCGGCACCGCCAGCGGCACTCGCCCGCGGCGGAAGTCGACGATGGCCTGCTCGAGCTCCTTCCTCTCCTCGGCCGGAAGCAGGTCCCCGAGGGAGCCAGCCATGCGCTGCAGCACGTCGACGTGCTTGCCGGGCGTGGCGGGCTTCTCCAGTGCTCGCATGAACCCCCGGCCGTAGCCCAGGGCCACCTCGCGCCGCGGCCTGCCCCTGGCCCCCTCCACCAGCCGCCCCAGCGCGCGGCAGGCCGCCGGATCGTGGGCCAGGAGCAGGAGCCTCTCGGCGGAGTGGAAGCGGATGAGGTCGCCCGCCGTCCAGCGCGAGGCCAGGAGGCTCTTGAGCCTCCGGTATGCGAAGGCTCGCTCCACGAAGCTCTTCCGCAGGCGCGGGTCGCCGAGGCGCCGTTCCTCCGCCACCGGGAGCAGCGGCATCCGCTCCATGAGCGCCTCGGCGAAGAGCCCCCGCCCGTTTCGGGCCGCCCGGCCTCCGGCGTACACCTTCACCCGTTCGGCGCCGCAGCTGGGCGAGTCCGACTTGAGGAGGAAGCCGCACAGGTCTTCCTTCTCGAGCGCCCTGGCACGGGCCCGGGCCCACCGCCGCATGCCGGCGGTGTGGTCGGTGCGGCTGCGGCGGCCCATCATACGCACCTCGCCGCCGAGCCGGACGAGCCGCACCGGCTCGCGCGGCGTCCCCATCCCCACCTCCACCTCCGGACACACCGCCACCAGGTCGACGAGTCGCGCCAGTGGGCCGGCGACGAAGGCGTCCTTCTTGTGCCCGCCGTCGTAGCGCACGGCGCGGCCGAGCAGGCAGGCGGAGACGCCGATCCGGATCCGGCCCGTCGCCGGGAGCCACTTCATTCGGCGTGAGCCTAGCGGCGCGCGCCAGAAATCCCAAGTCACCCGGATGGCGCGCCGCGCGGGTGGGGGTCCGGGGGAGGCGGCGCCCCGCCTCCCCCGGTAGGGCGCGTGCTGCGGAGCAGGGGCGCGAGGCGCGCCTCAGGACTTCCGCGGAGCAGCACGAGCGCCCCGCCGCGCCTTCGCCAGGGTCGAGCCGGCGCGACGGCGCGGCCCCGCCTGGGTGCCCGCGATTCTCCCGCCCATCCGGGCGGATCGGAGCTAGCCTCCGGGCCATGACCGCCCGTACGGGAGCCGCCCTGAGCTTGGCCGCCGCGGCGGCCCTTTTCGCCTCCTGCGCCTCGATCGAGGCGGAGCGAGCGCGGCAAGAGGCGCTCGTCCCGCGCCTGGACGCCCTCTCCTACTCGAGGCCCCTCGACGAGGTCTGGGATCAGGGCCGGCGCCTCCTCGCCGAGAAGGGATACCCGCTCGACGGCAAGGACGCCGAGGCGGTGGGAAAGAAGCCGAACCCCCTCGAGTTCATCCTCTCCCGCGCCAAGGACACGCGGCCCGACCCCGACGGAGGCCAGTTCCTCGAGACTGGCTGGGGCCCGCGTACGCTCCGCTACCGGTTCCGGGCCTGGACCGAGAATTCCAACACCCGGGTCGCGTTCTGGGCCATCGGGGAAAACCCGGCCGAGCCCGGCCGCGACGCCTCCCCGCCGACTCGAGGCGTCGACATGGAGCTGGAGCTGGCGCGGCGGCTGGATCCGGAAGCCGCGGCGGCCATCGAGGCCGCCGTGACGCCGCAATCTTCGAGCCCGAAACCGAGCACCCAGTGAGCGACCTCGTCCGGAGCGAGCGGCCCATGAACTCCAGTCCCTCACCCCTCCTCGGCCTCCGTGGATTCAGGGTGCCCTCTCCCGGAGGGAGAGGGCTGTCCTCCTCACCCTCCGTCATTGTGGCCGGCCTCGCCAGCGTTGGCGCGGAGAAGCGGGCGGGCTCCTGCCCCTCACCCGGCGAGGTGCGCCAGGGATCGAGTCGCCCTCTCCCCGGAGGGGAGAGGCCCGGCGTCGCCCCGTGCATCGCCGCCCTCCTCCTGGCCCTCGCCTCCTGCGCCCACCCCGGCGCCCCGGCCCCGACGGCGCCGGCGGCGGCGCTCGCCCCCCTTCCCGACCGCGACTGGCGCGACGAGGTGCTCTACTTCGTGCTGGTGGACCGCTTCGCGGACGGCGACCCATCGAACGACGCGGCCGTGGACCGCGCCGCCAAGGGCGCCTTCCACGGAGGCGACCTCGAGGGGCTCACGGCCCACCTCGACGAGATCGCCTCCCTGGGTGTCACCGCCCTGTGGGTGAACCCGCTCGTGAAGAACATCGACGGCTTCGTCACCGGCGCCGGGTTCCCCGACTGGGCCTACCACGGTTACTGGGCCGACGACCTCGGCCGCCTCGACCCGCGCTTCGGCGACGAGGCCGACCTGCGAGCCCTGGTCGCGGCCTGCCACGCCCGCGGCATCCGGGTCCTCCTGGACGTGGTCTACAACCACCCCGGCTACGGCACTCACTACCTGCGCGATCCCCGGACCCGCGGCTGGCTGCGCTCCACGGAGATCGGCGGCTGCGGCGACGACGACCTCACCTCCTGCCTGGCCGGCCTCCCGGACTGGAAGACCGAGCTGCCCGAGGTGCGCGACTTCCTCCTCGACCACCAGCTCTCCTGGGCCAGGCGATTCGGGCTGGACGGCTTCCGACTCGACACCCTGAAGCACGTCTCCCACGACTTCTGGCAGGTCCACCGGCGGCGCACCCGGGCCGAGGTCTCGCCGGGGTTCTTCCTCCTGGGCGAGCTGTGGGGGGGCGACGCCGAGAACCTCGACGCCTACTTCGCCCCGGACGAGATCGACGCCGGCTTCGACTTCTCCTTCCCGGGGAGCGCCTTGGGCTGGGTCCAGGGCCGGGGGCGCACCGTGGCCTTCGACCGCTACCTCCGCTCCCGCGAGAAGGTGCGGGCCGGCCACCACCTGGCCCATTTCCTCTCGTCGCACGACGTCCCGGGGGCGCTCCACCAGCTCGCCGGCGACAAGGCCCTCTTCCGCCTCGCCGCGGTGCTCCAGCTCACGGTGGCCGGCATCCCGGTGGTCTACTACGGCGAGGAGGTGGGGCGCCCCGGCGGCGCCTGGCCCGACAACCGCAGCGACATGCCCTGGGGCGACCGGGCCATCCTCCCCGGAAGGGGCCTATCCCGGGACGACGAGTTGCGCGAGTTTTACCGCCGGGTGGTCGCCGCGCGGCGCGCCCACCCGGCGCTCTCGAGGGGCAAGCACGAGGCCATCTCCACCGAGGGCGATCTGTATGTGTTCCAGCGTCGCGACACCGCGAGCGGGGACGCGGTGGTGGTGGCACTGAATCGGGGCAGCGCGGAGGCCCGGGCGACCTTCGCACCGCTGCCGGAGTGGAATGGTCTGCTTCCAGTGGACGCCCTGGCGGCCGTCGAGGCGACCGCCGAGGCAGGTAGGCTGACGGTGAGGGTGCCGCCTCGCTCGGCGGCGATCCTGGCGCCAGTCCGGCGCTGAGGCGGCCTGGTTCATGCGTGTCGATTCACCAGAGGTCGAGGGAACCCTTTTGGTCTCCTGATCGCGTCCCCGTGCGGGATTAGCATGTAGGGCGCTGTCGGCGGGCCCCGAACGAAACCGCCTGGGACTTCCCTGCGAGGGGGCATCGATGGCCGGCGTAACGCTGGAGAAGGTCACCAAGCGGTTCGGCGAGACGTCGGTGATCGAGGCGATCGACCTCGCCATCCAGGACCACGAGTTCATGGTGCTGGTGGGGCCGTCCGGGTGCGGCAAGTCCACGTTGCTGCGGATGGTGGCCGGCCTGGAGGAGATCACCTCCGGCTCCATCGCCATCGGCGAGCGGGTGGTGAACGACGTCCCGCCCAAGGACCGGGACATCGCCATGGTGTTCCAGAACTACGCCCTCTACCCGCACATGACGGTGCGGGAGAACCTCGAGTTCGGCCTCAAGATCCGCAAGACCGCCCGCCCGGAGATCGACCGCCTGGTGAAGGAGGCCTCCGAGATCCTGGGGATCGTCCCCCTCCTCACGCGCCGCCCCAAGCAGCTCTCCGGCGGGCAGCGCCAGCGGGTGGCGCTGGGCCGGGCCATCGTGCGCAAACCGGCGGTCTTCCTTTTCGACGAGCCGCTCTCCAACCTCGACGCCAAGCTGCGCGTGCAGATGCGGGCCGAGATCAAGAAGCTGCAGCTGCGCCTGGGCACCACCGCCATCTACGTCACTCACGACCAGGTGGAGGCCATGACCATGGGGCACCGCATCGCGGTGCTCCACGCCGGGAAGCTGCAGCAGGTGGGCGCCCCGCTCCAGGTCTACGAGCGGCCGGCCAACCTCTTCGTGGCCAACTTCATCGGCACGCCGCCCATGAACTTCGTCAAGGGCACGCTCGGCGACGGCGGAGCGGCGCTGGAGGCGTCGAGCTTCCGGCTGCCGCTGCCCCAGTCGCTGCGCGCCTCCACCGCCGGCAAGGCCGGCCGCAAGGTGGTGCTGGGGGTGCGCCCCGAGCACGTCCTCGACGCCGAGGCCCCCGCCCGGGGCGAGACCGCGCCGCTCGAGCTCACGGTGGAGATCGTGGAGACGCTGGGAGACGAGCTGGTGGTCCACGGCCGCAGCGCCGAGGACACGCTGGTCTTCAGGCGGGACGCCCACCGCGCCCCCGAGGTCGGCTCCAAGGTGAAGGTGAAGCTGGAGCTCTCTCAGCTGCACCTCTTCGACGCCGAGACCGAGCTCCGCCTCGCCGCCTGACCCCTCGCCGCAGGAGGCCGTCATGAAGCCATCCCGCCCCGCCCTCACCCTCCTCGCCGCCCTCGCGCTCGCCGGCCCGGCCCAGGCCGCCGAGCTCACCGTCTGGCACGCCTACCGGGCCGAGGAGAAGGCGGCCTTCGAGAAGGCCTGCGCCCAGTACGCGGCCGGGAAGCCCGGCACCACCGTCACCACCCTGGCCGTCCCCTACGACGCCTTCGCCGACAAGATCACCGCGGCGGTGCCGCGCGGCAAGGGGCCGGACGTCTTCATCTTCGGCCAGGACCGGCTGGGAGGGTGGATCGAGGCCGGCAACACCGTCGAGCCCCTCGACTTCTTCCTCGACGAGGGCGTCAAGGGCCGCTTCATCCCCACCACCCTGCAGGCCATGACCTACCGGGGGACGGTGTACGGCCTGCCCTTCAACTACAAGGAGATCACCCTCATCTACAACAAGAAGCTGGTGTCCGCGCCGCCCAAGACCACCGGCGAGCTGGTGGCGCTGGCGAAGAAGCTCACCGACAAGAAGGCCGGCCGCTTCGGCCTGGCCTACGCCTACTCCGACTACTACTACCACGCGGCGCTGCAGAACGCCTTCGGCGGCCGGGTCTTCGACGAGGGGAAGCCGGTCCTGAACGCCCCCGAGAACGTCAAGGCGCTGGACCTCCTGCTCAAGTGGATCGACGCGGGCATCGTTCCGGCCGAGCCCTCCACCGCCCTCATCACCTCGCTCTTCAACGAGGGCAAGGCCGCCATGGTCTTCAACGGCCCCTGGTTCCTGGGCGAGATCGCCAAGGAGGTGGACTACGGGCTGGCGCGCCTGCCCACCGTGGACGAGGCCGGCGGCAAGCCCATGCGCCCCTGGATGACGGTGGAGGGCCTCTACGTAACGGCGCCCTCCAAGAACAAGGAGGCGGCCTACGACCTGGTGAAGTACCTCACCGACGTCCCGGCGGCGACGGTGATGGCGCTGGAGGGACGCCAGACGCCATCCAACAAGAAGGCCTACGACGACCCGCGCGTCGCCGGCGACCGGGTGCTCTCGGCCTTCCGCGCCCAGGCGGAGACGGCGCTCCCCATGCCCAACCTCCCGGAGATGAGCATGGTCTGGTCGCCGGCCACCACGGTCATGAACACTGTGACCCGCAAGGCCGCCACTCCGCAGGGCGCGCTCGACAAGGCTCAGGCCCAGGTGGTGAAGGAGGTGGCCGGCCTGCGCAAGAGGCCCTAGATGGCGCGCACCACTCCTGGAGATCAGCCCTAGATGGCGGGACGCCCATCGCACCGCCTGCGCTTCGGCGTGGGGCTGGCGCTGGCGGCCGGCCTGGGGGTGGGCGTGTCCTACCTGCTCCTGGCGGCCGAGCGGCGGCAGGCGGCGGCGGCCGGCGAGGAGCGGCGGGCGGTGGTGGCCACCCAGGCGCTGGCGGAGCTGGTGGAGCGGGCCGGCCGGCGGGGCGAGCCGGCGCGCCGCGCCGTGGGCGCCTGGCAGGCGGGGCACGACCGGGTGCGGGTGGCGCGGGTGGTGGCCCTGGAGGGCATCTCGCTCGAGGCCTCCACCGCCCCGGAGGACCAGGGCGACAAGGCGGCGCCGCGCCGCCTGGCCCGCGACGAGAAGGCCCTCTACGACCAGGGGCAGCGCCTGCGGGCCGCGGTGGCCGCCAACAAGGAAGGCGGAGCCCCCAAGGCCGAGATCGAGGCCCAGCCGCTCACCGGCGGCGCGCTGCGGCTGGCCACTCCGGTCCTCGAGGAGGGCGCCGTCACCGGCATGGTCCAGATCGAGAGCACGCCGTCGGAGCCGGCGCCGCGCCCGCCACTCTTCCCGGCGATCCTGGCCTTCCTCGGCCCGCTGGTCCTCTTCGGGCTCGTCTCGGCCGTCCTGGGACAGCGCCGCCTGCCGCTGGCCTTCGCGGCCGCGGCGTGCCTGGCGCTGGGCGTGGGCGCCTATGCCCTCCACTCGCTGGCCGCGGTGTCCTCCGGCCGGGCCCTGGCGCAGCAGGCGCTCGCCCAGTCCGTCCAGGCCGAGGCCGGGGCGGTGCGAGCCGCCCTCTCGGCGGTCGGGCTGCACGAGGCGCCGCCACTGCGGCCGGGGACGTGGGACGCCGACGCCTACCGCCGCCCGCGCGGCCTCCTGGGCCCGGACGGCAAGGTGGACGAGGCGGCCGGCGCCTCGGAGGCCGCCGCGGCCCGGGGCCAGGCGGAGCGGGCGCTGTGGGGGGTGGCCATCCTGGCGATGGCGCTGCTCCTCCTCGTCGGGCTGGGCGGGTTCCAGAAGCTCGCGGCCACGCTGGTGGCCAACCGCCAGGCGTACTTCTACGTCATCCCGGCCATGGTCGGCATGCTGGTGCTGGTCTTCTTCCCGTTCATCTACGGGATCGCCCTCAGCTTCACCGACTCGAACCTCTACACCATCAACCAGCCCCTCACCGACACCTGGATCGGCCTCAGGAACTACGGCGACATCCTGGGCGACTTCGGGGTGGCCCGGCGAGCCGCCGACGGCAGCCTGATCTTCAACTACCTGAACTTCTACTGGACGCTGGCGGTCACCGTGCTGTGGACCGTGAGCAACGTGACCATCGGCGTCTCGGTGGGCCTGTTGCTGGCCCTGATCCTGAACACGCCCGGGCTGGCGGCGCGGCCGCTCTACCGGGTGCTGCTCATCCTCCCCTGGGCGGTGCCCAACTACATCACCGCCCTCATCTGGAAGGGCATGTTCCACCGCCAGTTCGGGGTGGTGAACCACGTGCTGCGCCTCCTCGGCAGCCAGGGGATCTCCTGGTTCGACACCCCGGCCACGAGCTTTCTGACGGCGCTCGCCACCAACGGCTGGCTCTCCTTCTCCTTCATGATGGTGGTCTCGCTGGGCGGCCTGCAGTCGATCCCCGCCGAGCTCTACGAGGCGGCCCGGGTGGACGGGGCCTCGCGCTGGCAACGCTTCAAGGCCATCACCCTCCCCTCGCTCAAGCCGGCCCTGGTCCCGGCGGTGATCCTGTCGGTGGTCTGGACCTTCAACATGTTCAACGTCATCTACCTGGTGACGGCCGGCGAGCCCGGCAACTCCACCGAGATCCTCATCACCCAGGCCTACAAGTTCGCCTTCGAGCGCTACCGCTACGGCTACGCGGCGGCCTACTCCACCATCATCTTCGGGATCCTGCTGGCCTACTCGGCCATCCAGAACAAGCTCTCCCGCGCCACGGAGGCCGCCTGATGTCGCGCCGCAGCGACGAGCCGGCCCACGGGCCCATCCACCTCTTCCTGGTGGCCTTCACCTTCCTGGCCGTCTACCCGGTGCTGTGGGTGCTCACCATCGCCTTCTCCGGCAAGCAGAGCCTGGCCCTGGCCGACCTCCCCGAGAACCCGGGGGCCTCGGACCTGCTGCGGGCGGTGACCCCCTGGCCGGAGCGGTGGTCGCTCCAGAACTTCACGGCGGTCTTCACGGACCAGCCCTTCCTGGCCTGGATGGGGAACAGCGCCGCCATCTCGGTGGCCACCACCGTGCTCGGGGTGTTCCTGGCCATGACCGCGGCCTACGCTTTCAGCCGCTTCCGCTTCCCGGGGCAGAAGGCCGGGATGATGTCCTTCCTGGTGTCGCAGATGTTCCCCGGCACCCTGATGCTCATCCCGCTCTACATCATCGTGGTGCAGTGGCTGGGGCTGGGCTCGACCCGAACCGGCCTGGTGCTGGTGTACGCCACCACCTCGGTGCCCTTCAGCGTCTGGATGCTCAAGGGGTACTTCGACACCATCCCCAGGGAGCTGGAGGAGGCGGCCTTCATCGAGGGGGCCAGCGTGGGCACGGTCTTCTGGCGAATCATCATCCCCCTGGCCAAGCCGGCGCTGGCCATCACCGCCCTCTTCTCCTTCATGAGCGCCTGGAACGAGTTCATCCTGGCGGCCACCCTCATGGACAAGGAGGACATGTACACCGCCCCGGTGGGCCTCAAGTTCTTCGTGGGCGGCTTCTCCCAGCAATGGGGCTACTTCGCCGCCGGGTCGATCATCGTCTCGGTCCCGGTGGTGCTGCTCTTCTACTTCCTGCAGAAGTACCTGGTCTCCGGCCTCACCGCCGGCGGCGTCAAGGGCTGATCCACGCGAAGGGAGGTCGTCTCATGACACGTTCCGTGCGTCTCGCCGCGGCGGCGCTCGCCGCACTCGTCGCCGGGCCGGTCCTCGCCCAGGAGGTGGTCTTCAAGGACCCGGTGGGCGACGATCACGGTCCGGGCAAGTACCTCTACCCGACCGACCCCGTCTACAAGAAGGGCTCCTTCGACCTCACCGAGCTCAAGGTGACGCAGCAGGGCGACAAGGTCACCTTCGCCGTCTCGGTGAACTCCGACCTGGAGGATCCCTGGAGCATGCCCGTGCCCGCCAACTTCTCGGTGCAGGAGTTCTTCGTCTTCGTCCAGACCGGGAAGGGCGGCTTCACCAAGGGCATCCCGGGCCTGAACGTCCAGTTCGCCCCCGAGGACGCCTGGAACAAGTGCGTCATCATGTCGCCGCAGCCGGCGGGTCGGGTCCGCGCCGAGGCCAAGCAGAAGGCCGCCGACCTCCTGGGCGGCATCGTGGTGCCCAACGAGACCATCGGCAAGGGGCGCACCATCTCCGCCACCGTCGACAAGAAGGACCTCGGCGAGGGCGACATCGCCAAGTGGGGGTACCAGATCGTCGTCCAGTCCAACGAGGGCTTCCCGGACAAGACCGACCTGCTCACCCGCAAGGTGAACGAGTACGAAGGGCAGCACCGCTTCGGCGGCGGGAACGACGGCGACTGCGATCCCCACGCCATGGACGTCCTCGCCGGGAAGGGAACGGGCGACAAGAGCGAGATCGAGGCGCAGCACCAGATGCTGGCGTACGAGTGCAATCCGGACGGCTCGTCGAAGAAGATGGCGACGCTGAAGATGGTCCGGAAGTGAAGTCCACGAAGCGCGAAAGGAGAGACTCCATGAAGGCGATGAGAACCGTGATGGCGGTCGCGGTGGCCGCCGTGTTCATGGCGTCCGCCCCCGCGGCGGCCGTCGACTTCCACGGCTACTTCCGTTCCGGCATCGGCGGCAGCGGCTCGGGCGG
>DASTPH010000119.1:0-32208 GCA_035762305.1 Anaeromyxobacteraceae bacterium
CCGCTCATCGGCGGCGGGCTGGCGACCGCGGGCGGGCTGTACTTCTTCGGCGAGGGCAACGGCCACTTCAACGCGCTCGATTCCAAGACCGGCAAGAAGCTGTGGAGCTTCAACTGCGGCGCGGGCGCCAACGCCATGCCGGTGATGTACACGGTCGGGGGCAAGGAGTACGTGGCCATGGGCTGCGGCGGCAACACCCAGCTCGACTTCAAGCGCGGCAACAGCCTCTTCGTCTTCACCCTCGGGGACTGATGGCCGCGGTGCACCCGTGGATCCGGCGGCTGCGCCGCCGGCGGGGGACGAGCCCCCGCCCTACCGGATCGTGGCAACCGGGCACCGCCATGACCCCGGCCTGGAGCGGCGGCGGGGCCCTGCACGCGGCCCCGTTCGCCGCCGATGAAATCGTGACCCCGAAGCCCCACCCGCGTGGCGCGCTGGGATAGGCTCGGGACTCGTGGCGCGCGCCACTAGAGCCTGCCCCGCCCTGCTCGCGGTCGGCCTGGCCGCGGCCGGCGTGGCCCAGGACGTCGAGGCCGGACGCGCCAAGGCCGCGGTCTGCGTCGCCTGCCACGGCCCGGACGGCAACTCCGCGAACCCCATCATCCCCATCCTGGCCGGCCAGACCGCGCGCTACCTCTACCTCCAGCTCAAGGACTACAAAGAGGGGCGCCGCTCCGATCCGCAGATGAGCCCCTTCGCGGCGACGCTCTCGCGGGAGGACATGTTCGACCTGTCTGCTTACTTCGCGGCGCAGAAGCCGCGTCCGCCCCCCTTCCAGGCGGACCCGAAGAAGGTGGCGCTCGGGCGCGAGAAGGCCCGCGAGGTGCTCTGCACCATGTGCCATCTCGGCGGGTTCAAGGGGCAGAACGAGATCCCCCGGGTGGCGGGCCAACACTACGCCTACACCGTGAAGCAGATGAAGGACTTCAAGGCGGGCCGGCGCACCAACGACGCTGGCAACATGGCCAGCGTCTCGAAGACCCTCTCCGACCAGGAGATCGAGAACCTGGCCCAGTACCTCGCCAACCTCGACTGATTCAAACGAGGCTGCGAGGCCGCGACGGCGGACCTAAGCCCGCGCCCGCTCGGCCCGCCGGCGGATCCCCAAGAGCTGCTTCCGCTGCATCACCACGTGCGCCAGCCAGAAGAATGCGCTCACGGGCAGCCACCGCCAGGCGGGCCGGCTCACCCCCCGACCCCTCACCAGGAGCCGCGACGAGCCCTCGCCGGCGGGGCGCAGCGCGAAGCTCCAGGTGGCGCGCTGGTGTACCGGAGGCGACGGGTCGCCGAAGGGCAGCGATCGCATGGGCGCGGTGCCCATGTGGAAGCCCAGCACCAGGTGGCGGCCGGGATCCACCTCCAGCACCTCGAAGAAGGTCCGCCCGTCCGGCGTCGACGGCCAGCGGTCGCCGACGGTGACCGACTGCAGATCGGGGAGGATCGCCTCGGCGCTGTGGCGTCCCGGGTTGTCGAGCCGATCGTGGCTGTACCAGCCGGCGCGCCCCAGGCCCATCTGCGCCAGCCAGGGCCACACCGCCGCGGGCCCCGCCGCGATCCCGATGGCGTGCGTCGAGCCGGACTTCCCCGCCAGCCAGCGGTCGCCGGGAAGCGGCTCACGCTGCTCCTCGGGGGTCGCCATCCAGCCGAGGAAAACGCGCCGCTCCGGCGGGCGCGACAGCAGCCGTGCGGTGGCCAGGCTGGCGAGGAAGATGAGCGCCAGCGGGATCCAGGTGCCCACCGGGCTCGCGAACATGGCGTAGCTCCGCTCGAGGAAGGGCGCCACCACCAGGGCGTCGAGCCCGGCCGGCACGCCGGCCATGAGGGCGGCCGTGCCGAGCGGCCCCGGGTGGCGGCGGTGGTTCCAGCACAGGACCGTGGCCAGGAACGAGAAGACCGGGGCGGCGGCCAGGTGAACGGCCAGCGCCACCTCGAGCCCGAAGGCGGCGCGCCCGAGGGCCATGGTGAGGCCACAGGCCGCCCAGACCGCGACGGCCCAGCCGGCGGCGGCGCCGAGGCCGCGGCCCTCCCGCGTCTCGATCCCTGGTGCGGCCATGTCGTCCTCCCGCCGCCGTGGGCCGGCGCGTTCCGGTCCCGGTGCGTGGACCCGAGCTCGGTCCGGCACGGCGGTTGTGCGCCGGCCTCCGCCTGGCTGACAAGTCGAACGATGGGGCGTGGATGATGTCGTCGCGGAGCAGCCTTGCTGCCGTGGGTCGCGGCCACGGCCGACTCGCGCGGGAGCCCGGTCGCCGCCGTGGGGGTGTGCCGCGAGCTCTGACCCCGGAGCGGCCTCGCCCGACCCGTCCCCCGACGCAAGCGAAGGCGGGCGGCCCCGCGTGGGACCGCTCGCCATCGCCACCAGCCCTGCCGGCTGTGGCGCGCGTCACGAGTCCCAAGCCTTCCCTGGCGCGCGCCACGCGGGTGGGGGTCCGGGGGAGGCGGCGCCCCGCCTCCCCCGGTAGGGCCCGCGGGGAGGGCCCGTGCCTTGCTGCCTCTCCGTGCAAGGCACGGGGCCTTCCCCGCGAAGTGCTGCGGAGCAAGGTGAACGGGAAGAGCTCATGACTTCTGCGGAGCAGCACTACAGGCCGGGGAAGGGATAGGGCTGGTTCTCCGGGGCGGACAGGTCGACGCTGGTGGTGAACGTCACCTGGGAGAAGTCGAAGTCGTGAGTCGCGTCGACCAGGTCCGGCACGTCGCCGGTGGGCGGGTTCAGCGCCGGGTCGCACGCCGACGGGCCGGTGCCGCCCGACCAGCCGGTGATGGTGCCCCCGAGGGCGTCCTCCGCCTTCCAGAGCCAGTACGCCTCGTCCGGCCAGCCCATCTCGGTGGAGCCCTGCTCGCAGGTGACGCCCACGGCCCTGGCCCAGGCCGGCGTCTGATCGGGGAGCTGCCCGCCGGTGACCAGGCCGTCGGAGCGGCCGTGGCGTGCGCCGTCCTGGTACCGGTACCATCGACCGACCACCACCCCGTCGGCGAGCTTGAACTGCGGGTTGTCCGGGCAAAGGAACACCATCTGCTCCTTCACCTTGAGGCTCCCGCCCTTCCCGAACTCGCGGAAGAAGACGTAGTGGCCGCTGCGCGGCTGCTGCAGCGCCGCCAGGGCCCCCCCGTCCATCCCCGGCGGCATCATCGTCGGGTCCATGGCCCAGGCGACGCCGGCGGCGTCCACCACCACGTGCCGGAAGGCGCCGGTCACCTCGAAGCCGGCGCTCACGACCCCGGTGGTCCTGTGCATGGGGAAGACGGCGTGCAGGTTGGTGAGGTTCAGGGTCATGCTACCCTTCCCCTGCCGCCGCCCCGCGGCGCCGGTGCGGTCCACCTCGCCCGAGAACAACGTCAGGAAGGCGCCGCCGGGCGGCGCGGCCTCGAGGAGCCAGGTGAAGACCTCGCCGGTGCGGGTCATGGTGAAGCGAACGGTGACGCCGCTCGGGAGGGTGCGCTCCCAGACGTGCTCGCCCTCCGTCGCCACCGCGGGACGATGGGCCAGGACGAAATCCACCAGCCCGAGGAAGCGGTAGAGGTGGTGGTTCACGCGCCCCACCACCTCGTGGGTGCGAATGAAGAGGTGGGGGTGGCAGTCGCCCGGCATCGGAGCCTGCGGGGCGGTGAGGGCCATGGGGTTCGTCGATGGCGCGGTCGAGTCGCCGGCGACCTCGTCCATGGCCAGGGCCGAGTAGCTCGGGGCGGCGTCGAGGAAGGCCTGCTGGGCCTCGTTGCCGCCGCAGGCGGCCAGAGCGACGACGGGAACGGCGAGGAGAAGGCGCGAGAGGTTCATGGGAGTCTCCTTGGGGTCCCTTCCGCCGGACTCAACACGCGAGCCGCGACGGGGTTTCGCCGCCTCCTTCAACCAACGGATTAACTTGGGCTTTTTTTGGAGACGAGCCTCCAGGGCCCCCGCTCGGGCCACCTCCGGGCTCAGCGCCAGGTCCCCAGGGCCATCGGCTCCCCCTGGGCCTCGTCCACCGCGGCGGCGAAGCGAACGAACTCCGGGTAGGCCTCGGGCGGGATGCGGCCGCGCTTCAGGTCGAACTGTTCCTCGCGCACCAGGGCCTTGCCGTCCCATCGCTCGGAGCGGCGGAAGGAGCCGAAGGGGGAGTCGACCTGCCGTTCGAGCCCAGGCGGGGGCTCGGCACCCCGGGGGAGGTTCACCTCCATCCGCAGGGCGCCGTGTTCCTCGACCGCCACCAGGAGCGGCGTCTGTCGGGCGGCGCGCTGCACGAAGCGCGCGCCAAGGCGGACCGGGTAGACGGTGGCGTCCACGGTGGCGCGCTCGCCGGCCAGGTGGGCCACCGAGGGAGCGCGGGCCCGCCAGCGCATCACCAGCGGCACGTCGGAGCGCCGCTCGCCCTCCACCGCCAGCGACTCCAGCGCCAGGCCGCGGAAGGAGCGCGCCAGCGATTGCTCCACCGCTTGCTTGCGCGCCGGAGCGTCGAGCCGCTCCAGCGCCGCGCGGGCGGCGGCTCCGTCGAAGCCGAGATAGCGTTCCTCGCCCTCGATGCTCGCGCTCCCGTCGCGGTCGAGGGCGACGCGCAGCACCGTCTCCCTCCCCTCGCGCTCCCCCCGAGGCGTGCGCGCCACCTCGGGCGCCTCGCCCGGCTCGGGGAGCAGGAGCGCCTCGCACTCCCGCGCAGCCTGGGGCAGGACGCCGAAGGGGGTGTAACGCGTGGAGGGGTCGAGCCAGAAGGCCCGGCCCCCCTGCTCCACCCGCAAGACTTGATGACCGTAGAGGTCGGGGCGCGGGAAGCGGTAAGGACCCGGGTCGGCAGTGAAGGGGCGGACCATCGCCAGGCGGGCCTTCACCCCCAGCGCCGAGTAGAGCGCCTTGAGGAGCGTGGTGCGGTTGCCGCGTCCACGGGAGAGGACCTGGCTGGCGGGGTCGGCCCAGGCTCCGCCCTGGCCCTCCACCAGCTCGGCCACCCGGTCGTAGGCCGCCCGGAGCAGCGCCTCGCCTGCTGGCCGAGAGGCGCCCCCCGGCGGGCGGGCCACCGAGGCGGCCAGCTCGCGGATCTCGAGGCTCGCCCGCGTCTTGTCCAGGAGCCCCTCGGCGATGGCGAGCTGCATGGCCTCGAGCCCGGCGCCGGCGCCGACCTGGACGAAGGGCAGGTACTCGGTCACGCCGGGGTCTCCCGGCTCCGACACCAGCGCCTCCACCTCGCGCGCCTCCAGGCGCACCTCCTCGCGGGAGCCCTCGCGACGCGGGGCCGGAGCCGGCATGTGGTGGGCGTCCACCTCCAGCCCCGCGCCCCCCGGCGCCGCCACCGCCAGGGTGGAGCGGAAGAGCGGCACGTCCTCGACCCGGAAGAAGAACGGATCCACCGCGAAGCCGGGGATGGCCGCCCCCTGCGCCCGGTGCGCCCGCAGCCACTCGACCTCGACCAGATCGCCCGGCTCGAGCCCTGAAAGCGAAGCGCTCGTCTTGCCGCCGCCGCCCTCCTCCGGCTCCAGCACCCGGCCGTCCGGCTTCAGGCTCCTGAGCGAGACCACCTCGGCCCCGGCCGGCACGCTCACCTCGCCCCAGCGCTCCACGCCGCGCGGGTCGTTCAGGTGGATCACCTGGTGGACGCGCTCGGTCCAGGCGCCGTCGGGGTGGGCCTCCACCGCCATGGCGTCGAGCACCATCAGGCTGGAGGTGGCGGGGCGGAAGCGCGAGGCCTTCCAGGCCAGGGCCGCCGCGCGGCCGTCCTGGGCCATGGAGGCGAGCACCTCGGTGCCGTCCTCGAGCGCCAGGGCGCGGCGGAGGGAGAGGTCGGCGCCGTCCAGCGACAGGGCCCGCTCCCGGGCCGCACGCGCCCCCGCGCGGTCGCCCGCCAGCTCCAGGAGCTCGGCCCGGCGCCGCGGCAGGCGCGGCTCGCGTGGCCAGAGCCGCTCCATCGCCTCAACCTCCCGTGCCCCGGCGGCCGGGTCTCCGCCTGCCGAGAGGGCCCGGGCCAGGGCGAACCCCGGCTCGAGGCGAGCCGGCGCGGCGCCCGCGAGGCGCCGCCAGATCTCGAGGGCGGCGGCCGCCTCCCCCCGCCGGCGCAGGTGCTCGGCGAGCCGCTCCCGCCCACCCGGGCACTCGGCGAGCTCCCGGGCCAGCTGGTCTTCCCTCGCCAGCGCCTGGCGGCGCGCCGACAGGTCCTGCAGCGCCTCTCGCGCCTGGCAGTCGCCCGGCGCCGCCTCGAGGAGCTTCTCCGCCCCCTCGGGGAAGCCGCGGGCGGCCAGGAAGCGGGCCCGGGCCACCAGGGCGCGCGGGCGGGAAGCCGCCGGCTCGGCCAGGCCGGCCAGGATGGCCTCGACGTCGTCGAGGCGGTCCCCGGCCCGGAGCAGCTCCGCCTGTCGCAGCCGGGTGGCGGCGTCGCCGGGGTCCTGGCGCAGCGCCTCGGCGAAGGCCGCCTCGGCCCGCGAGCGCGCCACCCGCTCGGCCAGGGTGGGGTCGTCCTGAAGCGCCTCGCCGCGGGCGGCCAGGAGGAGCGGCGCGCCGGGCAGCAGCGCCGCGGCCTCGGCCAGGAGCGCCTTGGCCGTCTCGCGGTCGTTCTCGATCCGGTCGCGCGCAGCCACGAGGCGCGCCAGCGCCGGGCCGACCTCCGGCTCGAGGGCGGCCGCGAGGGCGCGGACGTCCCAGGCCGCCGCCGGAGCGGGCCCGGGCCTCGCCGGGGCGGCTGCCCTCCCCGGCGCGACCGGCGCGCTCTCCGCGTCCGAGGGCGCACCGTCGGCGCGGGCGAAGGACACCGCCATCGTGGGCCGGCCCGAGCCACGGGCCAGCTTGACGAGGAGGCGGTGCGTCCCCGGCGGAAGCGAGAGCGGCGCCACCCAGGCCGCCGCGGGAAAGCCGGCGAAGGCTCGCCGTTCGGCGACGGGCGAGCCGTCGACCCAGGCCCGGAACGAGGCGCCCGAGCCCACGCCCATGAGGTACTGCCCTCCGCGCGAGAGCCGGACGTCGCTGGCGAGGTACCAGACGTCCGCGCCCGGCGGCTCCCCGTCGAGCGCCACCAGGCCGTCGGGGGCGAGGAGCGACCGGGCCTCCGTCGCCACCCCGGCCGGCCCCTGGCTCCGCTCCGGGAGAACGCCGGCCTCCGGAGGGAAGGGCCGGTCCAGCTCCAGGCCGGCCAGGGCGCCGAAGGGGCCGACCAGCGTCCAGCGCTGGACGGCGCCGTTCTCCGCCCGGAGCGCGGCCGCGCGCTCGAGGTCGCCGCGGGACTCGGCGGCTGCCGCCCGCGCCACCCGGGCCCGGAAGGCGGCGAAGCCGGCGAGCCGGCCCTGGTCGAGCAGGGCGCCCAGGTCGCGCTCCACCTGGCCGGCGATGGCGGGCGAGCGGCTGGCCAGGTCGACGAGGCGCCTCGCCGCCACCGGGGCGAGCGGATGGGCGGGCGCTCCCGCCAGGAGAGCCAGGAGCTGAGCGGCCTCGCCCGGCTCGTCGAGCACCCGCTGGGCCGAGAGCGATGCGCCCAGGCGGGCCCAGGGATCGCGCCCGTCGCGATCCAGGGCGGCGGCGAAGCGGGCGGCGGCCGAGGCGGCGTCGCCGCGGTGGAGCCAGTCGTGAAAGCCGGCGGCGGCGAGCGCCGAGGCGGGCGCGCCCGCCGCGGTGGCGCGGGCCGCGCCCCGCTCCAGCGGCGAGCCGGCGGTGGCGCAGGCGGCCAGAAACGCGAAGAGCGCCGCCGCCGCGACCGGAACCGAACCCCCGTTCACGGGGAGCCTCCGGGCGCACCGGCCACGGCTGGCCCCACCCGCACCGTGCGGGCCATGGCCCGATCGATGCGGGCGAGGAAGTCGCGGAAGGCCGGGTAGTCGGCCACCGGGACCAGGCTCTTCTGGAAGGCCACCCGCCCCTCGGCCAGCAGGCTCCCGCCCTCGGCCCGGTAGCGCACCTCGAAGGAGCCGAAGGGCGCCTGGAGCGAGGCCGGGTCCGGCACCTCCACCGCGGTCCATCCCGGCGGGAGCTGGTGCCGGTAGGAAAAGCGGTTCTCCCAGGGCTGGCCCAGGAAGAGCGGCCAGCGGCGCGCCGAGAGCGGCGCCCAGGTCTCGGCGTAGGTGGCGCTCTGCCCGAAGGGGGTGAAGCGCAGGCCGCCGCGATCCGGATTGGCGTAGCGCGGCACCAGGAGCTCGAAGCTCATGGAGACGTCCTCCTCGAGCCGGGCCAGATCCGAGAGCGCGACCCGTTTCACCTCCAGTCCCGGAAAGGTGCGGTTCCAGCCCTGCTCGAAGACGGCGCGCCGGGCCTCCTCGGCCTGGTAGGCGCCGCGATAGGAGGCGGCCCGCTCGCCGGCGACACGCGAGGTGCCGCGGACGGCGGCGCGCCCGTCGGGGGAGAGGTCCACCTCCAGCGAGGTGTCGGTGAGGTTGTCGCCGGGCCCGCCCTCCGGCGTCAGCCCGAAACGGGACGGCCCCTCCGGGTTCACCACCAGCACGGTGGCGCCGCGGTCCTCGCCGGGGAGCTCGCGCGAGCCGTGCCAGGTGGCGGTGCCGTCGAGCCAGAGGTCGTGGGAGGGGACCCAGAGGATGGCGTGGTTGAAGACCGCCAGCGAGGCCGGCCGCTCGGGCACCCGCCCCAGGCGCCGCATGCGCAGGAGCACCAGCCGCGAGTCCACCCCCAGCGCCTGGAGCAGGGCGTGCATCAGGCTCGCCTTGTCCTTGCAGTCGCCGAAGCGCCGGGACAGCACCTGGTCCACCCGGTAGGGCTTGAAGCCGTGGATACCGAACTCCAGCCCCACGTAACGGGTGGAGGTCACCACGAAGTCGTAGACCGCCCGGATGAGCCGGAGCTCGGCGTCGGCCGGGCGCGCCCCGTTCCGCGCCGGCGGCACCCCGGCCTCGGCGGCGATGCGCTCCGCCGCCTGGCGCACCTCCGGGGTGGGCTTCAGCTGATCGCGCACCAGCCGCCAGTAGAAGGCGGCCACCTCGTCCCAGGAGGCGTAGGTGGAGACGTGGAGGAAGGCGGCCACCTCGCTCCAGCCGGGCATGCCCGGCTCGGGCTCGACGCGGGGCACGTCGCGGGCCGTCCAGCGGCGCTCGAAAACGCCGTCGGGCAGCGCGCGCTCCGCGAAGCCGAGCCCGGGCAGGGCCGGCTGATTGGCGTGAATGGGCCGCCCCTCGGGGGTGAGCAGCACGTATTCGAGCCGCACGGTGCGGGTGCGGTCGGCCAGGAAGGTGAGGTCGCCGAAGTAATCGGAGAGGAGGTTGTCGGAGGCCACGTCCTCCGTGCGGTAGGCCACCTCCAGCACGTCGCCGGCCGAGAGCGCCGGGAAGGAGAGGGCGCGCACCCGGGTGTCGTAGTAGAGGCGGTACCAGGGCTCGCTCTGGCTGCGCTCGCTCTCCTGCCAGGTTTCCACGGTGGTCCCGTCCGGCTTCAGCACCCGGGCCCGGTCCACCCGGATCTCCTGCCGGTCGGGGGCATAGCCGATGGAGTGGCTCCGGAAGGCGTCGGCGCCGCGCGGGGTGAAGACCTTCACCACCTGCTGCACCCAGGTGGCAGAGAGGCCGGAGGGGAAGACCCGGATGACCTTCACCTCGGCCAGCACCACCGCGTCCTCGTCCGGCTGCGGGGCGGGCGCGGCGAGGGCGGCCTGGCGGGCGTCGACCGCGTAGGGGCGCTCGAAGCGCTCCCGCTCCGGCTCCAGCAGGCGCGCGAGCTCCTTGAGCTGCGGGTTCTGGGGCTTGAGCTCCAGGGCCTTCTGGAGATCCTGGAGCGCCTCCTTCTGGCGCCCGGCCCGCAGGCGGGCCCGGCCGCGCCGCTCCCAGGCCTCCGGCTCCTCGGGGCAGAGCTTGAGCGCGGCCGCGTAGGCCGCCTCGGCCTCCTCGCCGCGGCCGTTCCACGCCAGGAGGTCGGCCCGGCGCAGCGCCAGGAAGAGGTCCGCCGGCTCGAGGCGCAGCGAGACGGCGAGGAGCCCCAGCGCCCCCTCCAGGTCCCCCCGGTCCAGGAGCAGCTGGGTGAGCGAGGCGCGGGCCGAGTCGTCGTCGTAGCGGAGCCCGAGCACCTTGCGGTAGCGGAGCGCCGCCTCCTCCATCCGGTCGAGCCGGCGGGCCGAGCGGGCCGCCTCCTCGGCTACCGCGGCCGACCAGGGCACCTCTCGCGCCGCGCGCTCGATCTCCACCGCCGCTCGCGAGCCGAGCCCGGAGAGCTCCAGAGCCTGCGCCAGGGCCACCCGCGCCGGGCCGAAGCGGGGTGCGGCCGCCGCCGCCCGCTCGGCGAGGCGCACCGCTTCCTGGGAGCGGCCGCGCTGCAGCGCCTGACGCGACAGCGCCACCAGGGCCCGCGGCTCGGAGGGATCGGCCCCGAGGGCCGCCTCCAGGGCGCCCCGGCGGCGGTTCGGGTCGTCCTCCTCCATGGCGGCGGCGGCCAGCTGGCCCTCGACCCCGCGCGGTTGCAACGCGGCGGCGCGCCGGGCCTCGGCCGCGGCCCGCTGCTCGCGCGCGTCGCCGGCGCGCTGCGCCCACAGCGCCACCGCCAGGTCGAGGCGAGCCCGCGCCTCCTCGGCACCCCTGGCCGCCCGCGCCCGCCGCTCCAGCGCCCTGGCCACGCCCTCGATGCGCTCCGCCCTGGCCTCCGGTACCCGGGGGGCGGGAGCGTCCGGCGCGGCCGCCGAAAGCTGGAGCGGCGACCCGCTCGCGTCGGCCAGGCGGAGGTAGAACCCCATCCGACCCTGCTGGTGGGACAGCTTCACCAGGATCCGGTTGGGCCCGCGGCGAAGCGTCACCCAGGCCCCCAGCTGATCGAGCCGGGCCGGGTGGTGGGCGGCGTCGGAGAGCGCCAGGGCGCCGTTCACCCACACCCTGACGGCCCCGCTGGCGCCCGCCCACAGCTGCGCCCGCTGGTCGCGCGGCGACTCCACCGCCGAGAGGGCGTAGGCCGTCGCTTCGCGGGCGGGCCGGAGCGTCGCCCCGACGTCGACGAAGCCCCAGGCGGCGGCCTCTGCCGGCAGCGCCCGCCAGGCCACCTGGCGCACCTTGCCGGGGTAGCGGGCGGCGAGGTCCACCTCCTGCTCCGGCGGGTAGACGGCGTCGTGCCCGCGCTTCCCCTCGTCGTCGAAGGGCCCCACGACCTGCCAGTCGCGCAGGAAAGCGAGGCGCCTGAGCTCCGCCTGGGCCCGGTTGAGGTTGCCGCGCGCCCGCTCGACGCCGGCCAGCTGGAGGCGCGCCAGCGCCCGCACCTCCGCCGCGGCGCCCTGGTCGGCGGCCGCCTGCGAGTAGGCGCGGGCCAGGCGGGAGAGGTCGGGTGCCTCGTCCTCCAGCTCCGCCAGCCGGGCCAGGTCGACCAGGGCCCGCGGGTCGCGCCGATCGCGCTCTAGGTCCGAGAGCGCCGCGGCGAGGCGCTCCGCAACCGGATCGCGCCCGGCGCCGGGGTCGCGCGCCGCTCCCGGCCCTGCAGGACCGCGCGCCGCCGTACCGCCCGGATCCCGCGCTGCCGCCGGACCGGCGCCGAGCAGCGCCGCCAGGAGCAGCGCGGGCGCTGCGAGTGGGCCCATCCTCACGGCCCTGTCTTACCGCGGCCGCCCCCGCGGTGCGAGGGCGGGGCTGCTTCCTCCGGCGTTCGAGGATCTTCGACTACCGGCAGATCGCCGCCAGGTGACCGCCCCGGCCGCGCGATGCTCTCCAGCGTCGACCTGTGCCAGGGCGCTTGCATCCACGCAGGCGCGGACGCGGGGGCGAATTCATCCGGTGGAGCTGCGCCACCCCCGAGGGTCGTGGGCGCCCGGGCTCGCGGTCTGGCTAGTCCTTGATTCGCGTATCCACCGCGATCCAATTCACTTCCCAGGTCTTCCCGCCGTCGTCGGAGAAGGCCTGCTCGAAGCGGCAGGAGCTCGGGGTGATGTCCGAGATCACGAAGCGGACCAGGATGGCCCGGCCGTTCAGGGTGTCCTGGGCATAAAACTCGCCGCGCCCGCCCTTGAACTCGCCGATGGTGGGGACGGTGAGGGTGCCGCTCTTCGCGTTGGCGAAGTTGAGGCTCCACTGGCGGGCCTCGGGGTTGTAGAGGCGCAAGCTCAAGCCCTCGAATCGTCCGGCCGGCCCCTCGGCCACCAGCTCCACCAGGTTGGCGCGGCCGTTCCAGACCTTGCGCACCACGGTCGTCCCCTCGTACTCGACCCAGGTGGTCGAGCCGCTCAGGGGGCGCAGCAGCCGCTTGAGATGGGTCTTCCAGGTGCCGATCTCGAAGTCGAAGTCGTGCTGACCGTCCCGCGCCTCGGCGGCGCCCCTCGAGCCGGCCGCGGGCGCACTCGCCGACGCCTGGGCGGCCGCCGGTAAGGGCTGCAGACCCACGGCGAGACCCCACGCCAGCAGGCCGCTGTGGACGATTCTCCGCGGGCTCATCATCGGCTCCTCCTCGGAAGGATGCCGGTCGTGATGACGTAGGCCCTCATGGACTGGCTACCTCCCGCGCCGCCGCTTCCGCTCTCCGGAACTCCTCCGCCGGGAGCGGTCGCCGCCCGGCCGGTCAAGCCGGCAGCTCGCGGTTGCAGAACCGACACACCTTGGCGGCCTGCTTGATGGTCTCCGCGCAGAAGGGGCAGATCTTCGTGGAACCGGGCTCGGGGGCGGCCGGGAGGTGTCGCGTCTGCGCCGCCTGCACCAGCTCCTTGATCCGCACCGCGTCGGCCTTGCGGTGACCGTGGCTGGCGATGGGATCGGCGCCGCCCGTGCTCTCGATGAGGACGTTCGACCAGAGAAGCCCCGTCTCGACGTGGACCGAGGCGACGCGTTGCAGGTGAATGCTCTCCTCGTTCTTGGTGAACCACGTCCGCTTGGTCCGGACCACTGCGGTCTCGGTCACTTCGATGACGGTCGGGAAGAGGTGGTTGCCCCGGGTCCAACGGCTGGCGACGAATCGTTCGCTGGGCATCGCTGACCCCGAACCGGGCCTCCGCCGGCGGGACTGGTGAGGCTTCCACGGCGCGCCACCAGCCTGCCATCGGTCCGTCCCCCAGGCTGCGGCAATTTGGGGTCTTATCGCCGCCTCGCCGGCGGGCATCCCGCGCGGGTGGTGACGGTGGCCGCGGGCGCGGTTACTGGACGACATCTTCCCTGGAAAGGAGAGCATTCATGGCCGACACCCTCCACGTCATCCTCGGCGCCACCGGCCACGTCGGCGGCGTCATCGCCGGCCGCCTGCTCGACCAGAAGCGCAAGGTGCGGGTGGTCGGGCGCGACGCCAAGCGCCTCCAGCCCCTGGCTGCCCGCGGCGCGGAGGCCATGGCCGGGTCGGTGGACGACCCGGCCTTCGCCGCCAGGGCGCTCGCCGGGGCGGGAGCCGCCTTCCTGCTCCTCCCGCCCAATCTGGCCACCAAGGCCTTCCGCGCCTGGCAGTCGAAGCTGGTGGACACCCTCGGCCGGGCCGTCGAGTCGGCGAAGCCAGCCCACGTGATGACGCTCTCCAGCATCGGGGCCCAACTCGCCCAGGGCAACGGCCCCATCGCCGGGCTCCACGAGCTTGAGGAGCGGCTCGGCTCCGTGAAGGGCGTGAACCTGCTCAACCTACGCCCCGGCTTCTTCATGGAGAACAACCTCACCAGCCTCGGCATGGTGAAGCAGATGGGTCTCCTCGGCTCGGCCCTGCGCGCCGACCTCCCCATGCCGATGATCGCCACCCAGGACATCGGCGAGGCGGGGGCGAGGCGGATGCTAGCCCTCGACTTCCAGGGGAAGGGCGTGCTCGAGCTCATGGGCCCTCGCGACGTGACCATGGCCGAGGTGGCTCGGGCCATCGGCAAGGCCATCGGCAAGCCCGACCTCCCCTACGTCCAGTTCCCCTACGACGAGGCCAGGAAGGGCATGGTGGGCATGGGCCTGCCGCCCGAGATGGCCGACTTGTACGTGGAGATGTCGCGGGGCTTCAACGAGGGGACCGTCAGGGCCACCCAGCCCCGATCGCCTGCCACGACCACTCCCACCTCCATCGAGCAGTTCGCCGAGAAGATCTTCGCGCCCGCCTACCGGGCCGCCTGACCGCGTAGTCCATTTTGACTACTCCGCCCGCGCCAGCGACACCACCGTCACCGAGCGGGCCCCGGCGGCCTTGAGGGCGCGGGCGCAGGCGTCGGCGGTGGCGCCGGTAGTGACCACGTCGTCCACCAGCACCAGGTCGCGTCCGGCCACCGCGGTCGAGGCGGCGAAGGCCCCCTGGACGTTGCGGGAGCGGGCCGCCCGGTCGCGACCCACCTGCGGGGGCGTGTCGCGGACGCGGCGGAGCGCCTGGCGCAGCCGCTCCCGCCCGGCGGCGCGCGAGAGGGCCTCCGCGAGGAGCGTCGCCTGGTCGTGGCCGCGCTCCCGGCGTCGGCGGGGGGAGAGCGGCACCGGCACCAGCACCGCCCCCGGGGGCAGCTCCACCCGCCCCGCCAGCCACTCGCCCAGCGGCCGCGCCAGCGCCGGGCGGCCTCGGTACTTGAGCGCGTGGACCGCGTCGGCGAGCGGCCCGCCGAGCAGGCCACCGGCCCGGACGGCGTCGAAGGCCGGCGGGTCGGCCAGGCACATGCCGCACACCGCCTCCGGCCCGGGCCGGCCGCAGCGCCGGCATCCCGGCCCGGCCGTGTCCACCGCTTCGGCGCAGACGTCGCAGAAGGGCTCGCGCCCCAGCGCCCCGCAGGCGGCGCAGCGCGGCGGGAAGACCAGGTCGAGGAAAGCGCGGAGCGTGGGCCTCATTTCACCACCAGTCCAAGGCCCTTCATCTCCTTCGGCCTGGGGAGCCCCATGACTTGCAGCGCGGTAGGGGCCACGTCGGCCAGCACTCCGTCCCGGCGCAACGTCGCGCCCCGGAAGTCGGGGTCGGCCAGGATGAACGGCACCGGCCCGAGGGTGTGGGCGGTGTGGGGCTGGCCGGTCTCGGGGTCCACCATCATCTCGCAGTTGCCGTGGTCGGCGGTGACCAGCATGGCGGCGCCGGCCTTGCGGGCGGCGGCCCACAGCCGCCCGATGCACTCGTCCACCACCTTCACGGCCTTCACCGCGGCCTCCAGGATGCCGGTGTGCCCCACCATGTCGGGGTTGGCGAAGTTCACCAGCAGGAAGCGGTACTGCCCGGAGTCGAGCGCCGCCACCACCTTGTCGGCCACCTCGCGCGCGCTCATCTCCGGCTTCAGGTCGTAGGTCTTCACGTCGCGCGGGCTCGGCACCAGCACCCGGTCCTCGCCGGGGAAGACCGTCTCCCGCCCGCCGTTGAAGAAGAAGGTGACGTGGGCGTACTTCTCGGTCTCGGCGCAGCGGAACTGCTTCAGGCCGGCGCGGGCCACCACCTCGGGGAAGATCTCGGTGGGCTGATCGGGCGCGAAGGCCACTGGAAGGTGGAAGGTCGCGTCGTACTCGGTCATGCAGGCGTAGGACGACAGGCGGGGCCGGGGGCTCGGGTCGAACTCCTTGAAGCCCTCCTGGGTGAAGGCGCGGGTGAGCTCGCGGGCGCGGTCGGCGCGGAAGTTGAAGAAGAGGACGGCGTCGCCGTCGCGGATCCGGGCCACCGGACCGCCGCCGTTCACGACCACCGTCGGCTTCACGAACTCGTCGGTCTCGCCCCGGCCGTAGGCCTCCTCCACCGCCGCCGCCCCGCTTCGGGCCTTCACGCCCTCGCCCCTGACCAGCGCCGCATACGCCAGCGCCACCCGGTCCCATCGCTTGTCGCGGTCCATGGCCCAGTAGCGCCCGGCCACGGTGGCCACCTTGCCGTACCCCTTGTCGCGCAGCCGCTTCTCCAGGGACTGCACGTACCCGAGGCCGCTCTTGGGAGGGGTGTCGCGGCCGTCCAGGAAGGCGTGCACGAACGCCCGCCCCACCCCCTCGCGCCGCGCCAGCTCCAGGCAAGCGTGGAGGTGCTCCTCGTGGGAGTGGACCCCGCCGTCGGAAACCAGGCCCAGGAGGTGCAGGGCGCCGCCGGCGGCCCTGGCTGTGCGGCACACCTCGAGCAGGGCCGGGTTCTGGAAGAAGGAGCCGTCCTCGATGGCCCGGTTGATGCGCACCAGGTCCTGGTAGACGATGCGCCCCGCCCCGAGGTTGGTGTGGCCGACCTCGCTGTTGCCCATCTGCCCCTCGGGCAGGCCCACCGCCAGGCCGCTGGTCTTCAGGGCGGTCGAGGGGAACTCCTTCGCCAGCGCGTCCATGTTGGGGGTGCCGGCGATGGCGATGGCGTTGGCGTCCCGCTCGGCGCGGATGCCCCAACCGTCGAGGATCACGATGAGAAGCGGCTTGGGCTTCGGCACGGGGGACCTTTCTGTGGTGGGGGACGTGGAATCCTATGCGGTGGGGCGGGGGCCCTCAAGCGATCCGGATCGAAGCAAGGAGAGGGCCGGATCCGGGCCCGAGGCCGTGGGAGAATGGCGCATGTCCGGCATCGCCGTCGCCGTGGACTGGAGCCGGCCGGACGCCGGCGAGGAGAGCGTCCGGAGGATGCTGGCTGCCATGCCGCACCGCTCGCCCGACGGCACGCAGGTGGCGAGCGCGCCCCACTGCACGCTGGGGTTCGCCCTGCGCGCCACCACCGCCCGGGAACGGGCCGCGGCGCAACCGCTCCACGATCCCCTCCGCGGGCTGTGGATCGTGGGAGACGCCCGCATCGACAACCGGGAGGAGGTGGCCCGCACCCTGGGCCTTCCTGCGCCGCCGGCCTCCGACGCGGCGTTGCTCCTGCGCGGATTCGCCAATCTGGGCGTGGAGGTGGTCTCGCAGCTCGAAGGCGACTTCGCCCTCGTCGCATGGGACGAGCATCGGCGCGTCCTCGTGGCGGCCCGGGACGTCATGGGCCTGCGACCTCTCTTCTGGAGAGCCACCGGGCGAGGGCTGCTGCTCGCCACGGAGGTGGACGCGCTCCTCGAGGGCGGCGGAAGGGCCGAGGTCGAGCCGGCGGCGGTGCTCGACTTCCTGCTGCACCAGGACGGACCGGTCACCCGCACCTTCTTCCGGGGCGTCCAGCGCCTCGCACCCGGCCATGTCCTGGAAGCCACCGCTGGCGGCATGCGCGACCTGGGCCATGCCAGGCCGCCGTTGCCTCGCCCCGCGCCGGTTGCGCGCGGTGAGGAGGTACCCGGTTTCCGCCACCTCCTCTGGCAGGCCGTCTCGAATCGCCTCGAGTCGCAGGGGCCGCTGGTGCTCGCGCTCTCGGGGGGGCTCGACTCGAGCGCCATCGCCTGTGTGGCCGAGGACCTCAACCGCCACGAGCCGCGCCGACAGGTGCCCCTGGTCCTCGCCTCGGCCGTGCTGAGGGGCTTCGCGGGCGACGACACGCCGTTCCTCGATGCGGTGGTGGCACGGGTTCGCTTCCCCTGCCAGCGATGGGATGTCTCCGCGGTGCCTCCCGCGGGCCCGGAGGCCTTGCCTCGCGCCCACCCGCAGCGCAGCCCGATCCCGAGCGGAGCCAGCCGCGCCCTGGAGGTGGCGCGCGCCCTGGGGAGCCGGGTCCTTCTCATGGGGGTGGGCGGCGACGAGGTCCTGGGCGAGGTCGGCGTCTTCGAGGACCTGGCTCGCCATGGCCGCCTCCTGGCCCTCGCCCGGGAGACGCTCCGTCGCCGGCCCTACACGGCCTCGCCCGGGCACCGCCTCCTGCTCCGGGCCCTGCGGGCGGCGGCGCCTTCCTGGGCACGGCTGGCTTTCCGCTCGTTCCGCCCACGTCGTCCTCCCCCGCCACCGACGTGGCTCGGACCCACCCTTGCCAAGCTCTGGCCGCCGCCGGCTCCGCCTCGCCCGGAGCCAATCCCGTCGCGCGTACAGGCCGGCCTCCTCGCCGTCCTCAGCGGCGAGGACCAGTTCCTGCTGGTGGAGCAGGCCGAACAGGATGCAGCCCGGGCAGGCCTGCAACTGCGGCTCCCCTTCCTCGACCGGCCTCTGGTGGAATGGGTCCGCTCGATCCCATGGCAGCGGCGGCGCCCCCGTGGCCTCGTGAAGCGCCTGCTGCGCGACGCCATGGCTGGCACTTGGCCGGACGAGCTGGCCCACCGTAGGGCGGTGTCGATCGCCGACGACTGCCTGGTGTGGTCGGTGTCGCGCGCGATACCGCTGCTGGCCCCCGTCGTCGAGGGGTCGCGGTGGGAGTCGGGAAAGTTCGTCGATCAGCGGGAGGCGAGGCGACTCCTGACTTCCATCCGCGGGGCGAGTACTCTGGCGAACTGCGTGGATCTGTGGAATATTTTGGCCTTGGAAGCGTGGCTGCGGGAGCTAGCACGCTGAAGCGCTGAAGCAAGGAGGTCCGGTGGGCCAAGACAGTCCAAGGGACGCGACCCAGCCGAGCACCACGGCGGCGGCGAGACCCTACGAGCCGCCCCGGGTGGAGCGGCTGGGGAGCTTGCGGGACATCCTGCTCCAAGGCAAGACCCTCATCGGCGGCGACGGGCAGAGCCCGAGAGGAAGGCCCTGAGCCGGTTCCGAAAGACCCAGTCCGTCGCCGAGGCGCCCTCGGGTGACGCGCTGCTGCTGGTTCATCTCGACCTGGGTACCGCCTTCCGCCTCAACGGCACGGCCCGGCTCATGTGGAACCTCGCCGCCCAGGGTCGAACCGCCGACGAGATCGCGGGCTCGCTCGCCGACCACCTGACCGCTCCCGTGGAGCTGCTCCGCGCCGACGCTGCAGCGCTCATCGGCGAGCTCGCCTCCGAGGCCCTGCTCGAGCCCACGGGAGACGAGCCCTGAGGGCCGGGGGCCTGCCGGCTCTGCTGGTCGAGCTCTGCCGGGTGCTGGCGGTGCTGGTCCCGGTGGAGCTGGACCGGCGTCGGCTCGGCACGCGCCCCGCCGTCCTGCGCGCCCGAGCGCGGGGCCACAGGGCCCGCGCCCGCGATGGAGTCGACCGGGCGCCGCTGCGCCGCGCGGTGGCCGCCCTGGACGCCCGCTGTCCCGGCGGGCCGAACTGCCTGCGGCGAGCGCTACTCGAGGCGTCGCTCGACGCCGGGGCGGCGCGCGAGCCCATCCACCTGCACCTTCACGCCTGCGGCGGGCCCGGCTCCGGCCACGCACGCCTGGCCTCGGTCCCCGAGGACGGTCGCGTCTACGACGCCACGTTGTGCCTGTAGCGCCGCGCCGCCTCGCCCAAGGCGGGAAGCGCCGCCGGGACGGTGGCGCGGTACAGCGGCACGGCGGCGGCGATGTCGGCCGACGCCTCGAAGATACGCCGCCAGACCTCGGGGAAGCCGGTCTCGCCAAAGCTCTGCTCGAGCAGCAATCCCAGGCCGTCGGCCCCGGCGACCGGGGACAAGGCAATTGCCTCCCCGTCTCGCCGGGCGGCGTCGAGTACCCAGACGGCGCCCAGCGGCAACGCCGGACCCGCCGACATGGCGGCCAGCTCGCCAGGGGCGAGGCGCACCTCCTCCCGCGTGGTGAGCCGCGCCACCTCCCGCGCTTCCCACGCTCGCGCCGCCGCCTCGCCGCCCAGCGCCACCTCGGGCCCCCGGGGGCCGGGCCGCAGGAAGAGGAGGTCGTCCGAGACCGGGTCGCCGTCCGCCAGAAGCCTGGCCAGCGTGCTCTTCCCGCTGCCCGTGGCGCCGGTGATTGCCAACACCGCTCCGGCGCGCTGGACTGCCGAGGCGTGGAGCACCGTTCCTCCCGCGAGCCAGACGAGGTGCGGCAGGGCCCAGCGGAGCCGCTCGGCAGGCGCAGGAGCCGAGAGGGGACCGTCCACCAGCCAGGCGCGCCCGCCAGCGCGGTCCAGGCGCAGGACCGCCCGGCTGCCCCAGATCAGCTCGAGCCCGAGCCCGGTGGACGCGAAACGCGGGTCGGCCTGCGTCGACAGGGGTCCCTCCTCTGGCGCCGCCCTCGCGTCCGCGGCCAGGGCGGCCGCGACGCCGTCGACGTCGGACCGCGCCCGCAGCGGATCGATGCCGGCATCGCGCGCCAGGCGGTCCGCGATCGCCCCCGGGGCCTCGCCACGGGCCAATGCCTGGGCGATGCCCACCGCGGCGCCGCCGAGCCGGTAGAAGGCGAGCGTGGCCAGGTCGAGGACGACCACCTCCTCCCCGATCCGACGGACTACGAGCCGTCCGGCAAGCGCGGCCTGGCCTTTCGTCACGCCTTCCACTCCTGGGGACCGCGAGACCCCAAGGCGCGGGCCGCCCGCCGCCGCACCACCCTGGCGAGGTTCACGGTCAGGAAGTGGGCGGCGGCCAGCCATCGGTCCGCTAGGATGGCGTTCAGGACCAGCGATGCGGCCGTGGACCAGGGGCGCGCGCCTCCGACCGCAGTCCGCGCAGCTTGCTCTGCCGCGCGGCGCCTCGCCGGGGAAAGGGCCCGCGCATCGGGCGGCACAGGAGCGCCGAGGTCGGCCACGGCCGCGAAGGCCCAGGAAGCCGCTCGCCCGAGGCCGCAGGCCCGAGCGCGTCGTCTCACTGCGACCCAGTCAAGCCCGGGGTGCGAGGCGAGGAAGGCCTTGATATCCACCAGCCACAGGAGGCGCCCCAGCCCGTGCCCGGCGGCGTGGACCGCCAGGTGGAGGACCTCGTCCTCGGCAGCGAGGCGGCGCACCGGCCGGCCCCGGAACTCACCTGGTGCGGCGCGGCCGAGGAGGTCCTCCGCCGGCAGCGCACCCCCGAATCCCGTCAGCGCCCGGAAGTGAAGCTCCACGCCGGTGGCGCCCGGGCGCTGCAAGACCAGGTGGTGGTGGTGGCGGCGCTGCCAGCGGGCGGTGGGCCCTCCGTGAGCCCGCCAGCCGGCGGCGTCCAGCGCGGCGACTGCCTGGTCGAGGTCGGCCACGGCCACCAGGAGATCGAGGTCCAGGCAGGGACGAAGCGCTGCCTCGCCGTACAGGCGCTCCCCCAGGGGCGGCCCCTTGAGGACCGCACAGGGGAGCCCGGCGCTCCCGAGGGCCGACAGCACGCGGTCCAGATCCGCGTCGAGGCGCGGCTGCCTGAGCCGCTGCACTGCCAGGAACTCCCGGAGACGGCGGGCCGCTCCGGGTGGCGGGACCACGCCCGCGCGCTCGAGGTCTCGCCAGAGGATTCCGGCCAGGCCGTGGCGCTCGGCGCCGGCGGCCAGGAAGTCCCAGTCCGCCACCCGGCCGCAGGCGGCGCACAGCCCCTCCGGATCTCCCGGCATGGCCGCAGCCACCTCTCGCAGGGCCTCCCTGGCTCCGTCCATGCCGGCGAGGATTCCACGTCCGGGCCTGCTGGCGCTAGCGCGCGAGACCCGGCAGGCCCCTGTGGTACCGATCCGGCGCCGCCGCAGACGAACGGGGGCGCTCCCTACTTGTGATACGGCTCCCCGCGCAGGATGGTGAAGGCCCGGTACAGCTGCTCCAGCAGCACCAGGCGCGCCAGCCGGTGAGCCAGGGTGAGGCGCGAGAGCGAGAGCGTCTCCTCGGCGCGGGCCTTCACGGCCTCGGAGAGGCCGTCGGCCCCGCCCACGGCGAAGCACAGGTCTCGCCCCGCGGTCAGCCAGACGCCGAGGCGGCGCGCCAGCTCCTCGCTGGTCGGCTCCTTCCCCCGCTCGTCGAGCGCCACCAGCCGCTCCCCGTCGCGGAGGCGCGAGAGGAGTTCCTCCCCCTCCTCGTCGCGGGCCCGCGGGGTGCCGGCGTGGCGCCGAGCCTCGGGCACCTCCATCACCTCGAAGCGGGCGTAGCGCCCGAGGCGCCGCGCGTACTCCTCCATCGCCGGCTGGTACAGCCCCGAGCGATCCCGTCCCACCGCCAGGACGCGGATCCTCATGGCCGTGCCCGCGCCCATGGCTTCAGCGGCGCAGCCCTCGGCGGGCCACAAGGGCCCGCCCTACTGGCCGCCCACACCCGTTGATCCGGTGGCGTTGCCCCGGGCGAGCCACGATGGCCCGACCTGCGAGCCGTGGGGCGGGGGCTCCTTCCCCGCCGGGGCTCGGCGCGCGTGATCGCCGCCATCATGGCGCCCCGCAGCGCAGGGCCGAGGCGTCGGGGGCCCGCAGGCGCAGCTCCGCCTCGGGCCAGACTTCCGGGAACGGGAAGCGCCCGCGCCGGAAGCGCCGCTCCTCCCGGAGCCGGGTCCCGGCGCCGTCGAGCCAGATGCGGTGCTCCAGCACCGCTCCGTTCACGGCGCCGCCGTGGACGTAGACGTGCCGCAGGCGCCCCTGGGCGTCGTAGTACTGCTCGTAGGTGAGCGCGGCCTCGGCCGACCCCACCTGCCGAACGTACTTCACGGCGCGCCCGGAGGCGTCGGCGTAGAGCCGGCGCTCGGCGTCCTCGGACGTGCCGCAGGCCTGGAAGGCGCGGGCCGACTCGGAGAGCTGGCCGCGGCGCTGGCGCGAGTCCACGTCCTGGACCACCGCCTGGGCGGCCTTGACGCGCGGGTCCTTCCGGCTCGCGGCTGCGGGCGCCGGAGCAGGGGGCGGCGCCGCCGGCGCCTGCGCGGGCGGGGCGGCAAATTCAGACGGCGCCCTCCCCTCGGGCTCAGCCTGCGGGGGCGCGGGAGCCGCTTCGGGCGGGGCGGGCTCTTCCGGCGCGGCCTGCGGCTGGGCGGCGGCTCCGGCCACGGCGGGATCCTCCGGCGCGGCCTGCGGCGGCGCGACGGCCCACCTGGAGGGAGCTGCCTTGGCGGGCGCGGGCCGCGGGGGCGCAGCGGCGGCTCTCGCGGCTGCCGCCGACTTCGACTCCGCGTCCGCCAGGGCCTTCGCCCGGGCCGGGGCCGCCTCGGCGGCAGCCCGCTCCCGGCGCGCAGGCTCGTCCGGCGGCGCCTCCGCAAAGAGCCGCGCCGGGCCGCGCTCCTCCGGCTCCACCGGAGCCTGGCTGGACGCCGGGCCGGCGGCGCGCCTCTCCGCAAACCCGACTCGGGCGGGAGCGGGCGCAGCGGCCGAGGGAGCCGGGGCCGGCTTGCTCGGCGCGCGCGACGCCAAGGCGGGTCGCTCCGGCGCGGCCCGTCTCCCTGGGACCTCGGCCGGCTGCGCCTCGGCCGGCGGCGCCTCGGCGGGTCGCGCGGCGGCGGGTGGCGCTTCAGCCCGTGGCGCGGCGGGCGGCGCGTCCTCGAGCGAGCGCGCCGAAGGACCGGGAGCGGCCGGCGCGGCGGCGATCTCCTCGACCGTCGACCGCTGGCGCATGGAGATGACCTTCACCGACACGCCCGCCACCGCCGCCACCAGCACCGTGGCCACCGAGGCCTTCCAGGCCCAGAGCGGCAGCCCCAGGGAAGGGCGCTCCTCGCGCTGGCGATCGGCCGCCTCCCGCGCCGCCGCCAGCACCACCCGCTCGCCCCCGGGCGGCGGCTCGGGCTCGAGACGGCCCATCACCTCGCGCACCCCGGCGATGCGGCGGTAGACCCCGGCGCAGACGGGGCAGCGAGCGAGGTGGGCCCGCACCTCGCGCGTGCTGCGCCGGTCGAGCTCGCCGTAGGAGAGCTCGAGGAGGCGATCCTGGCACTCCTCGTGGGTCACGGGACGCCTCCGGGAACCGGGGTGGCGGCCTCCTCGGCCGCGACGCCCATGGCCTCGAGGGCGCGCCGCAGCCCCTCGAGCGCGTACCGCATGCGGCTCTTCACGGTGTTCTCCGGCGCGCCGGTGACCCGTGCGATCTCCTGGAAGGGAAGGCCGGCATACTCGCGCAGGAGGAACACCTCCCGCTGCTCTTCGGGTAGCGACCTGAGCGCCGCCTCGAGCTTGGGACGCAGGAGGGCGCTTTCGGCGGCGCGGTCCGGCGAGGGATCGGGCGCGACCGGCTCCGGATCGGGGGCGCCGCCGGGCGGGTCGGCCGCCGGGCGCCGGTGGACGGCGCGGCGGGCCTCGTCGAGCGCCAGGTGCCGGGCGATGGTGTAGAGCCAGGTGGTGAAGCGGGCCCGCGGCTCCCAGCGCGGCGCGGCGCTCACCACCTTGAGCCAGGCTTCCTGCAACAGATCCTCCGCGCGCGCCCGGTCCCCGGTGAGCCGGACCAGGAACGAGAACACCGGCCCGCGGTGGCGGCCGAGGAGGGCCTCGAACGCCGTCACGTCACCGGCCTGGTACCGCGCCATGAGCCTCTCGTCGCTCTCGTCCCTGCCCAAGGGGTCCGCTCGTCCCGATCTTCTCCAACGCGCGTCGCCGGAAAAGGATCTGCCTCCGCGAGTCTAGTGCCGCGCCGCAGAGGTCATACACCGGTTCCCGGCGGCGCGGCACGCGGGTGGGGGTCCGGGGAGGCGGCGCTCCGCCTCCCCCGGTAGGGCTCTGCGGGGAGGGCCCGGGCCTTGCCCTGTCCTGCAAGGCCCGGGGCCTTCCCCGCAAAGTGCGACGGAGCAGAAGTCCGTCGGAACCAGTTGGGCACCGGCGAGGACTTCTGCGGAGGAGCACTTGCAGGCCCCAGCCGGGGCGCGCCCCGCCGGCGCGGCCGCGGCGGTCTGGCCCGGCTCGAGGGCCCGCCTGGGGAGGGCGCTTGCCGCGCGAGAGCGGGCCAGGCAGGCTCCCGGCGTGTCGCGCCAGCGCGAGTTCGAGGACCACTGCCTGGACCTGTTCTCTCCGCTCGGGCCGGTCCTGCCGCGGCGGATGTTCGGAGGCGTGGGCTTCTACCTCGGCGGGGCCATGTTCGCCATCGGGGACCCGGACGAGTGGCGCCTCTGGCTCAAGGTGGACGGGGGGACCCGCCCGGCCTTCGAGGCCGCCGGGGGCGAGCCATTCGTCTACCTGGGGCGCGGCAAGCGGGAGGTGAGTCTCTCCTACTGGGCGCCCCCGCCCGAGGCCATGGACGGCGCCGAGGGGATGCTGCCGTGGGGGCGGCTGGCGGTGGAGGCGGCGCGCCGGGCGCGGGTGGAACGGCTCGCGCGAGCGAAGGAGCGCGCTCGCCGTGGGGCTGGCGCTTCCGCTCGAACGACGAGGGCCACCGGACGAGCCGCGCCGCCAGGCCGCGAGAAGCGAGGGGGCCGGGCGGGACCTGGCTCGGGTTCCCGGGGCAGATGAGGGCGCGCTCCGGAGACAGCGTGCGGGTCACCGGAGGTGATCCCGAATCGTGCACTGTCGTCTAGAGTCGGGGCACCCGCGCCGGCCCGGATGACCCTCGCGCCCACGACCATCGCCCTCCTCTCCCTGGCCGCGCTCGTGGCCGGGGCGGTGGACGCCATCGGCGGCGGGGGCGGGCTCCTGACCGTGCCGTCGCTCCTGGCGGCCGGGCTCCCCCCGGCCACGGCTCTCGCCACCAACAAGGGGCAGAGCGTCTTCGGCTCGGGGGCGGCGCTGGTTCGCTACGCCCGGGCGAGCCTGGTAGATGGGCGGGTGGCCCGGGTGACCTTCCCGGCGGGCCTCCTGGGCTCGCTGGGCGGGGCGGCGCTGGTGCTGCTGGTCCCGCCGGCGACGCTCCGGCCGGTGGTGCTGGCCCTGCTCCTCCTGGTGGCGGTGGCGCTGGCCTTCCGCCCGGCGGCGCCGGCGCCGCGCCCCTCGCGCCCCCCGCGGCGCCTCTGGGTCGCGGCGGCGGTGGCCCTGGGCCTGGGCGCCTACGACGGCTTCTTCGGCCCCGGGACCGGCACCTTCCTCATCTTCGCCTTCGTGTGGCTCTTCGACGCCCGCTTCCAGGAGGCGAGCGCCGACGCCAAGGTGGCGAACTTCGCCTCCAACCTGGCGGCGCTGGCGCTCTTCGCCTCGCGCGGCGCGGTGCTGTGGAGCGTGGCCCTCCCCATGGCGGCCGCAAATCTCATGGGCGGATACCTGGGCGCCCACCTGGCGGTGCGGGGCGGCGACCGGGTGGTGCGGCTGGTCGTGCTGCTGGTGGTGGGGGCGCTGGTGGCGAAGCTCGGGCTCGACCTGGTCCGGGGGTGACAGCCCCAGCCTGCCCGGCGGCGAACGAAGTCGGCTGCCGAGCCCATCCTGCCGGCAGACACGGGCCGGCGCGACGGCGCCGCCGTGGCTCTCCGCCGCGGGCCAGCCCGCCGCCGGCGCGAGGCGCGCCCGGCCGGCGGGTCGGCGGGGAGCAGGCTAGGCCTTGGCCTTCGGCTGCGCCGCCGCGGCCGCGGCGCCCGGGACCAGGTTCGCCGGGTTCATGGCCCGGGCCAGCTGCTCGTAGAGGGCGAAGCGCTCCTTGGCGATCTTCTCCGCCTCGGCCACCAGCTTCTTGTACTGGTCGGGGTTCGTCTGCTCCACCATGCGGAAGCGGGTCTCCTGGGACATGAACTCGGCCAGCGAGATCTTGGGGGCGCCCGAGTCCAGCTTGAGCGGGCTCTCCCCCTTCTCGGCGCGGCGCGGGTCGTAGCGGAAGAGGGGCCAGTAGCCGGAGTCCACCGCCTTCTCCTGCTGGCTCACCGCCTCGGCCATGTCGTAGCCGTGGGCGATGCAGTGGCTGTAGGCCACCAGCACCGAGGTGCCGGGGAAGCTGTCGGCCTCCTTCATGGCGTTCACGGTCTGGGCGTCCTTGGCCGCCATGGCGATGCGGGCCACGTAGGCGTGGCCGTAGGTCATGGCCAGCATGGCCAGGTCCTTCTTGGGCACCGCCTTGCCGCCCATGGCGAACTTGGCGGCCGCGCCCATGGGAGTGGCCTTGGAGGCCTGACCGCCGGTGTTGGAGTAGACCTCGGTGTCGAGCACCAGGATGTTCACGTCCTTGCCCATGGCGATGACGTGGTCCAGGCCGCCGTAGCCGATGTCGTAGGCCCATCCGTCGCCGCCCACGATCCAGATGCTCTTCTTGACGAGGTAGTCGGCGATCTTGTCGAGCCACCTCGCCTCGCGGGAATCGGCCCGGGAGAGCTTCTGCCTGAGCGCCTTCACCCGCTCCCGCTGGGCCTGGATGCCGGCCTCCGTCGACTGGTCGGCCGAGAGGAGGCCCTTCACCAGGTCGTCGCCCAGCTGCGAGCCCAGGGTGGAGAGGACCTCGCGGGCGTGCTGGGCCTGCTTGTCCACCGCCAGCCGGATGCCCAGGCCGAATTCGGCGTTGTCCTCGAACAGGGAGTTGGCCCAGGCCGGGCCGCGCCCGTCCTCGTTGAAGGTGTAGGGCGTGGTGGGCAGGTTGGCGCCGTAGATCGAGGAGCAGCCGGTTGCGTTGGCGATGACCGCCCGGTCGCCGTAGAGCTGGGTGAGGAGCTTGATGTACGGCGTCTCGCCGCAGCCGGCGCAGGCGCCCGAGTACTCGAAGAGCGGCTCCAGGAACTGGGTGCCCTTGAGGTCGAGCTTCACCTGGGCGCGGTCGGGATCGGGGATGGCGAGGAAGAAGTCGTAGTTCTTTCGCTCCGGCTCCCGCAGCGGGGCCATGGGGGCCATGTTGATGGCCTTGTGCCCCTTCTCGGTCTTGGACTCGGCCGGGCAGAACTCCACGCACAGGTTGCAGCCGGTGCAGTCCTCCGGCGCCACCTGGACCGTGTACTTCATGCCCTTGAGCTCGGCGGAGCGGAAGTCCATCGACTTGAAGGTGGGGGGGGCGTTGGCCAGCTCGTCCGGCCGGTAGTACTTCACGCGGATGGCGGCGTGCGGGCAGATGAGCGCGCACTTGTTGCACTGGATGCAGATCGGCTCGTCCCACACCGGGATCTCCAGGGCGATGGCCCGCTTCTCCCAGCGGGCGGTGCCGGAGGGCCAGGTGCCGTCCACCGGGAAGGCCGACACCGGCAAGAGGTCGCCCTTGCCGGCCATCATGGTGGCGGTGACGCGCTTCACGAAGTCGGGAGCCTGCTCGGAGACTGCCGGCGGGCGCGGCGCGCCGTCGGCCTTCCGGCCTGCGGTCTTCACCTCGTAGAGGTGGGACAGGGTGTGGTCCACCGCCTCGAAGTTCTTCCTCACCACCTCGGCGCCCTTGCGGCCGTAGGTCTTCTCGATGGCCTTCTTGATGTGGCCGATGGCCTGCTCGCGGGGCAGCACGCCCGAGATGGCGAAGAAGCAGGTCTGCATGATGGTGTTGATGCGCCCGCCCATGCCGGTGTCCTTGGCCACCTTGTAGGCGTCGATGACGAACAGGCGCAGCCGCTTGTCGATGACCTGCTGCTGCACCTCCAGCGGCAGGTGCTCCCAGACCTCGTCCGGGCCGAAGGGGGCGTTCACGAGGAAGGTGGCCCCCGGCTCGGCCTGCTCGACCATCTCGTACTTCTCCAGGAAGCCGAACTGGTGGCAGGCCACGAAGTTGGCGCGCGAGACCAGGTAGGTGGAGCGGATGGGCTTGGGGCCGAAGCGCAGGTGGGAGATGGTGATGGAGCCGGACTTCTTGGAGTCGTAGACGAAGTAGCCCTGGGCCCAGTTGGGCGTGTCCTCGCCGATGATCTTGATGGAGTTCTTGTTGGCCCCCACCGTGCCGTCGGCGCCCAGGCCGTAGAACATGGCCCGCACCACGTCCTTCCCCTCGGTGGTGAAGGCGGGGTCGTAGGGGAGCGAGAGGTGGGTGACGTCGTCGTTGATGCCCACCGTGAAGTGGCGCCTGGGGCGCGCCTTGCCCAGCTCGTCGAGCACCGCCTTGACCATGGCGGGCGTGAACTCCTTGGAGGAGAGCCCGTAGCGGCCGCCGATGACCGTGATCTCGTGGTGGAAGCGGTCGATGTGGGCCTGCTGCGCCTCGCGCAGCGCCGTCACCACGTCCTGGTAGAGCGGCTCGCCGAGCGCTCCCGGCTCTTTGGTGCGGTCCAGCACCGCCACATGGGTGGTGGAGCGCGGCAGGGCCGCCATGAAGAAGCCGAGCGAGAAGGGCCGGTAGAGCCGGACCTTCACCAGGCCCACCTTCTCGCCGCCTCCGGCCAGGTGCTCCACGGTCTCGTGGGCGGCCTCGCAGCCGGAGCCCATCATCACCAGGATGCGCTCGGCCTCGGGGTGGCCCACGTAGTCGAAGAGGTGGTACGTGCGCCCCAGAAGCTTGGCGAAGTCGTCCATGGCCCCCTGAACCACGTCGGGGCAGTCCTGGTAGAAGAGGTTGCAGGCCTCGCGCGCCTGAAAGAAGGCATCCGGGTTCTGGGCGGTGCCTCGCACCACCGGGCGGTCCGGCGTGAGCGCCCGGGCCCGGTGCGCCGCCACCAGGTCGTCCGGGATCATCTTGCGCAGGTCCTCGTCGGAGAGGAGCTCGATCTTCTGCACCTCGTGCGAGGTGCGAAATCCGTCGAAGAAGTGGAGGAAGGGGATGCGGCTCTTCAGCGAGGCGCGCTGGGCGATGACCGCGAAGTCGTGGGCCTCCTGCACCGAGGCCGAGGCCACGAGGCCGAAGCCGGTCTGGCGCACCGCCATCACGTCGGAGTGGTCGCCGAAGATGGAGAGGGCGTGGGTGGCCACCGCGCGAGCGGAGACGTGCATGCACATCGAGGTGAGCTCGCCCGCGATCTTGAACATGTTGGGGATCATGAGCAGCAGGCCCTGCGACGCCGTGAAGGTCGTGGTGAGCGCGCCGCCCTGCAGCGCCCCGTGCACGGCCCCCGAGGCCCCGCCCTCGGACTGCATCTCCACCACCGTGGGCACCGTGCCCCACACGTTCTTCCGGCCGAAGGCAGACCACTCGTCGGCCCACTCGCCCATGTTGGAGGAGGGCGTGATGGGATAGATGGCGATGACCTCGTTGATGCGATGGGCCACCGAGGCGACCGCCTCGTTGCCATCCATGGTCACCATGGGACGCTTCGGCTGCTGGGACATCTCTACCTCCGGCGCGCGCGGCTCGAGGGCTCGCGCGCGACTGACGTGATGGTCCTGGGAACGCGATCCAGGGCTGGGGAAGGCGTATTCTACCAGGGCCCGGCCCCTTTCCGGCAAGCGCGATTTCCCCGGCGGACGGCGCCCCTTGCCTCGACCCGGCGCGCCGTCGCAAGCTCGGATCCGCCATGGCGGTGCGCAAGGTCGGCACCTGCCGCATCGTGCGGGAGCTCGGGCGCGGCGGCATGGGCGTGGTCTACGAGGCCTTCCAGGAGGGCCTGGACCGGCGCGTGGCCGTGAAGGCGCTCGATCAGAAGCTGGCCCGTTCCAAGGAGCTCCTGGAGCGCTTTCGACGCGAGGGGCGGGCCTACGCCCAGCTCCGCCACCAGGCGGTGGTGGGGGTGCACGACATGGTGGAGAAGGACGACACCCTCTACCTCGTCACCGAGTTCGTGGACGGCGCCGACCTGAACCGGGTCATGGTCCAGGGCGGGCCGCTGCCGCCGGCGTGCCTGGCGGTCATCGGGGCGCGCGTCGCCGAGGCGCTCGACTACGTCCACTTCAACAAGCTGCTCCACCGCGACGTCAAGCCCGCCAACATCATGGTGTCGCGCGACGGCGAGGTGAAGCTCATGGACTTCGGCATCGCCAAGGACCGGACCCGGAGCGACCTCACCCGCGACGGAATGCTGGTGGGGAGCCCGTCCTACATCGCCCCGGAGCTCCTGGACGGCCAGCCGGCCGACCCGCAGGGGGACATCTGGGCCCTGGGCGTGACGCTCTACGAGCTGGCCTGCGGCGACAAGCCGTTCAAGGGCGCCGACTCCGACGCGCTCTTCACCGCCATCCGCCGCGGCGCCTTCCCGCGCCTGCGCTCGGCGATGCCGGGCTTCCCCCGGCGGCTGGCCAAGGCCCTGGAGCGGTGCCTGGAGCGCCGCACCCGGGCTCGCTGGCGCAGCGCCGGCGACCTGGCTCGAGAGCTGGAGCGCTGCGCCGCCAAGCTCCTCGGCGGGCTCCACCCGCAGGCCCGCCTGGTGGCGCTCCTGGCCCACCGCGGATTCGCCGAGGAGGCGGACGCCCTCACCCGCATCGACGCCGCCTCGCTCATGTCCACCCGCGCCGCCGACGAGGCCACCGGGTCGGCGCCGGCCGTGCCGCGCCGCGGCCTGCGCTGGAACTGGGCGGTGGCCGCGGCGCTCGCGGTGGGGGCAGGCCTTTTGGCCTGGCTGGTCCGCTTTTGACCCGGAGCGCTTCGTTCACTGGGCCTCTGACGTCAGGCTCGAGGCTTCAGGTTCCCGGCGCGGATTCCTGGCGGCGTGCCCGAGCCTGAAGCGGGAAGCCGTCTCCTGACCCGGGTCAAGGCTCGCCCTCCCGGTCGGTGCGTTGATGTCGAGATGCGAACCTGGTGGAGCGGCGTCGCCGCCGCGCTCGCGGCCGCGCTCGCCGCCTGCGGGGACGCCAGGCCCTCCGCCAGGAGCACCACGCCTGGCGGCTGCGGCAACTGCCACGGCAGCCTACAGAACCCGGCGCCCCCTCTGGCCCTCTCGGGCTCGGCCGCCACGACCGAGGTCGGGGTTGGCGCCCACCAGCTCCACCTGCGCGACACGCCGGTCCGCTCGGCCGTCCCCTGCTCCGAGTGCCACCTGGTCCCCGCCGAGGTCGACTCGCCAGGGCACGCCGACAGCGGGCCGCCCGCCGAGGTGACGTTCGGCCCGCTGGCGACGCACCAGGGCAGCGCCACCCCGGCCACGCCGTCCTGGAGCCGCTCTCCTGACGCACGCTGCTCCGGCGTCTACTGCCACGGCGCCACCATGCGGTCGCCGCCGGCGCAGGGGCCGGTCTGGACCTTCTCCCAGGAGCCCGACCCCGGCCGGCCCGGCGTCTGCGCCACCTGCCACGGCGCGCCGCCGCCGCTGCCGCACCCGCAGTCCACGAGCTGCTCGACCTGCCACCCCGAAACCGTGCGCCAGGACGGCAACATCGACGTGGCCGGCGGCAAGCACATCGACGGAAATCTTCAAGTGAGTGGCCTCGGCTGCACCTCCTGTCACGGCAGCGCACAGAACCCGGCGCCGCCGGTCGACACCCTGGGCTCCTCGGACACCACCCGCGTCACCGTCGGCGCGCACCAGCTCCACCTGCGCGACACGCCGGTCCGGTCGGCGATCCCGTGCTCCGAGTGCCACCTGGTCCCCGCCGCCGTGGACTCGCCGGGGCACATCGACACCGGGCCGCCCGCCGAGGTGACGTTCGGCCCGCTGGCGACGCACCAGGGCAGCGCCACCCCGACCACCCCGTCCTGGAGCCGCTCTCCGGACGCCCGCTGCTCCGGCGTCTACTGCCACGGCGCCACCATGAGCTCGCCGCCGGCGCAGGGGCCGGTGTGGACCTTCGCCCAGGAGCCCGACCCCGGCCGTCCCGGCGTCTGCTCGACGTGTCACGGCTGGCCGCCCCCACCTCCGCACCTGCAGCTCACCGGGTGCAATACCTGCCACCCGGCCACGGTGCTTCCCGACGGCAGCATCGATGTCGCCGGCGGCAAGCACATCGACGGGATCCTGGAGATGACGATCAGCGGCGGCTGTGCGGGGTGCCACGGCTTCCCGCCGGCCACCGGGGCCCACACGGTCCACTTCGGGCTCACCGGCGTGGCCGGCTCCGGCAGCTACGGCGACCTCACCGTCCTGCAGGACCGCTTTCCGACCTCCACCCCCACCACCGCCCCGCCGGTTTACGCCTTCGGCTGCGGCCACTGCCACCCGCTCGACCAGGTGAAGCACCTGGACGGCGCCGTCGAGGTGGAGGTGTACGACGCGGCCGCCCCGGCCGGCTCGCTCAAGG
>DASTPH010000120.1:0-38696 GCA_035762305.1 Anaeromyxobacteraceae bacterium
CGCAGAAGACGCTGTGCTTCTTGTGCAGGTCCATGCCAATGTGGATCACGGTCGTTCCTCCTCTCGATCTGGCGAGATCGCTCCGGAGCTTATCCGGAGGGGGGGACGACCCTGCTCATCACATCTGCGAAGGCGCCCTCCAGCGAGACCGGGCCGCCGCGGACCTCGACGAGGCTCGGGGGATCGGCTACCGAAGATTAGCGCACCTCGACCTGCTGCCGGTCCAGCCGGTCCGCTTCCTGGACGCCGGCGGCCCAGGCCTCGGCCGAGTTCACGTACCACTTCGCCAGCGCGGCATCGTCGACCGTGACGGCCCAGCGGCCGTTCGAGTTCGTGACCCGTATCACGTGCCTTCCGACCTGATAGGACATCACGGCGCGTCCCTCCCGAGTGGGCGATCCAGTGTATGCCGTCATGTCAAGTGCTCGGCACGTGCCAGCTGGGGATGGGTGCAAGATCGCGGAATCGGGGGTGTGGGGTGACTCCCATGGGGAGGGGTGTGGGTCCACCCGGGTTGAAGCCGGGGTGACCAGGGGCGGCGCGGCGGCCAGTCAGGCGGTGACCCATTCGCGCAGCACCCGGTCCAGCTCCTCCTCGGAGAGCTGCCCCTCGTCGGCGAGGGCCTTGATGCGCCGAGTGATGGCGTGCAGCTGCTCCTCGCCGAACTTGAGGCCCATCTCCCGGGCCCGGTAGGCCACGGCGTGCTTACCGGTGAGGCGGCTCCCCATGATGAGCTTCCGGGCCACGCCGAAGGCCTCGGGCGGGATGACCTCGTAGGAGCCCGGGTTGGCCAGCATGGCCTTGAGGTGCATACCGGCCTTGTGAGAGTAGGCGGTCTCGCCCGTGAGATAGTTGTTGAAGGGCACGGCCACCCCGGTGACGCGCGACACCAGCCGCTCCAGGTCGCGCAGCTGGCCCAGGCGATAACGGGCCGCCACCGCCTGGGGGTCGAGGGTGTACATCCGCGCCAAGAATCCGCCCAGGGGGGTGATGCCCACCCGCTCGCCGATCCCCAGCACCGAGACGTCGACGTGGGTGGCCCCGGCGGCGATGGCCTCGTGGGCGTTGGCCACGGCGCAGCCGGTGTCGTTGTGGCCGTGAAAACCAATGTCGCACTTCACGGCCCGGCGAATCTCGCGTACCAGCGTGTAGACCTGGCGCGGGGTGGCGATCCCCACCGTATCGGCCACCCCGACGCGGTGCACCCCCAGGTGCTCGGCGACGCGGTGCACCGACAGGACGTCGACCTCGGGGCTGCGGAAGGCGTCCTCGGCGGAGAAGCGCACCTCCATCCCGGCGCGCAGGGCCAGCTCGATGGGCGGCCCCATGGCGTCCATGATCTCGAGGATGCTCTTCCCGTGGGAGGCCTCGCGCAGGATGCGGCTGGTGGCGAAGAGGAGGCTGATGCCGCGCACCCCGGCATCGACCGCCATCTTGACGTCGTCCACCACGCAGCGGGTGTGGGTGATGACCATGGCCCCGAGCCCCAGCCGCGCCACCCGGGCCACGTCGGCCTGGGACTTGGGCGAGGCCACCGGCGAGGTCATCTCGATGTAGTCCACCCCGAAGGCGTCCAGGGCCCGGGCCACCTCGACCTTTTCGTCGCTCCGGAACGAGGCCCGGGCGAACTGCTCCCCTTCCCGCAAGGTGGTGTCGATGATCCGCCAGGGGCGGGGGCTCTGGGTCCGGTCGTTCACAACCGCGTGGCCGGCTCCTCGCCGATGTCGAGGAGCAGGCCCCCCGAGGCCGGGTCGGTGCGGAAGCCGTACTTCTGGAACCAGTCGGGGCGGAAGTAGCCGGTCTCCAGGGCGCGCACCCCGCGCGCCCGCAGGCGGCGCATCAGCTCGCGCATGAGGCCGCCCGAGACCCCCTTCCCCTGGTGGTGCCGGGCGATGACGATCTTCTCCATGTGGGCCCGGTCGCGCCCCACCCGGCGGTAGAAGAGGCCGCCCAGGAGGGCGTCATCCTCGTCGAGCGCCAGGAGGAACTCGTGCTCGGCGGCGAAGGTGACGAGGAGGTTGGCGTCGTTGAAGATCTGGAGCAGGCGCGCCACCTCGCGCGGGCTGGCGGCGGCCCGCACCTTGAAGCGCTCCCCCTCCTCGTCGGTGAGCGCCACCACCACCTCGGTGACCACGTGGTCGCCGCTGGGCAGCGAGATGAGCGAGGCCTCGTCGGTGGGGCGGAGGAAGCGCCAGGCCAGGCGCGCCAGGAAGTAGTCCTCCTCGGCGGTGGTGTGCAGGGCCTCGCGGATGGGGGCGATCTGCTCCTCCAGATTCAGGGCGCCCGCCGGCAGGCCGCGCGCCGCCTCCATGAGGCGGTCCAGGGCCGTCCCCAGCTCCTCGCGCGCGCCGGCGAAGACCGTCTGCCGGAAGAAGCGCACCCGCACGTCCGGCCAGTCCTCCTCCAGCTCGGCCAGCCGGTAGGTTCCCCACAGCTCGGCCAGGGTGGCGCCGCGCGCCTCGGCGGTGGCCCCCGGGTTCACCGCCAGCCAGCGCCGGTAGCGACGCACCGCGAAGTGGACCGCCCGGGGCGTGAAGCCCGCGGCGCGCACCTTGGCCAGGAAGCCCTCGGCGGCCGGGCCGCGCCGGGTGCCCAGGAGCCCCTCCAGCAAAGGACGGGCCCGCTCCAGCCCCAGCGCGTCCACCGCCGCCGAGAAGAAGATCGCGTCCGAGATCCCGCCGCGCAGCTCGGGCCGGGTGGACTCCACCGCGTCGACGAAGGCCTGCTGGAAGCGATCGAGCAGCTCCTCGAAGCCCTCGCAAGGGGAGCGGTCGGCGATGGACACCAGCCGGGCGCCGGTCTGGTAGTCGTGGGATGGGACGATGAAGGCCGCCAGCGACGGGTGCCGCAGCGCCACCCGCCGGCCGGTCCGATCCCAGAAGTCGACGTGGGCCGAGAGCGCCGTCCAGCCCAGGAACGGCCAGACGTGCTTGAGCCGCCGCGCCTCGCCCTGGCGCTCCAGCCGCGCCACCTGGCGCTCCACCGTCTCGCCGGGGATGAACTCCTCGGTGAAGATGCCGTATTCCGGGTAGTACCCACCGAAGGTCTCCACCAACGGCGGGGGCGCCCCGGCGGCGAGCAGCCAGCGGATCTCCTCGCGCAGCGCCGGGGGCGAGAGATCCTCGGCGACGTTGATGGCGATGTCGAAGGTCTCGCGGGCCCTGGTCCGGAGCGACAGCCGGTACACCGACTTGCCGTGCTGGCTGCCCAGGAGACTCACCCGCGCCCCGCCCTCGGGCAGGTCGCCCAGCGAGACCAGCGCCCCGCGCCCGAACAGGAACACCGAGGCGCGCATGAGGGTGGTGTCCGCCAGGGCGCGCAGCAGCGGCTCCCGGGCCGACTCGGGGACCGACGGGTCGAAGGCCACCGCCTCGCGCCACCCGTACTCGCTCCCGGTGGCCGGCTCGATGGCCCGGCGGAGGTTCGGGCCGATCCAGGCCGAGAAGTCCCGCCGCAGCCGGTCCAGTTCCTCCTCGGCGCGGGCGGCGATGCGCTCGTCGTGGTGGAAGGTGAGACGCGCCAGCGGCACCCGCACCGCCGAGTACCACTCGGCGTGGGCGCCGGCGTAGATGGCCAGGAGCCGTATCGCCCCCATGAGCAGGCGCCCGTTGGAGCTGTCGGCCTGCGCCGAGAAGGCGCTCTCCGAGACCAGGGCCCCGAGGAGCACCGCCACCTGGGCCTCGGCCAGGCCGCGCTCGCCGAACGAGACCAGGTCCTCTTCGCGGAGGGCGTAGGGGCCGAGCCGGTCCAGGAACAGCCGCAGCGTCGCCAGGACCCGCCCGGCGTCCTCGACGGGCAGGAGCACGCGGAAGGCCCGGCGGCGGATCTCCTCGTCGGGCGAGTCGGCGGCGCGCCTGAGCAGCGCCCGGGCCAGCCGGGCCAGGTCGGGGCGCCCGCACTGGAGCGTCCGCTCCAGGCTGGCGATGGCGCGCCGGGCCTCGGGCCGCTCCGCCCGCAAGAGCTCCCCGGCGGCCTGGAGGGTGTGGAAGCTCGCCTCTTCCCGGTCCACCTGCCCGAGCAGCCCCGGGAGCCGGGCCGCCGGCGGCGCCCGCCAGGTGCGCGGGTCGATGCGCATCTCCTCCTCGCCCTGCCGCCGCCGCGCCACCAGCGAGAGGAAGGCGTCCTCGCCCAGGAAGCGGCGGATGCCGTCGTTGCCCACCCACAGTGCCGGCCGGGCCAGCAGCGCGCCCAGGTCCACCGCGCTGCCGTCGGCCAGGTAGGCCATGTCCCCCACCCGCATCGACCCCTGGCGGTCAGGCTCGGCGGCCACCTCCAGGGTGTGGCTCCCGGCGGCGAGGATCCCGCCCTTCACCGACACCTCCTCCTGCAGCTCGCCCAGCTCGCGCAGCACCCAGTTCGGGATGCGCAGGAACATGTCGCCCACCGGCAGCGCCAGGCGCTTCTGCTGGTACATGGGCTCGACGAGGTCGCGCCAGTTTCGCTCCACCACTTCCCGCTTGAAGGTCTGCTTGTGGGTCAGCTCGCCGTGCTCCTGATCGAGCGGGCGGGGCAGGAGCCGGAAGGCCACCACCCGCTCGAAGGGGGCCAGGAAGCGGTTGGCCGAGGCCACCAGCGAGAACACCAGCTCGCGGACCTCCTCGGGCGTCTTCTGCTCGAGCGAGGGATCCTCGTCGTAGGCCGGCCAGACCAGGAGCGTGTTGTACTCGCGGTGATCGCCGACCAGGAAGGCCTGCCCCACCGCGTCGAAGTCCTTGAAGAGGTTCTCGATGCGCTGGGGCGAGATGGTCTGGCCGGCGCGGTTCTTGTAGAGCTCCTTCTTGCGGCCGGTGATGCGGTAGTGCCCGCTCTCGTCCACCGACACCAGGTCGCCGGTGTGGAACCAGCCCTCGGCGTCGTAGGCCGCCTCCCCCTCCGGCGCCTGGAAGAAGCCCGGGCTCACATAGGGCCCGCGGATGAGCAGCTCGCCCTCATCGTCGCGGCTGCACTCGATACCGGGGAGGGGAACGCCGATGGATCCCTCGCGGTAGTCGCCCGGCGGGGTCATGAGGATCCCCCCGGTGGCCTCGGTCATGCCGTAGCCCGAGAGGAGCCGGACCCCGGCGCGGTGGAAGGCCTTGAAGACCTCCGGGTCGAGGTAGCCGGCCGCGGAGAGGCCGTAGCGCAGCCGGCCGCCGGTGAGCACGCGCAGGTACGGGCTCGGGTCGACGACCTCGTGGGCCTGGGCCTCGTGGACGGCGGCGTCGTGGATCTCCATCCACTTCTTGGGGACGCTGATGAAGACGGTGGGCCGCACCGCCTTGAAGTCCTCGAGGAGCGATGGGGTGTCGGTGGAGCGCGCCATGACGTAGGTGGCCCCCCACCACAGGGTCCCGGTCAGCTCCAGATACCGGCCGAAGGTGTGGTAGAGCGGCAGGTAGCAGAGGAACACGTCGCCCTCGCCGACCTCGGGGAGCGCCAGCCCCCGGCACAGCCGCTTGGACACGATGTTGAGGTGGGAGAAGGTGATGCCCTTGGGCGTCCCGGTGGTGCCCGAGGTGTACATGACCGTGGCCAGGTCGCGGCTGTGCACGCAGCCGGCCCGCAGGGCCCGCGCCGCGTCGGCGAAGGCGCCGCCGTCCTGGTCCACCATCTGCTCCAGGGTGAGCAGCCCGTGGCGCTCGGCGGCGTCGGCGGCGAAGACCACGATCTCCTCCAGCGCCGGGAGCTGTGCCAGCGAGGGCAGCACCTTGACCACCTGCTCCTCGTCCTCGGCGAAGAGCACCCGGGCCCCGGAGTGGCGCAGCATGTAGACCACCTGCTCGGCCGTGGCGTTGGCCGGGAGCGGCGTGTCCACGATGCCGTTCCCCAGGCAGGCCAGGTCCACCAGCGCCGCCTCCAGCCGGTTCTCGGAGAGGATGGCCACCCGGGCCGCCGGGTCGTCGCCGAGGAGCGAGAGCAGCCCGCGGGCCAGCGAGCGGGTGCGCCGACCCACGTCGGCCACGGTGAGGTCGCCGAGCTCGCTCCCCGGCACCCGGATGGCCACGGTGCGCGGGTCGGTCTCCTCCCGGCAGCGCAGGAGCTCGCCGAAGGTGTAGTCGGCGCGGTCGATGACCGGGAGCAGGAGCCGGGTCCAGCCCTCCACCAGGTCCGGCGTCAGCGCCGAGAGGAACGGCCGGCGGCGCACCGCGTCGAGGATCGCGAAGAGGGCCTCGCGGGGGAAGCGGCGCTCCGCGGCGGGCTCGAGCCGCGACAGGAGCGCCTGGACCAGCTCGGCGGCCCCGGAAAGATCCTGCGGCCGGAGCGCGGAAACCGCCTCCCGGGTGTCCTCGACCAGCTCCTCGGTCGCCGGCGCGCCGGGCCTCGCCCACCCCGAGGCGAGCCGGACGAAGGTTGGACCTCGGATCTCCGGCAACATGCGCAGGGGGATTGTAGCCCCGTTCGCCCGCGGCCGGGGGATCCCGAGCCGCGGGCCCGGCGGCCCTCCACGACGAGCTAGCCCGTGGGGTCGAGCCGCGCTAGAAAGGGGGGCGATGGCCGCCACCTCCCGGGACGCCGCGCTCCTGGAAGCGCCGGTCGAGGTTCGCCCGGAGCCTCGCGCCGAGGGGGACGAGCTGGCCGGGCTCTCCGACCCCCGGCTGTACGTGAACCGGGAGCTGTCGCTCATCGAGTTCCAGCGGCGCGTCTTCGAGGAGGCGCGCGACCCCAAGAACCCGGTGCTGGAGCGGGTGCGCTTCCTCTCCATCGTCGGCTCCAACCTGGACGAGTTCTTCATGATCCGGGTGGCGGGGCTGGAGCAGCAGGTGGCCGCCGGCGTGGCCGACCGCTCGGCCGACGGGCTCACGCCCGCCGAGACGCTGGCGGCGGCCCGGCGCGAGACGGCCCAGCTCGGCCGCGCCATGTCCCAGTGCTGGCGCGAGGAGCTCCTGCCGCAGCTCGAGGAGGCGGGGCTGCACGTCCTCGACTACGCCCAGCTGGACCCGCGCCAGCTCGGCCTGGCCCGGGCCTACTTCGAGGACCGGGTCTTCCCGGTGCTGACGCCGCTGGCGTTCGACCCCGGGCGCCCCTTCCCCCACATCTCCAACCTGAGCCTCAACCTGGCGGTCCTCGTCGACGACGGCACCGGCGAGCGCTTCGCCCGGGTCAAGGTCCCCGACACCCTGCCCCGGCTGGTCCCGCTGGGCCGCACCAGCGGCACCCTCGACGCGCGCGGCGTGCCCCACCACCGGCACGTCTTCGTCTGGCTGGAACAGCTGGTGGCGGCCAACGCCGACCGGCTCTTCCCCGGGATGCGGGTGCTGGCGGTCCACCCCTTCCACGTCACCCGGGACGCCGAGACGGCGCTCCAGGACATGGAGGCGGCCGACCTGCTCTCCAGCGTCGAGCAGGGCGTGCGCGAGCGGCGGTTCGGATCGGTGGTGCGCCTGGTCATCACGCCGGGGATGGAGGAGCGCCTCCGCGACATCCTCATCGACAACCTGGAGGTGGACCAGCGCGACGTCCAGGTTCTCGACGCGCCGCTGGCCCTCGCGGGCCTGGCCGGCCTCCACGCCGTGGAGCGCCCCGACCTCAAGTACCCGCCCTTCGTGCCCGCGGTGCCGCCCCGGCTGGCCTCGGGCGGGGACGAGGACATCTTCGCCGAGGTCCGGCGGCGGGACGTGCTCATCCACCACCCCTTCGAGTCGTTCACCCCGGTCCTGGACTTCCTGCGCCTCGCCGCCCGTGACCCGAGCGTGCTGGCCGTGAAGCAGACCCTGTACCGGGTGGGGAAGAACGCGCCGGTGGTGGTGGCCCTCCTGGAGGCCAGCCAGAACCGCAAGCAGGTCGCGGTCCTGGTGGAGCTCAAGGCCCGCTTCGACGAGGAGAGCAACATCGTGTGGGCCAAGGCGCTGGAGGCCGAGGGCGTCCACGTCATCTACGGCCTCCTGGGCCTGAAGACCCACTCCAAGATCGCGCTGGTGGTCCGACGCGAGGGGGAGGGGCTGGCCCGCTACGTCCACCTCGCCACCGGCAACTACAACGCGGCCACGGCGCTGGCCTACACCGACCTCGGGCTCCTCACCGCCGACCCGGACATCGGCCACGACGCGACGGAGCTCTTCAACTACCTGACCGGCTACGCGCGGCCGGCCACCTTCCGCAAGCTCCTGGTGGCGCCGGTGAACCTGAAGGAGAGGCTCCTCGAGCTGGTGGAGCGCGAGGTCGCCTGCCAGCGCTCCGGGCGCGGCGGCCACCTGATCTTCAAGGTGAACGCGGTCGTCGACGAGGACATGATCCGGGCGCTGGTGCGGGCCGCCCAGGCCGGGGTCCGCGTCGACCTCCTGGTGCGGGGCATCTGCTGCCTGCGGCCGGGCATCCCGGGATTCACGGAGGGGATCTCGGTGACCAGCGTGGTGGGCCGGTTCCTCGAGCACAGCCGGATCTTCTGGTTCGGCAACGGCGGGAGCCCCGAGGTCTACCTCGGGAGCGCCGACCTCATGACGCGGAACCTGGCCAGGCGCGTCGAGATCCTCTTCCCGGTCGGCGACCCCGAGCTGGTGCGCCAGCTCCGGGAGGAGGTGCTCGAGACCTACCTGCGCGACAACGTGCGCTCCCGGCGCATGCGCCCCGACGGATCCTACGTGCGCGTGCGCCCCGCCGAGGGCGAGCCGGAGATCGACGCGCAAGCGGTGCTCCTGTCGGCCCAGCTCGCCCGGGCCGATCACACCGACGCCCCGCCGGCCAGCGCGCTCACGGCGCGGTGAGGCGCCCGTCGCCTCGAGCCTTCCCCACCGGCACTGGTACAGGTTGCGGTCTCCGGCGGTCCCGGTCTCGCCCTCGGCCGCTGTCCTCGCGCCGAGCACGGAATCCACGGGCGCGCGGCGCGACCAGGGCGCGTACGGCGCTGCTGCAGAACTCGCGCTCGCGTTCCGCTTCGCGGCGCGAGCGCTTCGGACAGGCTTCGCCGCGCGATCCCGGTTCTCGCGGCGCCACGCCGCCACCGCCGGACTCGAGTGCGGCGCTGCGGAGGCGGCCTCTGGCGAGACCGGGCCGCCTTTCGATTGAATCCTGAGCGCCCGGGCCTCGCTCCGCCGGCGCTTCCCCGCAGCCGCCCGTAGGTGCCGCGGTCGCGGCGTCGCGCCGACGGACTCGACGTCGCGACGGCGAACACGCGCCGGGAACGCGACCAGGAAAGCACGGGACGAGTCCCGCCTTTCGCCGTCGCGCCTCGGGGATCGCGGGCGCGGCGCCGCCGTGCGTGCCCCGGAGCGGCGAGGACACGCGCCGCCGGAGCGAGGCCCGGGCGCGACCCGAGGACGTGCCGGAGGAGGAGGTCCGAGGCTCCGGCGATGGCGCCGGGTCGATCGGCGGCGCGGCTAGCCTCTCCGGCGCCACCATCCCGCCGCGAGGTGGTAGAGGGCCGCCCCGGCCAGCCCGGCGGCGCCGCCGGCGATGGCCGCGCTGGCGCCGGCGTGGTCCCAGGAAGCCACCAGGGCCAGGCCCGCGCCAGCGGCGGCCAGGCCGCCCGCGGCCAGCAAGGGCCAGGGGCGGTCGTCGACCCGGCGCTCCGCCTCCTGGTCGCAGATCTCGGCGGCCACGTAGAGGGCCTCCGGCGACGCCTTCCCCTCGGCCGAGAGCACCGAGCGCACCGCGGCGCGGCGCCAGGAGGAGAGGCGGCGGGCCTGCTCGCGCAGCGCGCGCGCCCGGCTGGCGCGCTCGGGCTCGTCGGCGGAGAGCAGCGCCAGCCGGCGCGCCGCCGCGAGGAGCAGCCGCAGCTCGCGCCCGTCCCCGCGCGCCGCCGCCTCGTCGGCCCGATCCAGCAGCTCCAGCGCCGGGCCCAGCCCGGCCGCCTGGCCGCGGTCGTCGAGCTCGAGGAGGCGGCGCTGCACGTCGGCCCGCTCCGCCGCCACCGCCGCCGCGGCCGGGCTCGGGGCGGCGCCGGCCGCGCCTGCGGGCCGGGCGCGCGCCACCAGCCGGCGGTCGGCCTCGTAGTCCAGGCGGCGCACGGCGTCGGCCGGGGCGAGCCAGGCCACCTCGTCGATCTCATCGCCGGCGTCGAGGCGCCCCTCCCGCACCAGCGCCATGTGCCAGTAGAGCACCACCTTGGGGGCGCGGCGCGCCAGGTAGCTGGTGGCGCCGGCGAACGAGATGATGCGCGCCCGGCAGCCGGTCTCCTCCTCCACCTCGCGCAGCGCCGCCTCTTCCCAGCCTTCGCCGTCGTCGAGCTTCCCCTTGGGCAGGCTCCAGTCGTCGCGCTTGGGTCGGTGGACCAGGGCCAAGCGCGGTCCCGAGGGGCCATCGCGCCAGAGCAGGCCCCCCGCCGCGCGCCCCACCGGCATGGCGACATCGAAGCACGGATGGCCGCGCGCCTGGAAGCCCGGGGGAGACCGGGCCGCCGCGGACGTCGACGAGGCTCGCGGGAATCGGTTGACGAGATCAGGCCTGGGCGCGCCAGCGCGCCGCGGCGATCCGGGAGATGAGCCCCAGCACCGAGGGCAAGGCCGCGCGGGCCTCGTCGCAGTCGAGCAGGATCAGGCGCCGCAGCCGCTCCGGCGACAGCCGGTTCGGGTCCGGATCCGGGCTCGACGGGCCGTCGCCCTTCGAGAGCACCCGGAGCAGCAGGCGACGATCCGAGTCGTGGTCCAGGCGCGAGAGCGCTTCCCGGCGCGAGAGCCAGGCGACTTCGTCCACCTCGCTGCGCTGCGGGAGGTCGCCGCGGCGGAGGATCCGGGCGTGCCAGTAGAGGACCAGCTTCGGCTCGGGCCGATCGACGTGCAGCTTGGCGCCGGCAAAGCGGCCCAGCCGGACGGTGCAGCCGGTCTCCTCGGCGATCTCACGGCGCGCCGCCTCCTGCCATCCCTCGCCGGCTCGGAGCTTCCCCTTGGGAAGGCTCCAGTCGTCGCGGCGGGCCCGGTGCACCAGCGCCAGGCGCGGCCCCGACGACGTCTCCCGCCACAGGATCCCACCCGCCGCCCGGACGAACCTCACGTCCGCATTTCACCACGGGCCCCTGTCAGCCGCCAGCCGGCGGCGCCAGGGAGATGCCGGTTTTCACCGGGCCGACACGCGGGCGCCCCGGGCCCGTCTCGATCCGGCGGCCCTCGGGCCGCGGCGGCGCGCCGCAGGCTGCGCCCGGCGATGGGGGTGCGCCGCCGAGGCCGCGGTCCTCCGGCGGCGGCCCGGCCGGCGCGTCCCGCTCGCCGTCAGCCGCGCCGCTACGCCCGCGACCGCCTCCAACAGGGCCCCCTGCCGCGCCGGGCGCCACTCCTGGACCAGCCTGCCGTGGGCGGCGGTGGCGCGCTCCAGGCAGCGCCGGTCGAGGCGCAACAGCCCGCGGAGCAGCGGGTCGCGCCGCGCGCCGCGGAGGGCCGCCGCGTCGCCCTCGAGGACCGCGGCATGGGTCGCCCGGGCGCGCCCGGAGGCGGTCTCGACCATCGCGGCCGCCACGGTGTCGGCGGCGACGTGGGCGTCGTGCAGCTCTCCGAGCACGTCCTGCAGCTCCTTCAGGATGGCCACCGCCGGGGCGGAGTCGGCGCGCCGGCTCCCACGCAGGGGCTCGAGCAGGTAGCGCAGGCGCTTCCCGGCGATGCGCGCGGCGTGCGCCGGCTCCACCTCCATGGGCCCGCCGACCGCGTCGAGCGCCGAGTTGAGCCCCGCCGCGTGCGAGCGGAGGAGGTCCGCCAGCAAGGATCCCAGGGAGGGCTGGCCCGGCAAGGGGGTGGCCGGGGCGGCCAGCGCCTTCGCCATCTTGCCGGCGAGGCGGCGGAACCGCGCCGCCGTGGCCCGGAGGTCCCCGGCCTGAGCCTCCCGGAGCCGGCCCTCCAGGCGGCTCGAGAGCCACTCGATTCCCGGTTGCTCCCGCGGGCTCGCGACCGGGCGCTCCTGGGCCAGCCAGGCGATCTGGACCTCCGCGTCCCGGGCCTCGGTGGTGGCCCGGGCCACCTGGCGGAGGAGCCGCTCGTGCCGCTTCCGGAGCGAGCCGGCGAGCTGGGGCCTGAGCGCCCGCGCCACGCTTCGCAGGCGCCGCAGCGAGACCCGGAAGTCGTGCAGGGCCTCCTGGTCGCCGGCCGCCTCGAGGCGCCCCAGCTCCTCCACGGCGTCTCGCAGAAGCGCCGCCGCCATCGCCCGGGCCCCGGCCGTGGCCGGGAGGTCCAGCTCGCTGGCCCGGAGCCTCATGGCGCGCCACTCTAGCGCATGCGGCGGCCTGAAGGGCCGCCACCGCTCGCGCGCCCCGGGGCGCCGGAAGGCTCAACGCTCCTTCGCCGCCGGCGCCCCCGCCCCGGCGGCGCCCGGCGCCGCGAAGCCGCGCTTGCGCATGAGGGCATCGATGCCGGCGTCGCGGCCGCGGAAGGCCCGGTAGGCCTCGGCCGGATCCACCGTGTTGCCGGCCGAGAAGACGTTCTTCACCAGGCGGGCGGCCACGGCCCGATCCCAAGGCCCACCGGCCCCGGTGAAGGCCTCCCAGGCGTCGGCGGTCAGGGTGTCGGCCCACAGGTAGCTGTAGTAGCCGGCCGAGTAGCCGTCGCCGCCGAAGAGGTGGAGGAACTGCGGGAGGCGGTGGCGCATGACCATCTCTCGCGGCATCCCCAGCGCCTGGAGCGTCTCGCGCTCGAAGGCGTGCGGGTCGACCTGCCCCTCGCCGGCGAGGTGCAGCTTCATGTCCACCAGCGCGCTGGAGAGGTACTCCACCGTCCGGAACCCCTCGTTGAACTTCGAGGCGCGCTCGATCTTGGCCACCAGCGAGCGGGGCATGGGCTTGCCGGTGCGCCAGTGGCGGGCGAAGCGATCGAGCACCTCCGGCGTCGACAGCCAGTGCTCGAGGAGCTGGGAGGGGAACTCGACGTAGTCGCGGGCCACCTGGGTGCCGGAGAGCGACGGGTAGGTCACGCTCGAGGACAGGCCGTGGAGGGCGTGCCCGAACTCGTGGAACAGGGTCCGGGCGTCGTCCCAGGAGACCAGCACCGGCTGGCCCGGCTTCCCCTTCACGAAGTTGGAGTTGTTGGAGACGATGCCCGGCACCTCGCGCTGGAAGCGCTCCTGCCGGCGGTACTCGTTCATCCAGGCGCCCGAGCGCTTGCCGGGACGGGCGAAGGGGTCGAAGTACCACAGGCCGACGTGCCGGCCGCGCGCGTCGCTGACGCGCCACACCGAGACGTCCGGGTGCTGGACCGGGACCTCGCCCTTCCCCACCGGCGTGAAGGTGAGGCCGAAGACGCGGCGCGCCACGTGGAACATCCCCTGGCGGAGCCGGTCCAACTCCAGATAAGGCTTCACCTCGTTCTCGTCGAGGTCGTACTTGGCCTTGCGCACCTGCTCGGCGTAGAAGCGGTAGTCCCAGGGCTCGATGCGGATCCCGGCGCCGGCCTTGTCGGCCAGGGCCTGCATGTCGGCCACCTCCTCGTGCACCCGAGCCACCGCCGGCTTCCACACCGCCTCCATGAGCGCCATGGCGCGCTCCGGGGTCCGCGCCATCTGGTCCTCGATCGTCCAGTGGGCGTGGGTCGGGTGGCCGAGGAGCCTGGCGCGCTCGGCGCGGAGCTTCACCATCTCGGCGATCACCGCGTTGTTGTCGTGGGCGTCGCCGTTGTCGCCGCGGTTCACGAAGGTGCGCCACACCTTCTCGCGAAGGTCGCGGCGGCGGGAGGACTCGAGGAAAGGCTCCACGCTGGAGCGGGTGTTCAGGATGGCCCACTTCCCGGGGTGCCCGCGCGCGGCGGCGGCCGCGGCCGCGGCCGAGCGGACGGACTCGGGCAGGCCGTCCAGGTCCGCCTGGTCCTCGACCAGCAGCATCCGGTCGTTCTCCTCGGCGAGGAGGTTCTGGCTGAAGGTGGTGGAGAGGGTGGCCAGCCGCTGGTTCAACTCGGCCAGCCTCGCCTTGGAGACGGCGTCGAGCCGGGCGCCGGCGCGGGCGAAGTCGGTGTAGTAGAGCCAGGCCAGGCGCTTCTGCTCCGGCGTGAGGCCCGCCTCGCGCCCCTCGTAGACGGAGGCGATGCGGGCGAAGAGCTTCTCGTTCTGGACCACGCGATCCCGCATGGCGGCGAGCTTCGGCTCCATCTCCCGCTCCACCGCCTGCACCTCCGGGCCGTTGAGCGTGCTCTGGAAGACTCCGTAGACGGCCTTGACGCGCTCCAGGGTCCGCCCCGAGCCCTCCAGGGCCGCCAGGGTGTTGGCGAAGGTGGGGGGCGATGGTTCGGCGGCGATGCGGTCGACGTCGGCCAATTGATCGGCGATGCCGGCCTCCAGGGCCGATTTCAGGTGCTCTGCCTTGGCCCGATCGAAGGGCGGGACCCCGCCGTAGGGACCGGTCCAGGGTGCGAGCAGGGGGTTCCGGGCCGGGGTCGCCGGCGCGGACTGCTCCCCAGCGGGCGCGGGGGCCTCCGTCCCGGCGACGGCCGCGGCGAGGACGGCGGCGCTTGCGAGCAGGGTCTCGAGTGTCATGGATCGACTCCGGCTGCGGTCTCGGCGAGGCGCCTCGGGTCCGGCGCCGGACGGGCCGCATAGCACGGCGGCCGCCGTGGCGCCACCCGGAGGCCCAAGCAGGTCTCCGGCCGTGGGATCCGGACCCGCCCGCCGGGCCTCGGTTCCACGCTGCGTCTTCCAGTCGCAGTGTTGACTTGACAAGCCCGGAGTCCGCTCCTAGCTTGATGGGAGGAGCAGCCGTGGCCCACCCCCATCTCGCCCAGACGCGCGCCACCTTCCCGGCGCGGATCCACCGCACCAAGAACCGGCTGGTCTCGATCCCTGCCGAGGTCCAGCGCCAGCTCGGCCTGGAGCGGCGTCCGGAGAACCACCTGGCCCTGGTCTCCATCCGTCGCAGCTCCGCGGGGCGCTGGAACCACCACTACCTGAAGCTGACCTCCGACAACGAGTTCGCCATCCCTGCCGACGTGACCGGCCTCCGACCGGGAGACGCAGTCGAGGTGAAGATCCACCGCATCATCCGGGACGAGCCGGTGCCGCCGCCATCGGCTAGGAGCGGGGCCTCGCTGCTGGTCTCGCTGGCCCGCGAGCCGCGGGCGGGCTGGAGGACCGACGGGGCCGAGAACCTCGACGCCTACCTCCATGGCGACCAGCGTGAGCCGTAGCGTCCTGGCGGACACGTCATGGCTGGTCGCTCTCCTCGACCCGCGCGACCGCCTCAACGCCAGGGCCCTGACGCTCGCCGAGACGCTGGCGTCCGAGCGGGCCAGCCTCCTCACCTCCGACGCCATCATCCTGGAGTTCGCGAACTACTTCGCTCGCGGGCCGCTGCGCGGCCACGCCGGCGAGTGGATGCGGGCGCTGCGCTCGGATCCGGGCTGGGAGATCGCGCCCGTCGAGGGCCGGCTCCTCGCCCGCGCCGAGGTCCGCTACCGGAGGCACGTCGACAAGAGCTGGAGCCTCACCGACTGCCACTCCATGGAGCTGATGCTGGAGCGCCGGGTCCGCGACGTCGCCACCGCCGACGCAGGCTTCGTGCAGGCCGGCTTCCGCTGTCTGCTCCGGTAGGAGTCGCGTCGCGGCCGACGCACGCCCTCCGCTCCACACCCGGAGCGTGACGGAAAGGCGTGGCCGCGGTCGAGGAGCGCGCCCCCGCCCGGCTCCGGTTAGGCTCCCGGCATGCGCCTGGCCGACATCGCCGCCACCTCGCGCGCCGTGGGCCAGACCTCGAGCCGGCTCGAGAAGGTGGCGCTCCTGGCGGAGTGCCTGCGCCGTCTCGCGCCCGCGGAGGTGGCGATGGCATCGGCCTGGCTGGCCGGCGAGCTGCCCCAGGGCCGGCTGGGCGTGGGCTGGGCGGTCCTGAAGCAGGCCCTCGGCAGCGCGGCGCCGGCCGCCGAGGCCTCGCTCGAGATCGCCGACGTCGACGGGGCCCTCTCCCGCCTCGCCGCCGCCCAGGGCCCGGGCTCGGCGGCCGAGCGGCGGCGCGGGCTAGCCGACCTCCTCTCGCGCGCGACGCCCGCCGAGCAGGAGTTCCTGTCGCGGCTCCTCGTGGGCGAGCTTCGCCAGGGGGCGCTGGAGGGCGTCCTCCTCGAGGCGGTGGCCCGCGCCGCGTCGGTCCCGGTGGCGGAGGTGCGCCGCGCCGTCATGGCGGCTGGAGGCCTCCCGCCGGTCGCCGCCGCCGCCCTCTCGGAGGGCCCGGCCGGGCTCTCGCGCTTCCGGCTGCGGCTCCTCGAGCCCCTGCGCCCCATGCTGGCCGAGACCGCCTCGAGCCCGGCCGAGGCCCTGGAGCTCCTGGGCCAGGCAGCCTTCGAGTGGAAGCTCGACGGGGCCCGGGTGCAGGTGCACAAGTCGGGAGAGGCGGTGCGCCTCTTCACGCGCTCGCTCCAGGACGTCACCGCCGCCGCGCCCGAGGTGGCGGAGGTCGTACAGGCCCTCCCCGCGTCGAGCCTGATCCTCGACGGCGAGGTCCTGGCGCTCGAGGCCGGCGGCCGGCCGCGGCCGTTCCAGGAGACCATGCGCCGCCTGGGCCGGCGCCTGGAGGTGGAGCGCCTGCGCACCGAGATCCCGCTCTCGGTCTTCTTCTTCGACGTCCTGCACGCGGACGGGGAGGACCTGCTGGATCGCCCGGCCTCCGAGCGATCGGCGGCCCTGGCGCGCCTCGTGCCGCCGGCGCTGCTCGTCCCCCGCCTGGTGACGGCCGACCCGGCCGCGGCGGACGCCTTCCTCGCCGAGGCCCTGGCCCGCGGGCACGAGGGGGTGATGGCCAAGTCCCTCTCCGCCCCCTACCAGGCCGGGAGCCGCGGCCGGGCCTGGCTCAAGGTGAAGCCGGCCCACACCCTCGACCTGGTGGTGCTGGCCGCCGAGTGGGGACACGGCCGGCGCCGCGGCCGTCTCTCCAACCTCCACCTCGGGGCCCGCGACCAGGCCGGCGGCTTCGCCATGCTGGGCAAGACCTTCAAGGGCCTCACCGACGAGATGCTGGCCTGGCAGACCGAGCGGCTCCGGGCCCTGGCGGTGTCCGAGGACGGCATCGTGGTCCGGGTCCGGCCCGAGCTGGTGGTGGAGGTGGCCTTCGACGGCCTGCAGACCAGCCCGCGCTACCCGTCGGGCCTGGCGCTCCGCTTCGCGCGGGTGAAGCGGTTCCGCCCCGACAAGCGCCCCGAGGAGGCCGACACGCTGGAGTCGGTGCGCGCCATCCACCGCCGGGAGGCCGCACCCCCGCGGCGCGGGTGAGCCCCGAGGCCCGCCCGACGGCCAGGCGCGGGCGCTGTCACGGCGCTGTCACGGCGGGACGCCGCGCCGGTGGGCACGCCGCCGCGCCTGTGCTATTGGCGAAGGACCTCGACGAGTCCCTCTACGCCTCGGGCTTCGACCGGTTCATCGAGGCCACCTCCGGGCTCCTGCGCTGAGTGCCGCGACCGGAGCATTCTGCTCCGGGCGGCACGAGCCGGTGGCGCGCCATCAGGGCCGCAGGAAGTGGCAGGTGTAGCCGCCCGGGTGCTTCACCAGATAGTCCTGGTGGTAGTCCTCGGCCTTCCACCACTTCGAGGCCGGGACGATCTCGGTGACGATGGTCCCCTTCCACTTGCCCGAGGCCTGGACCCGCTTCTTCACCGCCTCGGCCGCCGCCTTCTGCCGCTCGTCCAGGTAGAAGATGGCGCTGCGGTACTGCGTGCCGACGTCGTTCCCCTGCCGGTTCAAGGTGGTGGGGTCGTGCATGCGGAAGAACCACTTCTCCAGGAGGTCCTCGTAGGACAGGCGTCGCGGGTCGAAGACGACGCGCACCGACTCGGCGTGCCCCGACCGGCTGTCGTGGGTGTCCTCGTAGCGGGGGTTCTCGATCCAGCCGCCGGTGTAGCCAGCCTCGGTCTCGAGGACGCCCGGGATCTTCCGCAGGATGTCCTCCATCCCCCAGAAGCACCCGCCGGCCAGGACGGCCACCTCGCGGTCGGCGGTGGCGGGGGCCGCCTTGCCGGCCGCGCCCGCCTCCGCCTTGGCGAAGAGCGGCGCGAACCGGCCGTAGCCCTCGGCCTCGAGCCGGGCGGCGGGGATGAAGCGCAGCGCGGCGGAGTTGATGCAGTAGCGCATCCCCCCGCGCTCCGCCGGGCCGTCGTCGAAGAGGTGGCCCAGGTGCGAGTCGCCCTCCCTAGACCGGACCTCGGTGCGGATCATGCCGTGGCCCGCGTCGCGCCTCTCCACCAGGGTGTTGGGCGCCACCGGCTTCACGAAGCTCGGCCAGCCGGACCCGGAGTCGAACTTGTCGGTGGAGGAGAAGAGCGGCTCGCCGGAGACCACGTCCACGTACAGCCCCGGCTCGTGGTTGTCCCAGAAGGCGTTGCGGAACGGGGGCTCGGTGGCGTCCTGCTGGGTCACCGCGTACTGCTCCGGCGTGAGCTTGGTCCGCAGCGCGGCGTCGTCCTTCTTGGAGCTCGACACGGGGCTCTCCTTCTTCGCCAGGGCGGCCCCCGCTGCGATCGCGACCGCGAGCACCGCCAGGGTGGCGGCGGAGAGGGCGCGGCGGCTCGGGCGAGCGGCGTCGGACATGGCGGCGACGCGCTATCTAACGGCGCGACCCCGGCTCGGCATCCACGCGCCCGCCCCAGGAGGGGATACCCGCCGGTCCCAGACGCGGCCCTCGGCTCGACGAACGACTACCCCGGACGCGCCCCTAACGGCTGCGCCGGCGACCAGCGCCGCCTCGCCCGCCATACACGTGCCGTCGGATGCGTACATCCGCGCGGCCGCGGATCTTGCCCCCCCTCACTCGTCGTGCTGTCATGGACCGGCACGGGAGGTGTCATGGACTCCACCCAGCCGATGTCCCCGCCGGTGCCACACGTGGACCTGGAGGCGGTCGGGAAGAAGCTCCACAGCGGGGCCAACTGGTTCTTCTGGATCGCCGGCCTTTCGCTGGCGAACACGGGCATGACCCTCGCCGGCTCCGACCGGAACTTCGTGGTGGGCCTGGCGGTGACCCAGGTGGCCGACGCCTTCGCCAAGGTGGCGCTGGAGCGGGGCGGGCCGGCCTCGTTCCAGTACCTGGCCGTTGGCTTCGACGTGCTCGTGGCCGGGCTCTTCGCGGCGGCCGGCCTGCTGGCCCGCCGCAAGGTGGCGTGGGTCTACGTCGCCGGCATGATCCTCTACCTCCTCGACGCGGCCCTATGCGGCGTGTTCCAGGTGTGGATGAGCCTGGCCTTCCACGCCCTGGCGCTCTTCTACCTCTGGTCGGGATTCTCGGCGCTGCGGACGCTCCGCGCCGCTGCGGCTCCACGGATGGCGGTGAACCGGCTGGTGCGCTGACGGCGGCGCTCGGTTGCCATGGTCCGTAGGGCGGGGGCTCGTCCCCCGCCGGCGGCGCAGCCGCCGGATCCACACGTGCGGCCGCTGCCATCAGCCGGTTGCGGCGTCGCCCGCAGGGCCCTAAGAGCTTCCTTCGCGCCGCCGGCCTCCAGCCGGCGCGCCCGAGGAGGAGCGATGAGGTTCGGCATCCTGGGAACCGGGGACGTGGGGCAGACCATCGGTGGGAAGCTGGTCGAGCTGGGCCACGAGGTGCGCCTCGGCTCCCGCAGCGCCGGCAATCCGAAGGCCAGGGCCTGGGCCCAGAAGGCCGGGGCGCGCGCCTCGGAGGCCACCTTCGCCGACGCGGCCGCCTTCGGGGAGGTGCTCTTCAACTGCACCAAGGGGGATGGCAGCGTGGAGGCGCTACGGGCGGCCGGCGAGGCCAACCTCTCCGGGAAGGTGCTGGTGGACGTGGCCAACCCGCTCGACTTCTCCAAGGGCATGCCGCCCACCTTGCTGGTCAGCAACACCGACTCGCTGGGCGAGCTCATCCAGCGGACCTTTCCCAGGGCGCGGGTGGTGAAGGCGCTCAACACCATGTGGTGCGGAATCATGGTGAACCCGCGGATGCTGCCCGAGAGCCACCACACCTTCCTGGCCTCGAACGACGCCGCGGCCAAGGAAACGGTGCGCGGCATCCTGCGCCAGTTCGGCTGGAAGGACGACGAGGTGGTGGACCTGGGCGACCTCTCCGCGGCGCGCGGCACCGAGGCGTTCGTGTCGCTGTGGGTCCGGCTGTACATGGCCACCAAGAGCGGGGCCTTCAACTTCCGGATCGTGGCCCCCCGGGCTGGCTGACGCCGGCCTCCGGCTCCGGGCGCGGCCGGGACCCGGCCGCCTGGACCAGCACCACGCCCAGGATCACCATGAGGCCGCCAGCGACGGTGGTGGCCCGCACCGGCTCCCCGAGCAGCGCCGCCGCCGCCGCGAGCGTCACCAGCGGCTCGAGGTACAGGAGCGCCGCCACCCGCGAGGCCTCGACGCGCTCCAGGGCCCCGTACCAGAACAGGTAGCCGAGCCCCGAGCAGGCGAGGCCCAGGAACAGCACCGCCAGCCACGTCGCCGGCGAGAGGCGTGCCCACTCGCTCCAGCCGGCCCGGGCGGCGAAGAGCGGCAGGAGCATGAGCCAGCCGAGCGCCATGGCCCCGGTGGTGGCGCGGGTGGGGCCCAGGCGTCGGATGGTGCCGTGGCCCAGGACCGTGTAGAGCGCCCAGTTGACGGTGCTGGCCAGGATGAGCAGGTCGCCGCGGGTGGAGGGCAGCCCGAGCACGCCCGGCCCGAGGTCCCCGCGCGTCACCACCAGCACCGCGCCCGCGAACCCGAGCAGGAGCCCGGCCACCTTCCCGGCGCCGAACCGCTCCCGGAGCAGGAGCGCCGACAGCACCGCCGACCAGAGCGGGATGAGGCCGATGAGCCAGCCGGTGTTCACGGCGCTGGTGAGGGTGAGGGCGTGGGCCTGCAGCAGCTGGTGGAAGGCAACGCCCACGAAGCCCATGGCGGCGAGGGGGAGGAGCGCCTCCCGCGGCGGCAGCGCCGGCCGGCGGCGCAGGGCCAGGATCGCCAGGAGCAGCAGCGTCCCCAGGCCGGCCCGGGTGAAGACCAGCGCGGTCGGCGAGAGCTCGCGCACCACCGCCTTGGTGGCGACGAAGGAGACGCCCCAAAACACCACTGCCAAGAGCGCGCCCAGGCGGGGAGGCATGGACCCGGGACCTTACCGCACCGCCTGGCGTCACGGGCAGAGAAGACGGTTCGCCGACGCCCCGCGTCGTGGAGCTTCCAGCGCCCTCCCTTTCGGGGGCCTGGTGTGAAACGCTACCGCCTTTGGGTAGGTTAGCGGGCGCTTTCCCACCCGGCGTGAGGCGGGAGATCCGGTGGCCATCCTATCGCGACGGGCGGCGGCGGCGGACCGAGCCTTCGACCCCGTCAAGCGCTTCTACTTCAGCTCGCGGTACGGCGAGCGCCGGGGCGACCCGGCCATTGCAGACTTCACCTTCGGCAACCCCCACGAGATGCCGCTCGAGGGGCTGGTGGCGGCGATCCGGGAGGGGGCGGTGCCCAGGGGCGAAGACTGGTTCGCCTACAAGACCAGCGAGGAGGAGCCGCAGGCCTTCCTGGCCGAAGCGGTGGGGCGGGAGCTCGGCCTGCCGCTCGAGCCGCCCGACGTCGCCTTGACCCCCGGCGCCTTCGGGGCCATCTCCGTCGCTTTCCGGCTGGTGCTCGACGCCGGCGACGAGGCAGTCATCTCCGAGCCGGCCTGGTTCTGCTACGAGCCGATGCTGCTGGCCGCCGACGCCGTGCCCCGGAAGGTGGCGCTCCAGCCGCCGGGATTCGATCTCGACCTCGACGCCATCGAGGCCGCCATCGGGCCGCGCACGCGGTTGGTGATCGTCAACACCCCCCACAATCCAACCGGCCGGATCTACGGGCGCGACGCCCTGGCCGCCCTGGCCGACCGGTTGGAGCGAGCCTCGCGTCGGGTCGGGCGCCGGATCTTCCTCATGTCGGACGAGCCCTACCGTCGCCTCCGCTTCGACGGGCGCCCCTTCACCAGCCCGGCGGCCCTCTATCCCTGGACCCTCGTTTCCTACAGCTACGGCAAGGTCCTGCTGGCGCCGGGCCAGCGGCTCGGCTACCTAGCCCTCTCGCCGCTGATGCCCACGGCCGACCGCCAGGCGCTGCGCGAGGCCATGTTCGCCATCCAGATGGCCCTGGGCTGGTGCTTCCCCAACGCCGTCATGCAGAACGCCGTCCCGCGCCTCGAAGGGCTGACGATCGACGTTCCGGCGCTGGCCCGCCGCCGGGACGCGCTGACCCGCGCGCTCTCGGGGGCCGGGCATGGCGTGCTGCCGCCGGAAGGCACGTTCTACCTGTGGGCCCGCTGGGCGGGCGACCCGGAGCGGCAGTGGAACGACCTCGCCGACCGCGGCGTCTTCGTCCTGCCGGGCAGCCTCATGAACGCCCCGGAGCACTTCCGGATCAGCCTGACCGCCTCCGACGAGATGGTCGCGCGCGCGCTGCCCGCCTTCGCCGGGGCGGCGTAGGGCGCGCGGCGATCAGGCTGGGACCCGCCCGCGTCGCCAGCGCTCCGCTGCAACTCGCCGACGCCCCGCGTCATGGAGCCTCTAGCACCCCTCCCTTTAGGGGGCCTGGTTTGAAACGCCACCGCCATTGGGTAGGTTAGCGGACGCTTTCCCCCCACCCGGAGGTTGCCCATGGCCGTCCGAGCCTTCGCAGCAGCCCTCGCAGCCTGCTTCGTCGTCACCTCTCCGGCACAGGCGGCCTCGGTGCCTGGCGTCACCGACACCGAGATCACCATCGGCATCACCGGCCCGCTCTCCGGCCCGGCGGCCGCCTGGGGCACCATCGCGCTCGCCTCCGAGGCCTGGTCCAAGCACGTGAACGACCAGGGCGGGGTGCACGGCCGCAAGCTCAAAATCGTCGTCAAGGACGACGGCTACAACCCTGGCCGCGCCGTGGCCAACATCACCGAGATGAAGGACTCGGTCTTCGCCGTCATCGGCACGGTGGGCACCGCGGTCCTGAACGCCAACAAAGACCTGGTGGCCGAGGCCGGCATCCCCTTGATCTTCCCGCTCGGCAACGTGCAGGTCTTCGCCAAGCAGCCCAAGGAGAAGATCCGCACCGTCTTCCAGGCTTACCCGGACTACACCGACGAGTGCGAGTTCCTGGTGCAGCAGGCGGCCAAGCTCGAGGGCGTGAAGAAGTTCGGCTTCTTCGGCCAGAACGACGACTACGGCAAGAACGGCCTGGAGGGCGTGAAGAAGGGGCTGCAGAAGGTTCCGGGGACCACCCTGGCGGGGGAGGTGTTCTACGAGGTCACCGACCGCGAGCTCGGGACGCACGCGCTCAAGATGAAGGAGTCGGGGGCCGAGGCGGTGATCCTCTACTCCACCGCCACCCACGCCGCCGGCCTGGTGAAGGAGATGGCCAAGGTCGGCTACCGGCCCAAGCTGTTCGCCTCCTTCACGCTCTACGACCGCGACACCATGTTCCGACTTTTGGGCGACCTCTGGGAGGGGACCTACTTCGACTCGGTGGCCAAGATGCGCGGCGAGCCGGAGGCCGACCGGATCATCGAGATCGTCACACGGATCGACCCCAAGCTGAAGGGGCGCGAGGGCTTCGCGGTGCAGGGCGCCGCCGACGTGATGATCCTGGTGGAGGGGCTCAAGCTGGCCGGCCGCGACCTCACCCGCGAGAAGTTCGTGAAGGCCATGGAGAACGTCAAGAACTTCACCGCCGACGGGATCTACCACCCCATGAGCTTCGGGCCGAACCAGCATCACGGCCAGAACACGGTCCGGCTCATGCGGGCCCTCAAAGCCGCCGACAACAGCGTGAAGCAGATCACCGACTACCAGTCCTTCCCGACGAAGTTCTAGGGATGGACCGGCTGCTCGAGGTCCGGGACCTCCACCTCCGGTTCGGCGGCATCACCGCCCTGGCCGGCCTCGACCTCGGCATCGCCGAGGGCGAAACCGTGGCCGTCATCGGCCCGAACGGCTCCGGCAAGACCTCGCTCATGAACTGCATCACCGGCCTGTACCGGCCCACCGCGGGCGCCGTCGCCTTCCGGGGAGAGAGCCTGCTCGGGCTCTCCCCGGACCGGGTGACCGCCCGGGGCCTGGCCCGCACCTTCCAGAACCTGCGCCTCTTCCTCCACATGACGGTGCTGGACAACGTCATGCTGGGGCGCCACCTCCACTTCCGGAAGAACCTGTTCGCGGCCGGCCTGCGGATGCGCCGCGAGGAGGTGCGCCACCGCGAGCGGTGCGAGCAAATCCTGGAGTTCCTGAACCTCGAGCCCTGGCGCGACAGCCGGGCCGGCAGCTGCGCCTACGGGGTGCAGAAGCGGGTGGAGTTGGGCCGGGCGCTGGCCACCGAGCCCAAGCTCCTGCTCCTCGACGAGCCGGTCTCGGGCCTCACCGCCGAGGAGAAGGACGAGGTGAGCTACTGGATCCACGAGATCCGCGGCCGCTTCGGCGTCACCGTGCTCCTGGTGGAGCACGACCTGCGCGTCGCCTCGCGCCTCGCCAGCCGCATGGTGGTCCTCGACCGCGGCGTGAAGCTCACGGAGGGGGCGCCCGAGGCCGTGCAGCGCCACCCCGGCGTCATCCGCGCCTACCTGGGGGACCAGTGACCGCCGAGGCCGCCACCCCGCTCCTCTCCGTGAAGAGCATCGAGACGCTCTACCTCGACCGCATCTACGCCCTCACCGGCGTTTCGCTGGAGGTCTTCCCCGGCGAGATCGCGGCGGTGCTGGGGCCCAACGGCGCCGGCAAGACCACGCTCCTCAAGACCATCGCCGGCCTGCTGCGCGACCAGCCCAAGAAGGGGTCCATCCAGCTCGACGGCCAGCACCTCGAGCGCCGCCGCCCCGAAGCGGTGGCCCGCGCCGGGATCGTCTTCGTCCCCGAGGACCGCGGGCTGTTCCGCGAGCTGACGGTGGCCGAGAATCTGCAGCTGGGTCTGTGGGGCAGGCGCGATCGCGCGGCGGGGGAGGACCTGCGGCGGGTGCTCGACATGTTCCCGGTGCTGGAGGTCCGCCTCTCGCAGCAGGCCGAGACGCTCTCCGGTGGCGAGCAGCAGATGCTGGCCATCGGGCGCGCGCTCCTGCGCCGGCCCAAGCTGCTCATGCTCGACGAGCCGTCGCTGGGGCTCACCCCCGAGCTGGCCCGGGTGGTCTTCGACGCCCTCATCCGGGTGAGCCAGGCCGGCACTACCGTCCTGCTGGTGGAGCAGAACGCACGCTTGGCCTTGAAGGTGGCGCGCCGGGCCGCCATCCTCGAGACCGGCCGTATCGTGCTGCAGGGCACGCCCGAAGAGCTCTCCGAGAACCAGGACGTGCGCGACGTCTACCTGGGTGTGGCCGCCGCCGACGCCGCTTCGGTGAAGAGCTGGCGGCTCTACCGCAAGCGGAGGCGCTGGTGACCGGGTCCACCACCCTTCCCGGCCTGCTCTTCGCTCAGGCGCGGCAGCGCCCGGAAGCGCTCGCCATCCGCTACAAGCACCTGGGCATCTGGCACCGCGTCACCTGGCGGGAGTACGCCGACGAGGTGAAGCGGGTGGCCGCGGCGCTCCTCGGCTTCGGCCTGCGCCGCGGCGAGAACGTGGCAGTGCTGGGGGAGAACTGCGCCGAGTGGCTCTACTGCCACCTGGGCATCATGGCCGCCGGCGGCGCCACCGTCGGCGTCTACCCGACCTCCTCGCCGGAGCAGGTGCAGTACCTCCTCCAGCACTCCGGGGCGCGCCTCATCTTCGTTGAGAACGAGGAGCAGCTGGAGAAGGTGCTGGCGGTGGTGGCCGCGACGCGGGTGCAGCGGGTGGTGGTGTGGGACGAGAAGGGGCTGTGGGGCTTCGACGATCCCCGGGTGGCCTTCCTCGGCGCCTTCCGGCGCGAGGGGGAGGCCCTGGTCGCCGCCGACCCGGGCCGCCTCGAGGCGCGCCTCGGCGAGGTGGAGCCCGGCGACACGGCGATGATCATCTACACCTCCGGCACCACCGGCCCGCCCAAGGGGGCGATGCTCTCGCACCGGAACTGCGCCTTCATGGGCGAGTCGCTCTTGGAGCGCAACGCCGCGACGGCCCGGGACGAGCTCGTCTCCTACCTGCCGCTGGCCCACGTCTACGAGAACCTGGGCTCGGTGATGCAGCACGCCCGCATGGGCTACGTGGTGAACTTCGTGGAGAGCATGGAAACGCTCTTCCAGAACCTGCGCGAGGTATCGCCCACCTACTTCGCCAGCGTGCCGCGCATCTGGGAGAAGCTGGCCTCCACCGTCGAGCTCCGCATCGAGGACTCGACCTTCGTGAAGCGGGCTGCCTACCGGCTGGCGGTGCGGGTGGGGCGGCGCTGGGCGCGGGCCAGCCGCGCCGGGGCGGTGCCGGCCTGGCTGCGCCTCTCGCGCTTCGCCACCTACTGGCTGGTCCTCGAGCCGCTCAAGCGGCGCATCGGCTTCGACCGCATCCGGCTGGCCCTCTCCGGCGCGGCCCCGGCGGCGCCGGAGCTCTTCGAGTACTTCCAGGCGCTGGGCATCCCTCTCATCGAGGGCTACGGGATGACCGAGTCCTCGGGGGTCATCTGCGTCAACCGGCAGGAGGCGCCTTTGGTGGGCACGGTGGGCGAGCCCATCGCCGGCATCGAGGTGAAGCTCGCCGAGGACGGCGAGATCTGCACCCGCGGCCCCCACGTCTTCCAGGGCTACTTCAAGGACCCGGAGCAGACCGCCCGCACCGTGGATCCCGAGGGCTGGCTCCACACCGGCGACATCGGCGAGTGGCAGGCGGGGCGTCTCAAGATCGTCGACCGCAAGAAGGACATCCTCATCACCGCCGGCGGCAAGAACATCGCCCCGGCCTGGATCGAGAACAAGCTCAAGTTCAGCCCCTACATCCAGGACGCGGTGGTCGTCGGCGACCGCCGCAAGTACCTGGTGGCCCTCATCCTCATCGACGAGGACAACGTCACCAAGTTCGCCCAGGACCACCGCCTCCCCTTCGCCACCTTCCAGGAGCTGACCGGCTCGCCCGAGGTGCGGCGGCTCATCGCCGGTGAGGTGGACGCGGTGAACCGCACCCTGTCGCAGGTGGAGTCGGTGAAGAAGTTCGCGCTCCTGCCGCGGCGCTTCTACGAGGAGGAGGGGGACGTGACCCCCACCAAGAAGGTGAAGCGGCGCAACGTCGAGAAGCGCTACGCCGACCTGGTGGAGTCGCTGTACCGGGACTGACATGGACCTGGTCGAGAGCTACCGCGAGGAGCTCCGCTTCGTCCGCAAGCCCATCCCCCGGGTCCTGCTCCTGGCGCTCCTGCTCTCGCTGGCGCTCCTTCCCTGGTGGGCGCCGCGGTCCTGGCTGGCCCGCGGCAGCCTGCTGTGGCTCACCGCCATCGGCGTCATCGGCCAGAACCTGCTCATCGGCTACGCCGGGCAGATCTCCTTCGGCCAGGCCGGCTTCCTGGCGGTGGGGGCCTACGCCTTCGGCCACCTGCGCATCGCCGGCGCCCCCTTTGCAGTCTCGCTCCTCGCCGCCGGGGTGGCCGCCGGCGCCCTGGGCTGGCTGGTGGGCTTCCCATCCCTCCGGCTCAAGGGGCCGTACCTCGCCATCGCCACCCTGGGCTTCGGCACCGCCGTCTACCAGGTCTTCGCCAACGTGGAGTCGCTCTCCGGCGGCCGGGCCGGCCTGGCCATCCCCACGCTCCAGCCGCCCCTGGGCCTCTCGCGCGACGTCTGGGTGTACTGCCTCTACTTCGCGCTGTTCCTCGGCTTCACCGCCGTGGCCTACAACCTGGTCTCTTCCTTCATGGGGCGGGCCTTCGTGGCCATCCGCGACAGCGACATCGCCGCCGAGGCCATGGGCGTGAACCTGGCCAACTACAAGCTGCTGGCCTTCGGGATCTCGTCCTTCTACACCGGGGTGCAGGGCGCGCTCATGGCCCAGTACCTGGGCCACCTCGAGCCGCAGTCCTTCAACATCCAGGAGACCTTGACTTTCTTCGTGGCGGTGATCGTTGGCGGGCTGGCTTCCATCGAGGGCTCGGTCCTCGGCACCGCCTTCGCCATCCTGGTGCCGGCCCTCCTCGGCGACTTCCGCTGGGCGGTGCCGGTCCTGTTCGGCGCTGCCATCCTGGCGGTGCTGATCTTCGAGCCGCTGGGGCTGGCCGGGGTCTGGCTCAAGACCCGGCTCTACTTCCGGCTCTGGCCCTTCCGGTAGTGCCGCGCCGCAGAAGTCATACGCCGGGCTCCCGGCGGCGCGGCACGCGGGTGGGGGTCCGAGGGAGGCGGCGCTCCGCCTCCCCCGGTAGGGCTCTGCGGGGAGGGCCCGGGCCTTGTCCCCACTTGCAGGGCCCGGGGCCTTCCCCGCAAAGTGCGACGGAGCAGAAGTCCTTCGGAACGGTTGGGCACCGGTTCGGGACTTCTGCGGAGGAGCACTAGGCGACCGTGGCCCGCTTCCTCCAGTACGCGCTGGCCGGCCTCTCGGCGGGGAGCCTCTACGCCCTGGTGGCGCTGGGGCTGGTGCTCATCTACCGCTCGGCGCGGGTGCTGAACTTCGCCCACGCCGACGTGGCCACCTTCGGGACCTTCATCGCCTTCGCGGCGGTGACCTCCGGGCTGCCGCTGTGGATTGCGCTGCCTTTGGCGCTCCTCGTGGGCGCGGCGGTGGCGGTGCTCTTCTACTTCGGGGCGGTGGTCCCAGCGCAGCGGCGCGGCGCCACCCCGCTCGGGCTGGTGATCCTCACCCTGGGCCTGTCGCTGATGCTCCAGGGCTTCACGGTCTACCAGTGGGGCGCCGAGCCCACCAGCTTCCCCTTCCCCCTCTCCGACTCCAAGGTGTGGCAGGTGGGGCCGGTCTTCGTGAGCGAGCTGGCAGTGGGGACGCTGGTCGCCGCCGCGGCGGCGAGCCTGCTCCTCTACCTGCTCACCCAGAAGACGCGCCTCGGCGCCGCCATGCGGGCCACCTCCGAGAACCTCCCGGCCGCCCAGACGCTCGGCATCCCCACCCGCGCCGTGCTGGCCTTCGCCTGGGGGACCGCGGCGGCGCTGGCGGCGGTGGCCGGGGTGTTCCTGGCCCCGGCGCTGCTCCTGGACCCGTTCTTCATGCTCGACCCCTTTTTCAAGGGGCTGGCGGCGGCGGTGCTGGGTGGGCTGAACAGCCTGCCCGGCGCCGTCGCCGGCGGGCTCATCCTGGGGGTGGCCGAGGCCCTCTTCGGCGCCTACGTGGCCATCGAGTTCAAGAGCACCCTGGCCTTCGTCCTCATCGTGGCGGTGCTGCTCCTCCGGCCCGAGGGGCTGCTGGGCCGCGAGTTCCAGGAGCGGGTGTGATCAGTCCGGCGCCGCATGGCGCCGGTCCCGGTGAACCGGCCGCCCGCCGTGGTATGCACGGACCGAAATACCGGGCGGCGCGGGCCGCCAGGACAGTAGGGCGGGGGCTCGTCCCCCGCCGAGAATTGGAGTCACCCATGTCCGAGAGCGTCATCCATTCCGTCGAGGGCGGCGTCCTCACCCTCACCCTGAGCCGGCCAGAGGCGCGCAACGCCCTCGACGCCGACGCCTACCGGGCCCTGACCGAGGCGGTGGTGACGGCCGACCGCGACGCCGCCGTCGGGGCCGTGATCGTCACCGGCGCAGGCGGGCACTTCACGGCGGGGAACGACCTCAGGGACTTCCAGAAGCCGCTGCCGGCCGCGGGCGACGCCCCCGGCATCGCCTTCCTTCGGGCGATCTCCGGGTTCGGGAAGCCGCTGCTGGCGGCGGTGGAGGGCGTGGCCGTGGGCATCGGCAGCACCATGCTGCTCCACTGCGACTTCGCCTTCGCCGGCGAGGGGGCCCGCTTCCGTATGCCCTTCGTGCCGCTCGGCCTGGTGCCCGAGGGCGCCTCGACGCTGCTCCTCCCCAGGCTCGCCGGCTCGAAGCGCGCCAGCGACCTGCTCCTCCTCGGCCGGGAGTTCTCCGCCGCCGAGGCGCTCGAGGCCGGCCTCCTCACTGGCGTGGTCCCGGCCGGCAGCGCCCTCGCCCGCGCCCGTGAGGTGGCGGCCCAGCTCCGGGCCCTGCCGCCCGATGCGGTGCGGACGGCGAAGGCGCTCCTCCGCCGCCCCGATCGCGCCGCCGTGAAGGAGGCCATCGACCACGAGATGGCCGAGTTCCGCCGCCGCCTCGGCTCGGCCGAGGCCAAGGCGGCGTTCGCGGCGTTCTTCGCGAGGAGGGGGAAGTAGCTCAGGCGGCGCGCACGCCGAGCGGCCCCAGCGCCTCGAGGCCGGTCGCCAGCGCCCGCCGGAACTGCTCCAGGCTGCGCAGCGGCGTCCCGTTCTGGGCGTCGCAGTTGGCGAACTCGGCCACGATGGCCTCGACCCGCGACCCGCAGGGCGGCGGAGGAGCGAGCTCGCGGTCGAACTCCCGGTAGCACTTGCAGTAGACGGCGTAGAGCTGGGCGGTCGTCATGGGCCGGCCTCTGGCCAGCGGCTCGTCCCCCCTCGCCACCACCATCCCACGCCCGCACGACCGCTGGACTCCGCTACTCTGCCCTCGGCGTGGGTCGCCGCCGTGGCGAGCCGGTGGCGGAACGGCGACGCGATTCCGGCTCGGAGATGGACCCCTCCCTCGCCACCCGTGCCACCGTGTCCCAGGTGCGGGTGGTGACCTCCTTGCCGAGGGTCTTCTCGATGAGCGTCATGAACACTGCTCCGCGCGGGCTCGGCACGTAGGCGCTGAAGACCTCCCCGTCCCTCAAGAGAAGGATGCGGGAGCCGTGGAGCTCGATGGGCAGCATCAGCCTGACGCTCGCCGGGTGGCACAGGAAGGTGACCACTCGCTTGGCGCCGGGCTCGAGCCGGACGTTCCGGTACGGATCCGAGGCCAGCAGGTCGCGGAGCGCGTCGACCCGGCGGACGATGGTTGCGAAGACGTTTCCGAGGCGCTTTTTCATCGCCGCCTCGGCCTGGCGCTCGAGCGCCGCCTCCGCCTGCGCCGGCGCGCTGAAGACCACGTTACCGCTCGAGAGGACCGTCCGCACCTCCTCGAAGCCCGCGGCCTCGAACGCCTGCCTGAGCTCCGGCATCTTGGCGTTCATGGGGGTCACGCCCCGGAGGAACGCCGCGTAGCGCTCCAGGCGCGGGGCCCGGGCCCGCCCGGCCGTGCGACCGCGAGCGGTCTCGTCGGAGGTGCGACGGTAGATGGTGGCCCGGGCTGCCATGGCGCGTTCCCATGTCGGGCGAGGCGCGGAACATCAACTCTCAGTGTCCTCGGGCTCGCATGTACCCATTCGGGTGAATTCACTACCTCCAAGATGAGAACATTCACCCGTTTGGGGTGTGTAGGGGGACCTCGCCGCCGGCGAGAACCCGCCGCCCAGCCATGGGCAGGGCCCTGAGCGCATCAGCTCGCAGTCCCGTGTCGCCGGAACCTGTTTGCGCCTCCCCCGGCCCGCGGGTAGGGTGGTCGCCCGCGGCGCCGGAGGAGCCATGGACCTCGCCTTCACCCCCTCGGAGCAGGCCTTCCGCGCCGAGGTGCGCGCCTTCCTCGAGAAGGAGCTGCCGGCGGAGATGGCCCGGGCGGTGCTCGAGGGGCTGCACGTCCCGGCCGCGGACACGGTGCGCTGGCAGAAGATCCTCCACCGGCGCGGCTGGGGCGGCCCGAACTGGCCCAGGGAGTTCGGCGGCACCGGATGGGGGCCGGTGGAGCAGTGGATCTTCGAGGAGGAGTGCGCCGCCGCCGGGGCGCCGCGGCTCCTCCCCTTCGGCCTCAAGATGGTGGGGCCGGTGATCATGAAGTTCGGCAGCCCCGAGCAGCAGCGGCGCTTCCTGCCCCGCATCCTCTCCGGCGACGACTGGTGGTGCCAGGGCTACTCCGAGCCCGGCTCCGGCTCCGACCTGGCCTCGCTGCGTACCCGCGCCGAGCGGCGCGGTGACCGCTACCTCGTGAACGGCCAGAAGACCTGGATCACCCTGGCCCAGCACGCCGACTGGATCTTCAGCCTGGTGCGCACCGACCCCTCGGCCAAGGCCCAGGCCGGCATCTCCTTCCTGCTCGTCGACATGAGGTCCCGGGGCGTGACGGTGCGCCCCATTGCGATGCTCGACGGCCGCCACGAGGTGAACGAGGTCTGGTTCGAGGACGTGGAGGTGCCGCTCGGAAACCTGGTGGGGAAGGAGAACGAGGGCTGGACCTACGCCAAGTTCCTGCTCGGCCACGAGCGCACCAACATCGCCGGGGTCGGGGCGCTGAAGCGCGAGATGGTCCGATTGAAGCGCATCGCCGGGAGGGAGACCCGCCGCGGCCGCCCCCTCTCCCAGGACCCGGCCTTCGCCCGGCGCCTGGCCGAGGTGGAGATCGAGCTCATGGCGCTCGAGCTGACCAACCTCCGGGTGGTCCAGGCCGAGGCGGAGCGGCGCGCCCCCGGACCCGAGGCCTCGCTCCTCAAGATCAAGGGGACCGAGCTGCAGCAGGCGGTGAGCGAGCTCATGATGCAGGCGGCCGGCCCCCACGCCCTCCCCTTCCGGCCCGAGGCGCTCGACCCGGGCTTCGCCGGCGAGGCGCTGGGGCCGGAGCACGCCGCGCCGCTAGCCGCCACCTACCTGAACCTCCGCAAGGCCAGCATCTACGGCGGCTCGAACGAGATCCAGAAGAACATCATCGCCCAGGCCATCCTGAGGCTCTGAGAAGCCATGGACCTCGCCTTCACGCCGGAGCAGGAGCTCCTCGCCGACCAGGTGCGGCGCTTCCTCGCCGAGCGCTACGGCTTCGAGGCCCGCCGGGCCATCCTCCGCTCCAGGGAGGGCTGGAGCCGCGCGGTGTGGGCCGGCCTCGCCGAGATGGGGCTCCTCGGGCTTCAGGTCCCGGAGGCCCACGGCGGCATGGGGCCGGCGCCGGTGGAGACCCTCCTCGCCATGACCGCCTTCGGCAAGGCGCTGCTCCTCGAGCCCTATTTCTCCTCGGCGGTGGTGGCCACCGCGCTCGTGGGCCAGCTGGGCTCGGCGGCGCAGCAGGCCGAGTGGCTCCCGGCCCTGGCTTCCGGGGAGCTGGTGGCGGCTCCGGCGCACGGCGAGCCAGGGACCCGCCACGACCTGGCGTTCGTCTCGGCGGCGGCGGCGAGGCGAGGGGGCGGCTGGTCCCTCACCGGCCACAAGGCAGCGGTGCTGCACGCCCCGGCCGCGGGCCTGCTCCTGGTCTCGGCCCGCACCGGCGGCCGCCCGGGCGAGGAGGCGGGGATCTCGCTCTTCGCGCTCCGCGCCGGCGAGAAGGGGCTCTCGCTCGCGCCCTACCGCACCTTCGACGGCCATCTCGCCGCCGAGGTGCTCCTGGAGGGCGCGGCGGGGGAGCTCGTCGGCCCGGAGGGCGGCGCCTCCCCGGCGCTGGAGGCCGGCTTCGACCTCGGGGTGGCGGCGCTCTGCGCCGAGGCGGTGGGGGCCATGCAGGCCTCGCTCGACGCCACCCTGGACTACGTGAAGGCCCGCAAGCAGTTCGGGGTTCCCATCGGCAAGTTCCAGGCGCTGCAGCACAGGCTGGCGGACATGCTCATCCACCTGGAGCAGGCCCGCTCCATGAGCTACCTGGCCGCGATGCGGGCCGGCTCGGCCGACGTCCGCGTGCGCCGGCGCTCGATTTCGGCGGCCAAGGTGGTGGTCGGCAAGGCGGGCCGCTTCGTGGGACAGCAGTCGGTCCAGCTCCACGGCGGAATGGGGGTGACGGACGAGCTCATGGTGAGCCATCATTTCCGCCGCCTCACCGCCATCGAGCTATCGCTGGGCGACACCGAGCACCACCTGGAGCGGTTCGTCGAGAACGCGTGACGTAAAGGAGAGCGCATGAGCCAGGCACGCTACGCCGTTGACGGCGCCGTGGCCGTCATCACCATGGACAACCCACCCGTGAACGGCCTCGGGCACGAGCTGCGCCGCGGCATCGTGGAGGGGCTGGAACGGGCCGTCGCCGATCCGGCGGTGAAGGCGGTGGTGATCACCGGCGCCGGCAAGGCCTTCTCCGGCGGCGCCGACATCCGCGAGTTCGACACCCCCAAGGCGCTGGCGCAACCCACCCTCCACGCCGTCATCCGGGCGGTGGAGCAGTCGGAGAAACCGGTGGTGGCCGCCGTCCACTCGGTGGCCATGGGGGGCGGGCTGGAGCTGGCGCTGGGCTGCCACTACCGGGTGGCCGCCCCGGGAGCGCAGATCGCCTTCCCGGAGGTGAAGCTCGGGCTCCTCCCCGGCGCCGGCGGCACGCAGCGCATGCCGCGGGCGGTGGGGCTGGAGACGGCCCTCAACCTGATCGTCTCCGGCAACCCCGCGCCGTCGGAGCAGCTCGCCAAGGCCGGGCTCTTCGACGAGCTGATCGAGGGCGACCTCCTCGCCGGGGCGCGGGCCTTCGCCGAGCGGGTGGCCCGGACGCGCCCGCTCCCCCTGTTGCGCGAGCGGGCGGTGAAACACGAGAGCCCGGAGGCGTTCCTGGCCTTCGCCCGCAACACCGCCCGGGCGGTCGCCAAGGACTACCCTGCCCCCGTGAAGTGCGTGGACGCCCTGGAGGCGGCGGCCCTGAAGCCCTTCGGGGAGGGGCTCAAGCTGGAGCGGGACCTGTTCCTGCAGCTCATGCAGACTCCCGAGTCCCGGGCCCTGCGCCACGCCTTCTTCGCCGAGCGGGCGGCCTCCAAGATCCCGGACGTCCCGGAGGACACGGCGGTGCGGCCGGTGAGGAGCGGGGCGGTGATCGGCGCCGGAACCATGGGCGGCGGCATCGCCATGAACTTCGCCAACGCCGGCCTCCCGGTGACGGTGCTGGAGGTGAAGCAGGAGGCGCTCGACAAGGGGCTCGCCACCATCCGCAAGAACTACGAGGGGAGCATGAGGAAGGGGAAGCTCACCGCCGCCCAGGTGGAGGAGCGGATGGGGCTCATCAAGCCCACCCTGGACTACGCGACCCTCTCGCAGGCCGACATCGTCGTGGAGGCGGTCTTCGAGGACCTGGCGGTGAAGGAGGGGGTCTTCAAGAAGCTCGACCAGGTGATGAAGGAGGGGGCCATCCTGGCCACCAACACCTCCACCCTGGACGTGGACAAGATCGCGGCCTTCACCCGGCGGCCCCAGGACGTCGTCGGCACGCACTTCTTCAGCCCGGCCAACGTGATGAAGCTCCTGGAGATCGTCCGCGGCAAGAAGACCGCCCGGGACGTGCTGGCCACGGTGATGGGGCTCTCCAAGAAGATGAAGAAGACCGGGGTGGTCTCCGGCGTCTGCGACGGCTTCATCGGCAACCGCATGCTGGAGCAGTACCTGCGCCAGTGCCTCTTCATGCTGGAGGAGGGGGCGCTGCCCTGGCAGGTGGACCGGGCGCTCGAGAAATGGGGCTGGGTCATGGGACCGTTCCGGGTCTCGGACCTGGCCGGCAACGACGTAGGCTGGTACATCCGCAAGCGGCGCTACGTGGAGAGGCCGGCCTTCAAGTACTCGAAGATCGCCGACCGCATCTGCGAGCTGGGGCGCTTCGGCCAGAAGACCGGCTCCGGCTGGTACCGCTACGAAGCCGGCAAGCGCGAAGCCATCCCCGACCCGGTGGTGGAGGAGCTCGTCCTGGCCTATTCAAAGGAGCTTGGCCTCGCCCGCCGGAAGATCTCCGACGAGGAGATCGTGGAGCGCTCGGTCTACGCGCTCGTGAACGAGGGCGCCTGGATCCTGGAGGACGGCATCGCCCAGCGCTCATCGGACATCGACATGGTCTACCTCACCGGCTACGGGTTCCCGGTCTTCCGCGGGGGGCCCATGCACTACGCCGACGAGGTCGGCCTCTACAACGTGGCCAGCGCCATGCGCCGCCTGGCGCGCAACCCCCACGGCGATCCGGCCTTCTGGAAGCCGGCGACGCTCATCGAGAAGCTGGCCGCCGAGGGCGGGACCTTCGCCGCGGCCGGGAGGACCCCATGACCGACGCCGTCATCGTCTCCACCGCCCGCACCGGGCTGGCCAAGAGCTGGCGCGGCGCCCTCAACATGACCCATGGCGCCACGCTCGGCGCCCATGTGGTCCGCGCCGCCGTGGAGCGGGCCAAGCTCGACCCCGCCGAGGTGGAAGACGTGCTCATGGGGTGCGCCCTCCCCGAGGGTTCGACCGGCGGCAACGTGGCCCGCAAGATCGCGCTCCGGGCGGGGCTTCCGGTCACCACCGCCGGCACCACCGTGAACCGCTTCTGCTCGTCCGGCCTGCAGACCATCGCCATGGCGGCGCACCGGGTGATGGTGGACAAGGTGCCGGTGCTCGTGGCTGGCGGCATCGAGTCCATCTCCTGCGTGCAGCAGGAGTTGAACCAGCACCTGGCGCAGGATCCCTGGCTCGTCGAGAGCAAGCCCGCCATCTACATGTCGATGCTGGAGACCGCCGAGGTGGTGGCCAAGCGCTACCGCATCTCCCGCGAGAGGCAGGACGAGTACGGCGTCAGGAGCCAGCAGCGCGCCGCCGCCGCCCAGGCCGCCGGGAAGTTCCAGGACGAGATCGTCCCCTTCACCACGCTCATGGGCGTCGCTGACAAGGAGTCGGGCCGCCTCTCCACCAGGGAGGTGACGCTCGCCGCCGACGAAGGCATCCGCCCCGACACCCACTACGAGGCGGTCTCGAAGATCAAGCCGGCCCTCCCCGCCGGCACCGTGGCCGCCGGGAACGCCAGCCAGTTCTCCGACGGCGCCTCGGCCTGCGTGGTCATGGACGGGGCGCTGGCGGCGAGACGGGGCCTCAAGGCCCTCGGGATCTTCCGCGGCTTCGCGGTGGCGGGCTGCGAGCCGGACGAGATGGGCATCGGGCCGGTCTTCGCCGTGCCGCGCCTCCTCGAGCGCACCGGCGTCAAGATGGAGGACGTGGGCCTGTGGGAGCTGAACGAGGCCTTCGCGGTGCAGGTCATCTACTGCCGCGACCGGCTGGGCATCCCGGACGACCGGCTCAACGTGAACGGCGGCGCCATCGCGGTGGGCCACCCCTACGGCATGTCGGGGGCGCGGCTGGTGGGGCACGCCCTCATCGAGGGAAAACGGCGCGGCGCGCGCTACGTGGTGGTCACCATGTGCATCGGTGGCGGCCAGGGCGCCGCCGGCCTGTTCGAGGTCGCCTGAGGGGGCGCCCGTCGCATGCTCGAGGCCTTCGTCTACGGGGGTCGGCGCTCTCCCTTCGGCCGCCACGCCGGGGTCCTGGCCGGCGTCCGCCCCGACGACCTGGCCGCCGAGGTGTTGCGGGCGGCGCTGGCGGCCTCCCCGTGGACGCCCGGCGACGTCGAGGACGTGCTCCTCGGCTGCACCAACCAGGCCGGCGAGGACTCGCGCAACGTGGCCCGCCACGCGGCGCTCCTGGCCGGCTTCCCGCCGAGCACCCCGGGGGAGACCGTGAACCGGCTTTGCGCCAGCGGCCTCCAGGCGGTGGTCGACGCTGCCCGGGCCGTCACCGTGGGCGACGGCGACCTGTACCTGGCCGGCGGCGTGGAGAGCATGAGCCGCGCCCCCTTCGCCACGGCGAAGTCCGAGTCGCCCTACGCCCGGGAGGTGCGGGTCTTCGACACCACCCTGGGTGCCCGCTTCCCCAACCCCCGCCTAACGGCCGCCTTCGGCCAGGACTCGATGGCCGAGACCGGCGACAACGTGGCCCGCGACCACGGCATCTCCCGCGCCGACGCCGACCGCTACGCCTTCGAGTCGCAGCGGCGCTACGAGAAGGCTCGGGCCGAGGGCTTCTTCGCCGGCGAGATCCACCCGGTGGTGGTGCCGGGGCGGAAGGGCGCCGCGGTGACGGTGGACCGGGACGAGCACCCGCGCCCCGACACCACGCTCGAGGGGCTCTCGAAGCTCCGGCCGCTCTTCGAGGGCGGCGTGGTGACCGCCGGCAACGCCTCGGGCGTGAACGACGGGGCGGCGGCGCTCCTGGTGGGGAGCCGGGCCCTGGGGGAGCGGGCCGGCGTCCGGCCGCTGGCCCGCATCCTCTCTGCCGCCGCGGTGGGCGTCGAGCCCCGGATCATGGGGATCGGCCCGGCCTTCGCCATCCCCAAGGCGCTTCGCCGCGCCGGGCTGCGGCTCGAGCAGATGGACGTCATCGAGGTGAACGAGGCCTTCGCCAGCCAGGTGCTGGCGTGCCTCGCGCTTCTCGGCCTCCCCTTCGACGACCCGCGGGTGAACCCCAACGGCGGCGCCATCGCGGTGGGGCACCCGCTGGGCGCTTCCGGGGCGCGCTTGTGCCTCACCGCGGCGCGCGAGCTCCGGCGCCGGGAGGGTCGCTACGCGGTGGTGAGCCTGTGCATCGGCGTGGGGCAGGGGCTGGCGGTGGTGATGGAGCGGGGCTGACGTCCCTGACCGAGGAACTCGTCGACCACGGCCGGGTTTCGTGATTTCCTTCTTGGATGCACGCGCTCCGCCTTCCTGCCATGCTGACGCTGGCCCTGGCGCTGTCACCCCGGACCGGGTGGCCAGCCGAGCCCGCTGCCGGTGCGGCGGCTCCCTCCGGACCGGCGACCTCGACCGCGCCGGGGAAGGCGGCCGCGAGCCCCGCCCCGGCGGACATGGGTGAGCAATCTCCTCCCCCCGGCTCTCCGGCGGACCAGGCCCTGTGGAAGTCGGCCGTGGACGTCGGGAACCAGATCACCATCGAGCGCTGGCGCGCCGGGCGGCTGCAGATGGGGCTCAAGACCGGCCGCCAGCTGGAGCGGCTCGCCGCCATGGGGGGGCGCGACCCGGCCTCAGCCGAGCGCGCCAAGGAGCTCGGGAAGCAGCTTCAGGCGTCATGGACCAACAACTACGCGATCCTCACCTCGCAGTGGCCGGTCGACCCCACCCGCGGGTGCGGCTACCCGGCGCTGCAGTTCCGCTCGGCGCTCTACGGCTCGGACGCCGCGCGCGACAAGGCGATCCTCCTGGAGGCCCGCGCCGGCGTAGAGTCCTGCCTGGCCAAGGCGCAGCCGGCGCTCCGGGCCATGAAGGCGTCGAACGACGAGCTGGAGACGGTGGCGGCGAAGGCCGAGGCCGCGCTCGCCGCTGCGGGCCTGGCGTCGCAG